>DUBB01000026.1 GCA_012960535.1 Gammaproteobacteria bacterium
AATATCATCGCCTAGCTGAGCACCTGAACGTAACAGAAACTCACCGGGATTGACCAATCCCATGACCGTCCAGGTAATGGATAATTCATTGCCCTGGCATAAATTCCCGCCCAGCAGCGGAACCTGCCACTGTTTAATCAGATCTCCGATTTCTGCCGATAATGCCTTCAGCCACGGTGCCGAGACCTGTACCAGTGTCAATGCGCCGGTCATACCAAAAGGTGTTGCGCCCATAGCAGCTAGATCACTGAGAGCAGCCGCAATACTTCTTCGTGCTACCATTTGACCCGTCGCACCCTCTGGGAAATGGACACCGTTAATAAGCGTGTCAGTAGAAATACATAACTGCCTGGAATCCGGCACCTGAACGACCGCACAATCATCACCCGGTCCGACCAGCGTGTGACCCAGACTCCACTGTCCCAGGGGCGAAAAATACTTCTCGATTACATCGAATTCAGTGTTTTCCATTAATCGGCAGCGCTACCTCGTTCACTCTGGCGGGTTATCTTGGAAACTTCGTCAAGAATCGAATTAACGTACTTATAGCTGTCTGTGGCGCCAAATAATTTTGCCAGTTCGATCGCTTCCGAGATAACGATCTTAAACGGTATCTCAAGACGATCGCGCAGTTCAAAACAGGCTATCAACAGTATAGCCCGCTCAACCGGGTCGATCTGATCAGATTTCCTATCCAGATGGGGCGCCACCAGTTGCCACAAATCATCTCTGGTTCTTCCTACAGAGTCCATAATGTCACGGAAAAAATTAATGTCCGCTCTCTTATGATCATTCCCCTCAAGAAACTGCTGTTCCACAACAGATGCGGGCTCATCAGTAAACTGCATCTGGTAGAGTGCCTGGAGAGCGAGACGTCGGGCACGATGTCGAGCGGACGGTGTAGATTTCATCCCATTTTTCTAAGCAGGCTGATCATTTCAATGGCAGCCAAAGCCGAATCAGAACCTTTGTTGCCTGCTTTTGTACCAGATCGTTCTATGGCCTGTTCGATCGTATCGGTGGTGAGCACGCCGAAGATCACCGGCTTTTTACAATCCATTGCCACTTGCGCTATGCCCCCGGCACATTGCCCGGAAACATAATCAAAATGGGGTGTCGCCCCCCGGATCACTGCACCCAGAGCAACCACAGCATCACAATCTGGTTTTTCTGCGGCTATTCGGGCCACTAAAGGCAATTCAAAAGCCCCTGGCACCTTTACCACCGTAATCTGTTTTTCAGATATCCCATGACGCTGAAAAGTATCTAACGCACCCTTCAACAGACTATCAACAACGAACTCATTAAATCGTGCCAAAACAATCGTAATATTGGCTGTCGATGCAGAAAAATCACCTTCAATCCATCTGGTCATAGTCTTACCCGTTATCTAACTTCCTGGTTTCAGGATCAGCCTCAAGTCTGACCCGATCGAACGAACATCATCAAAGCTAAATGTTCGCAGCGCGCTCATATTAGCAATTTCTGGCAACTGAAGTAATGGCCTACCGGACCCCATTAACTTGGGAGCCATATATATAATCAATTCATCACACAAACCGCTATCAATTAATGCGCCACCCAGTGTAGGGCCGCATTCAAACAATACTTCCAGAGCACCTTGTTCAGACAATTCCTGCAGGAAACGCTTCAGGCAGATTCTGCCATCCTCATTCAGGCTGGCACCTATCACCCTGGCCTGGTCCTGGTCCAGTTTGTGGCCACAAACAATTCGCGCATCCGGATGCGCTAACACCCTGGCAGACATTGGTGTTCGCAGGCCGCTATCCAGAATATAAACAGGGCGCTTCCTGTTAATGGCAAGGTCCCCGCCGTGAGGATCTATATTCGGTTCACGAACTGTTAATGCCGGGTCATCCTGCAGGATCGTTTCAATACCCGTCACTATACACGAACTTCTAGCCCGCAGACGCTGTACGTCAAGACGAGCGCTGGCAGATGTAATCCATTTACTACTGCCATCGGCCAGCGCTGTGCGGCCATCCAGCGTGCAGGCCATTTTGAGCCTGACGAAAGGCAAGCCCTGCTGGTGGCTTTTGTAATGGCCTGGATTCAACTGCAGGGCACTTTCAGGGTTTGCCTGGCGCACAACCTCTATGCCGGCCGCTTCTAAAATAGCGTATCCTTGTCCTGCATTTAACGGGTGGGGGTCATAGTCTGCCGATACCACTCGCTTGATCCCTTTCTCAACCAGCATTTTGGCGCAAGCAGGCGTGCGCCCAAAATAACTACAGGGTTCCAGCGTTACGTAAACCGTGGCGCCTTTTACATCACCGTCAGCATTATCAATAGCAACTACCTCAGCGTGGCCTTGTCCAGCAGATTGATGAAAACCCTCGCCAATAATCTGTCCATCGCGGACAATCACGCAACCCACCCGGGGGTTGGGGTCAGTGGTGTAAATACCACGACGTGCCAAGGTAAAGGCCTGAGCCAGAAAATACTGATCATTCATTGCTGGTATCCAAGCCACCTTCATGGGGAAGTTGGTCGTCTTTTTCACCCATTGAATCAATTTCCTTCTTAAACTCGTGAATGTCCTGGAAACTTCGATAAACCGAGGCAAATCTGACATAGGCAACCTCGTCAAGCTCGCGTAGTTCTGCCATCACCAGTTCACCCAGCTCCAGGCTCTTTATCTCCGGTTCTCCTGTGGCACGCAAGGCCCGCTTGATTCGGGTTATAACGGACTCTACCCCTTCAAGACTCACCGGCCGTTTTTCCAGGGCTCGCATCAATCCCAGGCGCAGCTTCTCCTCATTAAACGGTTCCCGATTGCCGTTGCTTTTAATGACTCGGGGCATTAGCAATTCAGCCGTTTCATAGGATGTGAAGCGCTCACCGCAAGCCAGACATTCTCTGCGACGTCGAACCTGGTTACCTTCCGCAACCAGGCGACTATCCGTTACTTTGGTTTCACTGTGACCACAAAATGGACAATACATCTGTAACCCTTTCTTACCCAGAACAAATTCTACCCGACCCAGCAACAGGCAGCGATACCCCATGCTAAACTGTCCCGACTCGTTCACAGATGACTATACTTTATGGCACAGTTCGTTTTTACCATGTCACAGGTGGGTAAAGTTGTTCCACCTAATCGCACCATTTTAAAAGATATCTCACTTTCGTTTTTCCCAGGCGCGAAAATCGGCGTGCTTGGCCTCAATGGATCAGGTAAGTCCAGTTTACTACGAATCATGGCAGGAATAGATAACGAATTTCTCGGCGAAGCACGGCCCCAAACCGGGTTGAAAATAGGTTATCTGGCCCAGGAGCCACAACTCGATGAAAGTAAAGACGTGCGCGCCAATGTAGAAGATGGCGTACGCGAGACCAGGGATTTACTGGATGAGTTCAACCGGATCAGTGACCGGTTCGCCGAGCCTATGACAGACGACGAAATGACAGCATTACTTGATCAACAAGGCGCGCTGCAGCTGAAAATCGATGCAGCAGAAGGCTGGGATCTGGAGCGTAAACTGGAAGTGGCCGCGGATGCGCTGCGCCTGCCACCCTTTGAAAGCGACGTGACCAACCTGTCCGGCGGTGAGAAAAGACGGGTCGCGCTATGCCGATTGCTATTGTCGAATCCAGACATGCTGCTTCTGGATGAGCCCACCAATCATCTGGATGCAGAAAGTGTGGCCTGGCTTGAGAGATTTCTTACCAGTTTCCCTGGAACCGTCGTCGCCATAACACACGATCGATACTTTCTGGACAACGCAGCCGGGTGGATCCTCGAACTCGATCGGGGCTATGGTATACCCTATGAAGGTAATTACTCGGCCTGGCTCGAAACCAAGGCAAAAAGACTGGGAATCGAAGAACGGCAGGAACAATCAAGACAGAAAGCAATCAAAGCTGAACTGCAATGGGTCCAATCGCAACCGAAAGCACGACAAGCCAAGAACCGTGCGCGATTGTCTCGCTTTGAAGAACTTAACTCGCAGGAGTTCCAATCAAGAAACGAAACTCAGGAACTCTACATCCCGCCTGGTCCCAGACTGGGAGACCAGGTGCTCAGTGTTAATAGTATCAGCAAGGCGTTTGCCGATAGACTGTTGATATCTGATTTAACGTTCACCGTACCAAAGGGCGCCATTGTCGGAATCATCGGTGGTAACGGCGCCGGCAAGTCCACTTTATTCAAAATGGTCAGTGGCCAGACCACGGTTGACGCGGGCACCGTTGAATTAGGTGCGACCGTCCAGCTAGGCTATGTCGACCAAAGCAGAGATAGTCTGAGCGGTGAAAAAACGGTCTGGGAGGAAATATCCGAGGGTAGCGAGATGATTCGCATCGGCAAATATGAGAGTTCATCCAGGGCCTATGTGGGCCGATTTAATTTTCGCGGCTCTGATCAGCAAAAATTAGTCAAAGATCTGTCGGGCGGTGAGCGCAACCGGGTGCATCTTGCAAAGCTGCTGAAGATTGGTGCGAACTTCCTGCTACTGGATGAACCCACCAATGACCTGGATATTGAAACGCTGAGAGCACTGGAATCAGCAATAGAAACCTATCCCGGCTCGATGATGATCATTTCCCATGACCGTTGGTTTCTGGATCGGGTAGCAACCCATATTCTGGCTTTTGAGGGCGACAGCGAAGCTACTTTCTTTGAGGGTAATTACTCCGAATATGAAGCAGACAGAAAGAAACGTGTGGGTGACACGGGCAACCTGCCAACCCGGGTCAGATACAAAAAACTTGCCTGACCCTAACTGGCTAAGTCGTCAATCAGCGCTATGGCATCTGCCAGACTGGTTACGCCTCTGATCTGAATATCAGGGACAGCCTGCTTTGATACATTGCCTTGCGGTACTATAGCCATGGCAAAGCCATGCTTGGCAGCTTCGCGAAGACGCTCCTGGCCATTGGGTACCGGCCTGATTTCCCCCGACAAGCCAATTTCACCAAAACAAATCAAGTCCTGCGGCAGGGGTTTATTCCGGAAACTGGAAATAACAGCCAGGACCACTGCCAGATCACTGCTGGTTTCATCGACTCGAATACCTCCCACGGCGTTGATAAAGACATCCTGATCAGCTACTTGCAGGCCTCCATGACGGTGCAAAACGGCTAGTAACATTGCCAGTCTGTTCTGTTCAAAACCGACGACCACCCGCCTTGGGCTGGAATTACTACTCTGATCAACCAGCGCCTGAGCTTCAACCAACAAAGGGCGGGTTCCTTCCCAGACAACCATTACCACACTACCGGCGGTCGCCTGAGCGGCCCGGTTAAGAAAAATCGCCGAGGGGTTTGCCACGTCTTTCAGACCTTTCTCTGTCATGGCAAAAATACCCAGCTCATTAACCGCACCGAAGCGGTTCTTCAGGGATCGTAAGGTCCGATAGCGGTTGTCCGATTCACCTTCCAGCATCAAAAAGGTATCAATCATGTGCTCGAGCACACGAGGCCCGGCAAGATTACCCTCTTTGGTTACATGCCCAACAATAAACAACACCGTATTGGATTGTTTCGCTTTCTGGATCAGTGCTGCAGCTGTTTCCCTTACCTGAGACACGCTCCCCGGTGCGGACTCAACAGCATTCGAGCTCATGACCTGTATAGAATCAATAACGATAATAGCGGGTTTTACCTCATCCCAGGTTAGGCTGATGGTCTCAATTGAAGTCTGTGACATGACCTTTAACTTATCCAGGGGCAACTGTAATCGAGTGGCGCGCAGGGCTATCTGCGACAGACTCTCTTCGCCGGTCACGTACAGCGCCGCATGGTTTTCAGCCAGAGCACATACAATCTGGATCAGCAACGTGCTCTTTCCAGCACCTGGGCTGCCGCTGATCAGTATGGCCGAGCCAGGCACCAAACCACCGCCGAGGACTCGATTAATCTCTGCAGACACGGTAGGGATTCTTGGTGTATTGGCGACATCCACCTCATCCAGGGTACGGGCAGCTTCTGCCATGCCAGAGAAGCCCTCGCTACGGCGCTTTTCTCTGGGTCCTCCCAGATTCAATTGCTTTAACGTATTCCACACACCACAGTCATGGCACTGGCCCTGCCACTTGGCGTATTCAGAACCACAATCGGAACAGACAAAGGCTATTCTGGACTTCTTCATCAGATGGCCTCTCTGTAAACCCTGGGAACCCTGGGGCCAACATTACACATCAAGGTATAAGACAGGGTCTGTGCCTGCGCTGCGACGCTTTCTATAGGCATTCTATTGCCCCAAAATTCCACGGTATCACCAACCTGAGCCAATTGATCCGGCGAGAAACTAACCGACAGCATGTCCATTGAAATGCGCCCGACTATTTGCTCCTCGTGACCGTTCAGGTAGACCCGAGTACCTTCACCTATCTCCCTTGGATAACCATCCGCATAACCCATGGCAACCACACCGACCCGGACCGCGGACTGTGCCGACCAGCTACTGCCATAACCCACCGTGTCCGCTATGTTTAACTTCTTGATTGCTATCACGGGTGCAGTCAGTCGCATGGCCGGTTTTAAATTAACTTCTCTATCCATTAGAGGATTTGATCCGTAAAGCATGATGCCCGGCCGAATCCAATCCAGGTGGGAGGATGGAAACGATAGTATAGCGGCTGAATTAGCCATACTCAGGGGTGCTTCAATCGAATCTGTCAGGGCCCGTAATTTTTCCAGCTGATGGGCATTCTTGGGATGACTCGGTCGATCAGCATCGGAAAAATGACTCATCAGTCCCAGCAACCTCGACTCAGCGATGGTATTTAAGAAAAGAGGTAGGGCTTTAGGGTCTATTCCCAATCGATGCATACCCGTGTCGAGCTTTAACCAAACTCGATGAGACTGGTACTTAAGTAATTCCAGCTGGGACTCATCATGAATTACCAGATCGATATCATAGTCAGCAGCCAGCTGAGCCTGGCTCGCCTGGAACACCCCGCTGAGCAACGTAATAGGCTTGCTAATGCCAGCCTGGCGCAGCTCCACAGCTTCACTCAGCCTGGCCACGGCAAACGCATCTGCAGCCTGCAGACGCTGCGCCACCTTCACCGCGCCATGACCATAGGCATCAGCCTTAACCACTGCCATGATCTTACTTTTCGGTGCCGCCAGTCGGGCCTGGTTGAAATTGAACTCAATACTATCGAGGCTGATTTCAGCCGTCGCCATAACCTCACTCATTGATAGTAGTCTTCGTAATCTCGAGCCAAATCTTCAAATTTGGTAAATTGCCCGATAAAGGCTAATTTCTTACGGCCAATTGGCCCATTACGCTGTTTAAGAATAATGATTTCTGCAATGCCTTTATCCTCAGTGTCATCGTGGTAAACCTCATCCCTGTAGACCGCCATAATCAAATCAGCATCCTGCTCAATGGCACCCGATTCACGTAAATCAGACATGATCGGTCGTTTATCGGTGCGCTGCTCAAGACCCCGGTTCAACTGTGATCCGGCAACAACAGGGCAGTTAAATTCCTTGGCAATAGACTTTAGAGATCTGGAGATCTCCGAGATTTCCACCGCCCTGTTCTCCGGTGTACCAGAAGTCTGCATTAACTGCAGGTAATCAACAACAATCATACCCAAGGCACCGTGCTCGCGAGCTATACGCCGACTCCTGGAACGGATCTCGTTTGGGGTTAGTGCTGGCGTGTCATCTACAAACAGGGGCTTATCATTTAGCAGGGTAACTGCTGAAGTCAGTCTCGGCCAGTCATCATCACCCAACTGCCCGGTGCGTATTTTTGTCTGATCAATTCGGCCCAACGACGACAGCATTCTCAGTATTAAGGAGTGCGAGGGCATCTCCAGACTAAACACCAGCACCGGCTTGTCTCCGGCGATCACTGCACTTTCAGCCATATTCATCATTAGCGCTGTTTTGCCCATGGAGGGGCGGCCGGCAACAATTATTAAATCAGCCTGCTGTAGACCGCTGGTAATATCATCGATATCTTTAAAACCACTGCTGATACCGGTCAAGGCACCTTTGGTCAGATACAATTCATCAATTTTTTCCACGGCTTTAGTCAGCAGAGGCCGAATGGTCTGCGGACCCCCACGGGAGGGTCGCTCATCGCCAATCTGAAACACCTTGCTTTCTGCTTCGTCGACCAGACGAGCACTATCTCTCCCCTGAGGATTGAATCCACTCTCTGCGATTTCATGCGCAACCGCAATCAATTTCCTCACCGTTGCCCGTTCGAGCACAATCTCTGCGTAAGCTGAAACGTTAGATGCTGTCGGCGTGGAATCCGCCAGTTCACTCAGATACGCCATACCACCGACCAGGTCAAGCTCACCGTGGAGTTCAAGGGTTTCGGCCAGGGTCACGATATCGAGGGGCTTATTCTGGTCGACCAGCCATTCCATCGCCCGAAAAATAGGACGATGCTCTGATCGGTAAAATTCTTCAGCAGTCAGAATCGCAGAAATATTATCCCATGCCTGCGCATCAAGCATCAGACCGCCAAGCACCGAACGTTCAGCGTCAATGGAATGCGGTGGGACCTTTAGTCCTTCCTGACTGTCATCAAATGCGATAGCCAAAGATAGCTCTTTTACAAGGGTGTTGTACTAGAGTAAATCATAGCTACTAAGATGGAAATGATTCCTCGGCCTCAACGATCACTTTTAGATTAGCATGAACCCCAATATGCAGGGCAATCTCCACTTCATACTCGCCAACGTTGCGTAAAGGTCCATCAGGAAGGCGCACTTCACTGCGATCAATCTCAACACCCATCTCGGTAACTTTATCTGCAATTTCACGTACTGTGACTGAGCCAAAGAGCTTGCCCTCTTCACCTACATTCGCATAAATAGTGATGCTAACTGCTTCAATTTCTATTTTGCGCTGCTCTGCCCGACTCAACTGATCCCCTGCCTCTTTGAGCAGTTCAGCTTTTCGGGATTCAAAGACCTTCAGGTTCTCTGCGGTAGCTGTTACAGCTTTCGCCTGCGGAACCAGAAAGTTGCGCCCATAGCCAGCTTTAACGATAACAGTATCACCGAGCTTACCCAGGTTTGCTATATTTTCTAAAAGAATGACTTCCATTTCTAACCCTCTTTTAATTCAATCCGCTTTCTTAAATTCAATAAACTATCCGCTAATGCCAGCGCTACCAACATCACACACATGAGCTGGAAAAAAAACAGCAGCGCAAGGTAGTAATAGAAAAAACGATTCCCTGACCATCCCCGCCTTGCAAAATACCAATGTACAAACCCCGTTGCTGACATCACAAAAGGCAAGGTTAATACACCCAGCCAGACACCAAACTGATCTCTCAGCAACAGACAGCCCATGCTTAGCACCAAAAGACCCAAACTCACAGTGGGCGACATTCTCAGCTGCTGAAACTCCTGGCCAAAGCCCCCCGGATTGAACAAACTGCTCTGCCACCAGCGTGCAAGGATAAGCAGCGATACCATGAGGTAGCCCTGTCCCATAGCAAAATAGCCCAATATGGCTTGCCTGGCCTGTTCTACTGAAGGTACCTGCAGCTCTGACTGCAATGAGCTGATCATGGCTAAATACCACTCAATAAAAGTAGTCAGAACCTGGACTGCACTGAGCTGAAATATCCAACTACCTATACTGGCCAGGATTACAGCTGCCAGCAGCGTCAATTCCCAGGAGAAGCTGTTTCTCAAAATCATCGCCAGAATGGCCGTGCCGATCAAAGCTATCAGACCACTTGAGTCGCCAACAAGATAGTAACTCAGTCCCAACGGAAGCATAGCCCAGAGTAATACTAAACTGCCTTCCTTGTTGCCTTTACGTAAAATGACAAGTGAAACCATCGATGCACTGATCCAACTCACCAGAGGCAGTGCTGATCCCAGGAATGCGGCAACGCTTGCCTGACCTCGTCCACGCATTACAAATTCTGCGAGTACGCGCACCGAATTTCTCCTTCACTGTTTACTTGTGAGCGTCCGTATAAGGCAGCAATGCTAAATATCTTGCCCGCTTGACCGCTTTGGCTAATTGTCTCTGATACTTAGCTTTGGTTCCGGTAATACGGCTTGGAACAATTTTACCTGTCTCAGTAACATAGGCCTTCAGCAAGTCAATATCTTTGTAATCGACTTCAGTAATCCCTTCGGCTGTAAACCGACAATATTTTCTTCTTCGAAAAAAACGTGACATAACTTATTCTCCCTGCTCGCTTTCAGCTGTTTCTGCAACGGCAGCTTCTGCAGCCGCAGGCTCCGATTCATTGCTGTCAGATTCCGCCTTCGGTTTATCTGCGCTCGCTTCAGGCTCTTTTCTGTTGTCAGTGACAGGTGGCCGTGACCGGCTGCGCTCTTCCCTGCCCTTGCGTTCCTTACTTTCGTTTTCCAGCTTCATAATAGGCGATTCAATAACATCAGCCTGCTTGCGCCCCATAATCAAATTACGCAACACGGCATCGTTAAAACGAAAAGAGGCACTCAGCTCATCCAGGGTTTCAAGATTACATTCGATATTTAAAAGCGCGTAGTGGGCTTTAAAGATTTTGTTGATGGGGTAAGCAAGTTGCCGTCTACCCCAATCTTCCGCTCGATGAACTGTGCCACCGGCTTGGGTAATCAAATTAGAATAGCGTTCGATCATTCCAGGCACCTGTTCGCTTTGACCAGGGTGCACCAGAAAAACCACTTCGTAGTGTCTCATGCTTGAGCTCCTCTCGGTATATTGCCGCCGAGATCAGTAAGTCAGGTGCGGCAAGGAGTTAATGTAAAAAAGGGGCGCTATAGTAAGCAATTGCAGAGCAGGATGCAAACAGATTTCACCTGCGTCGCTGTCGACCCATCTCATAAAGGCAAATTCCGGTCGCGACGCTCACATTAAAGGTGAACTCAGCGTCAACCATGGGAATACTGGCCCAAAGATCACACTGTTTAGCCGTATTACGACGAATACCCTTATCCTCTGAACCCATAATAATGGCAATGTCACGACAGAAATCTATGCTTTCGATGGCCTGGGGTTCCCCCGCTCTGGTTCCCAGAACCCAGACGCCGGATTCTTTCAGCAAACGAAGGGTTCGAGCCAGATTAACCACTTCGACATAAGGAACCTTTCTGGCTGCGCCGGAAGACCGCTTGATCGCGATACCGTTAATCGGCGCTGTACCATGTTTAGGTACAATGACTGCATCGACGCCAGCGGTAGCAGCGCTCCTGAGACAAGCGCCAAGATTACCCGGGTCGGTCACACCATCTAATATGAGGAAACATCTCTGGTGCTGAGCGGGAACCAGAAAATCCTCGATTTTATACTCAACCACTGAGTCAGTATCGACTAGAAACAGAACTCCCTGATGATTGGCCTGCCGGCCGGCCAGCCGATCCAGGGCCTCCTGGGCCACCCACTCTATTGACACGCTCGAGTCCTCAGCCATCATTCTAAGCTCATCCAACCGCTTAGAACGTATGCCAGACATCAACAGCCGACCCTGTGAACCATCGAGCAAGGCTCGCTGCACCGGGTGTATGCCAAATATTGCGTTCGCTTTCAAACCACTCTAGCCTTTTCTTTTCTTTTTTTTTCTGCCCCTGGCTTTGGCACCAGCGCGACCGGAGAAATCATGATGCTTTCGCGGTTTTCTTGCTTTTAAGTCACTCCGGGCAAGGGGCTCATGGGATAGTAACTCTAAATTAACGCGGCCCTGTTCACTGCTGATATCTGCTATCTGTACCATCACGGCGTCGCCTAACCTAAACGAGACACCCGCTCTCTCAGAATAAAGTCGCTGGCTATCAGCATCAAACCGATAATATCCGCCGGCTAGCGTATCGACCGCAACCAGGCCCTCTACAAACAATTGATCCAGCTCAACGAACACACCAAATTTAGTCACACTGGTTACTCTGCCAGCAAAATCCTCTCCAAGAAATTGCTTTAGATATTCGCATTTCAACCATTCCAGAACTTCATAGACAGCACCTTCAGCCTTTCGCTCGGTCTGACTGGCGGCCACGGCCAAAGCTGCCATCGACGCCAGGTCATAGGGATAGGCTTTATCACTGGCGGGTCTGGCAACACGACGCAAATGTGGGTTCACACAATCAGAAGCAATCATATGCTTAATGAGTCGATGGTTAATGAGATCAGGAAGCCTTCTGATAGGCGAGGTAAAATGGGCATAAGCCGCATAATTCAAGCCAAAATGGCCTTGATTCTCCTCACTGTAGATAGCCTGAGTCATAGACCTGAGGACCAGTAGCTGCAGGGCCTGGGCATAAGGTTTGGTCCTGATCTGATCTAGAACCTTCTGGTAATCTCTTGCAGTGATCGCCTGCTTGCCTGTATCCAGCGACACCCCGTACTGAGCCAGGATATTACCCAGATGGGCCAACTTTTCTTCTTCGGGACGCTCATGCACCCTATACAACCCCGGCAACCCAGCATTTTCTATCAATTCTGCAGTTGCAACATTGGCGCAAAGCATGCATTCCTCGATCAAGCGATGAGCATCATTCCTGGCAACCGGCTGCATGCCTGACAGGGTCCCCTCCTCGTCCCATGAAATGACCAGTTCTTGACTATCGATCTCCAGTGCACCCCGGCTCAAACGTGCTTTAAGCAGACCCTTATAGAGTTGCAACAGTCGGTCAATTGCATTTCTCAATGTCGACTGCTGTGCAAAAGCCGCTTGATTACCACTGATATAATCCGCAACTTCGTTATAGGTGAGCCTTGCCTTAGAATGAATGACCGCTTCATAAAACACATGATCGCGCAGCTGCCCGTCAGTAGAGATCTTCATCTCACAGACAAGAACCAGACGATCCTCACCAGGTCGTAGAGAGCACAAGCCATTACTCAGTTTCTCGGGCAGCATGGGTACCACCTGCTGGGGAAAATAAACAGACGTGCCCCGGCGAGCCACTTCTTCATCAAGCGCTGTTCCGATAGCAACGTAATGCGCTACATCGGCAATGGCTACCCGAAGACACCAACCACCCTCGGTTTCTTCACAGAACACGGCATCATCAAAATCACGAGCATCCTCGCCGTCAATGGTCACAAAAGCCATACTTCTTAAATCGAATCTGTGCTGAGAATCTGAGGCAGAGATGACATCAGGAATCAGATTGACCTGGTCGACAACTGAAGGCGGGAAAATGTAGGGTATGGCATGATTACGCAAAACCACTGCCACTTCCGTAGACGGCGTCAACTGATCAGCCAGTACCGACTGAATTCTACCCCGCGGAGGCGAGGACAGTTCAGGCTGGTGGGTAATTTCCACGGATACAACCTGCCCGGTGTGCAGTTCATCAGGCAGTGCCTGCTCGAGCACGATCTCGTGCCTGATTCTTCTATGTAGGGGTTCAACGATAGCAGCATCTGCAGTCACCCTTACTCTGCCGACCAGATTCTGCGTACAGCGCTCGATGACTTCGACTATCCAACCTTGAGATTTACCGCGTCTTCGTTTGCTGGCAATTTCCACCTTGACCTGATCACCATGAAAAACCCTGCGCATCTCCCTTTCCGACAGAAATATATCGTCACCGATCGATCCCGTCTGCAGGAAGCCGAATCCATCTGGATGGGCTAAAACCCTGCCGGTAATGAAATCCGGCTTAGACACCGCGCGATAAGCATTTCGCTTGTCCTGGGTAACCTGCCTAGACTTCACCATGGCTGCCAATCTGGTCTTAAGCGCCAATTTCTGGTCAGGCCTTTCTAAATCGAGCCGCTTTGCAAGCTGGCGTGCTGTCAAGGAACTGCCTTCCCGCAGCAGGGTTTCAAGGATAAACTCTCTACTGGCAATCGGATTAGCGTACTTTTTTGCCTCTCGTTTCGAGTGGGGATCCCTGGTCAAAGATTGCTCCTTTAATCAACGCATTGACAGACTATCTCTGTCCTTGTAATCTGCGCACCCTCATTGCCGAGGTGGTGGAATTGGTAGACACGCTAGCTTCAGGTGCTAGTGGGGGCAACCCCGTGGAGGTTCAAGTCCTCTCCTCGGCACCATTTATTTACGATTAGAACGGTAAACAGCAGCCCTAAACTGCGCTACATGCGTGTAAATCTGGATACGAATTATACCCGTTCTGTGCTCAAATGACCTGCCTGGTATCTTTAATTGCTGGATTCATCAGGAGATAAACTAGTTAACAAAACCGGCTATTTCCACTTCGGATAATCCCGCCTTGGCTGCGGCAATACAAATCGCCTGCCAGGACCCATCGTCGATAGGAATGCCTTCCCGCAATCGAACCTGCTTAGACTCCCGTTCAGGATCGCCAGGCACCCTGACCTTATCAAACCCCTCGGCCGGAGCAGAAGACCTGAGCCAGTGCTGCATGCCTTGAACCTCTCTTTGAAAACCCTTAAGACCACCAAAAAGGTTCGGGTCAATAATAAACATCAACATATGATTGACCGTGAAATCCTGCTGCTTGTCCACATCCTGCATGGTCCACTCACCGGCAAGGCCGCCACCCAGTAATTCGCAGATCAGAGCCAACCCATAGCCTTTATGCTGACCAAACGGGCCCAGGGAGCCTCCAGCGGCGATCGCACCTGGGTCATTGGTGGGTAAGCCCTGAGCATCAAATAAACTCCCATCAGGAACCGGTTCTTTCTTTAACGCCGCAACCCGAATCTTACCCAAGGCTACCGCGCTGGTTGCCATATCCAGAACCAGAGGCTCATCATCAGTAGGCACTGCACAGCAAAAGGGATTGGTCTGCATGCGCTTTTCCCGACCTCCCCAGGGTGAAACAAATGGTGGATGGCCGACCACGTTTACGAAATGAACAGACACCATACCTGCCTGGGCACAATGTTCTGCATAGGTGCCAATTCGACCCAGGTGATGGTTGTTTCGGGATCCGACACAGGCGATACCCATCTCGGTCGCTCTTTTTATTCCCAGGTCGGTCGCTTGTCGACCCACTACCTGACCAAACCCTAGTTGTCCATCCACCAGCAGGACCGCGCCTTTATCGACCTTAACCTCGGCATCTGCATCAACAACCAACCGACCCCGCTGGGCACTACTCACATAACTGGGAATCATGCCCACACCATGGGAATCGTGTCCTTTCAGATTCGCCTCAACCAGATGCACAGCTGTTTCCCGGGCTTTATCTTCAGGCGCATTTAATCGCACAAAAATCTCAGTTGCGAATGCTTTCAGACGCTTTTCATCAATGAGCATTAATTCCCCTCGCAAATTACAAACCCAGTTATTTACATTGCCCTGGAAGTACACTACCAACACCTGACACGTTAACCAGGGTTAACATGGCAGCAGATCGCTAATCAGAGCCTGAGCGTCCCACAACAATAGTACTTAGAATGCCTCCAAAACAGGGGCAGAGCACTCAGAAAATCTCTTTGAGAACAATCGTGTCTTCACGATCCGGGCCTGTAGAAACAAAATCTATGGGTATCCCGCAAACAGCTTCAATCTTCGCCAGGTAGTCTCTGGCATTCGCCGGCAAACCAGCCAATGTCCGTACACCTGCTGTGGTTTCCTGCCATCCCGGCACGACCTCGTATACCGGCCTGGGATCCTCTGCCACGCTATGGTCATAATCAACGCAAATGGATATTTCATCCAAACCATCAAGCACGTCCATTTTCGTCAGACAGATAGCAGACAGACTGTTAAGTTGGCTGACTCTTTTCAATGCATAACCATCAAACCAGCCACACCGCCTGGGTCGACCCGTAGTCGAACCAAATTCATGGCCCTTGTCAGCCAGGTATTGGCCTGTCTCATTGAGCAACTCGGTCGGAAAAGGCCCTTCACCCACTCGAGTGGTGTAGGCCTTGGTTATGCCTAGGATATAATCCAGATCTAATGGCCCAACCCCGCAACCCGAACTGATCGCACCGGCAGTCGTATTGGATGAGGTTACAAATGGATAGGTACCGTGGTCAATATCGAGCAATGCGCCCTGGGCCCCTTCAAACAGTATCTTAGCACCAGCCGCTTTAAGACTGCCCAGCTCAGCAACAACGTCGCCGACTAACGGTTTTAGCCGATCGGCATAAGCAGCTGACGCCGCCAGGCATTCGGCCACACTGATCGCCTTAGATCCGAAGTATTTCTCTAGAACGAAATTATGGTAATCGAGCAGTTCCTCAAGCTTGAAAGTCAGGCTCTGTTCATTGAATAAGTCCTGCACGCGAAGCCCGCGCCGGGCAACCTTGTCTTCATAAGCCGGGCCAATTCCTCGCCCGGTGGTGCCAATCTTCTGGTTGCCGCGTCGCCGCTCTCGACAGGCATCCAGGGCAATGTGATAAGGCATAATCAAGGGGCAACCGAAACTGACCACCAAGCGTTCAGTCACCGCCAAACCGGTTGCTTCCAATTTATCAATTTCTGCAAACAGATCTGGAATAGATAGAACCACTCCATTGCCGATTAAACAGCGTACTCCCTGCCGTAAGATACCAGACGGAATCAAGTGAAGAACGGTCGTTACGCCTTCTACCACCAGCGTATGGCCGGCATTATGACCTCCCTGAAAGCGCACCACAGCTGCCACTTTTTCAGTTAGAAGATCAACAATCTTGCCTTTACCTTCGTCACCCCAATGGGTCCCTATCACGACTACATTCTTATTCATGCTTTTTTGTTCTCAACTCGGCCGAGTATTTGCCATTGTTCGCCATTCCAAACCAGTTCCTGATCACGATCCAGGTATTCAATGGCGCCTTCCACCACTCGAAAACCCTCTGATCGCAACGCTTCTATTTTATTCCATAATGCCTGCTGATCGCCATTGGGATCCGACCGTACGGCTATTTTCGGGAACGTTTCTGAAACCGTGATCTGATCAACCAGTGGTAGCAGATGTAAATCAAATCCGGTCGCCGCGCGACGTCTACCAAAAACCTCACCAATATGGTCATACCGCCCACCTTTAGCGACAGTTTCTCCCGATGAACCGGCATAAGCTGCGAAAACAGCGCCGGTGTGGTAGCTGTATCCTCGCAACTCACTTAAATCAAAACTGACCTTCACATCAGCATAGCGGCTGGTCAGACCGGCAGCAATAAATTCGAGACGATCTAATGCAGCCAACACATTGTCCATATCCTTGAACAGGCGTCTTGCTTCAGGCAATACCTCAAGGCCGCCACAAAGTAGGGGCAATTCGCAGATCATTTCTGTAACTCGCTGGTCGAGATTATCCTGTTGGGCAGATTTAACGAGTTCATCGTGGGCTTTACGCTGGACCAGAGAAAAATATCGGTCGTGGTCATCAACCGGTATTTCTGTTTGCTCAAGTATTTCCCTGAACACCGATACGTCACCGAGTTCAATCTGAAGATCATGGGCCTGAAGGGCAAGCAAAGCTGCTGCCATCAAACTGACAATTTCCAGATCGGCAGCCCAACTGGGATCACCAAATAGTTCAGCACCCACTTTCATGGGTGTACGCGAGGCCAGCATATTATCAGGCCGGCTATGCAATACCGTCCCTGCGTAACACAATCGGGTGGCACCCACCTGGTGAAGACTGTGAGCATCGATCCGGGCAATCTGCGGTGTCATATCCGCTCGCAAACCCATATGCCGGCCGGTTAACTGATCAATGACCTTAAAGGTCTGAAGATCAAGATCTTTGCCTGTGCCTGTCAGCAAGGACTCTAAAAACTCGATCATTGGCGGAATAACAAACTCATAACCCCAGCTCTGGAAAAGATCGAGTAGCACCCGCCTGCCTTTTTCAAGTTTGAGGGCAGTTGCCGGAAGCGTGTCTTCCACGCCATCTGGCAGTAACCATCGGTCTATTTTGTCCATATCACTTGATTCACTCACCCAGTACCGCCTTGAAGGATATTACCCATTTCATTTCAATAATTGTCCGACCTGAATAAAATGATTATCCGATCATCGCGACAGAATGGCTCCGCTAAAACCCGAATAAAATGATTAACCCATTATCCAATGAGGTAAAGAAGACCGGTGCCCAGCAACATCAGTACGAGACCCACTATCCGGATATAACGGTCATCGGTCTGGCCCAGTTGTTGCATCATGCCACGCCAGCCACCGGGGCTTATGAAAGGCCCTATCCCTTCCAGAACCAGGACAAGGCAAAGTGCTACCCATAGATCATGCAAATTCAAATTCAGGTTCCTGTTAGCCAACCATGTTCAAAACCACGGGCGATTGTTCAGGGGCTTTTGCTATTATTTAAGTACTTAAAGAAATCACTATCTGGATCAAGTAATAAAATATCGCTTTTCTGAGAAAAGGTACGCTTATAAGCTGACATGCTTCGGTAGAATTTATAAAATTCAGGATCCTGACTGAATGCAGATGCGTATAGATGAGCCGCCTCTGCATCGCCCTCACCTCTGACTTCTTCAGCATCACCATAAGCATTGGCTAAAATGACTTCTCTTTGTTTATCTGCATCAGCAATAATGCCCACAGCCAGTTCCTGACCCTTTGCACGATGTTCCTTGGCTTCAATATCCCGCTCGGTATTCATTCGACTATAGACTGACTGGCTGACCTCTTCGGGTAAATCTATACGCTTCACTCTAACATCAACGATCAGAACGCCTAATTCGTCATTCGCTACCAGGTTCAATTTGCCAACCAGTTCCACCATCAGCTCATCTCTTTGTCCCGATACCACTTCGTGCAGCGTTCTTCTACTGATCTCATTACGCAAGCCATTATTGATGCGCTGCTTAAGCAGTTCCTCTGCCCGCCGCTGGTCTCCAGAAGTCGCCGTATAGTATTTAGAAACATTCTGGACTCGAAATTTAGCAAACGAATCAACAATCAGGGCTTTCTTTTCCAAAGTCAGGAATCTTTCGGCTGGCGCATCAAGGGTAAGCACCCGACCATCAAAAATTCTCACATCATCAACAAACGGTATCTTAAAGTGTAACCCGGGAGGCACATCAGCATTGTGTACCTTGGCGAAGCGTAACAGTACTGCACGTTCCATTTCTGTAATGGTATAAACCGAGTTCAGTACTATCAGCAGGGTTACAACTACCCCTACAAATGTTCCAATTAATCTATTTGCCATAATCTACCCCTCAAATCCTTATGTGGCTTTTACTGTCGTTCACGTCTTCTATTGCCTACAACGTTATCCTGAGGCCGCTGCGAGATCGAATTAGAACCTGCAGTACTCCTATCAAGCTGACCAGGTCGTGCCTGCTCCATAATTCGGTCAAGTGGGATATACATTATATTGTTGCCACCTTTCACATCGATCATCACCTTGGAGGAATTGGTCATAACCGATTCCATGGTATCGATATACATCCGTTCTCGAGTCACTTCCGGTGCTAATTTATACTCGGCATAGAGCTTCCTGAACCGCTCGGCCTCACCTCTGGCTTGTGCCACGACTCGCTGTTGGTAGCCCTCAGCCTCTTCAATATATCGCTGCGCTTCACCTCTTGCTTCTGGAATAACCTGATTGGCGTAAGCATCTGCCTCATTTCGGACTCTGACCTCATCCTCTCGGGCACGTATCACCTCATCGAAGGCCTCCCTGACCGCATCGGGTGGCGCAGTCTCATCGATATTGACCTGTGTCAGGCTGATCCCGGTCTGGTAAACATTCATGTAATCCTGGATTCTGATTTTTATCTGGTCACCCAATATGGCGCGGCCTTCAGTTAATACTTCGTCCATTTCTGTACTTCCCACCACATGCCTAACAGCACTCTCTGTAGCCTGGTACAGACTTTTTTCTGGCTCTTTTACCTGTAATGCGTAATGCATAACATTGTTAATGACATACTGAACCGTCAACTTAACCTTGACGATGTTCTCATCCTCTGTGAGCATTTCGGAGTCATGAGGATGAGACCGTACCTGGGTTACGTTATAAATAAGGACGTCATCTATCAATCTTGGATTCCAATGAATCCCGGGTTGTATCACAACTTCCTGGACTCGACCGAATCTGAGGACCACGCCTCGCTCCTGCTCGTCAACGGTGTAAACGCCCAATAGAAAATACACGATCAGTAGAACAAATGCCGCTGTGATCAGCAGTGAGAACCCCATACCTTTACCACTGCTGGTAGTACCCCCTGAGCTTCCAGACCCCCCACCAAACATCTTGCTGAGATTATTCTGTAATTTCTTAAAAGCCTCATCTAAATCCGGTGGCCCTTGATCATTTCGATTACCCCACGGATCGCGATCCCCAGAATTACCGTTGCCAGGTTCATTCCACGCCATATTTTTCTCCATTTCGCTCTTTAGCGAATATCTATCTTCCCATTAATCTTATGATTATACATAGCCTAACGCTGCATTAGAGCAGAATTCAATATGCTCAGATTACGTTTTCCGATTCGCATATGAAGGTCGATTATACCCGTATCGTGTGTAACTTCTCTAATAACCAACCCCATCTTGAAACACTTGGCGCGAATCATACCTTGTTCTGGATTCAAAGTAACAACGGTTTGCACTAGCTCGCCAGCAAGCAATTCATCGATACAAGTCAACATAGCATCCAATCCCTGTCCAACGAGCGCTGACACAGTGACACTAATCGGTTTGCCCGCGCTATCACGACGAATGACTGGAATCTCCATTTCAAGCAGATCAGACTTATTCAATACCAGTAACTGGGGTATCTGATCAGCGCCAATTTCCTTTAATACTTTATTTACCTCAGTTATTCTCTCCTGCTTCTCAGAGGCAGCAGCATCCACGACATGTAAAATCAAAGCTGAATGGGTAACTTCTTCCAGAGTCGCCTTAAACGCTTCTATCAGGGTATGCGGCAAGGCTCGGATAAAACCCACCGTATCAGAAAGAATCATTTTGCCGGTCAATGGCAACCTTATCTGGCGCAAGGTGGGATCAAGAGTGGCAAACAATTGATCCGCTGCATGCACGTCTGCATGGGAGAGAGCATTAAACAAAGTTGATTTGCCTGAGTTCGTGTAACCGGCCAATGCAACCGTGGCTGTCTCAGAACGCTGCCTGGCCTTTCTGTTCTGTTTGCGCTGCCGCTGCACTTTAGCAAGCCTCTGGTTGACCTTCTTTGTTCTGGCTCGCAACTGGCGCTGATCCGCTTCCAACTGCGTTTCACCATCACCTGATAGACCGGCACTGGCGCCCTGACCTTTGCCTGAACCACCTCGCTGTCGATCAAGATGGGTCCAACCCCGTACCAATCGAGAAGCGGCATGTTGTAACTGGGCTAGCTCTACCTGTAATTTACCTTCATGGGTTCGAGCACGCTGGGCAAAGATTTCCAGAATCAACCCAGTTCGACCCAACACTCTTCGTTGCGCTGCCTGCTCAATATTCTTTTCCTGAGAAGGCGATAAATCTTCACTGAAGACAATAATACCGGCATCAAATTGACTCGCCTGATCGCAGATTTCCTGTAACTTTCCAGATCCGACCAAACTCTTGGGATGCGGGATTTTTCTCGGATTAATAACGATAGCGACGGTTTCCAGTCCCGCCGAGCCCACCAGTTCCTCCAGCTCAACAAGGGTGGCCAGGCTGGAATCGACCTTGCTTGAAAAAACCAGCAGGGCACGCAGCCCTGCTTTGGGTCTTTCAATGAACAATTTATCTACCACGGGAAACTAGTCTTCACTCGATTCGTCTTCCTGATACTCAATAACCACCGGTTTAGATGGAACAATGGTGGAAATTGCTGATTTATAAATCATTTGATTGACGCTATTGCGCAATAGTATTACAAATTGGTCAAAGGATTCGATCTGCCCCTGCAGCTTGATGCCACTGACTAAAAAAATTGAAACAGGTATTCTTTCCTTTCGTAGAATATTCAGAAACGGGTCCTGTAATGACTGTCCCTTTGACATAGTGACTCCTTATATTTAATAACTGTGTGCCCACAAAATCCACACATTCTACCTTCTGTTGCAACCGTTTAAGATGCCTTTGATATCTGTTAATCAAATGGCCTGGGTTAAACTGGTGCTGTCAGGTTTGCCTTCGCCTGAGTCTTATATGCTGGCCGGCCCAACGATTTTCAATACCTCGGCAAGATTTGGTTTATCTAAAACTGCCAAATCTGGCCAGCTACGCAACCAGGTATACTGTCGCTTGGCCAGTTGCCTAGTTGCGGCAATCGCTCTTTGTCTCATTTCATCAAAATTGAACTGCCCCTCCAGATAATTCCACACCTGTCGGTAACCAACCGCTTTCAAGGCGGGTAACTCTGGATCAATACCCGGCATGGCGCGAATATTAATAACTTCATCAATCAGCCCTCGCGCCAGCATCTGATCAAATCTCTCTGCAATCCTTAAGTGAAGCATCTTCCGATCCGAAGGAATAATGGCAATTTCGGTCAGCTCAAACGGACAGGGCTGATTACCCTGTTGAAGTAACTGGCTCATAGGCTGCCCAGTCAATCGATGCACCTCTAAGGCGCGCTGTAATCTCTGCTTGTCCGCCGCTTTAATTCTACTGGCTGCCTGGGGATCTATCTTTTTCAGTCTGTCATGCAGACTGGTCCAGCCATACTGCTCTGCCTCTTCGATTAACTCAGACCTTATCGCTGGATCAGCAGCGGGTAGATTCGCAATTCCATCTCTTAGGGCTTTGATATAGAGCATGCTGCCTCCCACCAGGACAGGCAACCGCTGCCGAGAAAGAATTTCCTCTATCAGCATGACTGCATCCGCCCTGAAGTCAGCAGCAGAATAGGGATTGCTGGCATCGCGAATATCGATCAGATGATGGCGAACTTTACGTTGCTGTTCGGCATCCGGTTTGGCACTACCAATATCGAAACCTCTGTATACCTGGGCCGAGTCAACACTGATCACCTCCAGAGGTACTTCTTCGGCTAATTCATAAGCGAGCTGTGATTTCC
Organism: Gammaproteobacteria bacterium; assembly: GCA_012960535.1. Classification (GTDB taxonomy): domain Bacteria; phylum Pseudomonadota; class Gammaproteobacteria; order Pseudomonadales; family Azotimanducaceae; genus UBA9926. Next base: position 22,815 of record DUBB01000026.1, read on the forward strand.
CGCTGGCGGTTGGGCCCGTTATAACCAAGACCTGGGTCACTAGCGACCCCGCATGAACAAAGCATCCAGTTCACCCAGGGAAAGCTGAAACCAGGTTGGCCTGCCATGATTACACTGACCACTGCGTTCGGTTTCCTCCATATCTCTTAGTAAGGCATTCATTTCATCAAGGGTTAACTTACGATTGGCTCTGACAGAACCATGGCAGGCCATCGTTGAAAGAATCTCGTCCCGATTCTCCTCCATACGAGCACTGCTCCCATATTCAAGCATGTCGGCTACAACATCCCTTAGTAGTTGCTCTGCACTGGAACGCCCGAGCAGAGCAGGCACGCCCCTTATAACCACGGATTCTGCCGATGCCGGGTCTACCTGCATACCCAGCCCGGCCAGTTCCGGTTGCATTTGCTCAACAGCTTCGACTTCTTTATCACTCAAAACCACACTTATCGGTACCAATAATGGCTGAATTTTCAATCCTTCCTTATCCATGGAATGTTTTAATTGTTCATAGGTTATTCTTTCATGGGCCGCATGCATGTCCACAACGATTAAACCGGACTGATTCTGGGCGATAATATAAATGCCGTGAAGCTGGGCTAAGGCAAAACCTAAAGGCGGGAAAACCTGATTTTCCTGTTCGCTCAAATCCCGTCCAGCATCATTGGCCGACATGGCCATCCAGGACTTGGGTCCACCTGCTGACTGCGCCTGGCCATACGATCCCGGACGAGCTCCGAATTGAATCGGCTTTTGAGCATAACTCGGCATCTGCTCAGCCATATTCATCGCTGTGCTTTCACCAAGCCGACCATCGGCTACATGACCCTCAACCACGTCGGGAGTAACTGAAGCCAGAACTCTATTGATCGTCCTGTAAATAAAATCATGGACCTGCCGACTATCCCTAAAACGCACCTCATGCTTGGTAGGGTGAACGTTAACGTCCACCATGCGAGGATTTACCTCAAGGAATATCGCGTAAGCCGGCTGACGTCCATGATAAAGCACATCCGAATATCCTTGCCGAACTGCATGGCTCGCCACCTTGTCTCTGATAGTTCTACTATTGACAAAAAAATACTGTTGATCCGCCTGGCTTCTGGAATAACTCGGTAAGGAAATCCAGCCCTTTAAAGTCATATCAAGCCTGGTTTCTTCAAAATACAGTGCCTGGTCAACAAAAGACTGGCCGAACACCGTTGAAATCCTGTGTTTTTGGTCGAGTTCAGTTTCAGCAGCACGAAATTGGCGAACCAGTCTGCCATTATGGGTCAGGCTTAAACTAACACCTGCATGACTTAAACTTACCTTGCGAATAACATCTTCTATTCTCTGTAACTCGGTACGCTCAGTGCGCAGGAATTTTTTCCTTACAGGCGTGTTAAAAAACAAATCACGTACCTCAACACTGGTACCCCGCCCGTGCGCGGCAGGTTCTAATATGCTGAGCATCTGTTCACCCGCAGACCTGACTGACCAGCCTGATTTACTATCCAGAGCATTGGAAGTCAGAAGTAACCTGGATACTGAAGCAATCGAGGCAAGCGCTTCACCTCTAAAGCCCAGAGAAGTGATACCCTGCAGGTCTTCCTGAACCGCTATCTTAGACGTTGCATGGCGGGCCAGCGCCAGCTCAAGGTCTTCTTTGATAATACCCAAACCATCATCGCGAACCCGGACCAGCTGACTTCCGCCGGCTTCCAAACTGATATCAATGGTTTTCGCCTTAGCATCCACGGCATTTTCTACCAGCTCCTTAACAACAGATGCGGGTCTCTCGACGACTTCTCCTGCGGCAATCTGATTAGCCAGCCTGTTGGTAAGAGCATGAATACGAGTGTTCATTTACAGTTGCGGTATCCTCAACGTCTGTCCGATTCTAATGGTATTGGAATTCAAGCTATTCTCGCGCTTTAGATCTTCAAACCCAATATTATATCTATAAGCAATCTCTGAAAGCGTGTCACCTCGCCTGATGACATGGGTAACAAATACCGGCTCGTTTGCCTGAAGTCTCGCTGCAAGCAGCGTTCCATTAGGTGGCGTTCGCCTGAAGTACTGATCAATACCCTTAAAAATACCTGATGCCAGCGCCTTCTGATGTTTCCGAGATGCCAATTTTCTAGCTTCTCCTGGATTCGAAATAAAACCTGTTTCTATTAACAAAGACGGGATATCAGGCGATTTAAGAACTAAGAAAGCAGCCTGCTCCACATTCTTCTTGTGTAGCCTGCTAATGGGTTTTATGCCCAGCAGAATAGCCTCACCCATTTCCAGGCTGGCACTCAGGCTGGCAGTCATGGAAAGATCCAAAAGCACACCGGCAAGCATATCATCCTTATCATCCAGGCTGACACTACCCACACCGCCAATTAAATCAGCTCTGTTTTCCTTTTCAGCAAGCCATTTAGCCATTTCACTGGTAGCACCGCTCTGCGATATGGTGTACACCGACGCGCCATTGGCCGAACTTGTCTTCCAGCCATCGGCATGAATCGAAACGAATACATCTGACTGGTTCTCCCTGGCGATAGCTGTTCTTTTACGATGGGCAACATAATAATCACCCTGTCGAGTCAGCACCCCCTTGTAACCATAGGTGTGATCTGCAATTGCCTCTAATTCCCTGGCGATCGAAAGAACGACTTTCTTCTCATACAACTTCCCAGGGCCAATGGCACCTGGGTCATCTCCGCCGTGCCCTGGATCGATGGCAATCACGATTTCCCTGGCTTGCCAGTCACTCTTATCAGCGCCCTGCAGGGGATGTTCAATCTGCTGATCTTCAGTAAACAGATCAATCACCAGGCGATCCCGGTACTGGGCAATCGGTTTCAGTATAAAACTTCGCGGCTTTACTTCCTGCTTCAAATCAAGAACCACACGCAGATTTTCCTGACCTGGCGGTGAAAACCTTACAGCGGCAATGGGTGTGGCAGCATTAGACAGCTTAGCTATTTCTGCTGGCAGGTTAGTCTCGCGCAGTTGGGTATTATTGATATCAATAACCAGTCTTGCCGGTTTATCCAACTTAAACAGGCGATGCTCAACCGGTCCACTGAGATCGAAGACCAGCCGGGTTTTTTCCGGGTCAGGGCGAATCCTGATTCCATCAACCGTCTGCTGCGCCATCACAGCAATACTTGCCTGGAGCATCAGCAACAACACTCCAGTTCGCATTGGACCGATAAATTTCAATTTATGCGTTCCTGAAAAGTTTCCAGCTGCTGCAATACACGCGCTCCCTTTGAAGAAAAAGAAGTGATCAAGGCAGTCCGTTCCAGACTGTTCTTATAAGCCAGACTCACCACTAAATCCTGCTGCGGCAAAAACCCATAACCTCTCTCTGGCCACTCGATGACACATAAACTGGTGGTTTCAAAGTACTCTTCAACACCAAGATAGTTTAACTCTTCTGGGTGGCCCAGTCTGTATAAGTCAAAATGAATCACCGCCCGGTCGCCTATCAGATAAGGTTCTATGAGCGTGAAAGTTGGACTTTTAACCGCACCCAGATATCCCAGTGATCGCAGCAGGCCTCTACACAAGGTTGTTTTTCCTGTTCCCAGATCTCCCTGTAGAAAAACTAAACCACCCTCGTCTACCAGGACCGCCAACTCACCGCCAAGCGCTTCAGTCTTATGAAAATCAGCGAGTTCGATTTTCAAGATGCATCTCTGCCAGACAAACATCGACCGATTGCAATCGGTAAATCCGATGCGATCAGACCGACTTCACCCAATTCACCGGTCAGCTGTTCCGCCGCCCTGGCATGATTGACGACCCCCATACAGGCGGCCTGGTAAAGGCTGGCTGTCTGCCCGATCAGACTACCAATAACGCCTGCGAGCACATCCCCCATGCCGGCGCTGGCCATGCCGGGGTTTCCGAAAGGACAAAGACTGAGCTGCTCGCCACCATGGACAAGGCTACCCAATCCCTTCAGCACTGTCACGCCGCCATAACGCCTCTGCAGTTCCTGCGCAACTTTGAAACGATCATCATCCACCTCAGATTCACCCATTAACCTGGCTGCCTCTTTAGAATGCGGTGTCAGAATCCAGTGTTCATAATATCGAGGCGCCACAGCAAGCATGTTCAGTGCATCGGCATCTACAACCATGGGTTTGCCTGAACCCAGAATTGCTGAAAACAACTCTAATGCCCATTCATCTCGCCCTAAGCCGGGCCCGACTACGATGCTGGTAGATTTCTCAAGCAAAGTGATCAGGTCATCACCTGAGGCCACTGCGTGTGCCATGACCTCCGGGCAACGACTTAGCAAGGGCCCTATATTTGCCGCGCGAGTAGCAACAGACACCAGGCCGGCACCAGAACGAAGCGCCGCTTCAGCGGCTAATATGATGGCGCCAGCCATACCCTGGTTGCCACCCACCAGCAGAATATGCCCATATTGATTCTTGTAACCCCGGCGAGATCGTGTCGGCAGGCATTGTTCAGCCAGGATTTCCACGGGGGCAGGGTTTACCTGTAAATACACTGATGCAGGGGCGCCTAAATCAGAGAAACAGATCCTGCCAGCCACATCAGGGCCATCGTTACAGTACAAGCCTCGTTTTTGGCCAATGAAGGTGACCGACACGGTTGCCTTAACACAGGCGCCGAAACTGACCCCCGTATCAGCACAAAGACCCGACGGCAGATCGACAGATAACACCGCTGCAGCACTTTCATTAATGTCTTGGATTACCTTTCTATATTCGGCCCTGACTGGCCCGACAACGCCAATACCCAGTAAAGCATCCACTATCAGGCATTCCTCAGAGATAACCTCAACGGCGCAGAACCGAGCGCTGCTTTGCTCGCATAAGGCTAAAGCCTGGCGGGCATCCGCCTTTAATTTTTTCTTCTCACCTACCACTACAACATCAACATGGTAGCCCCTATCTGCCAGCATGGCCGCGATCAGGTAGCCGTCGCCGGCATTGTTTCCAGACCCGCAATAGACCAGGAAGTGGCTCACATCAGCAAAATACTGATCAATGCTGTGCACACAGGCCCGGGCAGCACGCTTCATCAGATTGATACCTGATATGCCATAATCCTGAATCAAAGCTTGATCGATGGCTCGAACATCAGCTGCAGTGAAAAGTACCATAGTATCTATGCCCACCCAGAATAGTTTACGATCAGAGCAAGTATATGCCACTCATCGCTGCAATACCGACTGGAACATCCCATAAATGGAAGAAATAAAGACCCTAATTCATCAATGGGCCCTTGATCTGGGGTTCCAGGCGGTAGGTTACAGCAACCTGGACCTTACCGAGCATGAAGACCACCTGAAAACCTGGTTAACTAACGGGTTTCACGGCAGTATGGCTTATATGAATCGCAATCAGGCGCTGCGGATCTCTCCCAGTCATCTGCTGGCCGGCAGCATAAGCGCCATAACGCTTCGACTGGACTACTTACCTGAAGGCGAGCATCAGCGTATCCGCAAAACCCTTGAACTAAAAGATACCGCCTACATTTCCCGTTACGCCCTTGGCCGGGACTACCATAAAGTGATACGCAACAAACTCAAGAGACTCGCCAATCAAATCAATGATTACATCAATCTGCAGAAGCTAGGGCCATTCTACGCTCGGGCATGCACGGATAGTGCCCCCATACTCGAAAAACACCTCGCCGAAAAATCCGGCCTCGGCTGGATAGGTAAGAACACATTGTTACTGAATCGTTCAGCAGGATCCTGGTTTTTTCTCGGCGAATTGCTCACCAATCTACCCCTGACTCAACCCGCCAAAAGGCCGTCAAATCATTGCGGGTCATGCTCAGCATGCTTGTCAATCTGTCCAACCCAGGCCATTGTGGCCCCCTACGTCCTGGATGCCAGAAAATGTATTTCCTATCTCACCATCGAAAACCGTGGTGCCATTCCACAGGTCCATAGAGGCGCCATGGGCAATCGGATTTTTGGCTGCGATGACTGCCAACTGGTCTGCCCCTGGAACCGTTATGCCCAGACTGGCCGGGAACAGGATTTTCAGCCCAGGCACAACCTAGATAAGTCAGATCTGCTGGAACTGTTTCAATGGAGTGAGAGCGAATTCTCAACTAAGACTGCAGGCTCCGCCATCCGAAGAACAGGATACCAGGGCTGGCTGAGAAATATTGCCGTTGCCCTGGGCAACGCATCAGGTTCTGCAAGAATACAAAAAGCGTTGATCGCAAAACAACCTGATTGTTCAGAGATGGTTGCCGAACACATCGAATGGGCCATTGCCAGACAAGCAGGAAAAATTGCCCTTGATCAGGTTTAACGACGCATTTTGCCAGGTAAAACGCGCTGTCCAGATGTATGCATGACCCGACTCATAACTGCACAGGAATTAATTAAAAAATGCAGCCTGATAAACTTTCAGCTCGTCTATAGACTCCCTGATATCATCCAGAGCGCGATGCCGGGTCCTCTTTTTAACAGAGGCCATAATAGAAGGTTGCCAGCGCATCGCTAATTCCTTTACGGTACTAACATCAATACTTCGATAGTGCAGATAGGCCTCGAGCTCAGGCATATAGCGAACCAGAAACCGACGGTCCTGACCAATGGTATTACCACACAAAGGTGACTGTTGTGAATCGACATGCTGCGCCACAAACGCAAGTGTTTCTGCTTCTGCCATGGCCTCTGAGATAGATGATGCAACCACCCGATCGACCAACCCCGATTCAGTATGGTGCGAAACATTCCATTCATCCATTCTTGCCAGTACTTCAGGTGCCTGATGTACAATCAAGCTGGGTCCTTCCGCTAAAACGTTTAATCTGGAATCCGTGACAATGGTGGCTATCTCCAAGATTCGATCGTTTTCAGGATCTAGACCGGACATTTCCATATCGATCCAGACCAGGTTTTCTGAATAATCAGTCATAGCTTGAACTTCACTTCTCAATAAATAACGCGCCTTCCTATTAGAACCCTTCTGGCACAAAATTACGATAGCCTTACCGAATCAAAAAAATGCTTATGTCTCCGGGCAATTCCCAGTAGTGATCATCGCGGCACAACACTCAATTTTCTCCCTGAGTTCAGGTAAACTTACCGTTTTATCGAAGATGAACTATGCTCCCTTTACTAATTGATACTGCCTCTCTGCAATCCCATCTCGACGATGAAAACCTCTTAATTATCGATATATGTCACGATCATAACTACCAAAATGGTCATATACCCGGCGCCGTTCATATTTCTCCAGCAGACCTGATAGCAGGGATTCCTCCGGCAGTCGGACGACTTCCCTACAAGTCAAAACTGGAACGGTTATTTTCTAGCATAGGCTATTGCGAAACCAAGCAGCTTGTTGTCTATGATGATGAAGGTGGCGGCTGGGCCGGCCGGTTAATATGGACTCTGGACGTCATTGGGCATACCAAATCCTCTTTGCTCGACGGCGGTTTAATTGCCTGGCATGGCGAAAACAGACCGCTTGAGACTGAACCCGTCAGCGCCCAAGCTACAGACGTACAATTAACAATTCACCGGCACCCCATCGCCGAGATGACTGATATTCTGACAACTCTGAACCAGGAGAATGTGATTATCTGGGATGCCCGATCGAAGGAAGAGTTTGCCGGAACTAAAAAATTTGCCGCCAGGGGGGGTCACATCCCGGGTGCTGTTAACCTCGACTGGCAATTGTTGATGGACCCAGAAAATCACCTGTGCCTCAAAAAAGATCTCTCGTCTTTGCTGCAGCAACATGGGTTGAGCGCAGATAAGCATATAATAACGCACTGCCAGAGCCACCACCGCTCCGGACTGACTTACTTTGTTGGAAAATACCTGGGCTACTCGATTCAAGGCTACCATGGCTCCTGGTCTGAATGGGGAAATGATTCAACTACACCCGTGGCAACGTTGTGAACTGGCTATTTGCACAATGTCAGCGGATTCTACCCAAACATCTGCTGTCAAGATTGATTGGCTGTGCAGCAGCATCAGAGAAAATCTGGTTAAAAACATTCCTGATTACGACTTTTTCAAAGTTTTACGAGATCAACTGGTTAGAAGCAGCGCGACAGCAGCCTGAACAATACGACAGCTTTAATGACTTCTTCAGTAGAGAACTGGAAGCCGGCTGCCGCCCCGTTTCCGGTCAGCTCAGCTGCCCGGCGGATGGTGTGGTCTCTGCATCAGGTCATCTGAAAGCAGGCCAGCTGATCCAGGCCAAGGGCATCAACTATGAACTGTCTGCCCTGGTTGGAAATCACCTACCAGATCGATTTATCAACGGTAGTTACCTGACCGTGTATTTGGCGCCGCATGACTACCATCGAGTTCATTTCCCGTGCCAGGGCCAGCTCCTATCCAGTCAATACATTCCTGGCGATCTGTTTTCGGTTAACGCAGCAACAACTGAACACATTGATGGCCTGTTCACCCGCAATGAACGTCTGGTTTTCAGACTGAGCACAGCACAAGGCGATGTAATCATGGTTATGGTGGGCGCCATGATCGTCGCAGCCATGCAAGCTGTGTGGAACAGTGAGCCTTATAAGGCAGCCAGCGCTGTTGAAGAATCCTTCGACAGTTACTTCGTTGATCAAGGTCAGGAAGCCGGCCGGTTCCTGCTGGGTTCAACCGTTATATTGATCGCTGACTGGCATACCAACTGGCGGGTCTGCGGCGGAGACAAAGTAAAAGTGGGCGAAAACCTTGAGCCCGTATTAGCTTGCTGACCAAACAAAAGGCATGACCTTGCCGATGTTATCCTCATCCAGCCAGGCCATCATTAAACGATCCAGGCCCATGGCAACTCCAGCGGTTCTGGGTAGATTAGAAATCGCTGATAAAAGACGTTGATCAATTGCCATAACAGGCAAATCTCGATTGAGTCTGTATTGATTCCATTGATTGAATCGCTCTTGCATGGCGATGGCATCCGTTAATTCCTGATAACCATTGGCTAATTCAATCCCCTGGGCATACAACTCGAACCGAGACGCAGTCTGGCCCGCGTCATCAATTTCTGCCAACGCTGCCTGACATACAGGGAAATCAACAACCCAGGTCAGTCCGGAAAATCCTGCTACTATGCATTCAGTAAACAGGTAATCCAGGCAATCCGAACGCGCCATCTCATCGTCAAAGTGATCCAGATGATTAACCTCAAGACTGGTATGTCGCTCAATTAGACTGCGCAGCTGGGCGATGGACGCAACATTAGGATCGACCCCAAATTCCTTTAAAAAGGCTTCCCTGTGAGAAACCCGATTCGGTTCAGCTGCCCAGCAGGCTTTGCCCTGGGGCAAGCTTCTCAGCAGTGCCATAACCTCGTCCATTAACTCACCGAGCCCAAATTCGGGCCGATACCACTCTAATATAGAAAATTCAGGATTATGCAGGCGACCCAGATCTGCTTGCCGGAAGGCAGGGCAGATCTGATAAATCGATTGACCGTAGGTTGCCAGAACCCGTTTCATAGCAAACTCGGGTGACGTCTGGAGAAAGTACCTGTCCTGCTGAGTATAGACTTCCAGACTCTGCAAATGGCAATCAGGCGAACCTCGCAAACCCAGCACGGGCGTGCTGATTTCAACGACGTCGCGTCTGCAAAAAAATGCCCTGATAGCCCGGTTGAGTCGATCTCGGGCAACCAGTGTCTGCCACGAAGGCTGGGCTCGCCAGTCACTCATTGATTAGCTGCTTTTGCCTCTGCCCTGGTATTCTCCTGTTCGGGTATCGACTCGAACAGTTTCTCCAATATTAATAAATAACGGCACCTTAACGATGGCGCCGGTAGTCAGGGTTGCGGGTTTAGATCCTCCACTGGCAGTATCACCCTTGAGTCCCGGGTCAGTTTCAGCGACTTCAAGCTCAACAAAGTTCGGTGCAACAACCAGGATCGGTACATCATTCCACAGAGTGACCGTACATTTTTCTGTTTCCTTTAACCATTGCATGGCATCACTGACAGCAGCCTCGTCGGCAGCTAATTGCTCATAACTGCCATCGGTTCGCATAAAATGCCAATATTCACTATCCGAGTACAGATACTCCATATCGTACTCCATGACATCGGCCCCCTCGAGCGATTCTCCGGATTTAAACGTTCTTTCCCAGACCCGTCCACTTTTCAGGTTCTTCAGCCTGACTCGATTGAAAGCCTGGCCCTTGCCGGGCTTTACAAACTCATTTTCAACAATACTGCAAGGCTCGCCTTCAAGAAGAACTTTAAGTCCTGATTTAAATTCATTGGTGGAAAAACTAGCCATAGTTCAAGGTTCCTGATTTAGCTGCCCCCATAATACAGGCAATACCTTTGGATTTCATAGGAACAACACTTGCAGATCACCTCAGACTAAGCTTTGGCTATACGCTATTGCTGAAATTAACCCGCCCGGGCTCGGGCGTGTTTCTGCATCAGTGGTTATCGTGCTCTCGATCACTGATTCCGAGCAGGAACAGGATACTGTCCAGGCCCAGTCGCGAAATAGCATGATCGCTCTTTTCACGAACGATAGCCTTAGCGTGATAAGCAATACCCAGACCTGCAGCGGCGAGCATCTCCAGATCATTAGCACCATCTCCCACGGCGATAGTCTGCTCCATGGCGATGCCCTCTTTTCTTGCCAACTCAGACAGAATGTCTGCTTTTGCTTTGGCATCAATAACAGGCCTGACGACCTCTCCTGTCAACTTGGCGTCAACCACCTCCAGCTCATTGGCATAGACATAGTCAACCCCTAACCTCGCCTTCAGGTTATCACCAAAATAGGTAAATCCACCTGAGATAATGGCCGTCTTATAGCCCAGCATTTTCAATGCCGAAAACAGCACCTCGACACCTTCTGTCAAAGGTAGTCGGTCGGCGATTTCAGCCATAACTTGCACCGAAAGCCCTTTCAGTAAGCTTACCCTCTGGCGCAGACTTTCATGAAAATCCAACTGACCCGTCATCGCGAGCTCTGTAATTGCAGATACCTGACTGCCAACACCCGCCACTACGGCCAGCTCATCAATGACTTCAGTATCAATCAGGGTAGAATCCATATCAAAAGCAATCAAACGGCGATGCCTTCTGAAAATGCCATCCTCCTGCACCGCAATATCCACATCGAGTTGACCGGCTAAAGCCATTAGATTCTCTCTAAATTGTGCTGGAGGTTCTCCTCTCAGGGAAAACTCCACACAGGCTCTGGTTTTTTTCTCTGAGCCTGCCAGGGGAATTCTGCCGGAGAGCCGAGTGATTTTATCTATATTCAACCCATGCTCGGCAATCATCACGGACACAGCTGAAACATGACTGGCTTTAATTTTCCTGGAGAGCAAGGTCAGGATAGTCCGGCGTCGACCCTGTTGCTGAACCCACTGCGTATATCGATGCTCATCAACCTTATTAATATTAATACTGAGACCGGCCTTTTCAATGGCGGCCCTAATTCCCTGCAGGGGCTCCTGAGTCGCATCGGTTAACTCTGTCAGGATTCCCAGGTTCAGATAATCATGGATAACAGCCTGACCGATATCCAGGATAGTCACATCCATCTCACTCAGGATTGAGGTCACTAAGGCAGTCAAGCCGGGCTTGTCTCTACCGGTGATATTTATCAATGCTAGATTATTCATGAATCGCATCTGTACAACAGGAATCTTATTATCACTTATTAGCATGATCGGGAACAGTCGCTATCAACAATGCGCTATACTTCCCGACTGGAATGTTACCATTGCCTATTATGCTTCAACCCCCATTAAGGCTCTTAGCCACCCTGACTATTCCGTTGATCGCTGCTGCTGCTATAACGGTTTCCGGAATTCTGATACTCGCTTCCAGCACTCTCAATATCCAAAGCAAAGAACTCCGTCAAAGTACCGCTAATCAGATAGCGCGGGTAACTGCTGATTACCTGGCAAAACGAGACCTTTTGTCTCTTAATGTCATTCTCGATGATTTGTCTCGGGAACAGTATATATCGCTCACGGCAATCTATGATCCGCAGAATAAACTGTTGGTTCAAAGCGGGCTGACCAGTCCCAAGTCCACCAGGCTGACCGCTGACATCCGGTCTCAAAGCGAATATTTAGGTCGTCTGGTTATTGAATTCGACGACCAATCCAATTCAGGCCACGTGGTATCGATACTGTGGACTGCTGTGGCTGCTTATAGCCTGGTGGTGGCCTTTGTCTGCCTGCTAGGTTACTTCTTTGGTGACTTCCTGGTTCTCTGGATTACAGCCCGGTCACGGCCGCAGCCCGCCGCCGCAGATGTTGGTAGAACAGCGGATAGTTCGATAGACGAGTGCACTTCCTGCACCCTGCTGGCGGTGAAATTAACACCCCACCGACTGATACCAAACCAGGCCTTATTGGAGCAATGCAAGCTGCTGCACGGCAATCTGGTTGAAATCGCCAGGGGCGAATACGAAACGCAATTCCGCTCGGCTCTACATCTGCCTAACTGCCTTGAATTTACCATTTTTATCGAACACCTGGTGACAGCATCGGAGGGTCGTCTACAGGCGAAAATGGCCCTGGCGCAAGGCTTGCTCGAAGACCATGAAACCATCGCCAAACGAGTTCGTTATATGGCCTCGCTCAGCCCCGGAAAACCACTGATCAGCAGATCAATCTACGATGAAATGATCAGGCGGGCTATCAAAACAGGTCAGCCTCATGATGACCCAAACTTCAGGCACTACGACATTCAACCATTCCATTCACCACTGGCATCAGATATCGAGCTGTTCTGCCTGGACGCCGATCATAAAGAACAGCCCCGGTGATCACAGGCTAAAACCAGGTTAAACTTCCAGCATGATTGAAACAGCCTGGATCAAAGCTTGCGAACCAGTTTGACACCATCTACTTTCTGAAAACCCCGGGGCAACTTCAGCCCACGTCGAGCCCTCTCACCACGATAGTGCGCTAATTCCTTCATGGTCAGATTAATATGGCGCTTACCGGATAACACCATTAGGGTGTCACGTTCACCAAAGGCTACCAGATAAGCCATCGTCTCTAACCGATTGCGAACACTCGCTGCCGGGATGTTAATGATTTTGTTGCCTTTGCCTTTAGCCAGTTCAGGCAGGTCTTTTACCGGGAAAATAAGTAGCCTACCCTGACTGGTAAAGGCCGCTATAAAATCATTTTCTCTATCCAACACGGCAGCAGGCTGCAAGGCGAGAGAACCCTGCGGCGTTCTCAAAAAAGCCTTGCCTGCTTTATTCTTGCTGATCATATCCTCCAGCCGACCAACAAACCCGTAACCGGCGTCACTTGCAACCAGATAACGGTCTGTCGTTTCGCCCAACAGCAATCCACTAAAATGGACGCCCGCCGGTGGATTGACCTTGCCAGTAAGCGGTTCCCCCTGACTTCGCGCAGAAGGCAGGTTATGAGCAGGCAATGCATAGGTTCTTCCCTGTGAATCGATAAATACCGCATCCTGGTTGGACTTCCCCTGGGCCATAACCAGAAATTCATCCCCGGTACGATAATTCAGCTCTTCACCTCGAATCTCATGACCCTTGGCTGCTCTCACCCAGCCTTTTTGAGACAGTACAACTGTAACCGGTTCAGTTGACAGCAGTTCCCGTTCGGTGAATGCCTGGGCCTCAGGCCTGAAAACAATCAGTGAACGACGGCTGTCACCATAAACCTGTGCGTCTTCAGTCAACTCTTTCTTCACCAGGGTCTTCAATCTGGCTTTTGAGCCTATGGTTTTTTCCAGATCAACCCGCTCTTCACTGAGTTCGGCCTGCTCACCACGTATTTTCTGTTCTTCCAGTTTGGCCAATTGACGTAAGCGTATATCCAATATGGCATCAGCCTGACGCTCGGATAGGTCAAAACGAGTCATTAATACCTGCTTTGGCTTGTCCTGGGTGCGAATAATGTTGATCACCTCATCAATATTAAGAAAGGCAACCAATAAACCTTCCAGGATATGCAAGCGCTCAAGGATCTTTTCCAGACGAAACTGCAGTCGCCTGATGACGGTATCAGAACGATAGGATAGCCATTCAGTTAACAACTCTCTCAGGGAGCAAACCCCTGGTCGACCATTGAGCTGAATGACATTCATATTAACGCGATAGGTTCTCTCCAGATCAGTACTGGCAAACAGATGGCTCATCAATTGCCCTTTGTCGACTCGATTACTTCTGGGTATCACTACAATTCGAGTGGGATTCTCGTGGTCTGATTCATCACGCAGATCAGCGACCATAGGAAGCTTTTTCGCCTGCATCTGCGCCGCGATCTGTTCTAGGACCTTGGTGCCTGAGACCTGATATGGTAGTGCCGTAATAACGATATCGCTATCTTCTATCTCATAGATGGCTCTTGCACGTACCGATCCCCGGCCTGTTTCATAGGTGTGTCTTATCTCCTCTGGTGTAGAAATAATTTCAGCACCGCTGGGAAAGTCCGGACCAACAACATGGTCCATCAGCTCCGCTGTGGTTGCACCGGGCTGATCCAGCAGTCGCAGACAGGCACTGACCACTTCATTTAAATTATGAGGCAGGATATCTGTGGCCATACCAACCGCTATTCCAGTACCGCCATTCAGCAGCAGGTTGGGTAGCCTGGCAGGCAAGGCCAGGGGCTCTTCCATAGTGCCATCAAAATTGGTGGCCCAATCCACTGTACCCTGGCCTAATTCAGCCAGTAGGACCTCCGCATATCGAGTCAATTTAGATTCTGTGTAACGCATCGCAGCATAGGATTTTGGATCATCCGGAGACCCCCAATTGCCCTGCCCATCTACCAGAGGATATCGATACGTGAATCTCTGTGCCATCAGCACCATCGCTTCATAACTGGCCGCGTCACCATGGGGATGATATTTGCCAATGACATCGCCAATGGTCCTGGCAGACTTCATATATTTGGCATCGGCATTCAGCCTTAGCTCAGACATGGCAAAAACAATTCTACGCTGAACGGGTTTCAAGCCGTCGCCAATATGAGGCAAAGCACGATCATTGATCACGTACATTGCATAATTCAAATAGGCGTTTTCAGTAAATTCCGCTAGCGACTGAGATTCAGTGGAATCGGGCCCAATTAGATCGCTCATAAGCTATTCCTGATGATTTATATTATCTCGGCTCGATCGCCTTTACTCTCGAGCCAGGATTTTCTATCCGCAGCCCGTTTTTTGGACAACAGCATGTCCAGTAATTCATTAGCACGGTCTTCATTATCAATCTTCAAACGTACCAGGCGTCTTGTATCGACCGCCATGGCTGTCTCCCTGAGCTGCAGCGCATTCATTTCCCCCAATCCCTTGAATCGCTGGACAGCGACTTTGCCTTTCAGTTTCTGGCTCTCGATTCTATCGAGAATCGCCAGTCGTTCAGCTTCATCCAGGGCGTAAAACACTTCTTTGCCTACATCGACTCGATACAAAGGTGGCATGGCAACAAATACATGACCTTCGGCTACTAAAGCGGGAAAATGCCGCACGAACAAGGCTATCAGCAAACTGGAAATGTGTAGCCCATCCGAGTCAGCATCGGCAAGAATACACACCTTGCCATAACGCAGACCCGCCAAATCACGTGAACCAGGGTCAATACCCAAAGCAACCGATATGTCATGAACTTCCTGAGACGCCAGGATATCACTGGAATCAACCTCCCAGGTATTCAGGATCTTACCTTTGAGCGGCATGATCGCCTGCGTTTCCCGGTCTCTTGCCTGCTTGGCAGATCCGCCCGCCGAATCCCCTTCAACCAGAAATAATTCTCCCCGCATGGCGTCCTGGCAGGAACAGTCAGTTAACTTCCCAGGCAGGGCAGGGCCCGTGGTAACCTTCTTTCGCGCAACTTTCTTGCCTGCCCGTAATCTGGTCTGTGCATTTAATATAGCCATCTCAGCCAGTTTCTGACCGTCTTCCACATGGTGGTTCAACCACAGGCTAAAACTATCTTTGACAGCATTGGATATAAACGCCACGATCTGCCGGCTGTTGAGTCGCTCTTTGGTCTGGCCTGAAAACTGAGGATCGAGCATTTTTGCAGAAAGCACGTAACAGCATCGCTCCCAGATGTCTTCACCGGAGATTTTCAATCCTCTGGGTACCAGATTACGGAATTCACAAAATTCCCGCAGAGCTTCAAGCAATCCTGATCTCAAACCATTGACATGGGTACCCCCTTGGCCGGTTGGAATCAGGTTGACGTAGCTTTCAGCAATAATCGCGCCGCCTTCCGGAAGCCACTGGACCGCCCAATCAACAGCTTCTTCCTTACCCACCATGGTCCCGGTAAAAGGTAACAGGGGTAACAATTCATATCCGCGAAGTTCCGAATGCAGATAGTCTTCCAGGCCAGATTCATAGTGCCATTCAAACAGCCGCTCGTCTTCGGCTGCCGTATCATCGGTGAAAAACACTCTTAAACCCGGGCACAGAACGGCTTTAGCGCGTAGCAGATGTTTCAGGCGGGTTACAGAAAATCTGGGAGAATCAAAATAGCTAGGGTCAGGCCGAAAATTAATAAGCGTGCCTGTGTTACGTTTATTAACAGTGTCCTTGACGGTTAAATCAGATTTCTTTTCTCCTCCCTGGAAGGCCATATGGTGCAACTTGCCATCTCGTTTTATAAACACTTCAAAGCTTTCCGATAGTGCGTTCACCACCGAGACTCCCACCCCGTGCAGCCCACCCGAAAACCTGTAGTTGTCGTTATTAAATTTCGCGCCCGAGTGCAGTCGAGTCAAGATCAATTCGACCCCCGAAACCTTCTCAGTCTTATGGATGTCGACTGGCATGCCGCGGCCATTATCACTGACTGACATTGAACCGTCGGCACGGAGCGTAACGCGAATTTCAGTGGCATGCCCTTCGAGGGCTTCATCGACACAATTATCGACGACTTCCTGAGCCAGATGGTTGGGTCTGGTGGTATCAGTATACATCCCGGGCCGTTTACGGACCGGTTCAAGACCTTCTAAAACTTCTATTGAATCTGCTTGATAGGAACCTGCCATAGCTAAATTAAACCATTCTCATTGACTAAAAATTTTGCCTAATAATTTCTATATAACTTCTATTAGTAACTTCTATTAGTAACTTCTATTAATAACTTCAACTAATAACATCGACTAGTAACTTCGACTCATAATTTGTTTGGATACGGACAAACTGCAGCGTGCCGAAGCCAAAAGGTGACCTACGGACCTTTTGCTGACACAGATGATTCGACTCACTATCACCAAGCAGGAACACCCACCTTAGTTAACCAAAACTCGATGGCGTTAGAGTATAGCGTTAAACGAAACTAAGCGATATCAGGAAGCGCAAATTGGTAGCGGATTAAGTGCCTGACCGCGACTTAAGCACTGGGATAGCAGCTCACCCAGAAAACAATTTATCTGCGACTTTTCATCCGGCAAATGCATATCCGGATTAGGTTGTTCATAGCGCTGCCGGATCGAACGATGATGATCAAAACAAATCACCTCAGCAGTTGCCAGGTCATGGTAGATTCGAACTTCCAGACTGGGCCACTGCAACCACCGGGATTGCAATTCATCCGCCGTCACCTGGATTAGCAGGCACGTGGTATAGGGACAGCGTTCAATAACAGAAAGCCTGACCTGATCCACTTCTTCAGATGAACCGGGCAAGCCAAATTCAAGGTGATCTTCTTTATCCATAGCAGGAAAAAGCTGCTGCAATCTAATGTAGTTAGCATCACAGCTTGCTATATCCCTGACCAGATCAGGAACATAACGCTGATTTTTCTTGAACCCTGCTTTACTCATAAAATCCATCCCGGAGATTGGTTAAGCCTATCACGTTTGGCGATTGCTTTTTTATCCGTTTAACGTGGTATTGCGAAGGGGCGTTGAGCCTTACGCTGGCACTAAAACTAATGATAAGTAGAGGACTGTTCTGTTCTACTCCGGGATAACAGCCGTTAAAAAGAACCCTTTCATTTATCCAGAGAAGACAGGCCGCCGACCGCTTGACTCAACCGGCAACCCGGTTGCAGCGAGCCGCTGGATAGCGGTCCACAGACAAAGAAAATAACAAGCAGATCATCGGGCTGACTCAAATCCCCAGCTTAAAACGGTTCTTTAATTCAGCTTCAACCAGCTGCAACGCGCCCTGCTGCTTTAACATTGTTTGATAGGCACGGGCCTGCATGCTGGCGCGCCTGTCAGGGTCACTCAGCAAAGCTCGCATCTCACTGAGTAGCGCTCTGGGCGTCTCCACAACCGCCATGGCAGCCGCTGCCTGGAACGCTTCAGCAATGGCCTCGAAATTGTAAAGCGAGTCCCCACAGACAATGGCCGTACCCGCCAGTGCCGCCTCCATAAAGTTATGACCGCCCCGGGGAATTAAACTGCCACCAATGAAAGCAAGCTCGGATAAACCATAAAAATAGATAAGCTCACCCATAACATCTAGCAGGTACACGTCCGTATCAGCAGTAACCACCTCCTGTCGGTAGCGGCTTACCGACTGCAGCTGATGCTCCGCTACTAACTTTTCGATGGCCGAACTCCGCTTAATATGTCTGGGGGCAAGCACCAGTATCAAGTCCGGAATTTCTTTTTTCAGAGATTGATAAACCTCGAACATTAGCTTTTCCTCACCCGGGTGAGTACTCGCCGCCATCAACACCCGACGCCCCTGAAATAGGCAGTTGAAGCGTGCCTTGCGGTCTTCAAAATCCGCCGGCAGACGCTGATCAAATTTAATACTGCCGGTCACCGTCATACGACTCTCAGCCACACCCAGATTGCTGAAACGAGCCATATGCGAGGGTGATTGCAGGGCTAGCCAACTCATTTTCTCCAACATTGGCAAAGTCAGCGCTGGCCACCGCCTATACCCCTGATAGGATTTCTCCGACAACCGACCATTAATCAACATCACAGCAACCGATTGGGCAGCACACACATGGATGGTATTTGGCCAGAGTTCCGTTTCCATAGTGAGTAGCACACAGGGCCGTATGCGAGAAATAAAACGGGCAACAAAACCAGGCAGGTCATAGGGTGCGTAATAATTCAGCACTCGATCACCCAGATGCTGGTTAACCTGCTGCCTTCCCGCCGGGGTCATATTAGTCATGACAATGTCAAAATTGAGGGCAAGTAGTTTTTCTACCAGAGGAATTGCAGCAATGCTCTCACCTGCCGAAACTGCGTGCAGCCATATAACCTGATTGTCACTGGTCAGCTTGGGTACAAAACCAAATCTATGCTGGATCTGCTGTCGGTAGCCTTTTTCTCTGAGCGAGCGAACCAGTTGCCGAATTAATACAACGGGTAACAGGATAGCGAAAACAAAGGTATATAGACGTCGCACCATTACAACAACAGAAACATTGCAAGGCGCCTTTTCAACGACTGCAGACGAAAAAAATGATGTCGACCAGCCAGATATCGCTGCCAACAGAGCAAAAAATTACCTTCGTTTCCCTGGCCCGCTTCAATATTGTGAATCATTCCAGTTATTCATCCAAAGAATCCATGGATACTAGCATAATCAAGTCTCTACTCGACTGGCATTTCACCTTACAATAAGCCTTTTTGACTCAGGGACAAACTTGCCTAAACCACCCCTACTATCTGACCGCGAGCTTAAACACCCTAGATACTGGCTCATCTGGCTACTGCTGGGTCTGACCTGGATGACGACACAACTACCTCAAAATGGCAGGATTCGTGCAGGTGCCCTGGTGGGCTGGATTGGCTACAGATTCGCCAGCAGGCGCCGCAATATCACCAGGGTAAATCTCAAGCTCAGCTTTCCACAGTTAAATGACCGCGAACTGGAGGAAAAAACCAGGCAGGTATTTCGTTCAACTGGTATAGGACTGATCGAAACTGCTGCGGTCTGGTTAAGTGACCCTAGGCAATACCGAAATCGGGTGAAAATCCATGGCCTAGAACACCTGCAAACCATGAAAAACAGCGATCAGGGAATACTTCTGGTAGGAATGCACCAGGCAACCCTGGATTTTGCCGGGGCCGTGCTGGCCACCCACAAACCGTTTGATGTCATGTACAAAACCAACAAAAACAAATTAATTGAAGCTGTTATGACCCGAGGCCGTAACAGGAATTTTCCAGAAGCGATAGAGCACAAGAATATTCGAAAGGTCGTACAGAACCTGCGCAACGGTCATATCGTCTGGTATGCCCCGGACCAGGATTATGGTCGAAAGCACTCAGTTTTTGCGCCTTTTTTTGGCTTACCAACGGCGTCTATCACGATTACCGGTAGAATCGCTGAACTAACGGGTGCCAGAATTATTTTCATGTCTCATTTCCGAATCAACAATGATCAATCCTACGAGCTCTTCCTGACCCGGGGCCCTGAAGGTTATCCCAGCGGAGACAGCTACACAGATGCAACCGCATTGAATGTGCTCATTGAAGACGCTGTTAGGAAAGCACCTGAACAATATCTGTGGCTGCATAGAAGATTCAAAACCAGACCTGAAGGTGACCCAAATCCCTATAAGGATATCTAAGTCAACCTGACAGGCGGCTTGGAACACAAAAAAGATGGAAAAATAAAATCACTCTACGCTGGTCATCGGCGCAACCCGCAGGACCTCATTGATTGTTGTCTCACCCGCAGCTACTTTCTGTGCGCCACTCAATCGCAATGTGCGCATACCTTGTTTCATCGCAGTCAGGCGCAATTTCCCAATATCAACCTCTCCACCCACCAGAAGCTTGACTTCATCGGTCATCTTCAGCAATTCGTAAATGCCCTCCCGACCCAGGTAGCCGGTATCTCTGCATTCCAGGCAACCCACTGGTACCTGCATTTTCTTTGGGACCTTGGCTTTAAAGGGTGCAACCAGCAATTTCCAGGCATCTTCATCGACAGTTTCGCTTTTACTGCAATGCGGACACAGCGTCCGAACCAGGCGCTGTGCCATCACGCCTAACAGGGTTGCTTTTATAAGATAAGGCGCAATCCCTAACTCCAGCAATCGCGTAATCGCGGACGGGGCATCATTGGTATGCAGGGTTGAGATAACAAGGTGGCCCGTCAAAGCTGCCTGAATGGCCATTTCAGCGGTTTCCAGATCACGTATTTCACCTACCATAATGATATCGGGATCCTGTCTTAACAACGCTCTGACACCCTCGGAAAACGTCAAACCGATATTCTGCTGGACCTGCATCTGATTGAAAGCAGACTCTACCATCTCAATAGGGTCCTCGATGGTGCAAACATTGACCTCCGAGGTAGCCAGCTTTTTTAAACTACTGTAAAGCGTCGTGGTTTTCCCTGATCCAGTAGGCCCGGTAACCAGCACAATACCATTGGAATTTTCAACGAGCCCTTCCCACTGTCGATAATCTTCATTCGCCAGGCCCAGTTCGGAAAAGCTCTTGAGCAGGATATCCGGATCAAAAACCCGCATCACCATTTTCTCGCCGTTGGCGGTGGGCAAACTGGATAATCTCAATTCAACTTCATTGCCTTCCGGCGTTCGAGTCTTTAAACGGCCATCCTGGGGCCTTCTTTTTTCCGCTACATCCATCCTTCCCAGGCTTTTTACTCTACTGACAACGGCGGCGACTATCTGGGCTGGCAATTCATAAACGGTATGCAGGACGCCATCAATTCTGAAACGGATCTTGCCTTTATCCCGGCGAGGCTCGACATGGATATCACTGGCTCTCTGGGTAAATGCATATTGCAATAGCCAATCTACAATATTAACGATATGACCATCATTAGCCTCCATACCATCGAGTTCACCCAATTCCAGCATCTGCTCGAGATTACCCAAGCTTGTTGTCGATAATCCCTGTGCTGCGGCCTGACTCACAGACCTTGCGATAGTATAGAATTCTGAACTATAGCGACGAATATCAGCGGGGTTTGCAACAAATCGAACGATACTCTTTCCGGGTTGAGACTGACCTATGGTCGCTTCCCAACTTGACACATAAGGTTCGGCACTGACAATTTCAACTTTCGTATCGTCTACACTCACTGCCAGTATGCCGTGACGACGGGCAAACTCACTGGACATCACCTTGGTGACCACCTGTGCATCAATTTTCAACGGATCAATTCGTTTATAGGCCTGACCCGATTTTTCACTGAGCCATCTGACCAGAGTATCGATGCTCAGTTTCTTACCCGGCATTGAAGCATCGGCCACTTCTTCTTCGCCAATCAGCTCCAGGGGATGCCAGCCGACCTGGTCCGCGCGTCTTGATTTAACGGAAAGCGCATCGGCATCCTGCGCCGTCAGGCGACCCTCATTCAACAAATCGCTGACTAACGAAAGATAGTTTAAAGTAATGTCTGGCTTATTTTCAGAGTGAAGATAATCGTCCAAAGAAAGAGTACCCGCCGACGCAGAGGATCATTAAGCTTACACGTTTTTTGACTATGATGCTTTGCCCGGACTCACAACTAAGTCTTCCAGAAATATCAACTCGCCAGCATTTCAGTCGCTCCTGAAACAAACGGATTAATTGCTGCTGCTCTTCAGGATCAATTTTCCTGCGCTGGGGGTATAATGAGCGGCTCGCTTATTTTGACCAGATAGAAAACAGCATGGACAACGGTTTTGATCACATAAAATGGTTCAGGGATGCATCCCCTTTTATCAATTCGCACAGGCAGAAAACCTTCTTACTGTACCTGGGAAGCCAGGCACTGCAGTCAGAAAATCTTGCCAATATCATACGCGATATCGCTTTACTGAACTCCCTGGGTATCAAGCTGGTCATCGTTCATGGCTGGGCCGGATTACTACAACAATCGAGGGCATCCATACAAGATAATGCCTGGTCGAAGTTCCTGGATGCCATCATTGTCCCGGAAATCCTCGATTCCTGTATTAATCTGATTTCAGGAACCCAGGGCCGCCTGCTGGCACAACTCAGTGCGGGCACGCCTAACTCGTCTATGTACCGTTCTGACCTGGTCGTGACAACGGGCAACTTCATTCGGGCCCGCCCAAAAGGCATCATCAATGGCATCGACCATCATCACAGTGGCCGGGTCCGAAAAATTAATCGAACGGCGCTTACCCAGCAACTTGATAATCCTGCCATCGTTCTGATCTCACCGATTGGCTATTCACTCACTGGAGAGACGTTTATCCTTGATCCCAGGGATCTTGCCGCCGAAGTCGCGGCAGTACTCAAGGCAGATAAGCTCATATTTTTCGTTGCCAACGACGGCCTGATGGACGATCAGAGCAAGCTCATCAGCGAAATCATGAGTAATGAGCTCACAGCCGATCTGAATGCCACCGAGCAGCCTATCCTGCATGCTGCCCGACGCGCGATAGAACAGGGTGTAGAAAGATGTCATCTCATTGGTTTTAAAAGAGACGGCGCTCTTCTGCAGGAGCTTTTTACCAGAGAGGGTTCTGGCACCCAGGTGGTTCGACACAGTTCGATTCGAGTACGCCAGGCCACGGCAGGCGATATACCTGGGATCATTGCCCTGATTGAACCCCTTGAACAAGCAGGCTATCTGGTGAAACGTTCCCGGGAGCTACTGGAATCAGAAGTCGACCATTTCACCATTATTGAACAGAGTGGCGTTGTGGTCAGCTGTGCAGCAATCTACCCGTATCAGGATATGGCGGAACTGGCCTGCCTGGCGACTCATGCTGACTACCGCGATAGAGAACTCGGTGATCTGCTGCTGGAAGCAGTAACCAATCAGGTTCGTATGAAAGCCATTAAAAAGATGTTCGTGCTTACCACTCAAACTGACCACTGGTTCATAGAAAGGGGATTCTCTGCTGAATCACTGGACTCGCTACCAGAAAATAAACGGGCCTATTACAACTACCAGCGGAATTCTAAACTGCTAACCAAAGTGCTATGACACGGTCCTTGCCGAGTATTCATGGACAAAATCAACCAGCCCTTTAACATGGTCAACCGGTGTTTCCGGAATGATGCCATGACCCAGGTTGAATATATGCCCAGGCCTTCCAGCGACGCAATCCAATAACGATCTGGCCTGACTGCGCACGGCTTGCAGCGTACTGCATAAAACAATCGGATCCATATTACCCTGAACGGCCTGGACGTCAGTTGCGTCCCAGGTTTCCATGAGATCGCAACGCCAGTCCAGGGCCAGCACATCTCCTCCCGCTCTGGCCATTTCCCCTGCCAGGGCTGGATTGCCTGTACCAAAATGGATAATCGGTACCTTGCCTGATATGGCGTCGATCAATCGCTTACTATGAGGCTGAACGTAACTTAGATACTCGGTCACGCCCAGGCACCCAACCCAGCTATCAAACAGCTGGATTGCCTGGACTCCGGAGCGAATCTGGTAATTCAGATAATCAATAGCTGCGTCGGTTATCTTTTCCATTAGTCGATGCCAGGCACCACTATCACCGTACATCAATTGCTTGACGTGCACATAGTTTCGAGAACCCTGGCCTTCTATGGCATAGGATGCCAGGGTAAAAGGCGCACCGCCAAACCCGATCAGCGGTATATCCGCCGGTAACTCGGAACGAATCAGCCGAATCGCTTCAGCTATGTAAGGCATGGTTAACTCTGACGGCCTGATCAGAATATCATCGATATCCTTGTGGCTGCGTATCGGGTTGGCAATTTGTGGGCCCACACCCGGCAGATAGTCCAGGCTCAAACCCATGGGCTCCAGTATCGGCAGCAAATCAGCAAATAAAATCGCCGCATCAACGCCGAGGATGCGTTGGGCATCGCAGGTGACTTGCGCAGCCAGATGAGGCGTCTTGAAAAAATCCAGACTTGATGTGCCTGCCTTTACCTGATGGTATTCCGGCATATATCTGCCAGCCTGCCGATTGAGCCAGATCGGCGTATAAGGCGTTTTTTCACCCCGACATGCCTTCATGAAGGCTGAATTATGCAATAGCTGACTCATTGGCATCCCACGGATTTTTCGGCATTATACCCGTACCCATAGACAATGGCCCGTGCCAATTGATTGCTGCAAGAAAATTCAGGATTAGCCCTGTACACGAACAGCATGCACAGGCCGGGATAGACCAGGGACAGTCGCGGGTTCTCTGGCCACACCAGCATATTTACCACCCAGCATGGTCCAGCTGCTGCTGGACACCAAAATCTCATCATCTTCGGCCAGGCCCTCCAACCGGCTGGCCAGGTTAACAACCGAGCCAAATGCTGAGTATTGCAACCGATCCATGCAACCGAAACTACCCAGAACACAGAAACCCGAATGAATACCCATGCGTAGGCCGATTGGTATCACAATGCCACGATCAACCCAACTGCGACGTAACTCAAACCATTTGCTGCGCATCTCCAGGGCCATCTTAACGCAACGGTCAATGCCTTGTTGCGGTGGGATTTCCTGCGGGGCTCCAAAGATAACCATCAAACCATCTCCGGTAAACTTATCCAGCGTACCGCCATGATGCAGCGTGATCCGCGACATCACATTGAAATATTCAATCAACAATTCGATCAACTCGGACTCATCTGTCAGTTCGGATAATCGGGTAAATCCACTGATGTCCGAAAAAAATATGGTCACATATAGGCGTTGCATGCTTGCAACGCTATGTTGCTCTACAGACTTCAACTGGGTCACCAACTGGGACGGCAGATACGGCTGCATCAACTGGTTAGAACTTGCTTTTCGAGCATGTAACCTTGAGGAAACTTTTTGTCGAATGCCCAGCAGACGGGTTTCAGAAAAACCTAACCCAACCAGATAACCACCATACCCCAGCAACAGCAGCAGCGCGAAGAAATCTGCTCTAGACAGCGCTGCCGCACTGTTCAGAATCCTCGGAATTGCTATCAGCAATGCGGTCATCAGGCTCAAATAAATTACTCGGGCAATGACTGATCCTGGTTTCAGGGTCATCAGGGCGGTCATCAACATGGCACCAAGCAACGCCAGGACCGGAATAAATAAAAGAGGCGTAAAAGCAACCAGAGCACTGACCCAAAGAGCATCGATGACCAGCAACCAGCGTATCCAGTTAATTTCCTTGAGCCAATGTAGCCCCATCAGATAACAAACGTGCGGATACAGCAAAAGACCGACAAGTAAACCCTGCATGACCGCCGAGGGCGTCACGGAGTTAGCCACGATAATAACGGCGATGGTTTGCGCAAAGGTTCTTGCGGGGTAGATTAGATCATTCAGATGGGCTCGGTTCATCTGCTGATTTTGCAAACTAAATGTTGCTCAGGTGTAGGCCTAAATCCTTAGCTAAAACAGGACATCACTGAGATTTCGAGCGGACTATTCGACGCCTTCCAGCGGCATAGGCACATCCGGCTCGACATCAAGTGCATAGTCTACTTCCGCAAAGTCGAATCCATGCATTTGCAGAAAGGCCTGACGATAACCTTCGAAATCGGTCAGTTCACCCAGGTTCTCCTGGTTTACCTTGTGCCAGTAACGACGTACGTAATCCTGGATTGCGTCATCAAGCTCTAGATCATCCATCCTGATACGACCTGATTTATCTTGTCGTAACGGCTCACCAGAAAACAACTGGGTCCTGAATAGCCTGTCAGTCTGCTCAATGCAGCCTTCATGTGTACCGGCACCTTTCATTGCCCTGAATAACAAGGATAGATAAACGCTCATTCCAGGGATAGCAGACGCAGCCTGGGTCAACAGCCCTTTCATGACCACCACGTGCGCCTTTCCCGCAACCCCTTGAAGTGCGCTGACTACACTGGCTGCGGCTCGATCTAAATCTTCCTTGGCTTTACCAATGGTGCCGTGATAATAAATCGGCCAAGTGACCTGGCTACCCAGGTAAGTATAATTTGTGGTCAAACAGCCCTCGGCCAGGCAATCATTTTCGAGCAGGGCCTTAATCCAGTCTTCCCAATCTTCACCGCCCATAACCTTCACAGTGTCGGCTATTTCCTCAGGCTCTGCTGGCTCCAGTGTTAGGGGTCGTAATTGCTGCGTATTAAAATCAATCGTGGTGCCTTCAAAAGCTTCGCCGATAGGCTTTAACACAGACCTGACGGTCTCTCCTGAAGGCAGGGTGCGCGCTGGCGCAGCGAGCGAGTAAATCACCATATCTACCTGCCCCAAATCTCGTTTGATACAATCGATCACAGCCGATTTCATCTCTGCTGAAAAGGCATCACCATTGAAGTTACTGGCATACAAGCCTGCGTCATGAGCGGCCCGGGTAAAAGCTGCCGACTTATACCATCCTGCTGACGCGGTCCGGCCTTTTTTTGAAGCTCGCTCAAAGAAAACCCCAATAGTTGCTGCAGAACAGCCAAAAGCGGCACTGATTCTGGAAGCCAGGCCATAGCCTCCGGATGATCCTATTACCAGAACTCGCCGGGGACCTGCCTTGATGAGACCACCTGCCCTGACCCTACTGATCTGATTCTCTACATCCTGCGCGCAGCCCTGTGGATGTGCTGTGGTGCAAAGGAATCCCTTTATTCTAGGTTGAATGATCATAGCTTACCGTTTCCTGATGTATTGAATTCCTGTCCGCTCTTTTTCACTGGTTTCTGTTGCCGATGCGATCTGCCAGCACCAGCCATACCACCAATGCACCTGTTAATAACATTGGAATGCACAACAGCTGACCCTGCGACATCCATCCCAGTGCTACAAAACCCATATGACTATCCGGTGCCCTGAAAAATTCAGAAACGAACCTAAGCAAGCCATAGGCAATAAGGAATGCTCCCGAGATAAACCCTGTTTTCTGATTTCGACCTGCGAGTAACCATATAACAATAAACAGTATTGGCCCTTCAAGGCAGGCCTGGTACAGACTCGAAGGATGCCTGGCTATTGTCTCTCCAGGGTAAACCAGGGCCCAGGGCAGGTCAGTGATTCTACCGGGTAACTCAGCATTGATAAAATTACCGATCCGTCCACAACCCAGACCTAACGGAATAGCGGGTGCAACAAAATCCGTCACTGCCAGAAAAGAACGGCCCTGCCTGTGGGCAAAATAAAGCCCGGCAATGATCACACCGAGCAGGCCACCATGAAAAGACATTCCGCCCTGCCAGACTTTAAACAGGGTCAACGGATTAGCCAGTAAATTATCAAAGCCGTAGAACAGCATATAACCCATACGACCACCGAGAATAACGCCCAGCACGCCATAAAATATCAGATCAGATATCTGTTCCTCGGACCAGGCCGGTTTCGACCAGGCTGCTCGATACAACATGACTCGCCAACACAGAAATATAGCGGCCAAATAACTGATTGCATACCAGTGAATATTAAACGGACCCAGAGCAATGGCCACCGGGTCAATTTGAGGGTAGTGCCACATTTTGTCCATCCCAGGTTATTGATTAATGAATGCACAGGTCAACCATTCTGGTAGACTGTGAATTTGCCTGCTTATCATGTGCCTAATTTTATTTGCCTATCAACCCAACGACCTATACCAATTAGTGGTTGCTGCCAATCGTGATGAATTCTATCAGCGGGAAGCGGCAAGAGCACATTTTTGGGAAACAAATAAAGAAGTACTGGCCGGCAGGGATCTTCAAGCAGGTGGATCCTGGCTGGGCGTTGACCGGTCAAATCGGTTTGCTGCTGTTACCAACTTTCGAGAAGACTTATCCGGGCTGCTACCGCCACGTAGTCGCGGTGAACTGGTCAGCGACTTCTTATTCCTGAAGCAGCCTGCCTCTGAGTACCTGAATCAAATCCGCACAAAAAGATCAGAATATCGTGGCTTCAATCTTATCCTGATGGATAAAACCGGCTGCTTTTATTATAACAATCGTACCGATCAATTAAACCAGCTAGCACCGGGCTACTATGGCTTATCGAATCAAACGCTGGATTGCAACTGGCCCAAGGTAAGCGAAGGCACTCGTAAACTGCAGCGACTACTCAAAGAAAAACCGAGTTCAGAATTAGACAATGCCATGCTTGGCCTGCTCCAGGACAGAGGAGATGATAGAGACTTTTCGAATAGCTTTATCGCCTCTCCAGGCTATGGAACCTGTGTCTCCACCCTGGTAAAAATACAACGCCATGAACTCTCGTTTATGGAACTGGCCTACCCGCCTGCAGGCAGACCTGATGACCAGCGAAGCTTTATCTGGCAACACTAACGCCTTGAGCGAACAATCTGGCTCAAGCCGTTTTCCCGCAATACGTTTTCTACTCGCTGTTTTATCTCATCTGCGGAATTCATTTCCAGTACTTCTTTTAACAACGCCTGCGACTGCTCGAAACTGACCGTGGTAAGCGCTTTCTTTACCATGAGAAGATTAGGCGAGTTCATCGACAGAACCTGGTAGCCCATAGCCATTAACAGCAAAGCAGCGGCTGGATTACCAGCCATCTCACCACAAATACCAACCCCTTTCTTAGCCTTATTCGCCGTCTGCGCCACATAATACAGCGCTTTTAAGACGGCTGGATGAAATTCCTGATAAAGACCGGCAACCCGGGAATTGTTGCGATCCACGGCAAGCATATACTGCACCAGGTCATTACTGCCAACGGACAAAAAATCCACCCGCTCAAGAATGTCAGCAGCCTGATAGACAGCGGCCGGAACTTCGATCATGACACCAATATCAGGCATTCCTACATTAGCACCTTCTTCCCTTATTTCTGTATAACACTGCTTGATCAGCACCTTGGCCGCATCAATTTCAGAGACACTGCTGACCATTGGCAGCATAATCCTGAGATAGGATTCAATGCCTTCGCTGGCTCTGATCATGGCCCTGATCTGGGCCAGGAATATTTCTGGATGATCAAGCGAAACACGAATACCGCGCCAGCCGAGAAAAGGATTTTCTTCCTTGATCGGGAAATAAGGTAACGACTTATCGCCACCGATATCCAGGGTTCGCATGGTAACCGGATAGGGGGAAAATGCCTGCATATGCTCACGATAGATCAGGCGCTGTTCTTCTTCAGTGGGAAAGGCTTCATTCATCATGAAATAGACCTCGGTACGATACAGGCCAACTCCCTCAGCCCCTCTATCAAGGGATTTAGCAACGTCACTTAATAGTCCCGTGTTAACCCACAGCAAAGTACGCCTGCCATCCGGCGTACGACAGGATATATTCTTGATACCCTCCAGATCCCGCTGCAGATCGAGCTCTTCCTTCTGGACCTTATCGTAATAAGCTTTCTGAGCGTTTGTCGGAGCGGTAATAAGATTGCCCTGGAAGCCATCGACAATCATGGTGCCACCATCAATCAATTCCATAGGCAAATCCTGTACACCCATGGCCGTCGGTATGCCCAACGCCTCAGCTAAAATAGCCAGGTGAGAATTCACCGATCCACGACCCGATACCAGCGCTTTCAGGCGACTGAGTGGCACAGCTGCGAGATCTCCCACAGAGAGGTCATTGCCAACTAGAATAGCGTCTCTTGGGAAATGCATCTTACGACGATCTGTCTTTTCTAAATGACCGAGAATACGTACGCCAATATCTTTGATATCGTTGCCGCGCTCACGTAGGTAACTGTCTTCCATTACCTCAAAACGACTCACATGATCCTGAATAACCTGTCTCAGCGCGCCCTGGGCCCATTGCCCCTTGCGGATTTTCCTGAGCACTTCATGGGGAATTGCCGAATCATCCAGCATATGCAGAAAGGCATCAAACAGATTCAATTCCTGCTGCTCCAGCCCGCCAGCCAGTCTTTCAGCAAGTGTCCTGATATCTTGCTTGGTATTAGCAACTGCCTTTTCGAAGCGATCAACCTCTCTGGCTACATTACGGATTTTGCGATATGGCACCTGGTCTAAATCCACACTGGGATAGATTACAACCGCAGTACCAATGGCGACCCCGGGAGCACCCGGACTGCCCTTGAATAATCGAGAAGATCTTCGGGCTCTGCCCAGAGAAAGTGTTCCAGTGGCTTTAGCATGGGCGATGACGCCCGCTAACTGAGCTGACAAGGTAATCAGAAATGCTTCCTCACTCTCATCAAACTTCCGCTTGCTCTTTTGCTGAACAACCAACACGCCTAGCACCTGTCCCTGATGGATAATGGGCACCCCTAAAAAAGAATGAAAAGCATCCTCACCGATTTCGGCAATGTACTGATTCCTGGGGTGATCACCCACATTTTCAACATTAACGGGTTCGGCCCGTTCCGCAACATAACCCACCAACCCTTCATTTGTGCCCAGAGATATTTTGCCCACGGCCTGTTTATTCAAACCCCGAGTTGCTCTGAATACATAGCGCTTGGATTTCTCGTCGAACAGATAAACACTGCAGACTTCACTGGCCATGATGGCCTGGGTACGATCAACTATGATTTCAAGCGCCCGCGACAAATCAGAGACCGCACTGACCTCCTGAACAACCCGACGTAATTCCTCTAGCATAGCTGTGGATCTAGTTCATACATTTGTTAAGACTCGGTGCTAATTCCTTCAAGGCTTTGGCGTACACATTCTTCTTGAAACCCACTATCTGACTAACAGGATACCAATAGCTAACCCATTGCCAGCCGTCGAATTCGGGTGATCCGCTGTAATCCAGATCAAATTCACCCTCATTGCCTTTAAATCGCAACAAAAACCACTTCTGCTTCTGGCCGACAAAAGTAGAGCTTCTGTTTTTTAACATTCGCCTGGGAAGCCGATAACGATACCAGTGCCTTGTTACCGCAATAATGTCGACGCTGGATCCGCTAAGCCCGGTTTCTTCTCTTAGTTCCCGGAACAAGGCTGCTTCGGTTGATTCTTTTGCATCAATACCACCCTGGGGGAACTGCCAGGCATTCTCCCTGGCTCGTTTTGCCCAAAAAACCTGGCCTGACCGGTTCACGATAACCATACAGACATTGGCTCGATAACCATCCTGATCGATCATGTCCTATATCCTAATAAATATTATAATATCGTCCTTTGCCAAAAACATAACATCCTCTACATGAGGTATACCATGTAATGGCTATCACATCGAATCAGGATCTGCACATGGCACTCACTATCTTTGACCTGGATGAAACTCTGATCGCCGGCGACAGCGACCATGCCTGGGGAGAATTTATTTCTAAACTAGGCCTTGTTGATGGCTACCAATACCGGCAACAGAACAATCTGTTTTACCAACAATACCTCAACGGAACCTTAGACGTTGACGCTTATCTTGCATTTTCCTGCGAGCCCTTATCCAGAATCAAACTAGCAACCCTCAGACAACTGCATCAGCAATTCATGCAGGAAGTCATATCGCCGCTCATGCTACCCAAAGCAATCGCCTTGATCGAACGCCACAAAAACCAAGGAGATGAGCTACTCATCATTACCGCAACGCTTGATTTCATCACCCAGCCCATTGCCGAGGCACTGGGTATTACCAACATCCTGGCCCCCCAGGCAGAATTGCTCGAGGGTAGTTATACCGGCAACATTATCGGTATACCCAGCTATGCCGACGGTAAAGTGACTCGTTTAAGACAATGGTTAAAAACCCGCTCAATTTCACTGACAGGCAGTACTTTCTATTCTGACTCTCATAATGACCTGCCTTTATTATCTCTTGTCGACCATCCCATTGCTGTCGATCCGGATGCCAAGCTGGAAGCAATAGCCAAGTCAAAATCCTGGCAGATCATCAGCCTTCGCTAAAAACTGATCACGACCCTTCTGAATAGGTCAAATCCATATCGCGCGCGGCCTTAACATCATCAAGCCGCTGGACTGTGGTGGTATGCGGCGCACTGGTAACCAGCTCCGGCTGCTCAACTGCTTCTTCAAGAATCATCGCCATTGCTGCTACGAAATCATCGATCTCACTCTTCGATTCGGTTTCAGTGGGTTCTATCAGCAGACATTCAGGAATCAGCAGGGGGAAATAGGTAGTTGGCGCATGATGACCATAGTCCAGCAAGCGCTTGGCAAAATCCATGGCGGATACACCCAGATTCTTGGCTTCCTTGGCAAGGCTGACAATAAATTCATGTGTCGCCCTACGATCAGGGTAAGCCAGGGTAAAACCGACTCTGGCCATTTCTGCCGCCATGTAATTGGCATTCAAGGTCGCGTACTCAGCCACTCGGTTCATTCCTTCTGCCCCCAGTAACCTGGCATAGCTGTAGGCACGCAGCAGAATGCCAGCATTACCCATAAACGCTGACAGCCTGCCAATGGTATCGGGTATCTCATCTGAGCCCTGCCAGTAATAATATTCGCCTTCCAGGGTGTTTTTTTTGCCGACGATCGGCGTGGGCAGAAAGGGTTTCAAGCGCTCGCCAACACCGACCGGACCTGCACCCGGACCACCACCACCATGGGGTGTAGCAAAAGTTTTATGCAGGTTCATGTGCAAAACATCAAAACCCATATCGCCCGGTTTCACTTTTCCCAAAATGGCATTCAAGTTGGCCCCATCATAATACAGTAAGCCCCCAGCCTGATGGACCACTTCGGCTATCTGCTGTACCTGCCGTTCGAACACACCACAGGTTGATGGATTAGTCATCATTAACCCCGCCGTATTCGGGCCCACTGCTTTGGTAAGTTCGGCTAAATTGACATCACCTTCACTGGTTACCGGTATTTCCCGCACCGTGTAACCACACATAACAGCGGTTGCCGGATTGGTTCCATGAGCTGCCTCTGGAACTAGAATTTCTGTTCTTGCATCGTCGTTGCGCTTTTCATGGTAAGCACGAATCATGGCAACACCAGCAAATTCACCCTGTGCGCCGGCCATGGGTGTCAAGGACACTGCCTGCATACCAGTCACATCCATCAGGTAATGCTGCAACTCGTACAGACACTGTAGAAAGCCCTGGCTATGTTGTTCAGGCGCTAGCGGGTGACGGGCCAGGAAATCAACAAAACTCGCAGCCTGATGAGCACCTCGGGGGTTGTATTTCATGGTGCAGGAACCCAGGGGATAAAACTGTTTATCTATTGCAAAATTCAAACTCGACAGATTAGTGTAATGCCTGACTGCTTCCAGCTCGGATACTTCTGGTAACCCAGGTGATGATACTCGCAAGTGCCCATCCAGGTCTGATGGCCTCGATGGCGATTCACGCGCCACAAGTTGCGCTTGAGCAACCCTGCCAGAACGGCTTCTTTCGTAGATCAACATAATTAACCCACGGCCTCCAAGGAAGTTGCCAGCACCTCGATGAAGCGATCCAGATCAGCAGCGGATTTCTTCTCGGTAACATTAACCAGCAAGCAATTCACCATATCGTCATGGTCCTCACCAAGATCATATCCTGGCAAAACGCCCTGGGTGGCCATAGATTGAATAACCTCAGCTGCCGGTACCGGTAACTCAAGCACACTTTCGTGAAAATAAGGCCCTGCAAATCGCCGCCGTACCCCCGGCAACTGTTCCGCCCTGGAGAGTAAATGCGCCATTCCCGAATGACACGCCAAGGCAACCTGACGAAGACCTTCATTGCCCATTATGCTCATATAGATTGTCGCTGCGGTCACCAGCAAGCCCTGATTAGTACAGATATTCGAGGTCGCTTTAGCACGACGAATATGCTGTTCGCGAGCCTGCAGAGTCAGCGTGAAACCCGTTTTACCCTGCCTGTCCACGGTTCGGCCAATAATTCTGCCGGGCATCTGCCTGACAATAGCTTGTCGGCAACACATAAAACCCAGATAAGGTCCACCAGAAGCCAGCGGTATCCCGAGCGGCTGGCCTTCTCCAACAACGATGTCAGCACCCGCGGCACCCCACTCTCCAGGTGGTTTTAAAATAGCCAGGGCAGTAGGATTTACCACGGCAATCACCAGCGCGCCTTTAGCGTGAGCCAGGTCAGTCAGTGTCTCAACGGCGTCCAGTCCACCGAAAAAGTTGGGGTAACTTAATACCACAGCCACGCCGTCATCAATCTGGTCAAGCCATTCGGGCTTTAACAAACCGCTTTCAGCATCGAATTTCAGCTGCTGAATCTCAATGCCCTGATTCCTTACAATGGTCTCACAGGTGTTGAAATATCTCGGATTAATGTTGCCAGCACAGAGAATGCGCCTGGTTTTTATCTTTTTATTGGCTCGAACAGTCATAAGCATGGCTTCAGCTAATGCCGTTGCACCATCATAGACAGAGGCATTAGCCACTTCCATGCCGGTTAGCCGGGAAATCATGGTTTGGAATTCATAAATTAACTGCAGAGTACCCTGGGAAGCTTCGGCCTGATAAGGCGTGTAGGAAGTCAGGAACTCGCCTCTTCCTACGATATCCCAAACGGCCGAAGGGATGTGGTGTTCATAAGCACCAGCACCAATAAAACACAAGTCGACATGATCGCGGCGAGCGCGTTCTTGCATCAGCCGCAGCATCGCCATCTCCGACTCCCCTGGGGGTATCTGATCAATTGGCGAGGCTATTATAGAGGCTGGTATCTCATCAAAAAGCTTGTCAATGCTGGCTACACCTATCGCATCAAGCATGCTTTTTTCGTCATCCTCTGTATGGGGAATAAACGGCATAGTTCAAATAACGCTATTTAACAGGTTAATGTTGGTCTTCTTAGTGGTCTTCTTAGTGGTCTTCTTAGTGTTCTTCTTAATGGCCTTGTTAATGGCCTTGTTAATGGCCTTGTTAATGGTCTTGGGATTCACACAGCGCTGCATACTGCTCGGCGGTCAATAGATTCTGCTCTGCCTCTGGCTCGCTCAAACTTAATTTGAAGATCCAGCCGGCTTCATATGGGGCACTGTTAACCGCTTCAGGCTCAGCCTCCAGCACTTCATTGACAGCGACCACTATCCCGGCAACGGGCGCGTAAATATCCGATGCTGCTTTCACTGATTCTATCACAGCGATTTCATCACCTGCCTGGAACTGCTGGTCCATTTCCGGAAGCTCTACAAAGACAACATCTCCCAGCGCTTCCTGGGCATAGTCACTGATGCCTACGGTAGCAATTCCGTCTTTCAGCTCAACCCATTCGTGAGACGCAGCATAATTTAAATTACTCCTGACCTCTGCCATTACGAACTCCCTAATCCTATTTTTTTTACTAAATCTTGGTCTCGACGGATAACCACCTTCATCCAGTCTTCTACTATCGCCATCACTTATTCAGCTTGCCGAGGGCATGATGCTATAAACGGGTCGACCATTGCGTGCAAATGGCAGCCTGACCCGATCTACCGGCACCTGCTTGCCACGTATGGCAACGCTCAGTGGCCCCGTACACGACCTGATACGTGCCAGGGCGATACCGCGCTGCAATGTCGGTGAGAAGGCGCCACTGGTAATCTTACCCACCACCTTTGTTCCTTGGTGCACCGGGTATTGTGCTCGCAAGACGCCCTTGCCTTGCATGATAATACCTATTAACTGTCTATCAACGCCCTTCTCGGTCTGTGCCAGCAGCGCAGCGCTACCAACAAATTGATGATCATCCATGACCACTGTCCGGGCCATATTAGCTTCAAAAGGACTAATGGATTCATCCATATCGTTGCCCCACAGATTCATGCCTGCCTCCAGGCGCAAAGTATCCCGAGCTCCCAGACCAATGGCCGCCACTTTATTATCTGATAACTGCCCCCAGAGCCCCACAGCCGCCTGGTGAGGTAATATTATCTCCAGACCCTGCTCACCGGTATAGCCTGTTCTGGCAAGATACCAGTCACCAGCGTAGCCCCCCTGAAACGGTTTCAGGCCAGCCACCCGTTGGGTCTGTTCCTGGCTGCCAGTAGCCTGAAAAACTGTCAACGCCTGCGGACCTTGCAACGCTATAATTGAAAGGTCTGTTCGCTCTCTGATTTGGCAACTAAATCCAGTCACACACTGCGCCAACCACGCCATATCGGTGGCCCTTCTGGAACAGTTCACAACCATCAGAAAATCAGGGCGATTAGCGTAGACAATAACGTCATCAATAATGCCCCCTGCTTCATTCAGCATGGCGCTGTACATGGCCTTACCGCTTTCCTTCAAAAGACCAATGTCATTGGCCAGAACAAATCTGAGAAAAGCTTCTGAATCCCGCCCCTGGATCTCCAATACTGTCATATGGGACACATCAAACATGCCAACACTGTTTCTAACGGTGGTATGTTCCTGGAGCTGCGATCCATAGTGAATCGGCAGATGCCAGCCGCTGAAATCTACCATCTTCCCACCTAACTGCAGATGGAGGCGATGCAGCGATGTTTTTCTGGTCACGGTTCAAAATCCCACAAGCTGGACTGGTAGTTTAACAGCATCTTGCTGCCATAAGATTGCAAATCCGTCAACTTCATCAACAGGTCTATTCAAGTCCCGGCATAAAACACCTACAGACCCGACGCCACTCTTTCCAACTGGGCCTTGATCAGATCCTGACCATCCAACCAATCCATACCCGTATTTCTCGCCCAGCGAACAAAACTATGATCGGTGTCAAACAATCGCTTAATGCTTTCCATGGTGGCCGTCATCAACAGATTCCTGGGCCTCTGCTGGCGCTGGTATTTTTCAAATATTTTCGCCATGGACCGGGTCGGGGTTAATTTAAGTACTGCCAGAGCACTGACTAAACTGTGCACATCGGCAAAACCAAGATTCACACCCTGACCCGCCAGGGGATGGATACTGTGCGCGGCATCGCCCAGCAGCACAACATTGTTTTTCGCATAACGAACCGCGTGGGCCTGACGCAGCGGAAACTCAAACCTACTGTCCACGGCAGTCACCTGGCCGAGCACAAATTCTGACTCTCTGGATATCTCCTGGCACAGCATTTCATCAGACAATGCCATACGATCAAAGGTATTTCTCCCAGACCAGACCAGTGAGCATAGCTGTGGGTCGGCCAGTGGCAGCAGCGCTAAGGGCCCATCCCGGGTAAAACACTGACGCGCTATGCCAGTATGCGGTAACGCCGTCTGCACCGTAGTCGTCATGGAAGTCTGATCATAGGACCACTCGATAACCCTTATGCCAACCCTTTCCCGAGTATCAGAATAGGCACCGTCGACCCCCATAAGACAGTTCCCCAGGAATTCTTCACCCGTGCTGAGACGGATACGAACCTCATCTGCTAAACACTCGATATCTGAAAGTTCTGACTGCCATACCGGCGTCAAACCTAACTGTGAAATCTGCAACAGCAAAGCCCACTCCAGACGATGATTTTCAACGATCCTGCCTGAAGCATCAAATTCAATGCTTGCCGTACCATCGCCATCCCAAACATGCATACCTTGAAATAATGCCGAATGCTGTTCCAGCCAGGTCGCATCAATGCCTAACTCATTCAACAGTGTCAGGGAACGGCTATTTAAAGCGCTCACCCTAGCAGAAAAGCCTGAGTCGAGCTGAAAACCACTCACGCTGACAGGCTTGCTGTCAGGCTTAACTGGCGCAGATCTTTTGTCAACTAACAACACCTGCCAGCCCTGCTGCAGCAGCGCAAGGGTCAAACTAAGGCCAACCAGGCCTGCGCCAACCACAATGGCGTCAAAAGATGCTTTACCCGGCATAGCATGCTCGCTTCATCTTCGCGCCGATTAACCACCTTTGCAGTAGATCGTTGCTCTGAAAAACAGAACCTGTAAACACGACCCAAAAAACGTTCCTGAAAAGCACGGGCAACCGGCATTGCCCGACCGTGTCAGCTGCAAGTTCAGACATCACGGTTTGGACAATTCCAGACAAATTGCCTGAACCATGAGGACGCCCACCCTGATATATTCATAGATCTCAATCATATCAGTCTCATTTTCCTCAGCATCTTGTATATCATCCGCCATGGCTGCAATTCGCTGAAAATCAACCAGTATTTCTTCAATCTCTTCATGATTTAGCAACACGCCAGCTAATTTAGATTCACCTAATTGAGAAAGAAACCCA
The DNA here is from genome assembly GCA_012960535.1 of Gammaproteobacteria bacterium. Lineage (GTDB taxonomy): Bacteria > Pseudomonadota > Gammaproteobacteria > Pseudomonadales > Azotimanducaceae > UBA9926. Next base: position 61,576 of record DUBB01000026.1, read on the forward strand.
CTGCACCAACAGGTTAGAGCGAGGAAACGATCACTCAGGGCATGATCATCTCCAGGCAGTAGAAGCCTGAAATCAAAGTCCGAAAACTCATGAAGGCTTTCCGCCGTCTGAACAAAAACCTCGTCCAAGCTCACCAGAATGTCCTGTTCAACTCCATCTACCGCCAGCCAGTCTGAAACAAGCTGCAAGCGCTGCGGCTGCTCTAAATCAGGCACTGAACACACCGCGGACGCCATCCTGCCATGCATTTCGGCAAGACCAATGTCAACGCCGACTGATTCCAACCGGCGCTCAAGTCGCTCATAATCCATATAATCTGCCTTTCCTAACTGACCAAAACCCATCATACTCAAACATTGAGATCAAAGCAGTCCTGGGTTTTACTGAATTGATCCTGATAACATCACAGACTTACATTATTAGAAGCTTTTTATCAGGGGTTTATTTTGAATAATTCCGAGTTAGAAGACAAAATTGACCAGCTGGTTATCCTTTGCGATACGCTGAGCCAGAAGCACCAGGATCTTATCACTGAAAAACACAACTGGCAGCTTGAATGTAAAGCATTAAAACAAAAAAACCTGTTGGCAAAAACAAAAGTAGAAGCCATGATCACCAGACTCAAGGCTTTAGAGCAGGATTAACATGAGCGATCAGCAGACTATTAATATATCTATCTTTGACAAAGAATATCAGGTCAGTTGTCAACAGGATGAAATCCAGGCCTTAAGAGATTCTGCCTATTACCTCGACAGCAAGATGCGTGAGATCAAAGCCAACGGAAGTGTCCTGGGTTTAGACCGACTTGCCGTTATGGCTGCCCTCAATATTGCTAATGAATATCTTGCGGTTGAGCAGCAGAAAAAAATCCTGCTGAGTCAGTCTGATAATCAAAACAGCCAAACCCGGGTCAAGCTTGATGCGGCCATATCCAGATTAAAATCAATTATTTGAAAGCCACGACTTTTTTTTGGGTATCTCCTGATACGACTGTTATAATAGCAGCAGCTCCCTGGGTTGCTAGCCAGTCGATATGTCCTCGACCCTTTATGCGAAACTTAGGAGGTCTTTTTTGCTGGTTGATGTGCATGTCTGTTCTTCAGAACGCCTAATACTGCTTGGAGACCACCGCCTTGAACCGCAGGGTTCAAGGGCCTGTCCGACAGCGACAATTTGGGGAGCCTATATAGATTCTTCTCGACACAACCACTTGCCGGGACCGGCAGATCGGGTCTGGAAGAAAAGCCCATGCCCTCTATAAGATACAGCCTGCGCAAACAACGACGTGCCTTGACACAACAGGCGCAATCGTCCGCCGCAGACGCTTTATATCAGCAACTGATCGAACAAACCTGGTTTCAGCGGGCATCTGACATCGGATTCTACTGGCCTACGGATGGTGAGATCAGCCCCTTAGTCACGCTCAACTGGTGCCTGGAAAACAACAAGAACTGTTACCTTCCGATCATGAATGAAAATCCTCAGGCCGACACCCCAGCGCTTTTTTTCCAACCCTATCAGGCATCCACCAAACTCAACCTGAATCGCGTCGAGATTCTGGAACCATCCCTTAGCGAAGCGAGTGCTGTCGAAGCAATGCGCCTTCAGCTCATTATCGTTCCCATGGTTGGCTTCACCAGAAAAGGCTTCCGACTCGGTATGGGTGGCGGTTACTATGACCGAGTCCTGGCACAGCCGGTTCCAGGACAACCTAAACCACTGCTGGTCGGCGTGAGCCATAGCTGTCAGGAAAGCCAGTTCCCTGTACAGTCCTGGGATGTAGCCATGGATTTCATAGTGACGGAGCTCGAAATCATTACACCGCTGCAGGTGGACTAAACCCACCCCAAAAAGCAGCGATGAACTGTTATTGAACCCAGACACCGATATACTAGTTCATTTTAAGATTATCAGATCGTGGCGATTAGAAATATCATACGAATGGGACACCCCACGTTGCGGACGATCGCAGACGTCTATCCCGTAGACAGAATTGGCAGCGTCGAATTTAACGAGTTGATCACTGACTTAAGGGATACCCTTGCGGCTTCCGGGGGTATCGGCCTTGCTGCACCGCAAATCAATATTTCCAGCAAAGTGGTCGTTATTGAAATCCCAGTGGAAGAAACCCGTTACGACCAGGCAATTTCAATGCCGTTTTCGGTCTTCGTTAACCCTCGAATTGAGGTTATCAACCAGGAACAGCAAGGCTACTGGGAAGGCTGTCTTTCCGTCCCTGGTTTACGCGGCAAGGTGTATCGCCCACAACATATTGCGCTGGAATATCTAGACCAAAACGGTGATGCACAGCAAATGGAATTACAGGGATTCCTGGCCACGGTGTTCCAACACGAATTCGATCATCTTCACGGAAAGCTATACCTGGACCATGTCCGGGATACCACACAGCTAAGCTTCGAGGCCGAATTTCTGGAATTCGAATTGGATCGCTAAACAGAAAAGCATTGCTTCTGGCCTGGCACCGGCCGATAGCAAAAACCCATATGACGATCTCTGGGCACTAATCTCCGGCATTAATGACTGTTCGTCAAAAACAATTCGCAGGCTGGATTACCGGTTTCCTCCCAATAACGATAACCGATTGATCGCAGGTCAGCCCTGAACCGAGATACAGCCCCATTTGGCACCTGGATGCCAATTAACACCCTGCCAAATGCTGCCCCATGGTTCCTGTAATGAAACAGAGTGATATTATACTGACGACCCAATACCGTTAAAAATTTGAGCAGAGCGCCCGGCCGTTCGGGAAATTCAAATCGATACAGGCGTTCATTGGCCAGGCCTTCTACCGGGCCTCCGCCCATGTGCCGAACATGCAACGCAGCTACTTCATTGCTGGATAAATCCACCACAGGATAGTGCCGGGTGATCTTTTCCTTAAGCCTGGCATTCTGATCCGATCTGCCCGCACTCTGGATGCCCACCAGTAACCTGGCGTGTTCCTTGTCCCGATATCGATAATTGAATTCGGTTACATGTTGTTTACCGAGGAGTTTACAAAACCGCTGAAAACTGCCTGGCTGCTCGGGGATGGTCACACCCAGCAGCAGCTCACGTTTTTCTCCTGCTTCACTTCGCTCGGAGATATGCCGCAACCGATCAAAATTGACGTTGGCGCCACTCACCACGGCAACCAGACTGGCCGCAGAAGACGGCGCCTTGGACTGCTCTAAATAGTGCTTCACACCCGCCAGGGCCAACGCCCCTGCGGGCTCAGTAACCACCCTGGTATCTTCAAAAATATCCTTTATGGCAGCACAGATCTGATCCACCGTTACGGTTATCATCTGGTCAATACACTGCCTGGCGATTTCAAAACCATGCTTGCCTACCTGTCTGACTGCGGTGCCGTCAGCAAACTGATCCAGTTCTTCTTTTTTTAAGCTCACTCGTTTACCGGCCTTCAAGGCGGCAGTCATACAGGCTGATCCCTGGGCCTCTACGCCAATAATTCGAATAGCCGGCCGAAGATATTTAACGTAAGCGGCGATCCCCGCTATCAGGCCGCCACCCCCCACTGGGACAAAAATAGCGTCAATAGGTTCACGGCACTGCCTCATGATCTCCATGCCGATAGTTCCCTGCCCGGCAATCACGTCCTCATCATCAAATGGATGCACATAGGTATAGCCCTGTTCGCTACTCATCCGCCTGGCAACTTCAGCGGCCTCATCATAGCTTTCACCGGTAAGGATAACCTTAGCGCCCAGGGCATTGACGGCATCAACTTTTATACCGGGTGTGTTCTTGCCCATTACGATTACCGCTTTACTACCCAGCTTGGCAGCAGCCAGTGCAACACCCTGGGCATGATTACCCGCTGAAGCTGTAATGACGCCGATATGATCGGGCTCTGTAACCAGCTTTCTAATCTTATTGAACGCACCGCGTACCTTAAAACTAAAAATAGGCTGCAAATCCTCTCGCTTTAACAATATACGTCGATTCAATCTTGTTGAAATAATAGGCGCTAATTCGAGCGGAGACTGTTCCGCCACTTCGTACACATTTGCTTCAAGTATCTTCCTGATGTACCTGTCCATGTCATTCAATCCTGATTGTTATGTTGATACCTTCAAGGCCGCAAAGACCGCTGCCGTTGGCCTGGATTATTTCTGATGTCCCTAATTGATGTCCCTAATGTAGGCTATTGCAGTAACCTCAAAGTATATCCCTGCAGCGGACCCCACGACCCTGCCAAGACACCTGCATCGACCGTATCTCGAAAAGCTGCATATACCTATGGACTTTTAACTGTCTGTGCTTTTACATTGATACTTACCTATCGGTACAAGATGAATATCAGACTTCTAACCAGCCACCGGTAATCTGACACTGACGAACCCGGCCGGTTTACCGATCAATCTAGGTTACCCTTGTTGCTATAAGCGTTGCCATAGGCACTACTATAGCTATAGTTACTATAAAGGACAGATGAACACCATGAATCAGGATCAACTCAAGGCCATGCTGGGAGAATATGCTGCCCATTATATCGATAGATATCTAACCCTAGAGAGTTATGTTGGTGTGGGTACGGGTAGTACAGCAAACCATTTCATCGACGCGCTGGCACAAGTCAAGCATCGCTTCGCTGGTGCGGTAGCCAGCTCAAATGCGTCAGCTGAACGACTCAAACAACACGGTATAGCCGTACTAGAATTAACCCAGGTAGACGAACTGATTGTTTATGTCGATGGCGCAGATGAAATCGACCCTCAGCTTGCCATGATAAAAGGCGGTGGCGGTGCCCTCACCCGAGAAAAAATTGTCGCTTCAGCCGCTCGCCAATTCATCTGTATTGCCGATCATAGTAAGTCGGTAACCCGGTTAGGACACTTCCCACTACCGGTGGAGGTCATCCCCATGGCGCGTTCGGTGGTCGGTCGGGCATTGGCCGGATTGGGCGGTAAACCCACCTATCGACAGGGCTTTAACACCGATAACGGCAACATCATATTAGATGTAAGCGAACTCAATATGGATTCAGCAACTGCCATGGAAACGGCCATTAATCAAATACCCGGCGTGGTCAGCAACGGTCTGTTTGCATTGCAGGGCGCAGACGTTCTGCTCATGGATAAAGACAATGAAATACAGGAAATCACGGCCAGCCAAGCTTAAACCAATTTCCCGGGATTCATAATTAGTCCCGGATCAAACAGCGCTTTCATCTTGCCCATATAAACACGATCTATATCTGAGCGACTATGCCGCAGATAGTTTTTTTTAAGTAAGCCAACGCCATGTTCGGCAGAAATACTACCCTTGAACTGCGCCACTACCGCCATAATTTTCAAACCTAATTGCTCACAGGCCAACCGGAATTCGTCGATCTGCCAATCTTCTGGTCGAAGAATATTAAGATGCACATTACCATCACCGATATGGCCAAACCAAATGACTTCGAAGGCGGCAGATTCCAGACTCACCACCTTCTCTATAGCCTCTAAAAATGCCGGTGCTTGAGAAATCACCACCGATAAATCGTGTTTGTAAGGCGTCCGGGATGTGATGGCTTCAGATATTCCTTCTCTATACTGCCACAGACGCAGGCGATCACTCTCACTCTGGCTCATTACGCCGTCCAGCGCCCAGCCCTGGTCGAGGGCTTTTTCAAACACCGGCAGCGCGGCACTGGATCCCGCATCACTTTCAAACTCAACCAGTACATAAAAGGGTGCTATACCCGCCATAGGCGCCGGCAGATTTCGATGCAACATGACCTGCTGCAACGCTTCTCCGGAGAAAAATTCAAACGCTGTCACTGCCAGATCAGCCCGGCAGATTGTCAACAGTTGCAGCGCGCTCAACATGTTGGTTATTGAAACCAGCATGATGTGAAGCGCATCGGGTGGATGGGTCACTCGCATAGCAGCGCCCAGGATCATCCCCAGGGTCCCCTCTGAACCCACGAACAAATGACGAAAATCATATCCTGTGGCATTTTTAGTCAGGCCATTATTGAGCTCCAGCAGGTCCCCTTTACCCGTGACAACCGTGAGACCAGCCACCCAATTTCGGGTCAATCCATATCGCATTACTTTAATGCCACCGGCATTGGTAGCAATATTCCCACCCACTTGACTTGAACCTGAGGAAGCAAAATCAACTGGATATAGACAATCATGTTGTTCAGCAAAATTCTGCAACCGCTGGGTCACCACACCTGCCTCTAACCAGACCAGTTGATCAGCTTCATCAAAATCCAGGATCTTATCCATTTTGGAAAAACTGACCACCACTTCCTGATGCCGGGCTACAGCACCACCACTCAAACCGGTTCTACCACCAGAGGGTACCAGGGCAATGTTGTCCCTGTTTGCCAGTTGAACCAGTTCAACTACCTGGGAGATTTCCCTGGGGAAAACAATGGCAGCAGGATCTGGTTCATAAAAACGAGTCCAGTCGGTACCAAAGTATTTTAAGTCTTCTGCGTCGATAGACAGGCAATCCGAATCAAAAATTCCCTGCAGGCTGCTATAAGATGATGAACTCAACTTAATACTGAGCTAAGCACTGTGGTAGAACTCGGCCATGGCTTCAAGTCCAACAGGCTTTATTTTTGATGCATTGCCGACGGTTCCAAAGGCTTCATAGCGATTGATTACGATCTCTTTCATGGCTTTCATAGATTCATTGAGATACTTTCTAGGATCAAACTCATCCGGATGGGTATGCAGAAATTGCCGAATGGAACCGGTCGATGCCAGGCGCAGGTCAGTATCAATATTGACCTTACGAACACCATGGCGAATCCCTTCCTGGATTTCTGAAACGGGCACGCCGTATGTCTCCGGGATTTCACCACCGAATTCATTGATGACGCGCAGCCATTCCTGGGGAACACTGGACGAACCGTGCATGACCAGGTGGGTATTGGGCAAGCGTTGATGAATCTTCCTGATGCGGTCAATGGCGAGAATATCACCCGTCGGGGGGCGTGAAAATTTGTAGGCGCCATGACTGGTACCAATGGCGATTGCTAACGCATCACAACCCGTCATCTCGACAAACTCAACCGCCTGATCCGGGTCGGTCAGCAATTGTTCCATGGATAAGGTCCCCTCCGCTCCGACGCCATCCTCTTTGCCGGCCTCACCCGTTTCCAGAGAACCAAGACAACCCAGTTCGCCTTCTACGGTAACGCCGCAGGCATGAGCCATGGTCACCGTTGTCCGGGTCACTTCAATGTTATATTCATAGCTGGCAGGCGTTTTCTGGTCTTCCAGCAAAGACCCATCCATCATCACCGAAGAAAAACCCAGCTGGATTGATCTCTGGCACACCGCCGGTGACGCGCCATGATCCTGATGCATGACGACAGGAATATGGGGAAACTCTTCGATAGCTGCCAGAATCAGATGACGCAAAAAATTACTGCCCGCATACTTACGTGCACCAGCAGAAGCCTGGACGATCACAGGGCTGTCCGTTTCTTCAGCGCTTTCCATGATGGCCCGCATCTGCTCTAAATTATTGACATTAAAAGCGGGAACCCCGTAATTGTTTTCAGCGGCGTGATCAAGCAGCTGTCTCATACTTACTAATGCCATAACAATATCCTCTTAATTAGTTCTCGCTACGCGCCTGCAAAGCAACTACAGCAGGCAAGGCCTTACCTTCTACAAATTCAAGAAAGGCACCTCCACCCGTAGAAATATAGCTCACCTGGTCAGCGATACCAAACTGCTCTATGGCTGCCAGGGTGTCGCCCCCGCCGGCAATTGAAAAACCCTCATTACCAGCCACGGTAACAGCGATGGCACGGGTCCCCGCAGAAAACGCTGGCAGCTCAAAAACACCCACGGGCCCATTCCAGATGATTGTTCCAGCAGGCGTAATTATTTCCGAGCACTTAGCCTGGGTCTGTGGCCCTATATCGAGAATCATTTCATCATCTCGAACAGCATTGATCGGCCTGATTCGGGACTCGCCACCAGGACTCAGGCTATTACCCACCACCACATCGACTGGCAGGGGAACCTGCACCTTTGCCTGAATGCGACGCGCGGCATCGAGTAATGCGGGTTCATGCAGGGAGCGGCCTACCCTGACCCCGTTGGCAGCCAGGAAGGTATTGGCTATTCCACCACCAACAATCAGAGCATCAACTTTTTCAGTTAAGGCATCTAAAACTTCAAGTTTGCTGGAAACCTTGCTACCTCCGACAATGGCCACCACTGGCTGCCTGGGCGCCTGCAGAGCCTTGCCCAGCGCTTTCAGTTCAGCGGTCAACAACGGTCCTGCACAAGCAATCGGAGCAAAAGCAGTAATACCCGCTGTGGATGCTTGGGCTCGATGCGCCGTACCAAAAGCATCCATTACAAAAATGTCGCATAACGCAGCCAGCTTTCGGGCTAATCCATCATCATTGGCCGCCTCACCTCGGTTAACACGGACATTCTCCAACAGCACAATATCGGCCTCAGGCAATTCAAAACCATCTACATAGTTATCGATTAACTGGACACGGTAACCGGTTAATCCAGCCAGATGCCTTGCCACTGGTGCAAGGCTTACCTCTGGCTGGTCCGCCACCGGCACACCCTCTCTGGGTCGGCCCAAGTGAGACATGACGATCACTTTCGCGCCCTGATCCAGCGCATAGCGCAGGGTCGGAAGGGCTGCCTGGATTCTGGCATCACTGCTGACCTTACCCTGGCTGACCGGCACGTTAAGGTCTTCGCGAATCAGTACCCGTTGCCCACTCAGGTTAAAGGAGGTCAGTTCAGGAATCTGCACGATCGACTGACTCCTGCACAGCAGCAACAACCTTGTCAGCAGTGAAGCCGAAATGAGCCATCACTTCGGCGCCCGGACCAGACTCTCCAAAGGTATCAAGCGAAACGATCGAGCCGTCTAAGCCCACCCATTTTGACCAGTAAGCTCCGTGAGCCGCTTCTACCGCTACTCGGCTGCGCAAGCTCGAGGGTAATACTGCCTCCTGATAATCACTGCTTTGCAGGGCAAATATTTCAGCACAGGGCAGCGATACTAATCGAGTGGGTATACCCAACTCAGCAAGACTATGGGCAGCGTTGCGACAAATTTCCACCTCTGAGCCGGTAGCAAGGATGAGTGCCTGGGGCGTCTGATCGGGCTCTACCAATATGTAACCACCTCGGCCAACATCGGCCAGCTGGGCAGGGCTTCTCTGCTGATGAGCCAGCGTCTGCCTTGACAGCACCAGCGCGCTGGGTCCTGACGAATTCTCAATGGCCGAACACCAGGCAGCGACTGTTTCAACCGCATCACAGGGCCGCCAGACATTCATTCCCGGCGTAGTGCGAAGACTGGTTAACTGCTCAACCGGTTGATGGGTCGGGCCATCCTCGCCCTGACCAATAGAATCATGGCTATAAACATGAATGTTACGAAGCCCCATCAAAGCAGACATTCTGACCGCGTTGCGAGCATACTCCATGAACATCAGAAATGTCCCTGTAAAAGGGATCAGACCCCCGTGCAGCGCCATGCCATTAGCGATGGCGGTCATGCCGAATTCTCTCACGCCGTAATAGATGTAATTACCACCTTCGCTGGTAGACACTGGTTTTGCCTCGGGCCAGATCGTATTGTTAGATCCTGAAAGATCGGCAGAACCACCAATCAGTTCTGGCAGCAGCGCTGATAACCAGCCTATGGTCTGGCCCGATGCAGTTCGACTTGCCATACTGTTAGCTGCTGCCTGAGTCTGCGCTAACAAATCGTCCATCTGCTCGGTCCAGTCCGAGGGTAGTTCGCCCGCCAGGCGTCGCTTGTATTCTTTCGCCAGCGCCGGGAATTGCGCCTGGTAAGCACTGAACTGATCATTCCATTCAGCTTCCAATAGCTGACCCTGATCCACACAATTCCAGTCAGCCAGTAACGCCTGGGGGATTTCAAACGGCTCAAAAGACCAGTCCAGCTGGTTTCGAGTGGCCTGAACCTCTTCGACGCCAAGAGGCGCGCCGTGGCTGGCCGCGGTCCCGGCTTTATTGGGTGAACCAAAGCCAATCTGGGTACGGCAGCAGATCAGCGTCGGCTGCGTTAGATTCGTTTTTGCGTTTTGCAAGGCCGCCAGAACTGCTTCACCATCATGACCATCAATAGCGGGGATTACCTGCCAGCCATAAGCTTCAAAACGAGCCGGTGTGTCATCGCTGAACCATCCCTGCACTTCGCCGTCAATGGAAATACCATTGTCGTCATAAATACAAATTAATTTACCAAGCCCTAAGGTCCCGGCGAGTGAGCAGACTTCGTGCGATATTCCCTCCATGAGGCAACCATCGCCGGCAAACACATAGGTGTGATGGTTAACCAGTTCATGAAAAAAGCCACTTTCATCAGTCTGATTAAAAGTCGCCGACAGCACTTTTTCAGCGAGGGCCATGCCCACTGCATTGGCCAGGCCCTGGCCCAGGGGGCCTGTGGTTGTTTCTACGCCTGGCGCATAGCCATACTCAGGATGACCCGGCGTTTTAGAACCCAGTTGCCGGAACTGTCGTAAATCGTCAGCAGACAGGTCATAGCCGGTCAGATGCAGCAGGGCATAGAGCAGCATGGAACCATGACCATTGGACAATACAAACCGATCACGATTGGCCCACTGTGGATTGGCCGGGTTATGCCGAAGGACCGATGTCCAGAGCGCCTCTGCGATGTCTGCCATCCCCATGGGTGCCCCTGGATGGCCAGAGCTGGCCTGTTGTACTGCGTCCATTGCTAATACACGAATCGCATTAGCTTTGTCTCGTCTTGAACTCATCTGAATCACCACCTGACTGGAAGCTGCTATTGTCTCTTATAGACCGGATTTCAGCAATCGCTGAGCTGCCCGGAATGAACAATACTTGAGTATTTTAGGTTTTCGACATGAATGAAAATCCGCAGCCAATTCTGGTACAGGCCGAGAACAATGGATAGAATGGGTTTGCCTATTACAACCAGTATGAGAAGGAACTATCTTGACTAATAATGCCCTATTCACCTCAGAATCAGTTTCCGAGGGTCACCCGGACAAAATGGCCGATCAAATCTCGGATGCCATTCTCGATGCCGCCCTAGCCAAAGACCGCAACGCCCGGGTTGCCTGCGAGACACTGGTGAAAACAGGTATGGTAGTTCTCGCGGGTGAGATCACAACCGATGCCAATATCGACTATGAACAAGTCTGCCGGGACGTGATCCTCGATATTGGTTACAACCACTCCGACATCGGCTTTGATGGTGCCTCCTGTGCCATATTAAATGCGCTGGGCAAACAGTCGCCTGATATCGCCCTAGGCGTAGATGAATCAAGCGATCACGAGCAGGGCGCCGGCGATCAGGGTTTGATGTTCGGCTATGCCAGCAACGAGACGGATGTGTTAATGCCCGCGCCAATTACTTACTCACACCTGCTGGTGAAAAAGCAAGCCGAGGTCCGTAAAAGCGGCAGCCTGAAATTCCTGCGCCCGGACGCAAAAAGCCAGATCACCTTCCGTTATGACGCAGGCGGAATGCCCACCGGCATCGATGCCGTGGTCTTATCCAGCCAGCATGATCCTGAGGTCAGCCTGAAAGATCTGCAGGAAGCGATCATGGAAGAGATTATCAAACCGGTGCTACCGGCAAACTGGCTGCATACTGACACCAAATACTTCATCAACCCGACGGGTAATTTTGTCATTGGCGGGCCGGTAGGCGACTGCGGTGTTACCGGCAGAAAAATCATTGTCGACACCTACGGTGGCATGGCCCGGCATGGGGGAGGCGCGTTCTCGGGTAAGGACCCATCCAAGGTGGACAGAAGTGCCGCTTATGCAGGCCGCTACGTGGCTAAAAACATCGTTGCCGCGGGCCTGGCAGACCGCTGTGAAATTCAGATCTCCTACGCCATCGGCGTTGCCGAACCCACCTCCATCAGTATCAATACCTTCGGTACCGGCCGTTTACCCGAAGATGCTATTGAGGCCCTGGTCAGGCACCATTTTGACTTAAGGCCTAAGGGCCTGATCGATATGCTGGACCTGAAGCGCGCCATCTATCTACCTACAGCAAGTTACGGGCACTTTGGCCGTAACGACAAAAACTTTACCTGGGAACGCACCGACAAAGCCGAAGTACTGGCAGATGCACTTTAAAAGTGATGGCTCGATCACCCGATGCCGTTCAGCTCAGTTTTGAATTCTCCGCACCCAGAAGCCAGCAGGCCACCGACAGTCTGCTCAACACCTACCAGAGACTGGTAAAGCTGGCGCCTGACTATGTTTCGGTTACCTACGGAGCCGGTGGTTCAAGCAAGGATGGCACCGTCCAAGCGGTTCTGGCGCTGGCGGCTAAAGGGGCCCAGGTCGCCCCTCACCTTTCCTTTGGCAATGACTCTAAAGACAGCATAGCGGCCTTACTGCATCAATATATGGATGCTGGCATAGACCGTCTGGTGGCGCTTCGTGGCGATGCCCCCTCTGGCATGACCGGTACCCGTGGCATGACCCATGCGTCTGACCTGGTGGCCTTCATCAGGCAGGAAACCCAGCAGCATTTTCATATTGAAGTCGCCGCCTACCCCGAGGTACACCCTGAGTCAGCCAGTGTCGAGTCTGATATTAACTACTTTAAGCTCAAAATGGACGCCGGTGCGAACAGCGCCATTACCCAGTATTTCTACAATGCTGATGCCTACTTCCGATTTCAGGATAATTGTGCAGCGGTCGGGCTATCTGCCCAGGTGGTTCCAGGCATTATGCCTATCACCAATCTAGAAGGATTGGTCAGGTTTTCAAACAACTGTGGTGCCGAAATTCCCAGGTGGGTGCTAAAACACCTGCAGCGATACGCAGGTGATCAGCAGGCGCTGCAAGCATTCGGTGAAGAGGTCGTTACTGCTCTCTGTGAAAAACTACTTCAAGGTGGCGCACCGGGACTACATTTTTATACACTAAACCGATCCAAGCCCTGCACGCGAATCTGCCGAAATCTGGGCCTCTGAGCTGAGATAATATCATGCATATTCCCAGAATTTATCTTGACCAGGCCTTAAACTGCCCAGCCAGCATCGAGATCCACGATTCACAGGCCCATCACCTCCTGAACGTTCTAAGAGTAAAACCATCAGCGCCCCTTATTTTATTCAATGGCGCAGGCGGTGAGTACAAGGCTGAGGTCAGCAAACGACACAAGCGACATGTAGAAGTACGCATTCTCGACTTTGACACTGTCAACCGAGAATCCATTCTCAGTACCCACCTTCTCCTGGGCCTGCTCAAACGCGACCAGATGAATCAGGCAATTACCCGAGCCGTGGAGCTCGGCGTTAGCCAGATCACACCGATAAGGTCTAACAACGTCAGCATCAGTCCCAGGCAGGAACAAAGCAGGGTTTCGAGCTGGCAACAGGCCGTTCAATCTGCTGCCGAGCAAAGCGGCCGAACTCAACTTGCCAGACTGCACCCGGTATGTTCGCTGCAAGACGCGGTCTCGAATCTGGAACCCGGACTCAAACTGGTCGCCCAGCCAGGCCACCCCCGGCTGTCATTTCCCGGGCAAACTAACCCTTCTGCGGTGACCCTGGTCATCGGTCCTGAAGGCGGCCTAAGCCAAGAGGAACTGGCCTTACTGGCTGCCAGTGATTTTCAACCTTTCGGCTTCGGCAATCGAACCCTCAGAGCAGAAACTGCGCCGGCTGCGTTTCTGGCGCTCATTCAATACCTATGGGCAGATCACTGAACACACCACCTGTGCCTGCCTTAAGCATCACTAATGATCTGGACTGATCAGGTGCGCTGACCCGGATAGGAAGACCTTAGCGTGGCTGTTACGAGCCCATTTCTACCACAAAGCCGGGATTCAAGCTGATTCCACTTTAATCCACAAACAACTCCAGTCAGTTATACTAAACCTCGATCCAAACTGATCTATATTTATCCCGAGAGAGAAACTCAAATGGCAGACATTGCTTCCCAAAAATTGATCCGCCGCTTTCTTTCAAGCCCGGGTGGCTCTGAAACGGTACGCTAATTTGAATTTGAGCTATTCAAACTATGACAATATATGATGATTACCAAGCACGGTTTCCAGATATCTGATATGACCCTGTGCCTGTGGGTCAATGAACAACAATTTCAGGGAAAAGAAAGTCTGTACAGCCGCAGCGGCGAGATCCAGGATGTCAGCCGGATCGTTGTTTCCATTTATGATAAGGGAAATGGCTTTACGCATATCACTAAAGACTATGTATCCGTCGAAGAAACCGAAAGAATGCGAGGCGTACTGCTGACCCAAGCACCCACTGATCTGGCCAAGGGTAACCAGTAGGAGATAGAAACCTTATCCGGGAAAATCATCGAGAAAAACAAAGTTTCTGGATTAAGTGAAATCAGCCTGGGACTATCTAACGATTAACTGAACCTGGAACTTTAAGGCCAACCACAACGCCTCAACCACCCTGACAACTTGCCGTATCCAGCCTGCCCCGTGGACGGGCCTGACCCAGAAAAGCAGCAGAATTCTATCGGTATCAACCTGATAACAGAGCTCGTCCACAACACAGCTACCCTACCCCAATGGCCCAGTTAACCAACCTGTGAAACAATTCTCTTTGAGCCTGCCCATTCTTAATCGAGTAAACTGGTTTACAATAGCGCTTTAATCAGCAACACCTAGGAGCTGCACACGTTGACCATTAAAATGGCTGTTGTAATGGATCCCATTGAATCCATCAATCCAATCAAAGATAGCACCCTGGCAATGATGCTGTCGGCGCAGGCTCGCAACTGGCAGGTATCAGTGGCCGAAATCAACGATCTCTACCTGCAGGAAAATAAACTCTGGCTCCTCAATCATCAGGTCCGCTTCAATCAGGGTGCCAATTGGTACGACATTATTTCAACCCAGCGTCAACCCGCAGATGAATTTGACATCATTCTGATGCGTAAAGAGCCACCGTTTAATATGGATTTCGTGTACGCGACTTATCTACTGGAATTTGCGGTTCGAGATGGTATCCCAGTCTTCAATAATCCCGCCAGCATTCGTAACTGCAACGAAAAACTATTTGCGCTGCAGTTTCCGCAATGTACGCCAGAACACCTTGTCAGTGCAGACCCAGTGGTATTAAAACAATTTCATGACGAGTATCAGGACGTCATCTTTAAACCACTTGATGGCATGGGCGGCAGCTCCATCTTCAGAGTCAGGGAAAATGACACCAACCGCAACGTCATCCTGGAAACGCTGACCGACCTGGGCCAAATTCAGATCATGGCACAGAGATACATACCAGAAATCACCCAAGGAGATACCCGGATCCTGCTCATTAACGGTGACCCGGTACCCTATGGCCTGGCGCGAATCCCGGCAGCAGGAGAAACCCGAGGAAATTTAGCCGCCGGAGGATCGGGAATAGGTAGACCCTTAACCGAACGTGATCTCTGGATATGCGATCAAGTAGGGCCCGCCTTGATTGATAGAGGACTCTATTTCGTGGGTATTGACGTTATCGGCGATTACCTCACCGAGATCAACGTCACCTGCCCTACCTGTATACGCGAGCTGGACAAAGCCTTTAGCCTGGATATCGCCAGTGATTACCTTGATTTTATCCAAGACTATTTAGGGACCTAGCATTGACCTCAAACGAATCTACCGTATCGACCGCAGATCGCCTGAGTTTCACCCTGTTTCTTGCATTTGTCCTGCATGCCGCCTTAATTGTCGGTATTACTTTTACAATCCCGGCGTCACTGCCACAACGCCAAACGCTCGATATCACCCTGGTTCACAACGCTAGCGAACAGCCACCCGATCAAGCCAATTTTATCGCCCAACATCAACAGCAGGGCTCAGGAAGCGAGCACCAGAGCCACAAACTCCAGCAACCCTGGTCAGACCATGAATCCGTGGCACACATTCAGCAACATACCGCCGCGCCAGCTGGAGCACCCCTTGATCAACCTCAAACCCGGCCTGAGATTATCCATAGCACCCAGGTAAAACTGCAGGACCCCACTAACGACGCAGACATCATTCATGCAATCAAGCCAGTAGGCCCGGCTGTACAACGGATTCTGGCAGGCCTTCGAACAGGCCAATACCCGCCAGATTTTGACGACATAACACAGCTCCTGGCACGCAGACCCCGAGTGACCCGAGTGAACAGCTTGTCCACCATGGCCAGTCCGGTGGCTTATTATCTCAATTCCTGGCGTCGCAAAGTTGAGAATATTGGCAATCTAAACTATCCGGATGAAGCTAAAAGGACACAGGTTTATGGTAATCTGCGTCTACTGGTTGCCTTGCTTCCGGACGGCTCTTTAAAAGAAGTGATCCTCCTGGAAAGCTCAGGCCATGCTATTTTGGACGAAGCTGCCATCAGGATCGTACACCTGGCAGCACCCTACGCACCTTTCCCTGATGAATTGCGGCAGACCACTGATATTCTGGAAATCATCCGTACCTGGCAGTTCCGCAAAAACAAACGGCTAAGCAGTTTCTGATGCTGGATGAACAACAGCTCAAAGGTTCTTTTTTGGTCGCCATGCCCAGCCTGAGTGGCGATTTTTTTGAACAGTCGATCATATTACTGATCGAACACAATAAAGAAGGCGCCTTCGGTCTAACCATTAACAAAGTCAGCGAGTATCAACTCAGCGACCTGATCCCGCAATTTACGACTAAGGCGGGCAGCGAACCCGTTCTGTTAGGGGGCCCGGTAGCCGTTAATCAGATGTTTTTTCTACACAGTTCTGACACCATCTTTGCTGGTACTGTGCCTATTAATCCGCATGTCAATCTAACCTCGACTGATGATCTTATAAAGCGATGCGCCGAAGGCCCAAACCCCGAATACCTCTTACCCGTTCTCGGATACGCAGGCTGGGCTCCCAACCAACTGGAAGACGAAATAATTCGAGACGCGTGGCTGGTAACGCCATTTAGCCAGGACATCCTGTTTACCGGTGACGCAGCAGGCAAACCTCAACGAGCAGCGCAGCAACTGGGTATTGACCTCAACCTGGTTGGCCAGCATTCGGGGCGTGACGGATGAATCAGAAACTCGCCATGGGCTTCGATTTTGGAAGCCATCATATTGGTATTGCCATCGGCCAGCGGCTGACCGCGACGGCAACCCCGCTAGCCATTATAAAAGCGAAAAATGGCATTCCGGACTGGCAGGACATTGATGCGCTGATAAGCGATTGGCAGCCGGAAGTCATCATCGTCGGCCTGCCTACCAACATGGATGACTCTCCCAGCCTGATGACTCGGCGCGCTGAGAAATTTGCAAATCGGCTAACCGCTCGCTACCAGATACCCCATGTACTAACGGATGAACGACTCAGCACCCGGGCGGCCCGGGATCATTCCAGAGCTGAGCGCATAGATGATCTGTCAGCGGCATTAATCCTGGAAACCTGGCTCAAGCAATAAGGCTGCTGTACCACCTCGGCAGGCCTTTAAACCAACCGCCCAGGTTTAATTAAAGTCATCAGGTATTTTCGCTTTTCCCCTGGCCACTTCCCTGGAAATCACACCTTGCTGAACTAAATTCTTCAGCGACTGATCCAGCGTCACCATGCCGAGCTGACCCCCGGTCTGAATAGCCGAATACATCTGGGCCACCTTATCCTCCCGAATCAGATTGCGGATAGCGGGCGTACACAGCATTATCTCGTGTGCGGCAACTCGACCCCCACCCTTTTTCTTTAACAGCGTCTGGGAAATAACCGCCTGGAGCGACTCCGATAACATCGACCTGACCATGGCTTTTTCAGCCGCTGGGAAAACATCAACAATTCTATCAACGGTTTTTGCCGCAGATGAAGTATGCAGAGTACCGAACACCATATGGCCCGTTTCGGCAGCTTCCAGCGCCAGCCGGATGGTTTCCAGGTCGCGCATCTCACCCACCAGAATAATATCCGGATCTTCTCGTAACGCTGACCTCAGAGCTGCATCAAAACCATGGGTATCACGATGGACTTCCCTCTGATTGACCAGGCACTTCTTGCTTTCATGAACAAACTCTATGGGATCCTCGATGGTGAGAATGTGCTGATAACGATTTGCATTCACATAATCCATCATGGCAGCCAGCGTGGTACTCTTGCCTGAACCAGTAGGGCCTGTCACTGTAATCAGACCCCGATTAGTCTGCGATATACTACGAAAAACATCTCCCATACCCAGATCTTCCATGGTCAGTACTTTTGATGGGATCGTCCGGAAAACACCGCCTGAGCCCCTATTCTGGTTAAAGGCATTCACCCTGAATCTTGCCACACCCGGAATTTCAAAAGAGAAATCACATTCCAGGTTCTCTTCAAAATCCTTGCGCTGCTTATCGTTCATAATTTCATAAATGAGCGCATAGACTTCTTTCGAATCTAGCGAAGGTACGTTGATTCTACGAATATCTCCGTCCACCCGAATCATAGGTGGCAAACCAGCGGATAGATGCAGGTCTGACGCGCCCTGTTTTTGACTGAAAGCGAGGAGTTCGGTGATATCCATTAAAAATTCCTGATTTAGCTGAGTTGGCTAAATTTTGCTAAACTTATGCCTTGTCGCGTTATAGTAGTATGCGACAATCCAATACACCATAAGCTTAAAATGTCATGAACTCTATAGTAGAAAACCTCAGTCATGTACAGCTGCGGATCAGAACCGCTTGCAAACAACATCAGCGCGATTTTAGCAGCGTCAGGTTAATTGCCGTCAGCAAAACCAAGCCAGCAACCGATGTGGCAACCGCCTTTAACGCCGGACAGGTGGATTTTGGGGAAAACTATCTGCAGGAAGCAGCGCTGAAAGTAGAAACCTTACCTGCTGCTCAGTGGCATTTTATTGGTGCCATTCAATCCAACAAGACCCGCGAAATCGCGGAGAGATTTTCTTATGTGCATGGCGTGTCAACGCTCAAAGTTGCTAAACGACTGAGCGACCAGCGGCCCCGGTCTCTTCCACCTCTCGGTGTTTTCTTTCAGGTCAACATCGATGATGAAGCGACTAAATCCGGCACCAGTGCAGAGCAGCTTGTTGGCCTCATAAAGGCCTGTATCAATCTGCCACAGCTGTCTTTACTGGGTCTGATGGCTATCCCAAGAGCCTCCAACGATTCTCTGACACAGCGCCGGCAATTTCGCAAGCTTGCCCTTCTGCGTCAGTCAATCGCTACACAGCTGGGTTTAATTGATTTTAAAGAACTGTCCATGGGTATGAGCAATGATCTTGAGGCAGCGATCGCTGAGGGCGCAACCTGGGTCAGGATAGGGACCGCCATCTTTGGCCCCAGAAACACAAACACCCTATCGACAACCATTACTTGAGGAACGCCCATGAATAATATCGCATTTCTGGGTGGTGGTAATATCGCTACCGCCATCATCGGTGGGCTGTTGAATACCGGTTATGCCGGCACAGATATCAGCGTTGCTGATCCTGATCAAAAACAGTGCCGGAAACTCAGCCAGATGGGGGTCAGCATTGCCAGCACTAACTCCCAGGCCGCTCAAAATGCCGATGTCATATTGATATGCGTTAAACCCGATCAGGTTGAAATAGCAACAACCGCTATTGTTCCTTTGCGTCCCGATCAATTGGTCATCAGCGTTGCCGCTGGTATCAACACGACCTCACTAAAACAATGGCTGGGTAGCGCTAACCTGGTACGCTGTATGCCCAATACGCCAGCTCTCATCGGTGAGGGCATGATGGCGCTATTCGCTGAAGCTGAGCTATCCCAGGCACATCGCTGCCTGGCAACAACGCTGATGTCCGCCGTTGGCGAAACTCGCTGGTTCCAGCAGGAAAGCGATCTCGATGTAGTAACTGCCATCTCTGGAAGCGGTCCAGCTTACTTCTTCTATCTCATGGAATCTCTTATCGATGCAGCCATGGCCCTGGGTTTGGATGACCAGTCAGCCAGGCAGCTGGTTCTGCAAACGGCTTTAGGCACCGCCAAGATGGCAAAAGGCAATGCAGCCTCACCCCAGGAGCTCAGGATACAAGTCACCTCCCCGGGTGGAACAACCCAGGCTGCCTGTACGGTTCTCAAAGATCAGCAGCTACCGGCTATAATAGTAAAAGCCGTGACAGCAGCGCAGCAGCGTTCTGTTGAACTCGGCGAAGGCTGAAACGAAATATTTTAAGCATGCTCAATCGAAAGGACTAAAACTATGGCAGACAATTGGACAGGCGCCGGCATTTTCATGGTACAGACTTTTGTTGGCCTATACGTTCTATTCTTAGTGATCCGATTTCTCATGCAAGCCAGCAGAGCAGACTATTACAACCCCATCTGCCGGAGTATCGTGCGACTAACCGACCCTGCGATCAAACCCTTCCGGTTCGTTTTTCCAACGTTAAGCGTTCTGGATACAGCAACCCTGGCAACCGCAGTTGTAATTCAGACTTTCGGGATTGCAATGATCATGGCGATCACCGGCAACTCCCTGTTTAACCTGATTTACTTCGCCTGGGCTTTCGTTGGCATACTTTCCAATATATTGAATGTTTACTTTTTCTCCCTACTCATTCTGGTCATTGCAAGCTGGTTAGCACCCTACTCTGGACACCCCATCATACAGTTAGTCCAGCAAATCACAGATCCATTGTGTAAGCCTGCTCGTCGTTTAATTCCACCCCTAGGAGGTCTGGATTTTTCCCTTATTCTGGTTTTTGTTGCAGTCAATCTGCTTGATAACTTTCTACTAGTGCGACCGATGGCGTTATTTTTTGGAGTCCCGAACGGACTCATAACAGGGCTGTACTAAATTGCCAGGGCACTTAAAGTGGAGGCTGTTTTTTGCCGGCCTGGTTGCCCTTAATCCACCCGTTTCAGCCGAGCAATTGGTCAGGCATGGGCCTTACGAGATCCACTACACTGCAATCGCATCGACCTTGATTCCAGCCCCGGTCGCGGCAAAACACGGCCTAGTACGCGCTGAAAACAGAGTCATAACCAACATTGCAATCCGCGTTTCGGGTAAACCTGTCGCAGCCGTTATAACGGGTACAGCCGAAAATATCCTGAACCAGCGACAGCCTCTGGACTTCCATGAAGTCATCGAACAGGAAGCAGTTTATTACCTTGCAGAACAAATTATCAACGAAAAAGACCTGATTCGATACACTATCAGTATTCAACCGACGGGCAGTGAGGAAACCTATGAACTGGCGTTCCAAAGACAATATAACTGAACGAGCGATCAATGCGCTGGTCATTGCCAGCAGCAACACCCACAAAGTATCCGAACTACGCCTGCTCTTACCCGAAGAAATAAAACTGCACGATCAATCAGAATTTAATCTTCCAAGCCCCAAAGAAACGGGTTTAACTTTTCTGGAAAACGCTCTATTAAAAGCCCGATTTACCTCTCAGGCTACGGGCATGCCTGCGCTGGCCGATGATTCAGGCCTGGCGGTGGATTGCCTCAACGGCGCACCCGGCATTCACTCTGCACGATACGCCGGTGACCAGGCCAGTGATCTTGATAACTGCCAGCAGTTACTTGAACGAATGAGGGGCGAAACCGATCGTCGTGCGCACTTTCATTGCAGTATTGTATTGGTCAGACACTGGCAGGATCCTGATCCAATTATCGCTCAGGGCCGGTGGCATGGCGAAATTATCAGTGAAATGAAAGGTGCACAGGGCTTTGGCTACGACCCGCTGTTTCTGCCGATGCAACTCAGCCAGACTGCTGCGCAATTAACCGCCCACAGGAAAGCTGAATTAAGTCATCGTGGACGCGCGCTAAAAGTGCTCAAGGCGCATCTGACCCATGGCTAAACTAGCAACCAAGCCATACGCCCTGGGCTCTAACGATTCAATCGCACTGTACATCCACATCCCCTGGTGTATCAGAAAATGTCCTTACTGCGATTTCAATTCCCATGCCATCAGACAGCCTGTGGCCAGCACCATACAAGCAGTATCAACGAGCCTCGATCCTGAGCTGGAAACCGCCTATGTCCAGCGCCTATTAAACGATCTTGATAACGAGATTTCTCACCTTGAACGACCCCGAAAATTATCCAGCATCTTCATCGGTGGAGGAACGCCAAGTCTGTTATCCGAATCAGCCATTAATCAGCTGTTTACCGGTATCAATAAAGTACTACCCCTGGAAACGGATACCGAATGCACAGTAGAAGCTAACCCAGGCAGTAGTGACATTAACTGTTTTCGGGCCTTTCATAGCGCCGGCGTGAATCGTCTGAGCCTGGGCATACAAAGTTTTTCAGATGCCGCGCTCAAGCAACTCGGTCGAGTTCATAATCAGGCCGCTGCCCGAAAAGCATTCACCGCAGCTCGTTCAGCCGGATTTGAAAATATCAATGTGGATTTGATGCACGGTCTTCCAGGACAGACAATCGATGCTGCCATGCATGACCTCGACCAGGCTATTGCACTTAACAGCGAACACCTTTCCTGGTACCAGTTAACGATTGAACCTAACACCCTGTTCTATTCCAACAGGCCGGACCTGCCGGACGAAGACGAGCTGTGGGACATCTATCGGTCAGGGCTTGAACAATTAGAGCAGGCTGGCTTCCAGCGGTATGAAATCTCTGCCTTTAAAAAACCCGGTAGGGCCTGCAGCCACAACCTGAACTACTGGCGCTTCGGTGATTATGTGGGTATCGGTGCTGGCGCTCACGGCAAGATCAGCTTTCAAAACCCCGTGCCCGGAATTCACAGGACCCTTAAAACACGCCAGCCCAGTGACTACCTGGCCAGCCCTAAGAGGTTGGTAAATCTGCTACTGGAAAATGATGTGATGTTAGAATTTCTTATGAATGCATTACGCCTGGTGGAAGGTTTCTCACTTTCTACTTTCACTAATGCAACCGGTTTTTCCGCAACTGATTTACAGCCTTTCCTGAATCGCAGCAAAGCCCGGGGACTACTCGAATTCGACCAGCAAGGAGTCAAAGCAACACCATTGGGTCTTCGCTATCTGGATGACCTGCTGTTAATGGTTTAGGTATTGGCTTAGATCAGTGATTTAGTTCTAGGATGTAAGCCCAAGATTTAGATCATAGATTTGGTTCAAAGATCTGATTCAAAGCTTTAAGTCAATTTAATAAAGCAATTTAATAGGTCAGCAGAAGATCCTGGGCCGAATGCGGGTCCATCCTTCAATAACCGCTTTTGTCTACGCCTTCATCGAACGGGCAACTTTGATTAAAGCAATATCGACTACTTTGTGGCCCAGTAAGTGTCCCCGTCGTTCGTACTTGGTTACCGGCCTAGGCGGGGCTGAACAACGCTGAAAACGCAGATCCGTTTGAAATAGTTGTTCCATCTGGTCTGCATAAGGCTGCCAGTCCGTTGCCACATGAAACAGGCCGTCAGGGATGAGAACCCGATAAATCAATTCCATAAACTGAGCTGAGATTAGACGCCGCTTGTGATGTCTTTTTTTGTGCCAGGGGTCTGGGAAAAAAACCTGAACTCGCTCAAAAACCGATGACGGACTGCTCTTGAGAACCTCCATGGCATCCAGTTTCATGATTCGCAGATTTTCAACTCCAGCTTTTTTTGCTTCGTTAAGCAGATGACCTACGCCGGCTTCATGGACTTCTAGGCCGAGAAAATTTTTTTCAGGATGCGCTAACAGTATTTCCAGCAGAGAGTCACCCATGCCAAATCCGATTTCCAGGGTGAGCGGCTGCTTTCTGGAAAACTGATCTGGAAGCAACGCCAGATTCTCTACAGGCAATTCAAACTCGACCAAAAACTGACGTAATGCCTTACTCTGAGCCGGCGAGACCCTGCCTTTACGCATGACAAAACTGCGAACTGTTCTTTTATCCCTCACCCGCCTGTCCTCACCCGTTTGGATCAGCCTAACTCAAACCAGAGGCCATAAGCCAAAGCCAGCCAGCCAATGATCAGCAAAATCCCACCCAGCGGGGTCACCGGTCCAAGCCACTTGATTTGCAGCATTGCCAGACCATATAAGCTGCCCGAAAATAGCAGGGTGCCTATGACAAAACTCCATGCAGCCACACTAAGTGAAGTCTTCTGGCCCACATGTAGCATGACCAGACCAACGCCAAACAAGGCCAGGGAATGCATCATCTGGTAGTGAATGCCGGTTTCAAAAGCATTGAAGAGAGATTGAGGTAATTTGCCACGCAGACCATGGGCAGCGAAAGCACCTAAAACAACGCTTAAAGCACCGCTAAGGGCTGCTAATGTTAAAACCCAGCGCATGCCAACTCGTTATCCTGCCTGAACACCAAGACGCAATTTTTTCAGGGCATTTTGCTCCAGCTGGCGTACTCTTTCAGCTGATATACCATACTGGCCGGCCAAATCATGCAGGGTTGCCTTAGGCTCTTGTAACCATCTCTGGGAAAGAATATCGAAAGCTCGCGAATCCAGGTGACTAAACGCAGCGTGCAGCCGACTCTGCTCATCAGAGTGACTGTCCAGACGTTCCAGAATATCCGCCGGATCATCATCCTGATAACTCAAATATTGTTCAGGGGCAACGATCACGTCTTCATCTTCCTTTGTCGGTAAATCAAAACATTGATCATGCGAAGCCAGCCGACCCTCCATCTGCCTGACAACTTCGGGTTTAACACCCAATGCATTGGCGACCTGCTCCACCTCTTGATTACCCATCCATCCCAGGCGCTTTTTAGCGCTTCTAAGATTGAAAAATAATTTACGCTGGGCTTTGGTGGTAGCAAGGCGAACAATTCGCCAGTTGCGAAGGATAAACTCATGCATTTCGGCTTTGATCCAATGTACTGCAAAAGAAACCAATCGCACCTGAAATTCTGGATTAAAGCGCTTGACCGCTTTCATAAGACCCACATTACCTTCCTGAATCAAATCTGCCTCAGACAAACCATAGCCAGAATATGATCGCGCAACATAAACAACGAACCGCAAATGAGCCATCACCAGTTGCCTGGCTGCTTCCACATCGGCATCCTGATACAGTCGCTGAGAAAGCGAGCGTTCTTCATCCACAGATAACATGGGAATGGTATTAACTACCCTGATATAAGCATCTAAATTTGCGCCTGGGGCGCTTATTTCAATCGGTATCAGTTGGCTCGCCATAAGATCCAAACCTCCAAGGGTCACGAAGTTTAGCACTCTTGTTAACTGACTGCTAATCCATATGGGCGTAGTTTATTGGGGCTGGATTCGACTTAGATGCTGGCCGACCGATAATAGTGCAGCCACCACACCTAAAAAACTGCCCCCTATCAGAATCAGGCAGGTCTCTTCAATACTCAGGAACCTCAGTGCAAAATCATTTCGATAAGACTGTGCAAGCCGTTCGATAGGGCCGGATAAATAACCAATACTCAACTGCACAACCAACCAGGCCCCCAAGGCTCCGCCCAATCCCAACCAGAAACCAAGATACAAAAAAGGCCGGCGAACAAAACCGTCTGTTCCACCCACTAATTTTACCACCTCGATCTCGCTACGGCGATTTTCGATGGTCAATCGAATGGTATTACCAATAATGAGTAAAACGCCAACAGCCAGAACAATCCCTATGGTCAAAGTCAGACGTTCAGCAAGCTCTAACATGGTAAATAATCTGAGCATCCAGTCAGCATCATAAATAACCTCTTCAACCCAGTCTTCCTGTTGCAGAGACGCCACCAGCAAACGAATATCGCCCCCGTCTGTTGCCACCGGTGAGATTTCGATTAAAGCAGGCAAGGGGTTATCCGGCAGAGTATTGAGAATATCGCCAAAACCACTGTGTTGTTCGAATTCCAACAGTGCCTGCTGCCGGGTAATTAAGTCAGCCGAGGCAACATCAGAGCGCAATAATAATCGCGAAGTCAGATCAGCCGCGAGCCGCTCATCTACGCCACTGTGAAGGTACAAACTGATTCTAGGGCTGCCATCCCAGTCTTGTCTCAGGGTGCCCGCATAATTGAGTAAAAGATACAGAATAATCGGCAGTGCCAGCGCGATGGCGACAACAATCCAGGTGGTAATCGCCGCTAACGGCGTATCAAGCAGCCTCAGTAAAGCATCCTGACTGACAAAACGATGATGTCTGCCCCAGGCGGCAATTCTATCGGCGAGACTCTGCCGACTGATACTTGCCCCGGAAGGCGTCAGGTTTGCCACTTTGATTCCCTCAATCGACCCTGATCTAATTCAATTCGCCTTTTATCAAGTTGCTCCACCAGGGCGATATCATGCGTCGCAATCACGACAGTGACTCCGACCTGATTAAACTGCAGGAAAAGATCCATAATATCTCTACTGAGATCCGGATCAAGATTGCCGGTAGGCTCATCGGCTAGTAATAGAGACGGTCGATTAACCACCGCTCTGGCGATTCCTACCCGCTGCTGTTCGCCGCCGGATAATGTAATCGGAAAATGATTCTCCCTGTCCGCTAAACCCACTTTTGACAGCGCCGCTCTGACTCGCCCTCTTATTTCGCTGGGTCGATGCCCACCGATTTCCAACGGTAATGCAACATTTGCATACACATTACGATCAAACAAAAGCTGATGATTCTGAAACACCACGCCCACCTGTCTTCTCAAATAGGGAACTCGAGAATGGGCGATACGATTAACGTTTTCGCCATTAAACAGGATCTGGCCAGTAGAGGGCCGTTCCATGGCTATGATCAGTTTCATCAGCGTGCTTTTACCGGCCCCTGAATGTCCTGTAAGAAATGCAAACTCACCGGCCTGCATTGCAAAGGAGATGCCAGACAAAGCCTCCTTCCCCGAGGGATAACGTTTACTGACCTGGTCGAAAGTGAGCATGACTAATCGTTATCCAGTATGGCATCGACAAAAATCTCAGCTGAAAAAGGTCGTAGATCATCAACCTGTTCACCTATCCCTACAAAATGGATAGGGAGCGCCAGCTGTCTGGCCAACGCAAACAAAATGCCACCCCTGGCTGTACCGTCTAATTTGGTCAATACGATGCCCGTCACTGCCACTGCCTTTAAAAACTCCCTGGCCTGAGAAATAGCATTCTGACCAGTGCCGGCATCAATTACCAACAAAACTGCTTGCGGTGCCTGAGGATCCTGCCGCTTCAAAACGCGCTCGATCTTTGCCAATTCGTCCATAAGGTTCTTCTTATTCTGCAATCGACCCGCGGTGTCTGCGATCAAAACATCCGTGCCTCGCGACTTGGCCGCCGTCATGCTATCAAATATCACTGATGCGCTATCTGCCCCGGTATGCTGGGCGATCACGTCAACCTGATTTCTATCACCCCATACCTGCAACTGTTCAACCGCCGCCGCTCGGAAAGTGTCTCCTGCTGCCAGTAGAACTTTTCGTCCAGCTGCCTTAAAATAATGTGCGAGCTTACCCGCAGTCGTCGTCTTACCGGAACCATTGACCCCCACCATAAGCACCACAGCTGGTTCCGCATCTGCAGGCAATACCAGGGGCTGAGCAACCGGCTCTAGAATAGCAATCAACAAATCTCGCAACACTGCCCGTAATGCCAGTGAATCCGCTAACGTCTTTCGACTGACTCGATCAGTTAAATCCTGAATAATCTCCTGGGTCACTTCAACCCCAAAATCGCCGGTTATCAGTAATGTTTCGATTTCTTCAAGAAGGTCAGCATCGATGGTTTTTGCACCCAAGAACAATCGCCCCAGGTTCTTGGTCAATCCGGATCTTGTCTTCGAAAGACCTTGCTTAAATCTGGCAAGCAATCCCTGCTTGCCTTCATCGACTGTATCTGCAACATTGCTCATTACCATTTCCTGTACTGGGACAATAAAAACTTTGACTAAAACTGTTAAGCCTTCGTCTCTGAGAATTATCGGCGGAATCTGGCGCGGTAGCAAAGTTTCATTTGCAGAACTTGCCCAGGTCAGACCCTCACCTTCCAGAGTCAGAGAAACCCTGTTCAACTGGCTGCAGGGGGGTATTGCGGGTAAATCCTGCCTCGACCTTTTCTCCGGAAGCGGCATTCTCAGCTTCGAAGCCTTGTCACGCGGTGCCGGCCAGGTTGTCCTCGTTGACCAGAACCCCACTGTCTGTAACCAGCAACGCAACAGCTTTAAACAATTGAAGGTAACCGACGACCTTTTCTCTATCTATTGCAGCACCGCAGAGCAATACCTCGGGCAGCAAGCTAGCCAGGCTTTTGATCTCATTTTCATGGATCCTCCTTTTCGGGACGGCAACTACCAGCAATTAACCCAAACCATTATAGACAATCAATGGCTCAAACGGGGCGGTTTAATTTACATTGAAAGTGGCATTTCGCTTGGACAGAATAAACGATTTTCTGAGTTGACTATCTTAAAACAAAAACAGACTGGAAAAGTCCACTTTGCCTTGTTGGGCAGGGACAATGAGCGTTGACGCTCACTGACAGTCATGTATGATTCCGCCTTTAATCAGGGACAAAGCAACCATGAGCACTGTACTGTATCCGGGAACATTCAATCCCATCCACAACGGACATGCTGATCTGGTTCAACGAGCTTCGATTTTATTCGATAACGTCGTACTCGGTATTGCTACCAGCCCCCAGAAAGATCCAAGCGTTCTGGCATTGAGAGTTGATCTGGCCAAACTGGCACTGGCACACCTGGACAATGTAGATGTTCAAGGTTTCCATGGGCTTACTGTCGATTTTGCCAAAAAGATAGGCGCCAGTGTCATCCTCAAGGGGATCAGGACTGTCACCGATTTTGAGTATGAGTTTCAGATGCTGAACATGAACCGAGTACTCAACCCTTCTCTGGAGACCATATTTCTAGCGCCTTCTGAAGAATTTTCCTATATCTCGTCAACACTGATTCGACAGATTGCATCCTATGGAGGCGATATCAGCCACTTTGTTCACCCGGCGATTGCAGAGGCAGTAAAAGATGGGCAAATCAGTTAACGCTGACAGCGGCTGCAATAAACTGTTGCACGCCCGCCCATCCTAAGTGTCTTCAGCGGTTTCTCGCACCGATAACAATCTTCACCCTCTCGACCATAGACCTGAAGCGCCTGGCGGAAGTAGCCGGGCGACCCATCTTCCCTGATAAAGTCCCTTAAGCTGGTGCCACCGGCTTGAATGGCGCTGCGGAGCACAACCCTTATTGAATTCACCAGGCGAGTACATCTGTGCAAAGATAATTTACCCGCAGGGAATGTGGGCTTAATACCCGCCATAAAAAGAGCCTCATTCGCATAAATATTGCCGACGCCAACGACGATCTGAGCATTCATAATCAAGGTTTTGATGGCTACCTGCCGACCTCTGCTTCGAACAAAAAGATAACGGGGCGTAAATTCATCGAGCAGAGGTTCAGGTCCCAGGTGCCTGAGAAGCCGGTGCTCACCTTCAGGCAGCCAGAATATGGAACCAAATTTTCTCGGGTCTCTATAGCGAAGAAGCTTACCGTTGCTGAACACGAAGTCGACATGATCATGCGTCTGTGCCGGTGTATCCTTTACAAGAATGCGTAGGCTTCCT
Source organism: Gammaproteobacteria bacterium (assembly GCA_012960535.1). Lineage (GTDB taxonomy): Bacteria > Pseudomonadota > Gammaproteobacteria > Pseudomonadales > Azotimanducaceae > UBA9926. The sequence continues at coordinate 91,031 of DUBB01000026.1, forward strand.
GACATGCCCAGGTGCATCATGATCTGGCCTTGCTGCGTATCCAGAAGCAGGTACTTGGCTCGGCGCTTCACCTCCCTGACAACCTTACCCGTTATGTTCTGGCCGAGGTCGGGCGATATCGGCCAACGCAGCTGGAACTCTCTTATATGCACTGCCGTAATTCGCTGATCTCTAATATGAGGTTCAATGCCTGCACGCGTCGTCTCTACTTCAGGTAATTCAGGCATCTGCTTACTGTCCACAAGCATATTTAATGCTTTTTAACGTAACGCTTGTCAATGTATGTCTTATCAAAATCTGCTTTCACGATCTGCTGTTATTAGCCGCTGTCAATAATCGCTGGTAATAGCCGCTTGCAGCAGCTGCTCTAATTACAATAAGCTATTCCAGCCAGCTTGACATGCTGGGGGTCACATTATTTCACAATTGATGCCACACGCCGATGGAAAAGAATTTACTGGGAATTGATACCGGTGGCACATTCACTGATTTTGTGCTGGTAAGGGACGATAAGGTACTCACTCACAAAGTCCTGTCAACGCCTGATGCACCTGAACAAGCTATTTTCGAAGGAATTCATGACCTGGGTGTGCAGGACCTGTTGGCTTCGGGCAACCTGGTCATCGTTCATGGGACAACTGTTGCAACCAATGCTGCACTCCAGCAAAAAGGGGCTAAAACTGCTTATATCACCAATGAGGGTCTGGCTGATATTTTAATGATAGGCCGCCAAACTCGCTCTCAGCTTTACCAACTACAACCCAGCAAACCCATGATATCACTGGATGCTTCTCTCACCTTTGAAGTCACGACAAGACGATCAGCCCAGGGCGAGCTCCTGGCTGATCTGGATGAAGATTCGCTGAACCACCTAGTAAGTCAAATCGACGCCGCTAAACCGCAGGCTATCGCGATTAACCTACTGTTTTCGTTTCTCAACGATAAGGAGGAAAAACAGATCCAGGACAAACTCGGCGATGCCTATTTTATCAGTCGATCTTCCTACGTACTACCCGAATACCGGGAATATGAACGGGGTATCGCTACCTGGATGAACGCCTCACTTGGGCCTTTATTAAACAACTACCTGGCTGAACTCTCTGCCGCCTTCGCCCCTAGTCCGGTCACCATAATGCAATCTTCTGGACTTACCATCGCCGCAGACCAGGCTGCCAAACGGGGGATCAACCTTCTGCTATCGGGCCCTGCAGGAGGTCTGAGTGCGGCGAAAAACCAGGTTCAACCCGATAAGTTAATGACCTTCGACATGGGCGGCACATCAACCGATGTATCGTTAATCGACGAGGATATCAAAATTACCAACCAGGGCCATATTGCAGGTCTGCCTATCGCTATTCCCATGGCTGACATCCACACCATTGGTGCCGGCGGAGGTTCAATAGCCTACGTCGACCAAGGTGGCATACTGCAGGTGGGTCCACTTTCGGCGGGTGCTAAGCCCGGCCCAGCGTGTTATGGCCTAGGCGGAACACAGCCAACTGTTACAGATGCTAATGTGGTTTTAAAGCGACTACCTGCAAGCCAGCTACTTGCTGGGTCCCTGGCTATTGACGAGTCAAAGGCGATCACTGCTATCCTTAGCATTGGTCGTCAGCTCGGGCTTTCCGCCACGCAAACAGCCGAAGGCATCATTGCAATTGCCAACGAACATATGGCTCAGGCGTTACGTCTGATCTCCATCCAGAGAGGCTTTGACCCCAGAGAGTTTACCCTGACCTGTTTTGGTGGTGCAGGCGGCCTGCACCTGTGTGACCTGGCTGAGATGCTGGAAATTAGCACTGCGGTCATTCCTTTGCACAGTGGCGTGTTATCTGCACTGGGTATGCTCTGCGCAAAGCCAGGCAGAGAGCTGGTTAAAACCAAACTGAGCTTGTTACAGGAATTAAACAACAAGCAGATCCAGCAATGGCTAGACGAGCTTTATCAACATGGTTACAGGGAACTCAAGCAGGAGGGGGTTACCGATATCTATTCCCAAGCCAGCCTAGATCTTCGCTATCAGGGCCAGTCCCATACCCTTAACATTCCGTTTAACGACATCCCGGGTTGTCAGCATGAGTTTCAAAACCAGCATCAATTACGATACGGGCATCAACTGAACCAACCCATAGAACTTCTCAATATCCGGCTGAGACTGTCGTCACCCAGCAGGATCGACATGCCCAAGCCGCAGCCTCTATCCAGGGACCGCTCGCGTCTCCCAAGAATCGACAATTCAGGCAAGCCCGCTGATGCTAATAGCTATAAAACAGTTCGCAGAGAAGAGCTGATCGAGGGCAACAGCCTACCTGGCCCCTTTCTCATTCTGGAAGATCACACCTTGACTAGGGTGAAAGAAAACTGGACAGCGACCCTGACCAGCAGTGGCAGTTTAATGCTCCACAAAGAAATTATTTGATCTTTGCTTCTTTGTAGATAACGTGTTTTCGAACCACAGGATCGAATTTCTTGATTTCCATCTTATCCGGTGTGGTTTTCTTATTCTTGCTGGTGGTGTAGTAGTGACCCGTGCCAGCCGAAGACACCAGTTTGATTTTATCTCTCATTTTCGTATACCCTCTCTAACAGGAATATTTACATTATACACTGCAATTCCGATAATCTTTAAAGTCATTGCAGCTAAGTCATTGCAGCTAGTCATTGCAACAAAGTCATAGCAATTTATACTCGCCTCAACTGACCTACATAAAATTCAAGGGAGTGTCTTTGTCGATCCCTGAATCGCATATCTATACCGAAACAGCCTATTGCCTCAATCCAGGGTTCAGACCCTTTCACCTCTTGCCCTGAGGTCCGCAACAACCTTTTCCAGGCCGAGTTTGTCAATAATTCGCATACCTTTAGCTGACACTCTTAATTTCACAAAGCGCTTCTCACTGGCCAGCCAAAACCTGTGGTCATGGATATTTGGCAGAAATCTACGTCGCGTTTTGTTGTTGGCATGAGAAACATTGTTTCCGGTAATCGGTCTTTTTCCAGTAACCTGACAGACTCTGGACATTTTATTTTCCCGTTCAATTGATAAGTACCCCCCACAGCCACGCCGCAGGAGCGCGACTTTATACCAGATGCCCGATTCCTTTTCAATGTTTATAGCAATCCTTGTTCAACCATGGAAATAACCACACCCTGAGCGACGACCATGTGATCCAGGATACGGATATCCAGTTTTTCTACCAGTTCACGCAAATCCTGAGTTAAATCGATATCGGCGGCAGACAGTTGCCAGGATCCAGAAGGGTGATTGTGACTGATAATCAATGCACTTGCGTTTATAGCAAGGGCCTGTTGGACCACTACTCTCGGATAAACCTTCACTGAATTGACTGTCCCGGAAAATAGAATCTGAAATTCCAGTATGCGATTGGCAGCATCTAGATAAAGTACGGCAAACTGTTCAGTCTTGCAGCGCCCCAGTCGACCTAACAGGAATTGCCGCACATCGCTGGGCGCGTGCATCACATCAGAGCGCCTAAGGTTCTCCCAAATAACCCGATCGACCAATTCAAAACAGGCCCGCAATCGCAACCACCAGATAGAAGGTAGGCAATAAGCGTCTGATTCGGCATCATCACCGCGCAACCACTGCAGGTTCGGTTCTCGACACAAACGTGCATGCAACAGATCAAGACTCTCCGGTTCATTGGATACGCCGAGAATAAGCGCCAGTAAATCCAGCTCTGAATAGCGGATCGGCTGCGAAACCTTGAGCCCACCGTCCGATTTCTGCCCACTCAAACCCCGCGTTGAGGCACTTTCCGCCATCTGAGATCCTATTTTCTGCCAGTTCTTTTAATATAGGAAATTATCTGTAGAGTGCTATAGCGACTGAAACTGTTTAAGATGCCGGATTATGCCCGAAGTAACAGGCGAAAGAGATGAACTCGAAGGGACAGTGTAATGGATAATACATTGCTAACGCTGAGAAATCGCAGGATCCTGCTTGGTGTAACGGGTGGCATTGCGGCTTATAAAGCAGCGGAATTGACTCGACGACTTCAGGATCAAGGGGCAAAAATTCGAATCATCATGACTCGATCTGCAACCGAGTTTATTACGCCTCTGACCCTACAGGCATTATCCACCAATCCAGTTCATCTTGACTTACTCAATCCGGATACAGAGTCAGCTATGGGCCATATTGAACTGGCACGATGGGCTGATCTCATATTAATAGTCCCCGCCAGTGCCAATTTCCTGGCTCGCCTTGCCAGCGGTCATAGCGATGATCTATTAACAACCGTTTGCCTGGCTGCTGAATGTCCCGTGGCGGTAGCACCTGCCATGAACCAGGCAATGTGGGCAAAACCAGCGACTCAAGCAAATCAAAAGCTGCTTGTCTCCAGAGGCGTGCATTTACTGGGACCCGATCATGGTATCCAGGCCTGCGGTGATACCGGTGCAGGTAGACTACTGGAGATTGACCGATTAATTCTGGCAACCAGTGAGCTGTTTGATTCAGGCGAGCTCACCGGTAAGACTGTTATGATAACAGCGGGCCCAACCAGGGAAGCCATTGATCCGGTACGCTACATCAGCAATCACAGTAGTGGCAAACAGGGTTATGCACTTGCACAAGCCGCGCTAGACGCCGGTGCCAGGGTTATCCTGATATCCGGTCCAACCCAGTTGGCGGCGCCGGACCGAGCTGAGCTGGTATCAGTGGTGAGCGCACAGGACATGCACGATAACGTTCAATCCAGACTGTCAGAAACCGACATATTTGTCGGGGTTGCCGCTGTTGCTGACTACCGACCAAAACTAGCACAAAATCAAAAAATCAAGAAAAACGCGGCAAACAAACGTACCCTCACCCTGGAGTTTGTAGAGAATCCAGACATAATCGCCGAAGTAGCAGACAGTGTGCCTAAACCCTTTACGGTGGGCTTTGCAGCGGAAACCGAGAACATTGAAGCTTACGCTCGTAAGAAATTAATAGAAAAGAAACTCGATCTCATCATCGCAAACAATGTAGCAAACGCCCAGATCGGATTTAACAGTGACCTCAACGAAACCACCATCCTATGGCAGGAAGGCAAGGTTAATATGCCAACCATGTCCAAGCGGGCCTTGTCTGAGAAGATTGTCACCATCATTTCCCAGCACATCAAGCAAAGAATATGAACGTTCAGATTCGAATTCTTGATAGCAAAATCGGCGCCGGCATTCCCTTACCCGAATATGCAACCGAAGGTTCAGCAGGCATGGACCTTCGCGCCTGCCTGGCGACAACGTTGAATGTCCAACCCGGTGAGACCCATCTCATTTCAACCGGTATGGCGATTTATATCGAAGACCCGAATTTTGCAGCGGTGATCCTGCCCAGGTCTGGTCTTGGTCACAAGCATGGCATTGTCTTGGGTAACCTGGTCGGCTTGATCGATTCAGATTATCAGGGTGAGCTCATGGTTTCTTGCTGGAACCGGGGGCATAGCGAATTTTCCATCCAGCCTGGAGATAGAATTGCCCAGCTGGTGGTGTTACCAGTAGCCCAGGCTGAATTTGAAATTGTCGAGTCCTTTGATAGTTCAAGCCGAGGTAAAGCCGGCTTTGGTTCGACCGGTAAAAAATAGCCCAGGTAACTTGACCGTCGTAAAGAATCCACAGTAGGCGAACCCTCATCATGATATCATTTCAGCTTTTGAGAACGCCATCATGACCGTCAACATAGACAGAGCCCTTAATATCGCCAAGGTGCTCACCGAGGCACTACCTTATATCCAGCGGTTTACGGGTAAAACTATCGTCGTAAAATACGGCGGCAATGCGATGACTGAAACACAACTCAAGCATAGTTTTGCAAAAGATATCGTGCTCATGAAGCTGGTCGGATTGAACCCTGTAATCGTCCATGGCGGTGGACCCCAGATCGGTAATTTTTTACAGCAACTGAATATTCATTCGGAATTCGTCGATGGTATGCGGGTCACAGATAGTGAAACCATGGACGTCGTGCAAATGGTATTAGGGGGTCTTGTTAATCAGGATATTGTCAGCCTAATCAACCAGACCGGTGGAAGAGCGATAGGGTTAACTGGCAAGGATGCGTCGCTCATAGAAGCCAAAAAAATGCTTATCGAAAAAGCAACACCGTCTCTTACTGCACCCGAGATTATTGATATTGGCCATGTCGGCGAGGTAACCCATATTAATCGTGAAGTACTCGATATAGCCAGTAACAGTGACCTGATCCCAGTCATCGCGCCAATTGGAACCGATAAGGCTGGACAGACTTTCAACATCAATGCTGATCTGGTGGCCGGTGCCATTGCCGAGGAGCTCAAGGCAGAAAAACTGATTCTGCTTACTGATGTTTCCGGTGTTGAGGATGAAAATGGTAAATTACTGTCCAGGTTAAACTCAAAACAGGTCTCTTCACTCATTAGCAGCAATACCATTCATGGTGGTATGCTACCTAAAATCCAGTGCGCCCTTGACGCTGTCAGTCGGGGCGTTAGCAGCGCGCACATCATCGATGGCAGGGTGGCGCACGCTGTCCTGCTGGAAGTGTTAACCGATGAAGGCGTAGGTACAAAGATTACCCCGATGCAAGAATGAGCACTTCAAGACCCGCCAAGGGTTCAAGACGACAGCATATCCTCGAGTGTTTCGCACATATGCTGGAACAGGGCCCCGGACAGAAGATCACCACTGCTAAATTAGCCAGACAAGTCGGAGTATCTGAGGCCGCTCTGTACCGGCATTTTCCCAGTAAAGCAAAAATGCTGGAAGCACTGATCGAATTTGTAGAAGAATCAATTTTCTCGAGAATATCCATCATTTTAGATGAGCCCCAGAGCACCGCTGACCGCTGCAATCAACTTCTCTTACTGGTTCTCACTTTCAGCGAAAAAAACCCGGGTATCAGTCGCTTACTCACTGGCGAACCCTTAACCGGTGAATCTACCAGGCTGCGAAAACGTGTTAATCAGTTTTTTGAAAGAATAGAAGCCCAGCTAAGGCAGGTCCTGAGAGAATCAGAATTACACGGAGAACGACCGCCAAAGCTGGAACCAAACACCAGCGCCCTGCTCATGATGAACCTGATCGAAGGTAGATTAGGGCAATTTGTCAGAAGTGATTTTCAAAAACAGCCGACCCAGGGCTGGACTGAACACTGGCAACTCATCAGAACCGGTCTGTTTGGCTGACCCAGACTTTTAACTCACGCCATAGGTACGCCGGTAAGCAAGCATTCGTTCTATCTGGTCTTTTGAAGATTGTGCAGAAAGATACTCAATAATATCCGCAAATTTGACGATGCTGATCACTGGAACCTGAAACTCCTGTTCCACCTCCTCAATGGCAGAAAGTTGACCACTGCCTTTTTCCTGACGATCTATCGCAACCACCACACCAGCGACCTGGCCTGCCTGTTCCTGAATCAAATCAATGGCGCCGCGAATAGCCGTACCCGCTGTGATGACATCATCAACAATCATAACCCGACCCGTGATTTCAGCGCCAACCAACTGACCTCCTTCACCATGTTTTTTTTCCTCCTTTCGGCTATAAGCATAGGGCACATTTCGTTGATAATGGGTGCTTAAGCCAATGGCAGTCGCACTAACCAGCGGAATACCCTTGTAGGGAGGACCGAATAAAACATCATAGGGAACCGCAGAGGCCTGCAGGGCTTGAGCATAATACTGCCCCAACCTGGCCAGGGATTCGCCATCCTGAAACAGGCCTGCATTAAAGAAATACGGGCTTTTGCGACCCGATTTTAAGGTGAACTCGCCAAATTTAAGAACATCCCTCTGAATAGCAAATTCAATGAATTCATGGATAAATTCCGCCGCTGATTGCATTTCAAAATCCTCGTTCAAGCCCTCTGATATTCAATTAATTTCATGATGCCATCTCTAGCCAGATCAAGCAGTGCATCTAACTCAGACCGGTCAAAGGGTGCAGCTTCAGCCGTACCCTGCACTTCAATAAAGTGACCCTGTTCAGTCATCACCACGTTCATATCGGTATCAGCCGTTGAATCTTCAGTATACTCCAGATCGAGAACAGGTCGGCCTTTGACAATACCCACGGACACAGACGCCACGTATCTTCTTTTAATCTGTGCAGCCTTCGGCAATCGATCCAGGGCATCAAACAAAGCCACGCAAGCACCGGTTATTGCGGCTGTGCGGGTTCCGCCATCGGCCTGAATAACATCGCAATCTATTTTCACCGTGTTCTCCCCCATGGTCGACAAATCCACCGCGGCTCGCAATGACCTTCCTATCAATCTCTGTATTTCCTGAGTTCGCCCGGACTGCTTGCCTCTTGCCGATTCTCGACCCATTCGCTCATGAGTCGACCTGGGTAGCATCCCGTACTCTGCGGTTACCCAGCCTTCTCCTTTACCGCGCATAAAAGGTGGCACCCCAGATTCCAGACTCGCCGTGCAAATGACCTGGGTGTCGCCAAAACTAACCAGAACCGACCCTTCTGCATGTTTATTGAAATTACGCATAATGCTGATATCGCGTAATTCATTATACTTGCGACCTGCACTTCTATTGATTATCGACATATTCTTCCAAAGACTGTTAATGACATATTGATTATACTTCGCTTAACTGAGAAAAACTGCGAAGTTACAGACATGATTACTAGTATGACCGCGTTCGCCCATGTTGAGTGCGAACAATTCAGTTGGCAGGTGCGTTCTGTCAATCATCGTTATCTGGACGCGGCGTTCCGATTACCCGATCACTATAAACACCTGGAGCCTAGTCTCCGCGGGCTGCTAAAAAAATATGTTAAACGGGGTAAAGTTGAGGCGGTTCTGCGATCCTCACCCGGCCAGCCGGAAGTAAAAAAGCTCAATCAAGATCTGCTTGACGAGCTAACCCAGAATCTGAATATCATCGCCACTCGGCTACCGGACGCTCAACAACCTACCACGCTGGATTTGCTGCAATGCCCCGGCGTGCTCGAGTCCCAGACAAGTGAGCAGGGGCAGGACAATGATATCAGCATCGGTTTCGAGGAAAGCCTGGTTTCTCTGGTTGAAATGCGCGTCAGAGAGGGTGCTGAGACAGCAGCAGCGATTGAACATAAACTGGTAGGATTGACGGAACTCATCGCGGTGGTACGCAGCCAATTACCCGCTTTATTAGCACAACAAAAGGCCCGGTTACTTGATCGACTCGCCGAACTGAAAACCGACTTTGATCAGGATCGAATTCACCAGGAATTTATTTTTCTGGCCAACAAAGCAGATGTCGCCGAGGAGCTTGAAAGGCTCACTATGCATATTCAGGAGGTTAGAAGAGCCCTTCAGGCAGAGGGAGAGTCGGGAAGACGACTGGATTTTCTCATGCAGGAATTGAATCGGGAAGCCAATACCCTTTCCTCAAAATCCATTGCTGTATCTTCCACGCTGAACGCAGTCGATATGAAAGTGATTATTGAACAGATGCGTGAACAGGTACAGAATATCGAATAACCCGTTGACGACACTGCCACTGGCCAAATCAATCAGAGAACTTAGCACGCCAAAACTCGCTTGCATGAATGCACTACATTCATAACAGGTGAACAATCAACAGGTTCATTGGTAGCATTGATATCCATGCTTTAGTAACCTCTGAATCCCAAATTAAACTGCTCGAGCAATTCATATCCGCTCATAACCGAATAGAAATCATGTCACTACAAAGAGGCCAGGTCTTCGTTATTTCAGCACCTTCTGGTACCGGAAAAACCAGCCTGGTAAAAGCACTCCTTGAAAGAAATTCTGCTGCCCAGGTCTGCGTCTCTCATACCACCAGAAAAATCAGGCCCGGAGAAATAGACGGGTTGAATTATTTCTTTATCAGCCGACAGAACTTCAAGAAGATGCTGGCTGATGATCAATTCATCGAATCTGCAGAAGTGTTCGGGCACCTCTATGGTACAAGTAAGCGCGAGGCTAATCAGATTCTGGCATCTGGCAGGCACATCATTCTGGAAATTGACTGGCAGGGTGCATTGCAGGTCAAGGCATCCATGCCGAACAGCCAGATGATTTTTATTCTACCGCCCTCCCTTGCAACCCTTCGCCAGCGCCTGGTTAATCGTAACCAGGATGACCGGGATACCGTTGAGCGGCGATTAACCGGTGCCATCGAAGAAATCAGGCATCACCACCGCTTTGATTTTCTCCTGGTCAACAACCTATTTGATACCACATTGCAGGAACTGGAACAGATCCTGTTTTCAGATGGTTCCACTTTTGCGCACGATGCCCAATTAACCGAGCTAGCACCTTTGATAAACCAACTCCTGGTAGAACCATTAAACTAACCAGGAACCCACGGATTGATTGCCAGTTGGCCCCAATAGGGCTACAATCCGCCCCCCCTTGCCAATTTAGCGGCAAGGCTTTTGAAAAATCATTTGGTTCAAGGAAAATGTTTAATGGCTAGAGTTACCGTTGAGGACTGTTTGGAAAATGTAGACAACCGCTTTGAACTGGTCATGGTAGCCAGTAAGCGTGCCCGACAAATTGCCAATGAAGGCAAGGATCCACTGGTCCCAATCGAAAATGACAAAGCGACCGTACTCGCTCTCAGAGAGATCGCAGAAGGTCTGGTAACAGCAGAGATTCTGACCGAAAAGCCCCGCGAAAATTTTGAGCCTATCGCCATGGAACTGTTAGCCGATAGTTTCGAACGGCACGACGCAGAGTTCTAGCAGAAGGGTACACTTTCCTGCAATCGTTGGTATAGTTAATCTATGCAGACGATCGACAATCTAGCAACCGATCTCAATGAATACCTGGAACCCAAACAGGTCAAGCAAGTCGTTCGCGCTTATCATTTTGCAAAAGATGCCCACAAAGGCCAAACCAGGAAATCGGGTGAACCCTACATCAATCACCCCCTGGCAGTTGCCAGTATTCTTTCCGGCATGCACATGGATCATCAATGTCTCATGGCGGCCCTCCTGCATGATGTAATAGAAGATACCGGCATACCGAAACATCTGTTAAGCGTGGAATTCGATCAGGAAGTTGCCGATCTAGTCGACGGCGTAAGCAAACTGAAAAGCATGTTCCACTCACGCGCCGAGGCGCAGGCCGAAAATTTTCAAAAAATGGCCCTGGCAATGGCCAAGGATATCCGGGTCATTCTGGTCAAACTTGCAGATCGTCTGCATAACATGCGAACCCTCGGCCATCTGGATAGTGAACGAAGGCGCCGAATTGCCAAGGAAACACTGGAGATTTACGCGCCAATTGCATTAAGGCTGGGTATGAATGCAATCAGAATAGAATTCGAGGAACTGGGCTTTAGAGCACTGTATCCGCTTCGATCTTCCATGATTGAAAAAGCCGTTAAAAGAGCCCGAGGAAACCGCAAGGAAGTTGTCTCTAAAATAAGCCAGTCCATCGTAAGTTGTCTAAAAAGAGAGGGTATAAAGGCAACCGTAACGGGCCGAGAAAAACATCTCTACAGCATCTACGACAAAATGCGACTAAAAAGACGTTCCTTTACCGAAATAATGGACGTTTACGCCTTTCGAATTATCGTTACAGATGTGGATACCTGTTACCGCACCCTGGGTTCTGTTCACAATCTCTACAAACCCGTGGCCGGCAGATTTAAAGATTATGTCGCGATACCCAAAGCCAATGGTTATCAATCCCTGCACACCACTTTATTTGGCATGCACGGTTTGCCCATAGAGATTCAGATAAGAACAGCAGAAATGGAAATGGTTGCCAACAACGGCATCGCTGGGCACTGGTTATATAAAAGTAACGATGCATCCGCCTCCGGAAGCCACCGGCGGGCAAGGGAATGGATGCAGGGTTTACTGGAATTACAGCAGAGCGCAGGGAATTCACTGGAATTTATAGAAAACGTTAAAATTGATCTATTCCCTGACGAGGTCTATATATTTACCCCAATCGGTGAAATTTATGAGCTTCCGAACGGTTCTACACCTATCGATTTCGCCTATGCGGTGCATACGGATATCGGTAATACCTGCATCGCCTGCCGTATTGATCGTCGACTGGCACCACTCAGCGCTGTTCTAGAAAGTGGCCAGACGGTCGAGATAGTCACAACAAAAGGTGCCTTGCCGAACCCAGCCTGGCTGAGTTTCGCGGTGACAGGAAAAGCCAGAGCCAGCATTCGAATTGCCCTCAAACACCAGCATTTAAACGAATCGGTCGAACTCGGACGAAGACTACTTGAACGGGCCGTCCAGTCATTTGATAAAACACTGGCTGATATAGACAAGCAGGCACTCAAACAACTGCTGGATCAAAAGCAGTTGAAATCAATTGACGATCTTTTAGCTGAGATAGGCCTGGGTAATCAGATGTCTAACATTATTGCCCGAAAACTAATTAACAATCCGGACACAGTCAGTGATATAGAACTCTCCTATCACGGCCCACTGGCTATTACCGGCACCGAAGGCCTGGTGGTGACCTATGCCAAATGCTGCCGGCCTATTGCTGGAGACCCTATCGTTGGCCACATCAGTGCTGGACGCGGCATCGTTATCCATGTGGAGACCTGCGGAAATATGACCGAAATCAGGGACAAGGGTGATGAGATAATGACGGTACGCTGGGAACCTGGCGTCGACCAGGAATTTGCAGTTGAACTGCGGGTAGAGCTGGAACACGAAAAAGGCATGATCGCCATGCTGGCGTCAACTATTACCAGCGCCGAGGCTAATATTGAACGAATAAGCCTGCTTGAGAAAGACGCTCATCTAGCCATTGTCAATATTGTCATGACCTTAAAGGATCGGGTCCACCTGGCCAGAGTTATTCGCAAGGTAAGACATATCCACAACATTAATAAAATTATTCGATTGAAAGGCTAATGGAAAAAATCACAACAATTTCCACCACTGCAGCGCCACAGGCACTGGGCCCCTACTCACAGGGAGTCGTCACAGGCGGGCTATTATTCGTCAGCGGCCAAATAGGATTAATTCCCGAAACCGGACAGCTGATCGACGACGACCTCAGCCATCAGACAAAACAGGTCTTTGACAATATCCACTCGATTTGCGCAGCCGCTGGCGTGGGCATGCAGAATATTGTCAAACTAACCATCTATTTGACAGACCTTTCCCAATTCAACCTGGTCAACGAACTCATGCAGAGCAGGTTTGACAAACCCTATCCTGCAAGAGCGACGGTCGAGATCAGTGCCCTGCCAAAGAACGCGCTAATCGAGATCGAAGCAGTGGCGGCCATGACTGTCGGTGGCTAAAACGCTTGAAAACGTGTCCGTCGCCACGCTCAAGGGTGTGGGACCGGCTATGTTTAAAAAACTGGAACAGTTGTCCATCCATAATCTGCAGGACCTGTTACTGCACCTGCCGCTTCGCTATGAAAACAGAACCAGAATAACGGCCATAGCCGATGCTCATCCTGGCGACCACCTGGTACTAAAAGGCCAGATCGTAAGTACTCAAATTCAATTTGGAAGACGAAGAAGTCTTGTTGCTAGCCTGAGAGATGAAACCGGGCAAATCAACCTGCGTTTTTACTACTTTGGAAAAACACAGCAAGCCCAGTTGGAAGGGTTACCTGAAATCCGCTGCTTTGGCGAAATAAGGCGAGGTGCCTCGGGTCTGGAGTTGTACCATCCCGAATACAGTAACCAGTTAAATCAGCCTCTGGAAACAACGTTAACCCCGGTGTACCCGAAGACTGAAGGAATCAGCCAGAACCAGCTTCGTAAATTAGTATTGCAGGCCCTGGCAACCTTGCAACAGAGCCAGCTTCTCGCCAATCTCATCAATGTACCAGGTCGACCGTTGATCACTGATAGCCTTGTTCATCTGCACCAACCTTTAGCCAACAGTGACCTTGAGCGACTCAGCGAAGGCTTGGACCCGGCACAACGAGCGCTGTCATTTGAAGAACTCACCGCACATCAGATCGGTATCCTGTTCATGCGAGAGAAATTGACCCAGCTGCCAGCACCACAATTCGGGGAACCTTCAGGCCTGGTTGAGCGTTTCATCAAACAATTAAATTTTACGTTGACCCAGGCACAAAAGAGAGTCGCCGCAGAAGTCTCACAAGACCTGCAAAGAAGCACACCCAGCCTTCGCCTTCTGCAGGGTGATGTTGGTTCCGGAAAGACCGTTATCGCTGCTCTTGCGGCCGTACAGGCCTGTGAAAATCAGTTTCAGACAGCATTGATGGTGCCGACTGAGATACTGGCCGAACAGCACTATGTCACTCTCAAGGCCTGGCTCGAGCCACTCAACATCACGGTAAACTGGCTTGCCAGCAGTATCAAAGGTAAACAGCGAAACCAGCTACTTGATGACCTGCGCACCGGCAGACTGCAGGTCATCGTCGGCACCCATGCATTATTTCAGGATCAAGTCAGCTTCAAGCAACTGGGCCTGGCCATTATAGACGAGCAGCACCGCTTTGGCGTTCATCAAAGAATGGCGCTGCGCGACAAGGGCGAAAAACAAGGATTGATGCCGCATCAGTTAATCATGACTGCAACACCAATTCCTAGAACCCTGACCATGAGCCTATACGGCGACATGGACTGTTCGGTCATCGATGAACTCCCGGCAGGTCGAACACCCATCACCACCCGCATCATTCCAGGTAGCAGGCGCATTGAAATCATCGATCGATTGAAAGCAGCCTGTGTCTCAGGCGCTCAAGCCTACTGGGTCTGTACCCTGATAGAAAGCTCAGAGATCCTGGCAGCTCAGGCGGCTGAAGATACCGCTAAACAATTAGAAAAAGCCCTGCACCCATTAGTGGTCGGGCTCGTGCACGGCCGAATGTCTGGCCTGGAAAAGGCCCGGGTGATGGAGAGATTCAGCAATGGCGAGATTCAGGTACTGGTCGCCACGACCGTCATTGAAGTCGGCGTCGACATTGCCAATGCCAGTTTCATGGTTATAGAAAACGCCGAACGGCTAGGCCTGACCCAACTGCATCAATTGCGCGGCCGAGTCGGTCGAGGTCAATCAAAAAGCTTCTGCTTATTGCTGTATGCCACACCGCTGGGAGAGGTCAGTAAAAAACGTCTGAATGTCATACGCCACAGTCAGGACGGATTTTTTATTGCCGAGCAGGATCTCATCATCCGAGGACCAGGTGATGTGCTTGGAGACCGTCAATCCGGTAACGTCAATTTCAAAATAGCTGATTTAATGCGGGATCAGGATATGCTTGACGAAGCAATCACGCTTGCCCGACAATTATTTTCAGAAAACAGTACAGTCGCTAAAGCACTGGTGCAGCGCTGGATTGGTTCAGTCTCGGATTACGGCCAGGTCTAATAAAATAACTGCCATTATTCTGAATCAAAAATGGCCTGCTCGAACTGCCCCTCACTTCGAGCGACAACGGTTGCAACAGTTGCATCACCCACCACATTCACCACTGTGCGGGTCATATCAAGAAGTCGATCAACACCGATAATCAGGGCAATACCCTCTACTGGCAAGCCAACCTGGGTCAACACCAGGGCCAATGTGATCAGCCCGACACCCGGTACACCAGCTGTACCAATTGATGCCAGGGTTGCTGTCAAAATCACCATCAGATAGCCCGAGAGCGAAATATCGACATTAAAAGCCTGCGCGATAAAAACAGTCGCTACGCCTTGCATAATAGCCGTGCCGTCCATATTAATGGTGGCACCCAACGGAATAATAAAGCTGGCGACCTGATTCTTGACACCGAGCCTCTTCTTGACCGCTTCCAGCGTAACCGGCAGGGTTGCGCCACTGGAAGACGTCGAAAACGCAAAAACCATCACTGGCATCATCTTTTTGTAAAAAGTGATGGGATTCAGCCCAGCAACGAATCGAATCAGCATAGGGTAGGTAACAAAAAAATGCACCATCAGTACCAATAAAACGGCCACGAAATAATAAATCAACTGGGAAATAGCCGAGAAACCCATTTTTGAAAACAACGTCACCATCAAACAGAAAACACCGATGGGAGCGACATTCATCAGCATTAACACCAGGCGCATTACAACTTCATTCCAATCATTGAAAGTATCCCGAAGACGCTCCCCATGAGCGCCAGCTTTGGTAATGGCAACCCCCAGTAGAATCGCGAAAACAATAATCTGCAGCATATTAGTTTCGGCCATCGCCTGTATGGGATTGGTGGGGAATATATTGATTACTACCTGTTTCAGAGAAGGGCTTTCCTTGGCCACAAATTCAGTGGCTGTCGCCATATTAAAGCCCATGCCCGGATTAATCAGATTGGCTAACAGCAGGGCCAGACAAATTGCAATAGCGGTGGTCATCAGGTACAGACCCACAGCCTTGATACCAATTCGACCCATGTGGCCTTCACCTGAGAGATTACTTGCGCCCGAGACCAGGGACACAAACACCAGCGGCACGACTAAGAGTTTCAAACTGGCTATAAAGACCTTGCCACCCACATCGAAGATACCATCAACCACATAAACTGTGAGTAAACTCGATGTATCCAGTGCCATGGCATGAATTAACGAGCCCAGTACCAGACCCAGTAGCATGCCCAGTAAAATATTTCGCGTCAGTTTACTCCGATCCATAATCTGTCCTAAGCCAGTTCTTCCATTTCAAAATCTTCCTTGCTTACACCACACTCTGGACAGACCCAGTCTTCGGGAATATCTTCCCAGCGTGTACCCGCGGCAACTCCCTCTTCTTCCAGACCTTCTTCTTCATCATAGATAAATCCACAAACAATACATTGCCACTTTTTCATAATAGTTTCTTCACCATCTTTCAATAATTCCCAAAAAAAATAAACGCACCCCAACGGATGTGCTGTGATCACAAGACCCGTATACTAACTCATTTGTAATATGACAAACATGCCCAAATAATGCTGCAAACGCTGATTGATGACTGGCAACAAAAAGCCCCCCTGCTAATACAAGTATCACGGCTAGACCGGCCGGTTGGATCTGTGCTGCTACTCTGGCCAACCCTCTGGGCCCTATGGATTGCCGCGGAGGGCTTCCCGGGCTGGCACCTGCTCAGCGTATTCTGTCTGGGTACCCTGCTGACCCGTTCGGCTGGCTGTATCATTAACGATATTGCCGACCGGAAAATAGATCCGCACGTTGAGCGAACCCGGCATCGGCCCCTGGCGACCGGCCAATTAAACGTTTTCACCGCGATTCTGTTCATGGCCTTTCTCCTGTTCATTTCCCTGCTACTGGTGCTGAGCACAAACCTGCATACCTTCTTGCTGGCGATTGCCGCTGCGTTTGTTGCTGGTCTCTATCCCTTTGTAAAAAGAATCAGCCACTTGCCCCAGATCGTTCTTGGGATTGCATTTTCCTGTGGAATACCCATGGCATTCACCGCCGTAACAAATTCGTTGCCGCTGATCTGCTGGTTGTTATTCCTTGCCAACCTAGTCTGGGTGGTGGCTTACGATACTGAATATGCCATGGTAGACCGGGAAGATGACCTAACAATCGGAGTCGGTTCGACCGCCATTTTATTTGGTGATCTGGACCGCCTGATGATAGCTTTGCTGCAATGCCTTTTTGTTGTCATGCTCATCCAGATGGGCAATGAACTGGCTTTCGAGACTTCTTTTTACGCCAGTACCATCGCTGTATCCTGCCTATTCATCTACCAGCAATTCCTGATCAGAAACCGCCAGCGAGAAAAGTGCTTAACGGCATTCCTGAATAATCAGTGGGTCGGCGGCTTAATTTTTCTAGGCGTCCTGGTGCAATATTAGAAGCCACTATGAATGCTGCCATAAAAATCATCGATCGGATCAGCGAAGCCATTGGGCACGGTATAGCGTGGCTGGCTTTGATGATGATGATTCTTACCGGGGTGGTGGTCATCGCTCGATATTTCTTTAATTTTGGATCCATCGCCATTCAAGAATCGATTATGTATCTGCACGCAACACTATTCATGCTCGGCATTGCCTATACCCTCAAACAAGGCGGCCATGTTCGAGTTGATATATTGCAAAGAAATCTCTCACCGCGTCGACAATGCCAGATCGAACTCATCGGTTTCGTGATTTTTCTACTGCCAGTCGCCCTGTTTATGTTTTTCAGCAGTCTAAACTATGTTCGATTTTCCTGGTCGCTGCTCGAATCTTCCGGAGCACCAGGAGGATTACCCGGTATTTTCCTACTGAAAACCCTGATCCCCATCATGGCGCTCGGCCTACTCCTGCAGGGTATCGCTGAAGCCCTTAAAAACCTGGTTAAACTTAGAACAGCAAACCATGGCTGAATATGCCTCACTCATGTTGTTTGCAAGCGTCTTCTTATTATTACTGATGGGCTATCCGGTCGCTCTAACCCTTGCCGGCACCTCATTGCTGGCAGCAGCTGTGGGAATTGCTACGGGACATTTTGATCTTGTTTTCCTCTATGCCACGCCTAATCGCGTGTTTGGAATTATGACAAACCAGACCTTGATAGCAGTCCCTTTATTTGTACTGATGGGCATAATTCTGGAAAAATCAAAGATTGCTGAAGACCTGCTCGACGCCATGACCCGTTCCTTTGGCGCCCTTCCAGGGGGTCTGGGATTTGCGGTATGTATGGTCGGCATGCTGATGGCTGCGAGCACAGGAATCGTCGGTGCTACGGTCGTGACCATGGGCCTCATGTCGCTGCCTACCATGTTAAAAGCAGGCTATCATCCTTCGCTGGCGACGGGCACCATCTGCGCTACTGGGACGCTGGGCCAGATCATTCCACCGTCCATAGCACTGGTACTGCTCGGCGACGTTATCGCCAGCGCTTATCAACAGGCTCAGCTTTCAATCGGTATTTTCAACCCACGATCTATTTCGGTGGGCGACCTATTCGCCGGAGCGATAATTCCAGGCTTCATTCTGGTTGCCCTGTACAGCCTGCTGGTAGTGCTCACTGCAGTCTTCAAACCAGAACTGGCACCCCCTACAAAATTGCCAACGGTGAAACTTAATCAGCTTCTATTCAGTGCTATGCCCCCATTGCTACTGATTGTGACCGTTCTCGGATCAATTCTGTTAGGCATGGCAACGCCCACAGAAGCTGCCGGTGTTGGCGCCCTGGGTGCTTTCCTGCTGGCCCTGGGTAAAGGCACCTTCAATACAGACAAACTCAGAAGCACGCTGCAGGCCACTACCCAAACAACCTCCATGGTATTTTTCATCTTAATCGGCGCTTCACTGTTTTCACTGGTTTTTCGAGGTTACGGTGGCGATGAACTGGTACAATCACTTTTTAACGACATGCCTGGCGGTGTGTTCGGCGCAACCTGTGTGGTAATGGTAGTTATATTTCTACTCGGCTTCATCCTTGATTTTATTGAAATTACCTTTGTTGTCGTGCCTATTGTTGGGCCAATCCTCATGGCCATGGGTGTTGACCCGGTCTGGCTGGGCATCATGATTGCCATCAATCTGCAGACCTCTTTTCTGACGCCACCATTTGGTTTTGCGCTATTTTACCTGCGTGGTGCAGTCGGTGATCAGGTTAAAACCAGCGACATTTATATCGGCGTAATCCCGTTCATATTAATCCAGCTGTTACTGCTGGTATTCCTGGCCTGGCAGCCCTGGATCGCAACCTGGTTACCCAGTCAGCTTTATAACTAATATCCCTCGAGTCTCGCCCGTATATTCATAAAAGCACGCTCGGAATATTCGTTGTAATCGATAACGCCTTTCCGGAAGTTCTCATAAGAACGATAAATTCTCATGCTCAATTCGTCATCACCAACCAATTCAGCAACTTTCTCATCAGAAATAAGTTTTAATTGCGCCAGAACATCATCGGGTAATCGACGCACTTTAACACCATGTTGTTCTACTAATTCCTTCAGCGCTGCATTGTTGCGGGCGGTGTACTCAGCGAGCACATCGTTACTAACAGCAAGTGTCGCTGTTCTCAGGATTGACTGCAGGTCGGCGGGAAGCGTCTCCCAGACCTGTTTATTGACAATCAATTCAAGATTCGGACCCGGCTCCTGCCAGCCCGGATAGTAATAATATTTGGCGACCTGGTGAAACCCAATAACAAGATCATTAAACGGACCCACCCATTCTGCCGCATCAATGACACCCGTCTGCAGGCTGGTAAATATCTCCCCACCCGGAATTGTAACGGCTGTACCACCTGCCGCTTCAAAGACTTCACCACCGAGCCCCGGTATACGCATCTTGACACCCTGGAGATCCGCCAGGGAATTAATTTCCTTGTTAAACCACCCCGCCATCTGAACACCGGTGTTACCCGCCGGTATCGGTACCAGGTCATAACGCGCATACAACTCTTCCCACAATGCCAAGCCACCGCCGTGTAACAACCAGCCATTCATTTCCTGCGCAGTTAAACCAAACGGTACCGCGGTAAAGAACTGCGCAGCAGGAACACTCCCGCGCCAGTAGTAGGCAGAGCCATGACCCATCTGCACCGTACCCTGGGATACGGCTTCAAATATCTCCATCGCCGGAACAATTTCACCTGCCCCATAAACCTTAATATCCAATCGCCCATTGCTCATCTCCCGAATCAGATCCGCCATGTGCTCGGGTGCCATGCCCATACCCGGGAAATTCTTTGGCCATGTCGTCACCAGCCGCCAGTGGAATATTTTCTCGGGCTGAAGCACTTTTCCCGGCTCTGTTTCTATCGCCTCTTCAGCGCAGCCGATAAGCAACCCAACCCAGATGACAACCCACATTCTAAAGAACATCTTTTCCCCTTGTTAACCAATCGCCTGCAAATTGGCGAAACTCAGCATAAGCCACTTGCTCCCGACCTGATCAAATTTAACCTGGACTCTGGCCTGCTTACCGGCACCTTCATAATTCAATATGACACCTTCACCAAATTTAGCATGCATTACCCTCTGGCCGAGTGCAAAATCAGTGCCTTCTACTTCGCTGAATATTCGCTTCACCTTATGCGAAGTCTGATAGGCCGGCCGCACTACGGTATCCTGTAGGCGTACTTCCTGAATCAGTTCTGCCGGTATCTCGGTTATAAATCGTGACTTCTGGTTGTAGTTTTCACTGCCATTCAAACGACGCGATTCTGCATATGTGATATACAATTTGCGCATCGCCCGAGTCACGCCAACGTAGCAGAGCCGACGCTCCTCTTCTAACCGGCCGGGTTCCTCCAGCGACATGTTATGAGGAAACAACCCCTCTTCGAGACCTGCCAGAAACACCACCGGAAATTCCAACCCCTTGGCGCTATGCATGGTCATCAGTTGCACACAATCCTCGTTGGCCTGCCCCTGACCTTCACCTGCCTCCAGGGCAGCATGGCCGAGGAATTCATCAACTACTGTCATTTCAGCCCTGCTGTCGGGATCAAACATAAAATTGTCATCGGGATCAAACGTTCTCGCTGCAGAGACCAGCTCAGCAAGATTTTCTAATCTCGCCTGGCCCTTCTCTCCGCCTTCGCGTTCAAAATGCGCTCTCAGACCAACCTGCTGAATAATGGCCTCAACCAGTAGCGGCAGATCCATCTCGGCTGTTGCTTCATCCAGGTTATTGATCAGGTGCATGAACCCTTCAATCGCTGTCTTGGATCGGTTAGTAAGCGTATCCGATTGACATAACTGAACAGCGGCCTGCCAGAGCGAAACCGTTTGTTGCCTGGCAAACCCTCGGATCTGCTCCAGAGTCTTCCCGCCGATGCCCCTGGCTGGCAGATTAACGACCCGTTCAAACGCTGCATCGGCATCGCGCTGATTGACCAGTCTGATGTAAGCCAGGGCTGTGCGAATTTCTGCTCGCTCGAAAAAACGTTGCCCGCCATAGATACGATAAGGCATCTGGGATCTTAGCAGCGCTTCCTCGAGAACCCGGGACTGGGCATTGGAACGATACAAAATGGCAGCCTCACTGTAACCATTACCGTCCGCAAACCACTGTTTGATGCGCTCTACAATGTAACGAGCTTCATCAATTTCATTGTAGGCAGCATACAGTGAAATAGCATCGCCCTGGCCATCTTCGGTCCATAGCTGCTTTCCCAGGCGATCTGAATTGTTCATGATCAGGCTGTTGGCAGCCCCTAAGATGGTATTGGTCGACCGGTAGTTCTGTTCAAGGCGGATCATCAGAAAGTCCGGGAAATCATCCTGAAAGCGCTGAATGTTTTCTATCTTGGCACCGCGCCAGCCATAAATGGATTGGTCATCATCACCCACTACCATCAGGTTATTGCGTTCACCCGCAAGAATTCGCAGCCATGCATATTGAATGCCATTGGTATCCTGAAATTCATCCACTAATAGAGCGGCAAAGCGCTCCTGATAGTGTTTCAGTAGCGCTGGCTGCTTAAGCAGGGTTTCATGGGTGCGTAGCAGTAATTCGGCAAAATCAACCATACCGCCGCGCTGGCAAGCTTCTTCATACACTCGATAGACGCTTAACTGGGTCTTCACATACAGGTCGCCAAAATCTTCAATATGCTCGGGCCTCAGGCCTTCATCCTTCTGCGCATTGATCCACCACACGGCCTGCTTGGCTGGCCACTTCTTGTCATCCAGGTTCAGCCCGGACATCACCCGCTTTACCAGCCT
>DUBB01000027.1 GCA_012960535.1 Gammaproteobacteria bacterium
ATACGTATGGAATAAACAACTATAACATATTGATTTATAAGAGTATCTGGCGGAGAGACAGGGATTCGAACCCTGGATAGGCTATCAACCTATACTCCCTTAGCAGGGGAGCGCTTTCGACCACTCAGCCATCTCTCCGAAAAACCTATTATCTATATACTGATCTTTATCCTGACGCTGGTACCTGTTATCAAATAAGCATCAGTGCAGCATATTCTGGATCAAATGGTGCGCTGGGAGGGATTCGAACCCCCGACCCCCTGGTTCGTAGCCAGGTGCTCTATCCAACTGAGCTACCAGCGCACGTGAGGGCGCTATTATCTAGGTCGGCTTGGGTAAGGTCAACTCTGAAAGAATACCGATCACCCGGAAATTGCTATAAGCTATGAAGATTTTCCGGTAGAACTACCATGAATGCAGGATTGTTAGCAGGTCTTGAACTGGCTGGCCTTGGAATGGGCGTGGTCTTTTCGTTTCTAACGCTGTTGGTTGTGATGACTTCTATGATGTCTTCAGTTCTGATGCGCTGGTCCCCGGCTGTGACCGGTTCTGGTCTTGTTGATGGTGCTGGAGACAGAACGCAGCAGAGGCGCTTGCAGGCCGTAGCAATTGCGGTGCAAAAATATCGGCAACAGCATCGGCGATAGTAAAGAGCCTAGAGGCTAACTCCAGGTGTACACAGCAGTAGGATACGGGTTAATGACAGATACAGCATTAAGTGACGGGCAACCCCTGGGAATAACAGATGTTGTACTGCGCGATGCCCACCAGTCTTTGTTTGCGACGCGTCTGCGACTGGATGACATGCTACCCATTGCCGGTAAGCTTGATCAGGTTGGTTTCTGGTCACTGGAGAGCTGGGGCGGCGCCACTTTTGATGCCTGTATTCGTTACCTCGGTGAAGACCCTTGGGAGCGCCTCCGGGAGCTGAAAAAGGCGATGCCGAATACACCCCAGCAGATGTTGTTCCGTGGACAGAATATCCTGGGGTACCGTCATTACGCAGATGATATTGTTGATCGATTCGTTGCAAGAGCAGCGGTCAATGGTATCGATATTTTCCGGGTATTTGATGCCATGAATGATCCCCGTAACCTGGAACGGGCGATCAAGGCAGTGCGCAAGCAGGGAAAACATGCCCAGGGAGCCTTGTCCTATACGATCAGCCCGGTGCATGCGCTAGATGGCTGGCTGACCCTGGGTCGGCAATTAGCTGATATGGGTGCTGATTCGATTGCTATAAAGGATATGGCCGGTTTGCTCACCCCCTACGCGGCTTTTGAATTGGTCAGTGGTTTAAAAAAGGCGGTGGACATTCCGATTCACATGCACTGTCATGCCACTACTGGGATGTCAACGGCGACTTATCTCAAAGCGGTTGAGGCAGGTGTTGATAATGTCGATACGGCTATCTCGTCAATGAGTATGACCTATGGCCATTCACCCACCGAATCGCTCGTAGCCATACTGCAGGGTAGTGACAGAGACACCGGCCTTGATTTGTTACTTCTGGAAGATATTGCGGCCTATTTCAGAAAGATCAGAAAGAAGTACGCGCAGTTCGAGGGTTCACTTAAAGGCATAGATTCGCGAATTTTGGTGGCTCAGGTACCTGGCGGCATGCTAACCAACCTGGAGAATCAGCTCCGCGAACAGGATGCAACCGACAGACTGGATGAAGTCCTGGAGGAGATTCCCCGGGTACGTGAAGAGCTGGGTTTTATCCCGCTGGTGACCCCAACATCGCAGATTGTTGGTACTCAGGCGGTCTTGAACGTGCTGACCGGGGAACGCTACAGCAATATCACAAAAGAGACCCAGGCTGTGCTTAAAGGCGAGTATGGTGCCACGCCAGCACCGGTTGATGAGGCGTTACAGGCAAAAGCACTTGACGGCGCCGAAGCGGTGACCTGTCGCCCTGCGGACCTGCTGGAGCCGGAATTTGAAGCACTGAGCAGTGAACTTTCTGGCCTGGCCAGGGAAAAGACGCTGCTTTTCGGGGAATATTTTGAAGATGATGTGCTTACCTACGCACTGTTTCCACAGGTTGGTCTTAAGTTTTTTGAAAATCGCCAGAACCCCGATGCGTTCGAGCCGATTCCTGTTGAACAGTCTGATACGGTGGTAATAGCACAGGGGTCTGAAACCTACACTGTTGAAGTTGACGGACAGCACTTTGTGGTTTCGGTGAGCGCCGGTGGTGATGTCAGCAGTATCCAGCCACTTGCTCAGGCAGCGCCACTGAGTGCGCCTTTCAGCGCTGAAACTGGCGTTACAGCGCCCTTGTCCGGTAATGTATTTAAGGTACTGGTCGGTCCGGGCGATGCAGTCTCAGAAGGTGATGTTGTTATTGTGCTGGAAGCGATGAAAATGGAAACCGAGATTCGGGCGACCCGGGGTGGCCAGGTGACGCAGGTTCCGGTGCGCGAAGGTGATGCTGTTAAGCTGGGAGAAGCTCTGGTTATGGTAGGGCAGTAGACAGGCCATGGATCAGTTATTCCTATTGTGGCAGGGCACTGGCATTTACCAGATGGAATTGAATCAGCTGGTTATGATTGGTGTTGGTTTATTGCTGCTGTACCTGGCGATTTCGCGGGGCTTCGAACCCTTGTTACTGGTGCCTATTGGGTTCGGCGGTGTCCTGGCCAATATCCCGGGTGTTGATATCGCCGTTGGTAGTGGTATTTTGCACCAGCTCTATGCCATGGGCATTGAGACCGGACTGTTTCCTTTATTAATATTTATGGGGGTAGGCGCGCTCACTGATTTTGGGCCATTGCTGGCTAATCCAAAAACGCTATTTCTGGGCGCAGCGGCTCAATTTGGTATTTTTGCGACCCTGTTGGGCGCATTGTATTTCACGCAGCTGGGACTGTTTGATTTTACCCTTTCGGAGGCTGCGGCAATTGGTATTATCGGTGGTGCTGATGGCCCTACGGCGATCTATGTAGCCGGTAAGTTAGCGCCGCAATTATTAGGTGCCATCGCTGTTGCAGCTTATTCGTATATGGCCTTGGTGCCGCTTATTCAGCCGCCGATCATGCGATTGCTGACCACGCCCCAGGAGCGATGCATTGAGATGGCGCAGCTGCGTGACGTATCGCAGACCGAAAAAATTATTTTCCCCCTCGTCTTACTGATGCTGGTGGCCCTGATGGTGCCCAGTGCAGCGCCGCTGCTGGGCATGTTCTGTTTTGGTAATCTCATGCGCGAATGTGGCGTAGTCAATCGTTTAAGCGATACCACTCAGAATGCGCTGATCAATATCACAACCATATTCCTGGGTCTGGCGGTAGGCTCTAAATTGAGAGCTGATCAGTTTCTGGTGCTGGATACGCTGGGTATCCTGCTGCTCGGCATGGTTGCCTTTTGTATTGGCACCGCGGCTGGCGTGCTCATGGCAAAATTGATGAACCTGATGTCTTCCCGGAAAATCAATCCTTTGATCGGTGCAGCCGGCGTTTCGGCGGTGCCCATGGCCGCCAGAGTTGCCAGTCGTGTCGGTCTGGAAGCGAACCCGAATAATTTTCTGCTGATGCATGCTATGGGACCTAATGTGGCTGGCGTGATTGGTTCGGCCGTTGCTGCCGGAGTCCTGATTCAGTTTGTCGGTTAGGTGTCCGCAAAGGGATTAATATCAGATTTAGTATGGGCCGCCTGGATGTTAACTATCCGCTGCAAAACCTTGACATAGGTTCGGTCAGTTTGTAGTTTGAGCATCTGTTTCGCGGTGCCGGCAAGGTCCAGGTTGACGCAGATGTTATTCGTTTCAGAAGCTATTCATTTTAAGAGGAAAAATCATGCAAGAATATTTACAGTTTTATATTAATGGCGAGTGGGTTGATCCAGTCAGCCCGGCAACGCTTGACGTCATTAACCCGGCGACCGAGACCGCTTTTGCCAGGATCAGTATGGGTGGGGCCGCTGATGTTGATAAAGCTGTGGCTGCGGCGGCAGCAGCGTTCGATAGTTTTTCTAAAACAGCGGTGGCTGAGCGAGCTGAATTATTAGGCGCTATCCTGGCAGAGTATGCCAAGCGCTACGATGAAATTGCGGCAGCTATTTCCACCGAAATGGGCGCGCCGATCTGGTTATCAAAAGCGGCTCAGGCGGCCATGGGACAGGCTCATTTTGCAACCACGCTGGGCATATTAAAGGACTTCCCCTGGGAGGAAAAGAAGGGTAAGTACCTGCTCAGGCGTGAACCGGTTGGTGTCTGTGGCCTGATCACGCCGTGGAATTGGCCGATCAATCAGATTGCCTGTAAGGTCGCACCGGCCCTGGCCGCGGGTTGTACCATGGTGCTTAAGCCCAGCGAAGTGGCGCCTGTGAATGGCATTATTCTGGCTGAGGTGCTGCATGCAGCGGGCGTCCCGGCTGGCGTTTTTAATCTCGTAAATGGAGATGGCCCCAGTGTGGGTGCTGCCATGTCATCTCATGATGATATTCATATGATGTCGTTTACAGGTTCCACCCGGGCAGGAATTGAAGTAGCCAAAGCGTCAGCTGCTTCGGTTAAGCGGGTAGCGCAGGAGTTGGGTGGAAAATCGGCCAACATCGTGCTGGAGGATGCTGATCTTGAGCAGGCCGTGAGTAGCGGTGTAAATGCTATATTCCAGAATTCTGGACAGAGCTGTAATGCGCCGACGAGGATGCTGGTACCTGCAGCTGCCCATAGCCAGGCTCTGGAGATTGCCAAGCGCACGGCCGAAGGGGCCAAGCCAGGTGATCCCTTTGCCGATGGGACCACCATGGGACCAGTGGTCAGTGAAGTACAGTTTGACAAAATACAGGGCTTGATCCAGAAAGGTATCGATGAAGGCGCTGAGCTGGTTTGTGGTGGCACCGGACGACCCGATGGGCTAAATGCGGGGTATTTTGTTAAACCCACTGTGTTCGGTAATGTCAGTAATGATATGACGATTGCCCGAGAAGAAATTTTTGGGCCAGTCCTTTCTATTCTGCCTTATACAGATGAAGCGCAAGCCATCGAGATAGCCAATGACACGCCATATGGATTATCTGGCTATGTGCAGTCCAGCAGTGTCGATCATGCCCTTGAAGTCGCCGCGCAGATTCGTACTGGTAATGTTCATATCAATGGCAGCGGTCCGGATTTAAATGCGCCGTTTGGAGGCTATAAACAGTCCGGAAATGGCCGCGAATGGGGCGATCTGGGCTTTGAGGAATTCCTCGAAACCAAAGCGGTATTCGTGCCTAAGGCCTAAACCTGGTTGTCGAAGAAAGGCTGGAACAATAGCGCCCTGTCAGGCGCTATTGTTTGTCGGCTGGCTGATTGGATGAGCTGGCTGATTGGATAAAAGGCTGTCGGTGCAGGCATTGGATTCCAGCTTTGAGACCTGATTCAGGGCCAGTTGCAGCAGTTATTGGTCTGATTGCCATTCGTACCTGCAGGCTTTGAATAAGGCTTGATAAAAAAACGAGGCCGCCATGGAAAGCTATCGTAATTCGGATTCTCGACCGCCCATAATGCAACCTTCACCGGTATTGCCGCAGTGGCGCATCCCTCGAGCGGATTGGGACCGCCCACCCTGGAATCGCTGGACTTTTCAGAACGTCCGGCAAATCCTAGCTACCACCAATGTTGCCCGCGGCGCCGGGCCCCAGCAGCCGTTGCAGAGTGACTTGCAGGACTTGTCTGGTGTGTCCTTCACCGGTGTGGGTGGTAGCCCGATGACAGTTTCCGACATGCTCGATCAGACCTATACAGATGGGTTCCTGGTCTATATGGATGGCAGGATCATTCATGAGAGTTATTACAACGGCATGGACCGTCACACCCAGCATCTGGCTCAATCCATGTCTAAATCCATCGTTGCTACCGTAACGGGGATTATGATTGGCCAGGGATTGCTTGATCCGGCGGAACTGCTTTCGGCTTATTTACCGGAACTGGAAAGCACCGGCTGGGCGGGCGCGAGCCTGCAACAGGCGCTGGATATGACCACGGGCGTTCAGTTCATAGAGGAATACACCGATATCGATTCTGATATTGGCAGGACGGACGTGGCCTCAGGTTGGAAACCCATCCCAGACAATGCACCCAAGGGATCGTACTGGCCGTCCTGTATCTGGGATCAGATTCTTTCCCTGACGCAGACCGACGCGGCCCATGGAGCGCGTTTCTACTACCGCTCAATAGAGACAGATGTCATTGCCCATGTCATGGAACGGGTGTCCGGTTTGAAGCTGGCGGAGCTGGTCAGTCGTGAGCTCTGGATGAAAATGGGCGCAGAAGATGATGCCTATTTTACCGTTGACAGTGCAGGTTACGCCCTGGCTGACGGCGGCTTTAATGCAACCCTGCGTGACTTCGCACGCTTTGGCGTATTGAACTTAGACAATGGCCGGCGCGGTACCGAGCAGATCATCCCGCTGGCATGGATAGATGACGTCAGAAGCGGTGATCATGGGCTATTTAATGACGCATCAAGAACAACACTGCCTCTGGGGCGATATCGCAATCAGTTCTGGATAGAAGACGCGTCCGCAGCCAACGTGATGTGCCGGGGGGTATTCGGTCAGCTTATTTATATTGCACCGGATGACAATATGGTCGCGGTTAAACTATCCAGTTGGCCCGAATTCCTCAATCAGACACACAGTCTGAATACGCAGGCCGCTCTACGTGAAATCGCCCGGGTTTTTAAGGCGTGATGCCTTGCTTGCCAATACCGGGCTGGACTTCACGCCGCGGGTAAGTTTACCAGGTGTCAATAAAGGGTCGTTTTTTGCCTTCGCGCTGTAGTGGGGCTGGGCTGGCCTTAAGCCCTGATAGGATCCAGTGGCGGGTGTCCATGGGGTCGATGACTTCGTCGATTTCAAATGCAGTGGCAAAATTAACCGCCTTGCCTCGGTCATACATCTGAGCAACTCTTTTTTCGTATTCCTCGCGCCGGGCTTCTGGGTCCTCTATGGCCTCGAGTTCTTTGCGATAACCGAGCTTGACCGCACCTTCCAGGCCCATTCCACCGAACTCTCCGGTTGGCCAGGTCACAGTGAAAGTGGATGCCTTGAAACCGCCTCCGGTCATAGCCTGGGCGCCCAGGCCGTAGCCTTTTCTTAGTACGACGGCGAAAAGAGGTACGGTGAGGCTGGTGCTGGTGACAAAAACGCGGCTGGCATGGCGTACCAAGGCAGTCTTTTCTATTTCCGGGCCGACCATGATCCCAGGGCAGTCCACCAGGGAAAGAATAGGAATATCAAAGGCATCACATAACTGCATGAAGCGCGCTGCCTTATCGGCACCATCACTGTCTATGGCGCCAGACAGGTGTACAGGATCATTGGCTATCAGCCCCATGGGTCGACCTTCGACTCTGATAAAGGCGGTAACCATGCCGATGCCGAATTCAGGGCGGAGCTCGAGTACCGAATCAGTGTCAGCAATCAGGCTAATGATATTCTTGATGTCATAGACCCTGAGGCGGTTTTCCGGTACGGAAAATCTTAATTTGCGCTGGTCTTCACACTGCCAGTCTTTCAGCGGTCCCTGAAAGTAGGAAAGTAACTGCTTGGCTTTGGCGACAGCTTCCTGCTCGTCTTTTACAGCGATATCAACTACGCCATTTGGAACCTGCACGTCCATCGGACCAACCTCATCAGGGCTGAAAATACCCAGGCCACCACCTTCAATCATGGCCGGGCCACCGATGCCAATATTGGAATCCGCCGTTGCGATAACGATATCACTGCAACCCAGCAGTACCGCATTGCCAGCAAAGCATCTTCCTGTGGTGATGCCGATCCTGGGAACGAGCCCGCTTAATCTGGCGTACAACTGGAAGGCGAGGCAGTCCAGGCCTGCTATGCCAGCACCGTCGGTATCACCTGGCCTGCCACCGCCGCCTTCAGCAATCAGGATGATGGGGATCCTGAGCTGTTCGGCCAGCTCAAACATGCGATCTTTTTTGCGATGGTTCTGCAGGCCCTGGGTTCCTGCTAGTACCATATAGTCGTAGGACATCACCACGCATTGGGCCTGATCCTCGGTTACCAGTGCGCCATTAACGCTGCCAATACCACACACCATGCCGTCACCGGGTGTATTTTGCATCAGGTCATCGACGCTGCGACGTCTGCGTTGCGCAGCAATGGCGAGCGAACCATATTCGATGAAGGTTTCAGGGTCACAGATATCCTGTATATTTTCACGGACGGTGCGATGGTGTGTTTTGCGGCGTTTTGCGACCGCAGTCTGCCTGTTTTCATCCAGGCCATAGCTGTGGCGAGTGTTTGCTTCCTGTAAGTCCGGGCGAATAAAATCAAGATCGATATTGTCGTCAGTGTCAGCCGCCCGGGCCGACACTTCTCCTGGTTTGATGGATATAATCAGATGGTCTTCAAATACGGCTTCCTGGGGATTTGCGTGTACTGATAAAACGGTTCCACTGGCCGTTGCGGTGATAACGTGTTCCATTTTCATAGCATCCATAACCACCAGCTCCTGGCCTATGTGGACCTCATCGCCAGGACTTACCTGGATTTCGATGATGGTCCCCTGGAGCGGTGCTGTTATGGCAAGGCTATGCTCTGAACCAGATATCGCCGGGCTGGGCTGTTCTTTTTTTACCGATTTTTTGCCGTGGGCGAGAACAGCCAGCGGATCCACTTGATCGATCTTGACGCCGGCCGTTTTTTTAACAGGCTCGGCTGGCAAATCGGCGGCGCGAGGTATTTCACTGGCGATGGCTTTAAGGTTGTTGTCAATGTAGCGAGTGTAGATATCACCCTGCACGAATATATCGCTGTTCAGGATGTATTGCAGAAAAGGCTGGTTGGTTTCAAAGCCATCAATATGGAAGGCTTTCAGGGCCCGGCTGGCTTTGTCTACAGCCAGTCCGTAATCGTTACTTCTGCTATGCACGATGAGTTTAGCCAGTAAAGAGTCGTAGCGGGTTGAAGTCTGATAGCCGGCATAGCCAAATCCATCAACCCGTATACCGGGACCGGAGGGCGGGGCGTAGGTTTGTAACTGCCCACCCGAAGGTTTGAAAAAAGCTTTGGTAGCCAGTGTTTCCATGTTGATTCTGCATTGGATAGCGTAGCCCTGCACATCTGGAGCCTGGCTGAGACCCAGGGCATTGAGGGTGCTGCCTTGTGCAATGGCGATTTGCAGTTGTACAAGATCAAGTCCGGTAATGGCCTCGGTAACGGTGTGTTCGACCTGCAGGCGGGCGTTGGCTTCAATAAAGTAATATTGACTGGGGTCGTCGCAGCTGACCAGAAATTCGAAAGTGCCAAGACCTCGATAATTTGCTTCACCGGCCATTTTCAGCGCTGCGTCGATCATAGCCTGTCGAGTACCCTCAGCCAGCCCTGGGCTGGGCGCGATTTCGATAATTTTTTGATTCTGGCGCTGTACCGAGCACTCTCTCTCCCATAAGTGTATGACCTGGCCCTGGCCATCACCGATAACCTGGATTTCAATATGCTTGACCCGGGGAATGAGTGCCTCCACATACACAGAGTCGTTACCAAATGCCATTTTTGCCTCTGACTGGCAGCGCTGATAATTCTTCTCTAACTTCTGCGGGTCATCGACACTGCGCATACCTCGGCCACCACCACCATGTACAGCTTTAATCAGCAGATCGAATTTTCCGTCCAGGGATGCCATAAAGGCGCTGGCATCTGCCAGCGTCGTCTCGCCATTGGTGCCGGGTACCAGGGGTACTTTACAGTGGGCAGCCAGTGTTCGAGCTCCAGTTTTGTTTCCGAACTGTGCCAGCTGCTCAATAGTAGGACCGATGAGAACGATGTTGGCCGCCTGGCAGGCCTCGGCGAACGCGACACTTTCACTTAGGAAGCCATAGCCGGGGTGGATGGCATCGGCGTGGGTTTGAACAGCTGCTGCAACCACGGCGTCAATATCAAGATAAGCCTGCGCACCGGTGCCGCTGAGCTGAAAAGATTCATCGGCTTGTAGGACGTGCAGTGAAAGGGCGTCGTCTTCTGGATGGATTGCGATACAATCGATACCCATATCCCTGGCCGTGCTGGCGATGCGGAGAGCAATTTCTCCTCGATTGGCAATGAGTAGTCGTTTCATGAATTGTCTGATGTGTACTGGTGAATGACAAAACTACCCTATGTTTACGGTGCTGTCAGCTTAAGTTTTCGGTTGCTTATATTCCGAGGCAAATTGTTTCTGGAAGGTTTGCTCTGAGTGAATCATCTCATGGTAGACTCGATTAAAGGCAAGCATGAGTCGGTTCAACATATAAGGAGAATATTTTGACTAGCATTGATACGGGTACAGAAGATTTATTAGCAGATGTTACAGCGGGTGTTGGTGTCATTACCTTAAATCGACCGGAAGCCCGAAACGCGATGTCGGGTGGCATGAATGCAGCACTGTCGAAAACGTTAGCAGCCTGGGAATTCGACCCGGAAGTTAAATGCCTCGTGATTACCGGCGCCGGAAAGGGTTTTTGTGCCGGTGGCGATGTGAAGGGGATGGCATCTTCAGGCGACGGCACGGTAGGCCAGAACACGATTGATGGGGCTATTCACGCGCAGCGAGTCAATCAACGCTCTACGGCAGGCAAGCTCTTTAAGATGCCCAAGCCAACCATTGCTGCACTGCCTGGTGCGGCAGCAGGCGCAGGGCTATCCTACGCACTGGCCTGTGATATGCGCATCATGGCGAGCACTGCGATTATGACCACGGCATTCGCTAAAGTTGGATTTTCAGGAGACTACGGCGGTACTTACTTTTTGACCCAATTGGTGGGCACGGCGAAAGCCAGGGAGCTTTATTACCTGTCAGACAGAATTGACGCTAACGAAGCGCTTCGGCTGGGATTGACTAATTGGGTTGTTGAGCCTGATCAGCTGATGGACAAGGCAATGGAAATTGCTGGTCGCATTTCTGCTGGGCCAACGGTAGCTTACCGTTACATGAAGGAAAATCTCAACCGGGCATTAGCCGGCGAGGTTGATGATTGCATGGATCTTGAAGCAACTCATCATGTTCATTGCGGGCAGACAACGGATCACAAAGAGGCGGCCAAGGCATTTGTAGAAAAACGCCAGCCGACCTTTGTCGGTCGGTAACCTTTACTGGCTGTTACACAAAAGTTTATTGGCCGGTAAAAAGAGTGCCCGTTCATGCTGATTAAAGATGCCGATTGCAGCATCATAAGAGTGCTAGTGGAACTAGACTGGCAGGCGTTAGATCAATTGATAGAGACCCTTCAAGCGGATAAAGTTGTTATACGTTAAAGCGGCAGGCCTTAGCCATGGATCTATCAGGTATCTCCCATGATCTGTGAGGTCAGGAAGTGCACGTGCTGGTTGAATTGTTTGTATCAGTGTCAGTCAAAGCTGGAAGATCGTTTAACACGTAGAATCTTGTTATGATCGCGCGGTAAATAAACTAACCGGAATTCGCTGCATGTCGATTGCTTATCTCAACGGTCAATGGTCCAAGCCAGAAGACGCAAAAATTTCTGTTTTTGATCGTGGCTTTATGTTCGGCGATGGCGTCTATGAGGTGATGCCGGTCTATCACGGGCACATATTCACGCTTGATCAGCATATCGCCAGGCTAAAGCGATCTATGGCAGAAGTTCGGATTCAATCTCCGTTGGATGCTTCAGCATGGAAGGCGCTGCTGGAAGAGGCCGTCTCCCGCAGTGCTGAGCACAATGCCCTGATCTATCTTCAGGTGACACGAGGGATAGCATCCGAGCGATCGCATGTCTATCCGGAGGTTTCCCCTACTATTCTGGTTACGGTCACGCCAAGCGAGTTTGATGAACAGACCATCAAGCCTATCAGTGTGATATGTAAAACAGATTTCCGCTGGGCCAGGGGTGATATCAAGGTGGTAAGCCTGATTGCAAATGGCATGTTGAAAAATCAGGCCATGGATGAAGGTTTTGATGATGCTATTTTGATCCGTGATGGACTGGTAACCGAAGGGACTTCTTCTAATGTTTTTGCGGTCAAAGATCGGGTGCTCTGGACCCCACCAAAGAGCGAATACCTGCTGCATGGCATCACTCGTGATCAGACCATCGAGTTGGCAAGAGGCCATGGATTGGAAGTCAGAGAAGAAAACATTCAGGAAAATTTCCTCAAGCAGGCAGATGAGATCTGGTTGACAGCCTCTGGTCTGGAAATTTTACCGGTTGGGAAAGTAAACGGACAGACAGTGGGAAATGGCTGTGTCGGTGAAACCTGGTACCTGATGAAAAAAGCGTTTCAGGAAGAGATACTTAAGGCAATTGAAAAAATCGATTAATATAAGAGAAAAGATTCATTGGATTCATGTACAGTCCGAGAATATATTAAGTTAACTACAACCTTCAGGAGAAACAAGATGGCGTTGAAAGACTCCAAAACAGAACAGAATTTAAAAGATGCCTTCGCAGGTGAGTCTCAGGCTAATCGCCGATATCTGTATTTTGCGGCAAAAGCTGACGTAGAGGGATACAACGATGTTGCAGCCGTATTTCGGTCAACGGCGGAAGGTGAGACTGGCCATGCCCACGGGCATCTGGAATATCTGGAAGAAACCGGAGATCCAGCCACCGGGTTACCGATTGGCGGGACATCAGATAATCTTAAAGCATCTGTTGCTGGTGAGACTCACGAATACACCGATATGTACCCAGGGATGGAGGCAGCGGCTCGGGAAGAGGGTTTCGATGAGATAGCGGATTGGTTTGAGACACTAGCTAAAGCGGAAAGAAGCCATGCTAATCGTTTCCAGAAAGCACTGGATACACTCGACAGTTAATCGCTGGAAATAGATTAAGTGCGGTCCTCTGATCGCGCTTGATTAAGGTACCGATGCTATCAAGATCTGATTTGTGGTCTTTGGAAGACTATTCACAAATGCGCTCGACTTTTCGAAAGGAAGTTCTGGCGCATAAGCAGCATCGCCGTGTCCAAATCGGTGATGCCATGCAGTTAATATTTGAGGATCGGTTGACCATTAAATACCAGATCCAGGAAATGCTGCGGATTGAGAAGATCTTTGAAGCCGAGGGGATTCAGCAGGAACTTGATGCATATAATCCGCTCATTCCTGATGGTGATAACTGGAAGTGCACCTTGCTGATCCAATACGAAGATGTGCAGGAGCGTCAGCGTCGGCTTAAAGAACTGCTCGGTGTGGAAGATAAGATCTGGGTGCAGGTGGGAGACGGCAAACCTGTCTGGCCCATTGCAGATGAAGACATGGACAGGGCGAATGAGGATAAAACCGCAGCGGTACATTTTCTTCGCTACCAGTTAACCCCTGAAAATATTGCCGATCTAAAAGTTGGTGGGACGGTTACCTTCGGCGTTGAGCATGATGCTTATGCCAGCAATCCAGTCCAGGTTGCTGAGGAGGTCAGGCTGACCCTGGTGAGCGATATTGGTTAGTGATTTGTTTATTATCCGCAATTGTACCTGCAGGTCGTGTTGGCAGTTCGACCTGCATGCCTTGGTTTTTTGAGCGAATTTTTTTATTTGTTGCAACTGCCTTATAAGTGCTTATACGTTAAACTGATTTACTGGAGGTATGCTATGTCCCGACTCGTCTATGTAATGCTGTTGATTATTCTTGGTCTGACGTCTGGTTGTGGCCTGAATAGCCTGCCGACTCTCGATGAGCAGGTTAAGTCGTCCTGGTCCCAGGTGGAAAACCAGTATCAGCGCCGTGCTGACCTGATCCCAAATCTGGTGGCTACCGTAAAAGGCTATGCAGCCCAGGAAAAAGACACTCTGCTTGCGGTCACCCAGGCGCGAGCGAAAGTGGGCAGCATGCAAGTCGATCCGGGGCTCATCAATGACCCGGCTAAACTGCAGCAGTTTGAGCAGGCCCAGAGCCAGCTTTCCGGGGCATTGAGCAGGCTGATGGTAGTGGTTGAAAAGTATCCGGACCTGAAATCAAATCAGAATTTTTTAGCGCTGCAGTCGCAGTTGGAAGGCACTGAAAACCGTATCTCAGTTGCTCGTCGCGATTATATTGGCGCTATCGAGCGCTATAATACCGAAATGCGGACTTATCCGGGGAAACTATGGCATTCCTGGCTGTACAGCGAGCTCAAACCCAGAGATGCTTACTATGAAGCCACTGCCGAGCGTGCTGAGCAGGCTCCGGTGGTGAATTTTTAATGATGGTGCGTAGCCTGCTGCTATTGTTACTGATCTTTCCGGTCAGTGCTGATATCCAGTTTCCAAGACTGGGTGGTCGGGTGGTTGATGATGCGGGGATGCTCAGCTCGAACAGGCAATCCCAACTCAATCGGTTGTCAGAAGCTCACGAAAACGCCACGGGTAATCAGGTTATTGTTGTGACCCTGCCTGATCTGCAGGGTATGGCCATCGAGGAATACGGTTACCAGTTGGGTCGACATTGGGAGATTGGTCAGAAAGGCAAAAATAATGGCGTCCTGCTGATGATAGCCAAAGCAGAACGCCAGGTTCGGATCGAAGTTGGTTATGGCTTGGAAGGTCAATTGACGGATGCGATTGGCAGCAATATCATTTACCAGGTGATCCGGCCAGCGTTCAAGAAAGGCCAATTCGGTCAGGGAATTGAAGCCGGGATGCGATCAATTATCCAAGCCTTGGGGGGTGAATATGTGGTCAAGAAGCAATACCGGGAAAGCCGTAATAAAAAGCCTATGAGCTATGGTTTTGTTTTAGTTCTGGGGGTGCTCTACTACCTGTTGCCGATGTTAGGGGGTGTTCTGGGCCTGGGTAGGCCCCGCCGTCGTCGTGGGCGTTATGGTGCGACGGCTGGCTATATTGGCGTCGGCGGATTCCGCGGTGGTGGTTTCGGCGGCGGTGGCGGATTCAGTGGCGGTGGTGGCGGCTTTGGTGGTGGTGGCGCGAGTGGAGGCTGGTAGAAAATGACCTTGTTAACGAAAAGCGAACTAGAGAAGGTATCTGCTGCAATTCACGAAGTCGAACAGAAAACGGATGCCGAGTTGGTGACTGTGCTGGCGGCAAGAGCGGATAACTACAGTTATATACCGACGATGTGGGCGGCAATGCTGGCCCTGTTATCTCCCAGCCTGGTCACGGTTCTGCCCTTCTGGGTTGAAATGAATGACATTATGCTGATTCAGTTAGGTGTATTTATTGTGTTGGCGATTCTACTGAGATGGCAACCCATTCTGGTGAGGATTATCCCCAATCAGGTAAAAACCTGGCGGGCCAGTAATCTGGCGCGCCGACAGTTCCTGGAAAACAATCTGCATCACACCCAGGCCGAAGTGGGTGTGCTGATTTTTGTATCAGAAATTGAGCATTATGTTGAGATTATTGCTGATCGTGGCGTCAGTAGTCACATAACAGATGACGAATGGGCCGAGATTGTTTCTGCTATGACCGATCAGGTTGCAGCCGGCAATACCTTAGAAGGATTTCTGAGCTGTGTAGACGCTTGCGGCGTGTTGCTGGAGAAGCATTTACCGGCAACCTCTGCGAAGGATGAATTACCCAATCATATGGTGGTTATCTGAAATCAGTGCCCATCGCTGGGATGATTTCTTGAAATCATGTTTGCCGCTTGTACAGATCCTTTGCTGAAAGAGCGCCGTGCTGCATGAAGCTATGTATGGCATCGCTGACGCCCTCGGGTTCATGGATGGCGACTTCATGCCCGGCGCGCGCGAACACCTGCAGCGCTGCATTGGGCAGGCGTTTGAAATCTGCCAGGTTCGCGTTCAACAGGCCATCGACTGAGCCGGCAATCATCAGCGTGGGGATCGTGATTTCAGCGAGTTTTTCAGCAAGGTCGATGTCAGCCATTGCTTTGGCGCCATCGATCAGGTGACCTTCTGATACCCGCATGATGTGATCTACCCGACTTTCTATCCAGGCATCAGTTTCCACCTCAGGTCGAAATCGTGTATCAAGATAATTCTGTTTTATGGCAGCTCTGTCGTTTTGCCTGCGATGTTTCAGTCGGGTCTCAAGCATGGCAGCGCTCATCATGCCAGTGCCTTTGCTGGGGATCGGCGCCATGAAGATCAGGCGATTGAGCCGGTCTAGGTGGTGCGCTCCCAGAACATAACCAATGCCGCCACCCATGCTGTGTCCGGCATAACTGAATTTGTCGATTTTCAAGTGATCCATCAGGCCAAGCACATCCAGTGCATATTGCTCCAGATTGTAACCGTCAGCGGTGTCTTCGCTTTCACCAGTGCCTCTGCATTCCATCAGGATAACCTGGTAGTACTGCTTGAGTTGTTGTGCCACTGGCAACCAATTCACCCTGGAAGCGGTGTAACCATGATGCAGCAGTAAGGGTTCGCCCTGACCGAGTTGATCGTACCAGAGTCTGGCATTGTTGATGGTGGCTGTTGGCATTGCGCTTCGTCCTTTTATGTCCTTGTTGGTGGCGCTGGATTACCTTGGTATGTCCTGAATGAGGCGTTGCTCTACCAGCAATAGTCTCATTGAATTAACTTGTTGGCTATGTCGATCTAACCTGGCTCTGGCTGGCCCTGCTTGAGCGAGTATATTGACCCTGGGCCATGATAACCCGATGGCCTTTCCCGGATAAGCTGTTTTCTGATGGTCTGGGGTGTACCCCGTCAGCACTATGTGGACAGGTTAGCCTGGTAGCTTAAGAGACACTTTTGGTTCATCGTTAACCCTTGAGGAAACGATGATGACAGAGAGACGAAGTATTGAACAGAGTGTGCGCGATATTCGACACCGCATCCGTAAGAAATATTCTGCCGAAGAGAAAATCCCTGTCGTATTGGAAGGTTTGCGTGCTGAATCCATGTTGGCATCATCAGAGTCCGTGACTGTTACCGTACCGTCAAGTACCGTTACGGCATTGCCTGCCATGTAGCTGAGGTTATTTCCTGCATTGGTAATTACGGGCGCTTCATTCACAGCAGAATTAGTGAAAGACGGGGCTCGGAGTCATACGTTTCGTCCGTTTTACATTTGTCTTTCGCATAGATGGTTACCCTGACAGTGTAGGTGCCGACTGGTTGAGTTAACAGGTTTGAAATATGCAGGCTGCCACTAGAGTAAGAGTTATCAGAATAATCGTTATCGAAGTTGAATGTGCCGTCTTCGCCCTCATCGGTCATGGCCCAGTCGGGATCACGGTTTGAATTTTCTGAGCTTTCATTATCGTGAAATTTGGTATTATCACATACATCTTGAGGGGTAGAGCCGTCATCCACGGTTAATCGCAAGGAATGGATGTGATCGCTGCCATTTGACCTGTTAAAATTGATAATCAGATCATAGGGTGATGAAGTGTCATTAGTGTCACGATAAAAACTGTTGAGTGAGACTGTTCCAACAGATCCGCTTCCTCCCATTAGCTCCGGTCGGCAACACCCAAAATGAGCCTAAGCCCCGGTTACGACGAAATGCACAGAGATTAACGAACAACGAATTCAAATGAGCCAATTTTCCTGATTTAAGCCTGCGTCGGCGCTAGGTTAATTTGGCTGTGTGAATCTCATGGCTTCGGGCGCTTTTAATTTACCGCCGGCATTGGCTGAAGGTAGTTTGTGGGTTGATTTAAATTCGCGCCCCTCAGAAATCTGGTTATTCCAGACTTCTGCTGAGCAGTTCAGCGCGGTGACAGCAGCAAACCCTGCATTAACCAGTCCCAGATCACTGTGCGGCGGTGGGTCGAAGTCGGTTTGGACGAGGTCGAAGAACAGCTGCCCGTCACCCTCTTCTACTATTTGACTTCTTACTGAGCCAAATTCAGCAAGGCCAGCCCAGCACATTGATTTGACTTCATTATAAGGTAAAGCGGGAACATTCAGGTTGAGCATGCAGCGGTTGGATGCCTGCATGAGGGGATCCAGGAGCTCAATTGCAAATCGGCAGGCAGTGTCCCAGTGCCAGGGATCTGAAACTGCCAGGCTTACTGCCAGGCTTCGGATGCCAAAATTCTGTGCTGCAAGCGCTGCACCGACGGTACCACTGTGCAGGACAGAGCGTCCTGTGTTGAGACCGAGATTGGGACCCGAGAGGACAACGTCTGGTTTGGGGCCAAAGGCGCCAAGAAAACCGCTGATTGTACAGAGCGCCGGTGGGCCGTTCAGGCCAAATGCAGGGCCCTTGAGTTTTTCAATAGTGTGTTTCTTATACTCAATGGGAACATCTCTTGAAATATGCCCCAGGCTGGCACCGGTTCCTGATGCATCAAAGCTGGGTGCCACGACGACGACTTCAAAACCAGCTGACTCGACTTGCCGTGCCAATTCATGAAGGCCCGGGCTGGTTATACCATCGTCATTAGTGATTAGCGCTCTCATCTTGCCTTATTAAATTAATATGAATGGGCTATTTTCATGTATTCAGCTTCTCCCGACAAGCGCTTATAAGGTTATTCTTGTTTAAGGCTCGCTCATGCACTGGCTGATCTTTTCCTGGAAGCGGCTTCACACTCCTGCCATAGGTCGTAACAGGTATAACGCGTTCTTTCGATAGGTAGTTGTTTCTTGAAGCAGCTATCATATTCGGATTCACACGCAGCAAAAGTAAGTAATACAGTGGCCAGTAATAGGTAAGGCATAACAGCCTTCCTCGTGTTAAGGTTTTGTCCTGCTTTGGTGATTATCCCTTTATTTTGTCAGTTGTTATGAAATTGAGCTGTCCTTGGAGTGACTGCAACAAACAAATGCAGGGGAAGGTAGGTTTTTTCAGGGATGATCCATGCTTTTGTTTGCAGTACTTCTCATTAAGATAGTTGTCATTTCTGGCAAGGCGGTTCTCTCGGGATATTGAAATGTTTTTTACGATTCCTGGAGTGGAAAATAATTTTCACAATTCAGATTAGCCGGCTTTTCTATCAGTTCATTTTCGCCTATATAATTTATGTTATTGTGGCTGGCGGCTGAATGGGTTGTAGTGTCATGTTGAATAGGTGAGGTGAAAGGATGAGCATATACGCTATTTTAGGAGGTGTCTGCATTGGCATAGGAGCCATGCTGCTGATGGTTCTCAATGGCAGAATTGCGGGTATAAGCGGTATTTTTTATCAGTCATTTGATGGACCAAAACACCGCAATTGGGCACTTTTTTTCCTGGCAGGGCTTTGCCTGGGCGTGGTTATTCATCTGTGGGCATCGGGTGACCCAGGTCCCGTATTTGACATGCCGCTATCGACTTTATTACCCGGAGCTTTTCTGGTTGGCGTAGGAACTCGAATGGGTAGCGGCTGTACTAGTGGTCATGGTATCTGTGGTATTGCCAGATTTTCCCGGCGTTCTATTGTCGCTACGATTGTTTTTATGGGTTCTGCTTTTATCACAGTATTTGTTCAATCGCTGGTTTGGGAACTATGAAAATTTATTCTGCGTTGGCATCGGGGACGGTATTTGGATTCGGGTTGGCGCTGTCTGGTATGACAGATCCTGCGAACATTATCGGCTTTCTTGATATCCGTGGACAATGGAATCCTTCACTGGCATTTGTGATGATGGGTGGTTTAGCAGTTACAACGGTTACTTTCCAGCTAGTCATTCCAAATATGCAGAAACCGGTATTGGCAGAGCTGTTTGTCCTGCCAGAAACCAACATCTTAGATGGCAAGCTCGTTTTAGGTGCTTGTTTATTCGGAATTGGATGGGGCTTATCGGGACTGTGCCCTGGCCCGGCTGTTGCTGGTTTAGCCTATTTTGACTGGCATATTGTTTTGTTTGTTCTGGTAATGGTCGTGGGCATGTACAGTGGAGACTGGCTGACGCGATTGCTGTTCAGCGCAGACTGATCATCCCGGGTTAGTTAAACCCCGCTTACCAGCTTCTCGTATAATGGGCACATATTCCTCGAAAGGTGAGGGATTTAGCGAAGAACCCGTTGTCATCCCTGCATCTGTAGTGAGTGTATGCCCGGTCGTATAGCCAGATTCATCGCTGGCCAGCCACAGGGCCGCATTAGCGACATCTTCTGCTACACCAGCACGGTCTTTCAATGGCGAGGTTTTTGCTAGCCTTTGTTTAGTTGCTTCGATGGCGGCGGGGTCACCACTGAGTCCTGCGACCATTGCGGTCGCCATGCCAGCAGGGGCAATCGCATTCACTCGAATTCCTACTTTGCAAAGTTCAGCAGCGGTGTTTTTTGTAAGGCCGATGACGGCATGTTTTGAAGCAGCGTAGGCATGCGGGCCGAGTCCGCCCATCAGCCCGGCGGTGCTCGCCATGTTGATGATTGATCCTGTGCCGTTTGCTGACATCACTCGCGCGGCGTGTTTACAACCATAAAAAACGCCATTAATTAAAACATCGATAGTGAATTTCCATTCATCTGCGGGTGTTGTTGCTATTGGACCCGCTGAGCCAACAATGCCAGCATTGTTGTACATGATATCAAGTTGGCCAAAATGGCTGACCGCGGTGTCTACGAGGTTAATGATATCCTCTTCCACCGTAACATTGCAGGAAACGAAGACAGCATCTGAGCCGAGTTCCGCAGCCAGAGCCTGTCCGGCATCTTCCTGGATATCACCGAGCACGACTTTAGCACCTTCAGCAACAAAACGCTTGGCGGCTGCACAACCAAAGCCGCTGGCAGCACCAGTTATGGCGGCTACTTTCCCTTGAAGTCTCTGACTCATTTGTTATCCCTACCCATATCCAAGTTTTACTATCCAATCATTTCTGGTGGTGTTCAGCAATACTATTTTAATATTCTGTTAAGGTTCTATGGACCTTAATCTGTAACCTGTTATGTTGAAAACCGTGGCCAACGAAGGAAGGATAGATGTGAGCATGATGCAGGGTCTTGGTTATCCCGTTGTTCAAATAGCTTATTTTGTGGAAAACATTGAAAGCAGCGCTTTACTAGCCAACAAAAGGTTTGGTGCTGGGCCTTTTTTTATTGCCAGAGAAATTCCGCTTGAGTGGGCTATACATCGTGGCAGGAAAAGTACCCTGGTGCATAGCTCGGCCTATGGTCAGTGGGGCAATGTCATGCTGGAGCTGGTCCAGCAGGATTCCACGGGCGCCTCGCCTTTCAGGGATCTTTTCGACGAAGGCCAGTTTGGACTGCATCATATCGCATCCATGGTGCCATCTCTACAGCAGGCCTATGACCACTTCCAGGAGCAGCAGATAGAAATCGCGACACGAGCTCAGACTACCTCTGGTGTCGAGTTTGCCTTTGTTGATATGTTATCGATTTTAGGCCACTTTGTGGAGATCTATGAGGACAGTGAGCAACTCCAGGGATTTTACCGTATGGTAGCAGCCGCCTCAGAAGGCTGGCAGGGCCAGGAAGTGCTTAGATATCTCGATGGATAATCAGGCTATTGAGATGGGCTCGTTGGAGCGTGGGGTTTTTTGGGTGGCGGGGCAAGAAAAATTAAGAAGCCGGAGAAGATGTTCAGTGTCGCAACCACTAGTAGAGCGCCATGATATTGCAGGTAATTGTCGTAATAGACGCCGACCAGCCAGGGAGCTAGGGCACCCAGGATAAGAGAAAAAGGCATGGCAGCCCCTCTAATGGCGCCAATGTATCGTCGACCGAAAAAAGATGTCCAGATAACTTCTTGCATTGGAATCATGCCACCCCAGCCAAGCCCGAGAAGGATGTAAGCGGCGTAAATCCCGAATAAGTGCC
The DNA here is from genome assembly GCA_012960535.1 of Gammaproteobacteria bacterium. GTDB lineage: Bacteria > Pseudomonadota > Gammaproteobacteria > Pseudomonadales > Azotimanducaceae > UBA9926. The sequence continues at coordinate 21,580 of DUBB01000027.1, forward strand.
GCTGCCCTATGGCGTAGACGATCAGCAGTAGAGCAATACCGGTGATGACCGCAGAGACAGCGGCAAGTGGTTTAACCGGAGATCGGTCGATGAGATAACCCCAGATGGGCTTAGAGATAAGTGCCGGAATAGAGGCGATTACCATGGCCAGGGCTGCTTCAGCCCTTGAAAACCCAGCGTCAGCTAGATAGGGCAGGGTATACAGCAGAACCACAACGATATTGATGGTGAAAAACCCGAAGGCGATGATCAGTGCATAGAATGAAAAAGTTCTAATGGCCTGGCTTCGGGTAAACGAGGCCAAGTCTTCAGCGTCGGCTTTGTCTCCTGCGCCTGCCAGAATATCTGCTTCACTGTAACCATCGGGTTTTAAGCCATAATCCTCTGGAGCTCGGCGCATTACCATGGCAATGGGAAACAGTAGACCGGCAGTAAGTACAGCCAGCCACAACCAGGCTTCTCTCCAGCCTAGGCTGTCTATCAACCAGGTAGCAAACGGCGTAATGAGAATTCCACCCAGGGATACGCCCATCGCGGCGATGGCAATTGCTTTGCCTCGATTGACAACAAACCATTTAGACAGGGTAACATTGACGACCAGATTGCCCACCATGGCACAGCCGCAGGTCAATGCCACGCCGTTCAATAGCCACCAGGCCCAGAGTGATTCGATCAGGCTGTGCAGGGCCAGACTGGTCGATAGCACCAGCGTGCCCATGAGCATGATGGCTTTACCGCCAATACGGTCCACATAAGCACCGATATAGATACCGGTCACAGCCATGATCACCTGGCCAATGCTCCTGGACAAGGCGAAATCGCCACGACTCCAGTTTAGTTCCTCACTCATTGGCATCATAAAAGGCCCGAGAACATAACTGTACATGCCCAGAGCAACAAATTGAGCTATGAAGGCCGCACCGAGTAACCAGTAACCGTAGTAAATTGGTTTTTTCAGCGGTAACTCCTTAACAACGAATTTGCACAATTATTGATTTCTGGCAGCTATAGAGCAGCAGTGACAGTGGTATTTTATACCGGGTTTGTGTGCCGGTGTCGCATCCTGTTAGAGAAATTGTACTGCCTGGACGTTATCGTCCCGGAAGTGGCGCTGCAGGGTAGTGGTTTCTGTGCTGCCAGCATGGCTCAATAGGCCAGCCCAGAATGGGTCATTAAATCACCGACTCCAGGCCGGGTTGTTATCTTATGCAGTGCCTCCTGGCGGATAGAGTAAATGGGGTTGGGCGCGAAGATGAGACTCATCCTATGAGAATGGAAGGTACCATTGAATATTTTTTTAAGAAAAGCCCAGCAAGCAAGACATAGCAAGCAGAGTGGCTTTGATGGTCGGGCTACCTGGAGTCGAACCAGGATCTAACGCTTAGGAGGCGCTTGTACTATCCATTGTACTATAGCCCGTCTGAATCGGCTGCGAGTATACCAGACCAGATTGATCTGAAGAATCAATGGCACAAGAATTCTGTGCGCGTAAATTGATTATATCGGGTGAATCCATGGTAGACGACGGTAGAAAGTCCAATTGTAAGTAAAACCGGTTAATTATCGGCAATAAAGGAAGCAATGTGCTTGTCATATTGTTCACATTCCAGCCATCAACTCGGCTTTCAGGCAGCGAAATCTAATGGGTGCAATCTCAATAATACACAAACTTAATTCAATTGGATCAATATGACTTGTTGGCTAAGGTGGAGGTTAATTGCAGTGAACCTTTATTAAAGTGAAGCCTGAAAATAGTGAAGCCTTTAATAGTCAAGCTCGGTAATAGCCAAGCCCGGTAATAGTTATGTCTGGTAAAAATATATGTCGGGTAATAGCCAGATCTGGTTTTTATGAACCGGGTTGAGGTGCCGCTTTATTTGATGCAAAAGTAACCGTGTTAACATAGTTGGCCTGGTGGCGTAGAGTGAACCTGTTAGCCAGCGAATAAAAAAATTCAGATTCAGGAAACCTATGAGCAATCCTTTTTATGCAGAATGGCCGTCGCCTTTTGGCTTGCCTTCATTCTCAGATATCGAACCCATCCATTTTGAAGAAGCTTTTCAAGCGGGCTTTGATCAGAATAATGAAGAGATCGATACCATAGCAAATAGTCTGGAAGCTCCAACTTTTGCTAATACGGTGGTCGAATTGGAACGGGCAGGGGAATTATTAAGTCGCGTTGCTGATGTTTTTTTTAATCTTTCGATTGCTGATACCAATGACCAGATTCAGGCTTTGGAGTTAAAGATTGCGCCACGCCTGGCTGTTCATGAGGCCAACATATACCAGAATACAAAACTATTTCAGCGCGTCCTGAGCGTTAAAGAAAGTGGTGTTAGCCTCGATGCTGATCAAGCCCAGCTGGTTAGCGATCTGATTAAGGAATTTGTTCGTGCTGGTGCCAACCTGGATGAATCGACTCGTCAGGATGTACAGAAGCTGGGCACAAGGCTGGCAACGCTAATGGCTGAATTCGGTCAGAACGTCCTGAAAGATAGCAATGCTTTTGAGTTAATTGTGGAAACACCATCAGTACTGGCAGCGCTACCCCAATGGGTTCGTGATGCAGCCTTGGCAGAGGGGGATCATCGTGGTTGCAGCGGTCAGCATGTGTTCACCCTTTCCCGCTCATCTATTACCCCGTGCCTGCAATTTATTAATGATCGAGCGCTTCGAGAAGAAATTTACCGTGCTTATAGCCGCTGCGGTAACAATGATGATGTCAATGATAACAAGAAGATCCTGTCGGAAATTGCGTTGTTAAGGGCGCAGCGCGCCAGCAAGCTGGGCTTTGCGGATCATGCCGCATTTATGTTGTCAGATCGGATGGCTGAGTCGTCTGATAAGGTCAGGAACCTGTTGGATCAGATTTGGCAACCCGCCAGAGCGCGGGCAGAGGAAGAAGCCGTGGCGCTGCAACAGGTCATTCAGAACGAAGGTGGAAACTTTACCCTGGCACCCTGGGACTGGCTGTATTATACGGAGAAACTGCGTAAACAGCGCTTTGATCTTGATGAGGGTCAGTACAAACCTTATTTTGCCCTTGAGCGAGTCCGGCAGGGCGCTTTTGCGGTCGCTCAGAAATTGTACGGAATTCGTTTTCAGCGATTGGAGGATGTTCCCGTATATCATCCGGATGTTGATTGTTATCGCGTTGAAGAAGCCGACGGTACCTTTATTGGGCTGTTTATGACTGATTATTTTGCTAGAAGCTCTAAACGCTCGGGGGCATGGATGAGCCACTATCGAGCCCAGAGTCACATGGATGAAAGGGTTACGCCGATTATTGTAAATTGCTGCAACTTTCAGAATTCTCATCCCTGCCTGCTGAGTATGGATGAAGTCAGGACGTTATTTCACGAGTTCGGGCACGGTCTGCATGGATTACTGTCGAAGGTTCGCTACCCGAGTCAGTCCGGGACGAATGTTAAGCAGGATTTTGTTGAATTACCCTCCCAGATTATGGAGCACTGGGCAACCGAGCCTGAAGTGATGCAAGCGTACGCGCGTCATGTGGATTCAGATGAAAGTATACCCATTGCCCTGGTAGAGAAGCTGATTGAGTCAGAAAAATTCAATCAGGGCTTTGCGACCAGTGAATACCTGGCTGCCAGCTATCTTGACCTGGCCTGGCATGAACTTGGCGATGATGTGCCACAGGTGGATGATCTGGAAGCGGTGGTAGCAGAAGGTATCGGTCTTAATGCCGCCATTGATCCTAGATATTTGTCGACCTACTTCCAGCATATTTTCAGTGGAGAGTCGTATTCGGCTGGATATTATTCCTATATATGGGCAGAGGTTCTTGATGCAGATGGCTTTGAAGTTTTTAAGGAGAACGGCATTTTTGATCCTCAGACGGCAGAGGCATTCAGGAAACACATTCTGCAGGCAGGCGGCACAGCCGATCCGGGGATTCTGTATCAGAGGTTTGCAGGGCATGAGCCTGTTGTTGAACCTCTTCTGCGGCAACGCGGCTTAGCCTGATGGTTCGCAGGACCTGCTTGATCAGTCAACGCGTGGTGGGGCATCTAAGGTGTTGAGTTGTGCTTCAGGCCAGGCTGCAAGCATTGAAATGCAGATATTGCCTGCCTTTTTAGAATTCTGAGTATCGGCGAACTATTATTTGGTCAGGCTGTTCACCGAAACCCCAGCCAGGATATTACAGCTGGTTATCTTCTACACCTGCTCGGAATTCCTGGGTCAGGGGTCTCCCTGTTCAGGTAAATCAATGGTATGAAGGTGACTAATGTCTGGGTTTAATGACGTTTGCTGGGTTGATTTTTCAGCATCTTCGAGCAGGTTGCCCTGCATCTCTCGCATGCTGAGTTGTGATGTGTCCGGGATAACGGGGTCGATTTCCTCAGTGGTCGCATCGAGTAAAGTACCCAGTTCATCCAGCATAAAATCCGGGGCGTCGACCGGGGTCTCCGGTGCGGTTGCCTCGATTAGGGGGCTGCCATCATTTTCTTTCAGGCTCAGAGCAGAAGTATCGATAGTAACCTGATCAGAGGTGCTGGTCTCAGTAGTTACAGTTGTACTGTCATCCCCGGCGATCGAAATACCACTCAGGTCTAGCACGGGCTCGGGTGCTTGTTCAGCTGGTTCTACCAGGTAACCGATATTGGCTGCCAGGGTGAGTCCATTGCTGGCGGCTTCAACTTGAACAGTGTCGTTCGGGCTGACAACGGTTTTGGTGGCTTGTGGCTCATCCTTTGTCAGCCGTATTCGCACATCGGCACCAATTGCTTTCAGCGCTGTCATGACCTTGAGCACCTCATCCTTATTGGCTGAGCGTTTAATTACAATGGTTTTGCCGGAGAAAAGCGTGGTCAGTTTGTTCTCGTCTGCTCGAATCAGGCTGGCCATACGCTCCTTAACCTGGCTGATGTCAAAACCTACCAGGACCTTTCCTGAAAAAATCAACACATAAGTTGGAGTGCTCACAGGGCGTATGCTGCAAAGTGACTATACGTCGTTTGTTGGTACAGACTCGTATCGGCATTGGGCTTGATTCGGGGTTTCATCTTGTTACTACTCTGGCCCATTGCTGTTCAAGGGAAGCCTTTAATCTTTCCTGGCTGTCATCATTGCTGATCACCTGGTCTGCTTTACTGATTCTATCTTCATTGCTCAGCTGCGCGTTCAGTCTGTTTTCTATTGCTTCCTGGGTCAGGCCGTCTCTAGTCATGCAACGTTGCAGGGCTGTTTGCCTCTCTACTGTAACCACCCATACTTCGTCACCGAGGTCGTCCCAGCCCGCTTCGATGAGAACGGCAGCTTCGAATATGATGATGGCATCGGCATGGGCTGAGTTAACTTTTTTGAAGGCTGACTCGGCCATCGCTCTGATCTCAGGCCAGACAATATCGGTTAATTTAGTTAGTTCTTCTGCCTGTCCAAAAACTTTGCCACCGAGGATTCGACGATCAATTTGGTGGTTGTCAGCGAGGATGTCTTCTCCGAAAGTTTTGACAATTTCTTTGTAAGCCCTGGTGCCGGGCATATAGGCTTCGTGGCCCAGTTTATCAGCGTCTATTATGTGAGCGCCCAGAGTTGCAAGGTATTTGGCGGCGGTGGATTTACCTGAACCAATGCCACCGGTCAAACAGATTACGAACATATTAGTCTCAGTTATAAAAGTCCTAATCTGCCATAGAGTAGTTATGATATAAAGAGATAATGTTAGGCGCGTGCTGTCGTAAAAGTGCAAGTTTATCGCTTAGGTCAGTTTATTGTATAGACATCAGTGAATGGTGCCAGTACTTGGAGTTAGTAATGCTTGGAGTTAGTAATGCTTGGAGTTAGTAATGAATGATGTAGATAGGAAATAGGTATGACCCAGAAAAGAGATGCGGCAATTGTTGGAATTCATGAATATCCTAGCCGGGATGTTGAAGGTGAAGTTAGTCCCTTGCAGATCAAGGCTGAATCAGCAGCGCGTGCCCTGGAGGATGCGGGTTTAAACTGGTCGGATGTGGATGGGATCTATGATGCGGGAGAAGGTGGCGGCATGGGAGGACTTACCATTGCTGAATATTTTGGTCTGCATCCCAGTGTTATTGATACAACAAGCGTCGGAGGAAGCTCTTACGAATTTCATGCGGCCCATGCTAAGCGGGACATAGCGGCCGGTAAGTGCAGAGTGGCCTTACTCACATATGGATCTACCGCTCACAGCAATGCCCGTGCTATTGGTGTGGGAGGGCGAGGCGGCGCCTCTATGCACCCTGCGGAGAACATGGATGCTTTTGCCGGGATGACGTTGATTGCAAATTATGCGATGGTCGCGCATCGACACATGCATAATTATGGTACAACCAGTGAGCAGTTAGCAGAGATATCCATAGCGACGCGACTACATGCCATGCGCAATCCAGAGGCCGTAAAAGCAATGGAGGATCTGGAATTCCTGGATATCAGAGAGACGACCATTGAGGATGTGGTGAATTCGAGGATGATCGCTGATCCTCTGCATCTACTGGAATGTTGCATGATTTCAGATGGCGGTGGTGCGGTGGTCATAGCAGCACCTGAAATTGCCAGGGACTGCAGGAAATCTCCAGTTTGGATTCTCGGTAGCGGTGAAGCGACAAAATATCCAACGCGTGGTGGTGATATTACCAGTAGCGCAGCAACTCAATCAGGGCCCCAGGCCTATGGTGAGGCTGGGGTTACAGCGGCAGAGATGGATATAGCGATGATATACGATTCCTTCAGTATCACCGTCTTGACGTTGCTGGAAGACCTTGGTTTTTGCCGGAAAGGTGAAGGTGGAGGCTGGGCTCAGGGCGGTAGACTGCGTTTTGACAGGCCCTCTGATGGCCCGGCATTGAACACTGATGGTGGCGGGTTATCATCCAATCATCCTGGTATGCGCGGGATCTTTCTGTTGATAGAGGCTGCCAGACAATTGCGTGGCGAATCCTGTTCGCAGGTTGTTGATGCGAAGCTTGCAGTGGCTCATGGCAATGGTGGTATGCTGGGTAGTCGTCATTCTGCGGGAACGATTATTCTAGGGAGAGACTAATGAATGAACCAGTAAGGCCTTTGCCAAGAGCGGATGAATTCGATACCCGAGAATTCTGGGAAGGAACGAAACAGCGGGAATTTAGATACCAGCAATGTAATCATTGTGATGAAGTGGTGTTTTACCCCAGGCGTCACTGTACCGGTTGCACCGAAGGTGAGCTGGTTTGGAAAGTATCAGCCGGGAAAGGAACGGTATATACCTTCAGTGTCGTCAGGCAGAGTTATCACCCGTTTTTTAGAAGCAGGGTGCCTTATGCGGTCGCCTGGATCGATCTGGAAGAAGGCCCACGTATATTGAGCAACATAGTGGGCGTAGACGATCCTCTATCGGAAGTATCCATAGGAATGGCGGTGCAAGTAGAATGGGAAGAGCATGAGAATGTGAATATCCCCCTGTTTAAACCCATAGAAGATTAAGCTGAATTACAGCCGGGTTGCTAACAGGGAATAATCAGCCCCTGGGCAGGATTACTGTTGCAGTACCAAATACCCGGGTTTCAGATTTGTCATTGGTGACCGTCAGGTCGATTTCAATCGTTGATTTGTCTTCATCTATATCTGTGACAACACCATTAACCGTGTAAACCTGGTCAGCCATTACCGGTGCTCTGAATATAGTATCGATGCTCTTAATTTCTGCGCATTGAGCCCACTGGTGGATCATTGCAACCAGATATGCCTGGCTGAGTACGCCTGGAATCATAGCCCCGGGCAGGCCCTCTTTTTTGGCACCTTCATGATTGGTGAAACGCGGTGCGTGCCAGCCAATTAGGTGGGCAAATTTTGCTCCGGTTGTCAGTGTTGTATCTGGGGAAAAAGCAGGTAGTTCAGCACCAAATTCAACATCCGATAGCTTTTCTATTAGCGCTTCTTTTATCATTTAGTTTTCTCCCTCATGACCATTCGGCTATCTGAATTAGCCAGGTGCTGGCGTTGCTTATCGTAAAATTCGATTCTTGCAACCACAAAAACCATGCGACCGGACCGGCCTGTTTTTGTATAAATATCATGCAAGTGTGTCTTGCCGGTAATGGTTTGGTCTGGTTTTATGGGAATCAGGCACTCAACACCCTTACCAGCATCCATACCAAAGCCAAATCGCGGGAAACCGTCAGGCAGCGAACGTCCTCCACTGAGGCAGGCTATAAAGGTGGGCGGGGCCTGGAAATTGGGGTGATCCGGGTCAAGGAATTTTGGATCTGTCTCGCCACACAGGCGGGCATATTCACTGGTTACTTTCGAATCGATGGTAAATTCTTTTTCATCAAAGTCCTTATTGAGGAATTGTTCTCTGAGAGCAAGGATATCGGTGTCCATATTTTTACTACCTTCCTGAAGCTTTTAAGTTGACGGCCTCGAAGTCACCTTGTTGCAGCGCTTCTAAGAGTTGATTCATGTCGTGAACAGGTCTGCCAAAACGAGTTGCGCAGCGCCCCACGTGGCTGACGATATGCGAATCACTGCCACCGATACCCAGGTAGCCTTGAATGCTGGCCTGGTCAATAGCGATCTGGTCCTCATCATCACGGCTACCGCCATTGTATATTTCAACAATCTGAACATCGGCGGGAATCCCCAGTTCTTCTGTATGAGCAAACATGCCTACTCTGGGCCTGCCAGGGTGGCAGGGAGCGGCAATTGCACCATGTTCTTTAGCCGCCGCCAGCACGGTTGCCAGAGGCGTGTCGATGCTTGAAAAGTCGAAACAGTCAGTCAATGCCTGGCTTACGCCAAAAACCAGGACATGGCCGTATTCAGTTTCAACTTCGCTGCCTTTCAGAATAACCAGGTTGTATTCGGTTGCAAGGCCGGAATAATCCGATTCGAAATCGAATTGCCGGTGCTCGGTGAGCACGAATCCGTCGATTGGGATTTGGCGCGCTTTAATCCATTGACAGTAGTTCTCAACTTTTGCCCGGCCATCGTCTGATTTTATTGAGTGGGTGTGTAAATCGAGTATCACTATGTGCTCTTAGTCATTTAGTTGGGTCAACCTGCCATAAGGCTGTGGTTCGCGCAAGTCCGCCATTATACCGATAACTGCATAGATTGTGGGGAATAGGTTATTGCCGGAATTTCAGGGTGTGGTGAGGTTGATTCAGGCATTATTTGGTGCAACGACACCCTGGCACAGCCCTTGTCAATAATGATTTCGCCTAGCGTGCCTGGTCGAACTGACTGGTTTCTCGGTAGTATGGCTGACCCTGGATTGATAAAAAGCATATTGTGGTCGGCTAATAATATCTCGAAATGGGTATGTCCGAAGATCAAGATATCAGGAAGCTGGTTAAAATTCCTTCGTAAGTTTTTGTGAATAGTTCCAGCATCTTTCCGTGCAGGTGAAGGACACTGGTGTATCAGTCCTAATTGCAGACCCCCAAATTCCAGCATCCAGTGATCACGTAATCTTGAATCCTCGAGTCCTTTATCGCCATTGCCTCTGGCGACAAAAGTAGGTGCTATATCACTCAAGGTATCGACCACATCAAGGGTATGAAGGTCCCCGGCATGCAGGATGCAGTCGCTTCCAGCCAGGAATTCCACAGCAGCTGGCCATAATTCCTTTACAGCACCAGGCATGTGAGTATCGGAAATCAAACCTATCCGGATCATTTTATTTCCCTGCCTGTTCTGTTTTTACCGGTGGTAGCTGTTTCACGCCCATGTTGAATAGCGTAAAGGCAAACTGATCAGCATATTTTTCCAGCGTTTTGCTAACCGGCGTGCCAGCACCATGCCCAGCCTGGGTCTCGATTCTTATTAAGGTGGGTGCGGGACTGGCCTGGGCTTGTTGCAGGGTTGCCGCGAACTTAAAAGAATGAGCGGGTACGACTCGATCATCGTGATCACCGGTGGTAATAAGCGTCGCCGGATACTCGGTACCACTGGTAATATTGTGCAGGGGAGAATAACTTTTTAGATACTGGAACATATCCGGGCTTTGCTCGGCGTGACCATAGTCATAGGCCCAGCCTGCGCCGGCCGTGAAGGTGTGATAGCGCAGCATATCCAGTACACCCACTGCCGGTAGAGCGACTTGCATGAGATCAGGTCGTTGGGTCATAACGGCACCGACCAGCAGACCGCCGTTGGACCGACCTGATATAGCGAGGAATTCTTTACTGGTATAGCCTCTTGCGATCAATACTTCGGCGGCGCTGATGAAATCGTCAAACACATTTTGTTTTTTCATCTGAATGCCCTGGTCGTGCCAGGCATTGCCATACTCGCCTCCGCCTCGCAGGTTAGCCACAGCGTAGATGCCGCCAAGAGATAGCCACAGGGCGTTGGCAGGATTGAAGGCGGGTGTGATACTGATATCGAAACCACCGTAACCGTATAAAATAGTGGGGTTGAGGCCGTCTCTGGTAAGGCTTTTCAGATGGGTGATGGTCATCGGGATTCGAGTACCGTCTTTAGATACATAAAAAATCTGTTCAGAGACATATCTGCTGGGATCGAAATTAATAGACGAAGTGAAATAGAGGCTGGATTCGCCGTTGTCGGCATTAAAGCTGTAAATACTCGGTGGTGTTTTATAATTATTGAATCTGTAATACAGGGTTGTCTGGGTTTGCTTGCCAATAGGCAGGGAGGCTGACCCGGGTCCGGGTAGTACCACTTCGCGTATGAATGCACCACTGTAGTCGTACTGGTGGATGACCGACTGGGCATCTTTTAAGTAGTGAGCAAACAGATAACCTCCTGCCATGGACACCCGCAGTGGTTCGCTGGTTTCGGCTATGACCGTGTGCCAGGCACCTGGTTCTGGTGCATTCAGTGTCGTGCTGACCAGTTTCCCGTTGGCAGCGCCTCGATCAGTGAACAGGAAAAGCGTTTCACCGTCATTACCCAGCAGATAAGTGTCTGAATCGAAATCGTCCTGTAGTGTTACAGCAGTTGAAGGGTGTTGGTTCTTGTCCACGATACGCAGGTCATTACCTTTGGTGGTCATTGAGCTCTGAATACTCAGAAAACGATGGTCCTCTGTCAGATCGGCACTGACATACCGCCGCTTGCCGGAATCACTGCCGCCAAAGATCAGAACATCAGCGCTTTGATGGGTTCCTATCTGGTGGAAGTAGAGTCGATGGTCATCCACCTGCGCACTGAGCCTGCTGCCTTCAGGTTGTTTATAACTGGAGTAATAAAAGCCCTGGTCATTGAGCCAGGTGATCGCTGAAAATTTCACATCAGTGATGGGTGTCTCCAGCTGCTGCCTGGTTTCAACGTCAATTATGAAGATTTTATTCCAGTCGCTGCCTGCCTCGGAAATAGAATATGCCGCGAGTTCAGCGCTTTTTGAAAAAGCCAGTCCAGACAGTGCTGCGGTTCCGTCGTGGCTGAATTTGTTGGGATCCAGGAAGTTCTCGGTAATGCCATCTGTGCTGCGCCTTTGAACAACTGACTGGTCCTGTAGCCCGTTATTCTCATAAAAATATTCGAACTCGCCTTCGACGAAGGGCGCTGAAATGCGGCGATAGCGCCACAGACTCTCCAGTCTTTGTTTTAGTTCCTGCCGATAGCTTATCTGCTTCAGGTAATTCGATGTAACTTCGTTCTGGCGGCTAACCCAGTCAGCGGTGTCCTTACTGAGGTCGTCTTCCAGCCAACGGTAAGGATCCGGTACTTTTACGCCGAAGTAGTCGTCCGTATGGTCTACTGTGGCTGAGTCTGGGTAACTGACCGGCAGCCTTTGAAGATTTTCTTCTGGTTGGCAGGCTATTAGACCCAACAGCAATGTCAGTAAGCTTAAATCTGATTTGCAGCTGGCCAATGCTGACTCGATGCAAGTTATTCCTTTGCTTCGGGGTAATTCTTTTGGTGTCAGTAAATGTGTCCTAAATTGGGTCATCAGGACGGATCCATTAATTGTCTTAAGAATTTGTTGAATTGCGAAACGCACCAAGCAGTTCTATCGACAGTTGCTAGGTTTCCGGCGAATACGTGTTCGGCTTTGTCGCCGTCAATGGTTACTGGAATCAGTTGTTTTGGGTTGCCCCCCCACGATCTGAAAGCTCGCACCGCGGCTGACGCATCAATGGTTGGGTCATTTCGCATGTACATCAGGGCTAAAGGGGTTTTGTAAATACTTAAACGCTGCTTGCGGAACCAGGCTACTACTTTTTGCATTTCGATTATGGCTTGAATGGGGTAGCGACTGGACCAGTATTTAGCGACCAGATCATTCTCCGGCTGCCAGTGCCTTTCCTGCCCGAGAATCCACGGAATCCAGGTTTCAGACATTGGCAGGGTTAACAGGAAATCGAAACGTGATTTCACTTTGAAATTCGGTGACATCAACAACAACGCCAGGATTTGAGCGGTTTCTTTCTGCAGGGTGGCCGCCGCCCAGGCTGCTAATGTTGCTCCAGTTGAAGTGCCGATAATGATGATTTTGTGACCCAGTTGAGATGCTATGTCGTAACCGTTTACCACCGTTTGCAGCCACTCTTCTGCGCTTGCCTGCATGGGGTTTTCTGACAAGCCATGTCCAGCCAATCGGACTTCCACCAGGTTACCGTTAAAGTTATCGGCTAATTTCTCTGCCACTGGCGCCGTTTCCTGTCGGCACGCTGAAAAGCCATGAATGTGAAGAAAGGCATAGGGAGTTTTCTCCGGCTGCTGGCTGGAGGCAAACCTGATATGAGCCTCAGCTCCGGCGATGACATTGGCAACCTTCGCTTCGTCAGTCTCAAGCCAGTTTTTAAGGCTAGAAAGCGACAGGTCCGGTGGAACCGAAGAGGGCAATGAGCGTGCGTTCATTTTTGTCCCCGGCAGGAAGAAAAACAGCCCTAACAGGATGGCCATAGAAACCAAAGCCATTGTAATCACGTGAACGTTTTCAGGCAGGGTGTGTGGATGTTGTCAGCAGTCAATTAGCTTACCTCTGAGTTTATTCTACATTGTTTCTTAATATAAGGTTTCTCTCTTATGTTCATTCTAGTAACATTCTCTGATGCGTCTTCAAGCTATAAAACTATCTGGATTTAAGTCTTTCGTTGACCCGACCACCGTTCCTTTTCCGACTAATCTTTGTGCGGTAGTGGGCCCAAATGGCTGTGGTAAGTCTAATATAATCGATGCCGTCAGGTGGGTTATGGGAGAAATATCGGCTAAGAACCTCAGGGGCGAGTCGATGACTGATGTTATCTTCAATGGTGCTAATACCAGAAAGCCAGTAGGCCAGGCGGTTATTGAATTGCAGTTTGATAACGCCGCTGGAAGGTTGACTGGAGAATACGCCGCTTATAGTGAAATTTCATTGAAACGACAGGTGAGTCGAGATGGCCAATCCAGTTACTTTCTGAATGGGGTTAAATGTCGGCGAAAAGATATCACCAATATATTTCTGGGCACAGGGCTAGGCCCCAGGAGCTATTCGATTATCGAGCAGGGTATGATCAGCCAGCTAATTGAGGCTAAACCAGAAGATCTCAGAGTCTATATTGAGGAAGCAGCAGGCATATCAAAATACAAAGAGCGGCGTAAAGAAACAGAGCGGCGAATCAGTCACACCAGAGATAATCTGGATCGATTGCACGATCTGCGTGAGGAGCTGCAGCGGCAGTTACATCACCTGGAGCGACAGGCCAGAGCCGCGGAGAAATATACCGAATATAAACAGGAAGAAAGGACTGTTAAAGCGCAGTTACAAGGTTTGCGCTGGCAGGAACTGGACGCCCAGGCCAACAGGAAAAAAACAGGTGTTGATGAGTTGGAAACTGAACGGCAGGCGAGAATCGCCGAGCAGCGCAGCAGTGAAGCGGAGCTCGCGGAAAAACGTCAATTGCAGCAACAGTTCTCTGATGATATAGACGAGGTACAGCGGAATTTCTATGATCAGGGTACTGATATCGCCCGGCTTGAAGAGATAATCCAGCATCAGTCTGAACGGGCAAAACAACTGAACAGTGATTCGACCCAGACCGACGCTGAACTTGTCCAGGTGCAGGCTAGCCTGCACAAGGATGAACAGCAGATGGCTTTGTTCACCAGCCAGCTAGAACAGTTGCAACCCCAACAGAAGCAATTGTCAGAATCTGAGCAACAGTCTCTGGATAAACTCGCTAGCACTGAATCTGAGGTCAGCCATTGTCAGCAGGAGTGGGAAACTTTCAATCGGGAAGTGGCTGAATGGCGTCAAGCGGGGGAAATACAGCAATCGAGAATCGCTCTGCTGGAAGATTCGATAGAAAGAACCAATGTTCGATTACAGGTGCTGGCAGGTGATATCGAGCGGATATCGGGTCAGTCAACTGAGCAGGAAGTTGCCCCACTGGAAGCAATGCTGTCGACGCAGGAAGATCAGTTGAAAAGAATTGAAGCAGAGATCTCCGAGCTTCTGCAGGCACTTAATCAGTGCAGAGTTGAAAATGAACAGAATGATATTGCTTTGAATGAAAAGCGGCATCAACAGCAGAACCTGACGGGTCGGCTGGCTTCTCTGGAGGCGCTGCAGGAGGCGGCTCTGGGCCAGAGCGGAGAGGAGCATAGCTGGCTGGAATCTCAGGGGCTGGGAGAGAAAGCCAGATTGGCAGAAGTTCTCAAAGTCATCGATGGCTGGGAAACAGCGGTCGAAACCGTGCTGGGTGAAAACCTTCAGGCAATTGTCGTTGAGGATATTGAACCTCTGATCAGAGTTTCCGAAAGTTTACAGAAGGGTGCTGTAACGCTGCTTTCCGATTCTAAGGAGATCTCCAGGCAGGATAATCCCGACGCTCGCACGTTAGCTTCGGTAGTCGAGGCTTCAACGGATCTCGATGATTGGCTGGACAAGGTCTATCTTGCTGAGAGCCTTGAAACGGCACTCGATCTGAGTCGGTCGGTACCAGCAGGTTGTTCGGTTATCACCCGTTCAGGTCTCTGGTTGGGTCACAACTGGTTTCGACTCAGCCGTGACCATGATATGACCTCTGGTGTCCTGCAGCGGCAAACAGAGCTCTCAGCAATAAACTTTGAATTGCAGGATGTAAAGCAGGCAATATCGGCGCTTGAGGCAGAAGCGACAGGTGGCATGGAACTGTTGAAGCAGATCGAGCACGATCGCGAAGCTCAGCAAATGAGGCTGGCAGAACAACAGCGAACCTATGGAGAGACACGCGCCAGATTGACTGCCAGAAAAGCCCAGACGGAAAAGCTGGCAATTGATCTGGCCAGAGCTGAAGGCGAAGCCAAAGACAGTCAGGAACAGAAAAGGCTGGATCTGCAACAATTATCTGAGGCGCGTAACCTGCTACAGACGGCCATGGATGAGATGGAGGAAAACGAGATCCGTGAGACAGATATTTCTGAACGGCGCGCTTCTGCCCTGAAGCAACTTGAAACCGTCAGAAAGTTGGCTCAAATGGATCGGGAAGCGAGTCATTCGCTTGCCTTGCAATGGCAGAACCTGACAGCGCAGATGGATTCGTTGCGGCAGGCCATGCAGCGGCTTAATGAGCAGTTGTCTTCTCTGGAACTACGCAGAACAGAGTTGCAGAAAACCCTGGGTGAGATGGAGGATCCGCGCAGCCAGCTTCAGGAAGAACTGGATGTAAAATTGAAGTTGCGATCAGAAATCCAGGGAGAACTTTCTGAAAGACGAAAACGTATCGAGGAGATAGAGTTTGAGATACGTGCCATGGAACAGAAACGGTTGACTTTTGAGGCAGCCGTGGATTCGGTGAGGTCAACCTTAGAAGCAGCTAGATTGGAGTTCCAGACTTTGGATGTTAAGAGAACTGGCATCGAAGATCAGTTGCACTCAGAAGACACTGCGTTGGCGTCTGTGCTTGATGAGATGCCGGCAGATGCCAGTGAGGTTGAGTGGTCAGCACGTCTTACAAGAGCCGAAAATCGCATTCAGAGGCTGGGAGCCATCAATTTAGCTGCCATTGATGAGTTCAAAATCCAGGCTGACCGTAAAGACTATCTGGATGCTCAGAATGAGGATTTGGAAAAGGCGCTGACCACATTGGTTCAGGCCATACGAAAAATAGATGTTGAAACACGGACGCGATTTAAGGAAACCTTTGACCTGGTTAATATCAAACTCCAGCAATTATTTCCCAAATTGTTCGGCGGTGGCCACGCCTACCTGGAAATGACCGGAGAGGATCTGCTTGATACCGGTGTTGGCTTGATGGCTCGCCCGCCTGGAAAGCGTAATTCCAGTATTCACCTGCTTTCGGGTGGTGAAAAAGCCTTGACTGCGATTGCACTGGTATTCTCTATTTTCAGCCTGAATCCCGCTCCATTTTGTCTGTTGGATGAAGTTGATGCGCCGCTGGACGATGCCAATGTGCAGCGCTATTCTGATTTGGTGAAAGAAATGTCGCGCACCGTACAGTTCATTTTTATTACCCATAATAAGGTGGCCATGGAAATGGCCGATCAACTGATGGGTGTTACCATGCATGAGCCGGGAGTATCGCGATTAGTATCGGTAGATGTGGAGGAAGCTGTCGCTATGGCAGCTGTTTGATCAAAGACGACAAAGACAAATAAGAAGAGGTCATTGTGGATTTTGGTTTTCGAGAGTGGTTAATTATAGTTGGAATTGTGTTAGTAGCACTGGTCCTGCTACATGGGATTTGGCGTATGTGGACCGATTCTGATCGGCTACGGGTCAAGCTGGATAAGTCCTTTATGTCAACCAGCAGCCTGGATGCTGATCACAATGATCTATCCTTATTAAAAGCTGAACTACCTAATGGTGGTGCCAGGATAATCAAAGTGGGTGCTTCCAACATTCCTGTGACCGGTCTGTCCTCGAATGCCATGAAAAAAACAGCTGATAGCAAGCAGGATCCAAAGCTGGCATCAGAAGATCAGAACAAACATCAGTTTCTGAGTACTGACCATGAATCTGAACAGCCTTCGCAGCGGCACGTAGCAGAATCCGCCGCGGATGAGACCAGGCAAGAGGAAAAATATGTGGTCATAAATGTGCTGGGAGAAATTCACGGCCAGCCCTTGCTGGAATCCCTGCTGAGCCTGGGTTTCGCCTATGGAGACATGAATATCTTCCATTGCCAGGATGAAAATGGCGTGGTTCAGTTCAGTCTGACAAACGCTGTAGAACCCGGTAGTTTTGACCTGGAAAAGATACAGGAGCTTGTCACCCCAGGTGTCACCTTGTTTATGCGTGCTCATGAACTTGAACAACCCCTGGACTGTTTTCATCAGATGCTGAATGCGGGAAGTCGACTCGCCGAGGATCTTGGCAGCCAATTGTGCGACGAGACCCGGAGCGAGATGACGGTGCAGGGCATTGAAGACCGAAGACAGAGTCTGCAGGAATATCAAGATCGTCGGTCGAGCTAAGCTGTGGTATCCAACGCGGTGTTAAGCCAGGTTGAAGCGCTTCGCGAGCAGCTTAATCATCATAATTATCTATACCACACGCTGGATCAGCCAGAGATCGCTGATACTGAATATGATGCTATATTCCAGCAGTTAGTACGGCTGGAGGCAGAGTATCCTGAGCTTGTTGTGGCGCATTCTCCAAGTCAGCGAGTGGGTTCAGTCCCGCTGGAGGGATTCCAGCAGGTCGCCCATCAACTACCCATGCTGTCACTGGATAACGCGTTTTCTGATGCAGACGTCATAGACTTTGATCAGCGAGTGTCTGCTTTGCTGGATACGTCGTCGTCCATTCAATACGCCTGCGAGCCGAAGATTGATGGGGTCGCCATCAGTCTGCTTTATGAACAGGGGCAACTGGTCCGGGCAGCAACCCGCGGCGATGGCCTGACGGGAGAGGATGTCACCCAGAATGTGCGCACGATTGAATCGGTGCCGCTGATTTTGAGAGGAACTGGTTTTCCTGAAAAATTGGAAGTCCGTGGAGAGGTCTATATTTCGAAATCCGTGTTTACAGACCTGAATATTCAGCAAGTTAAAAAGGGTGATAACCCATTCGCAAATTCGAGAAATGCTGCAGCTGGCTCGCTCAGGCAGTTGGACAGCCGGCTTACCGCCAACAGGCGACTGACAATGTATTGTTACAGCGTGGGCCTGGTCGAGGGGGGAGCCCTGCCAGGAGGGCATTTCGAGATTCTGGAACAATTGCAGCAGTGGGGTTTTCGCATTAATCCACTCAGCAAGGTGGTCAGCGGAAGCCGTCAGTGTATTGCTTATTACGAACAACTCGGGCAGAAACGAGCTGATCTCAACTATGATATAGATGGTATTGTTTTTAAGGTCAACGGATTGGATTTACAGCAGCAGTTGGGCATGCGCACCAGGACACCGCGTTGGGCTGTTGCTCGTAAATTTCCAGCAGAGCAGGGGTTGACCCGACTCAATGCTGTCGAATTCCAGGTGGGTCGCACCGGGGCTATCACGCCAGTTGCTAGATTGGAACCGGTGCAGGTAGGCGGTGTCACTATCAGCAACGCAACTTTGCATAACTTCGATGAAATTGAAAGACTGGATGTGCTGATCGGCGACACTGTTGTGATCGAACGAGCAGGTGATGTTATTCCAAAAATAGTGTCGGTTATCCTGGATAGAAGGCCTGAAAATGCGCTACCAATACTGCAGCCTGAAACCTGCCCGGCGTGCGGCTCCGATCTTGAAAAATCAGGTAGTGAAGTCGCCCTTCGATGTGTTGGTGGCCTGATATGTTCGGCCCAGCGCAAAGAAAGCGTACGCCATTTTGCTTCCCGGTTGGCAATGGATATTGATGGACTTGGGGAGAAGCTGGTAGGCCAGTTGATAGAGGCAGGCCTGGTTGAGAATCCTGCTGACCTTTATGATTTGGAGTTCGATCGATTGATTGATCTGGAACGTATGGCGCCATTGTCTGCTAATAACCTTTTACAGGCCCTGAATAAGTCTAAACTGACCAGCTTGCAGCGATTCATTTATGCCCTGGGTATTCAGGAAGTGGGAGAAGCCACGGCGACTGGACTGGCGCATCATTTTGGCGACTTGCAGCGACTACGAATAGCAGACGAGGAAACGCTCCAGGCTGTCCCGGATATCGGGCCGATCGTAGCGGAAAAAGTACGTCACTTTTTTGAACAGAGTAAAAATAATGATGTGATTGATCGATTGCTCGAATCTGGCGTGCGCTGGCCTGATATAGCAGGTAGTGATCAGGAAAAACCATTAACGGGGCAAACCTGGGTGCTTACTGGTACGTTGGTTGTGTCGACAAGGGCAGAACTTAAAAGAAAGTTACAAAGCATCGGAGCCAGGGTTTCCGGGTCGGTTTCGTCTAAAACTGATTGTTTAGTAGCCGGGGAGAATGCGGGGTCCAAATTAGCTAAGGCTCAGGCACTGAATATTAAAATTATTGATGAGGATGAATTGAATCGGATATTGACTGAGAACAAACCATGAATTACAGATTATGTCGAATAGGTGTAGTACCACTGATTGCAATATTTCTGTTAACAGGTTGTACGGCTAAACAGCCTCAGAATATTGATGATATCTGCGCAGTTTTTGATCAACAGAAGTCCTGGTATAAAGCGGCCGGTAAATCAGCCAGGCGCTGGGGAGCGCCGATTCCAGTGATGCTGGCTATCATTCATCAGGAATCCAGTTTCAAAGCTAGAGCGAAGCCCCCCAGGAAGAAAATCTTGTGGATAATTCCAGGCCGACGACCGGCCAGTGCTAAAGGCTATGCCCAGGCGATAGATGGAACATGGAATCTGTATAAGAAAGCCACAGGCCGCTGGGCTGCTGACAGGAATAGTTTTAAGGACGCTGTCGATTTTATAGGTTGGTACATTGACCAGAGTAGCAAGCGCAACAGGATCGCCAAGGATGATACGTATAATCTATACCTTTCCTATCATGAGGGCCACGGCGGGTTTGCAAAGGGTACTTACCGCAACAAACAGTGGCTGAAAAATGTAGCAAGCAAAGTAGCAGGGCGAAGCAATAGCTATAGCCAGCAACTCTCGAAATGCGAGAAAAAACATAAGAAACGATTCTTCGGTCTTTTTTAAATAAGTTGTTTTAAACAAGTTATTTAAAGCTGAGCTGTTTTAGACCGAGCCATTTTAAACAGTGCGGCTTAGCTGCGCGAACCATGATGCCTGGAGGTTAGATCGGCGTTGAACCTATCCGGGAGGACCGTTATGGATGTCGTCGCCGGAATAACTGACTCGGTAGATAACGTTAGCCTTGTCATCAGAAATAAGCAGGCTACCATCGGCTAATTCGAGGATATCTGCGGGCCTACCCCATGCTTTGTTATCCTGCAACCAACCATCGATGAATGTATCGTATTCCAGCCCCCTGGAAGTTTGCCTTGCAATACTGATTCGATAGCCTGTATGTCCAACCGATGGGCTTCTGTTCCATGAACCATGTTCAGCTATGAATAACTGCTGCCGGTAGTCAGCCGGGAATTGATCTCCCTCATAGAATGCTATTCCTAATGGGGCAACGTGTGGGCCCAGTTCCAGGATTGGCGCTGTCGTTTGCAGTTTACCCAGCTTTTTGCCAAATTTTGGATCAGCAATAGAAGAACCGTGAATAAATGGGTAACCAAAATGCTGGCCTCGTTGTGAGGCTTCATTGAGTTCACAGGGTGGTCGTTCATCGCCGAGCAGATCCCGGCCATTGTCAGTAAACCAGAGGTGGCCTGTTTCAGGGTGCCATGTAAAACCGACGCTGTTTCTTACGCCTGATGCAAAGGTTTGCAGGATCATGGGCTGGGCAGTGACATCCAGTGTTTGAATGGAAGCAAAAACAGGATTGTCGGAAAGGCAGATGTTACAGGGTGCACCAACAGGCACGTAGAGTAAGCCATCTGGACCGAAATCAATAAATTTCCATCCATGGTGTCGCTTGTTTGGAAACCCCCGGTAAATGATTTCAGGATCTTTTAACTGGTTGAGGCGCTGATCTATATTGCTGATTTTGAGAACATCGCTAAGCGCAGCAATATATAAGTCGTTGCCCCGAATAGCCAGGCCCGATGGCATGGTAAGATCTTCGGCCAGTACCAGCACAGTCTCAGCATAAGCATCGCCGTCCTGGTCTATGAGAGCATGGACCTTGCCTGCCTTTCTGCTGCCAGCAAAGATAACGCCGGATTGACTGATAGCCAGTTGTCTTGGATTCTCAACTTTGGCAAATACTGCTATGCGGAAACCGGCTGGCAGGTTAAGTTGATGCAGCGGTAAAGAATCCGAGGAAACGGACCCGATATAGATAAGTACCGAAAGAAGTATCAATCGCCGATATTTGTATACAACACCGCCATACTCAATCATTTTAGGACCTCTAATACTTGATATGAATTTGTTGACCGATAGCCTCAAAGACGAGATACGGGAATGCTACTCTCGCTTCCTGACCAGTAGGGCATTTAACGCTCGTTACTGCCAGCGCCTGATGATAGCAGAGGTTGCCAGGCAATTATGCGAAACAAGGAATGAAGCAACCGAAACCTATCCTCTGGCATTAATTGAAGCTGGAACGGGTACCGGTAAAACAGTGGCCTATGTGATTGCTGCCCTGCCCGTTGCCAGGAGCAGGGGTAAACGGCTGGTTATTTCTACTGCAACCATAGCCCTTCAGGAACAACTGGTATTCAGAGATCTGCCTGACATTCAATCGAATTCTGACATGGAATTCAGCTGGGCGCTGGCCAAAGGGCGGCGCCGCTATGTCTGTCTGTCGCGCTTAGACGCCTTGTTGCAGGAGGGAGCGAGCGGTAATCAGGCGCTTCGCTTTTTTGAAGACGAGTTCGCCAGCCCTGGAGAAGAGGATTTGGTTGTCTACCAGGAAATGATAAGCAAACTGGCCTCCGGAGAGTGGAATGGTGACCGGGATAGCTACACCGAGACCGTTGCTGACCCGAGCTGGCGAAAAATCAGCACGGATCGGTCGCAGTGTACTCATAGGCAGTGTAGTTACTTCAGGAACTGTGCTTTCTATCGTGCCAGAGAAAAGCTGATTGATGCGGATGTTCTTGTCGCCAATCACGATCTGCTATTAGCTGATGTTGCCAGCGGAGGCGGTAATGTATTACCTGAGCCCGCGGACTGCATGCTGATTCTTGATGAAGCCCATCACCTGACCGAGAAAGCCCGTTCACAGTTCTCTGCTGCTGTTTCCCTGAACATGGCAATGACCCATCTTGAAACTGCTATGACGCTAAGCCAGCAACTGGAAGTATCCTTGCAGGCAGTAGACCTGCTGCCCCAGCTTCCTGGTTTTTCCCAGCTGGAGCAACTGACTGATCGATGTACGGACGGCGGAGAACTGCTGGCTGAGTTGCGTTTGTTACTGAATCAGTTCTATGAAAAAGCAATACCGAGTGGCCGTCAGAGTCGGTTTCGATTTCCATGCGGTAAAGTCAGTGCCAGTTTAATTGAACAGGGTCAGTCAATGGCGCGCCTTTATGGCAGCATAATTCAGCTTCTTGAGCTCTGGCACGGTGAATTGGAGCGGGCAATGCCTACAGCAGATCTTGCCCAGAGAACAGCATTGGAAAGCTGGATACCCAGCCTGGGCGGCTTGATAGCCCGATTGGTGCAGGCGCAGCGCCTGTGGGATTTGTTCACCCAGGAAGAACGACCTGACCTGCCCCCGCGCGCACGCTGGATCGATTTTTCAGAAGATGATTTGATTGTTCACTGCTCGCCTATAAGCGTTGCTGAAACGCTGGCCGATTCGCTGTGGAGTGCCTTTGAAGGCGTTATTATGACTTCTGCCACCTTGTCGGTAGGGGGCGATTTTTCGCTGATTCGAGATGAGCTGGGATTGCCCCTGCAGGTTCGCAGGGTCAGTCTTCCCAGCCCATTTGACTATGCTGATCAAGGTCAATTGCGTATTCCAGAGATGCAGTCTGATCCAGGTAAGCCAGCAGAACACAATCAGGAAATCGCCATTTTAATCCCTGAGTTGTTAGCCGAAAAACAAAGTGGCCTTGTTCTGTTCACGTCCTGGCGACAGATGCAGTTTGTGATCAGTGAGATGCAGGAACCTTTCCGCTCGTTGATCATCTGCCAGGGCGAATTGACCAAAAGCGATATGCTTGACAAGCATCGGCAGCATATAGATTCCGGTGCACCTAGTTACCTGTTTGGCCTGGCGTCTTTTGCTGAAGGGGTTGATTTACCTGGAGACTATTGCTGCCAGGTGATTATTGCCAAGATTCCTTTTACTGTACCAGATGATCCGGTGGGAGCGACCTTGTATGAATGGATCGATGCCAATGGTGGTAACTCGTTTGAGCAGGTCATGGTACCCACAGCGGCGCTTCGTTTAACGCAGGCTGCGGGTCGGTTATTACGAACAGAACAAGATAGAGGTATCGTTACGATTCTGGATAGTCGATTGCGAAGTCGAAGATATGGGCAGCAATTGATCCGTGCACTACCCCCTTTTACACTGGTTGCGCCTGGATGAGATCAGGATAGCAATGGAATTGACGACAATCAGCGCTTTAGCGGATGCGCAGGGAATCCACGATAGAGGTTTTATGGAGGCCCTTGCTCTGGTTGCCCGTGAAGTCACGCGGCGCAATGTCAGGACTGTGGGTATTTCAGGAAGCCAGGGTAGCGGCAAATCAACTTTCGCCCGGATGCTGTCCGAGTTGTTGATGGCCGAATCAGACCAAAAGAATACGACGCTATGTCTGGATGATTTTTACAAGACCCGGGCAGAACGAACACAATTGGCAGCAACCGTACATCCTCTGTTTTTAACCCGCGGCGTACCAGGAACTCACGACGTTCGATTGATGCTCGAAGTAAAGAATCGACTGCTTCAAGGTGCTGTGGTGGAGGTGCCTGTTTTTGATAAGGGCAGTGATGATCGTCGAAAACAAACGCGGCGGATTGGCCCTGTACAATTGATAATACTAGAGGGGTGGTGTTTTTCAGCCGTTGCTCAGGATGAGGCTGCTTTACAACTTCCTGTAAACGAACTCGAAAGATTACAGGATCCACAAGCTGTGTGGCGCAAAGCGGTGAACCAGAAGTTGGCAGGATCTGATTACCAAGCGTTGTTTGAGGTGGAACTATCAGTATTTTTTCAGGCACCGGACATGGAATCGATTATTCGATGGCGGCTTGAGCAGGAGCTACGCTTTAACCAGGGAACCCTGAGCATGACCGAGCAGCAGATCCGTGAGTTTGTCCAGTATTACCAGCGTTTGACGGATTGGATGCTGCAGGATAGGTCCGGTTCATCGGATATAGTGATAGCGCTTGATCAGGATCATAGCGTATCAGGAGTGAGTTTAAATGACTGATTCAGCCAGCATTCAGTAAGCCTTTGTTAGGTTAATGGCAAAGCAACTGGAGTAGTGGATCATGAAAATTGTTCTCTTTGTTATTTTAGGATTGATGGCGCCGCTGGGGATTGCTAACCATAATCTCTCATCTAATCCCGTCAGTTATGAGTATGCCACGGTATTAGATACCCAACCGATTATAGAATCCGTGCGGGTGGTGACGCCGGTGGAAGAATGCTGGCAGGAAAGAGTGAGCGATCGTCATGGCGATCACGGCGTAGGCCTGGTGGTGGGAGCCTTTGTCGGTGGAGCATTGGGTCATGTTGTCGGTCATAAAAAAAAGAACAAGCAGGTGGGCGCTGTGCTGGGTTCGATATTGGGTGCAACACTGGGCAATGCGGCCTCGGTTGATAGACGTAGCCGTCGGCATCATTACAGAACCGAAGAGTATTGTGAAATCGTTGAGCAAAGCCACTATGAAGAGCGCGTCATAGGCTATGATGTGCGATATCGTTACAATAACTCGACCTATACGGCTCGCATGGATACAGACCCGGGTGATACCATCAGAGTTCGAATTGAAATGTCTCCGGTAAGCTAAGGAGTTTCTGATGCGCATATTGTTGTTAGTTATGCTTTTGACCTGGGGTGTCAATAGTCTGGCTGAGCCAACCCTTTTTGAAGGAAAGCGCAGTAGAGTCATTCCACCCCAGAAATTTGCACCCGAACTCGATCGAGGCCGGGTACAGATCGATAATCAACGGGCTGCATTGCTGGTCAGGAATCGTTTTTCAGAAAGGCGAATTCTAGGATTGAGGCTCATCCAGAGCAAAGGTCCCGCGATCTATAAAGTAAAGACATTGTCGGATTCTGGCGTTGTAAAGTTCGTTTTTGTTGATGCCGGCAGCGGCGAGGTGTTCGAATAAGGCGAGATCGTTATGACGGATCGACTGTTGCTTATTGAAGATGAAAAAACCTTGCGTCGGCAGCTCGTTGAACTGCTCGAAACCCATCTGTTTGAGGTGGATGCCTGTGTCGATGGCGTCGAAGGTGTGCATATGGGTGAATCATTTAATTATGATATAGCTGTTATTGATTTAGGCTTGCCCCGCCTTCCCGGCTTGGAGGTCGTTAAAAGACTGCGATTGTGTGGCAAAGACTTCCCCATTCTTATTCTGACT
This sequence comes from Gammaproteobacteria bacterium, assembly GCA_012960535.1. Classification (GTDB taxonomy): domain Bacteria; phylum Pseudomonadota; class Gammaproteobacteria; order Pseudomonadales; family Azotimanducaceae; genus UBA9926. The sequence continues at coordinate 46,987 of DUBB01000027.1, forward strand.
GCAAGAAGTGACTGGACTGACAAGGTAGACGGGTTAGCAGCTGGTGCTGACGATTACCTGGTAAAGCCTTTCCATGTGCAGGAACTGTTAGCCAGATTAAAGGCGTTAACGCGTCGGGCCAGAGGGCAGCTGCGCACAGAGTTATCAGCCGGGCCGATAAAGATGGACACTCGTTCTAAAGGGGTCGAAGTAGCAGGCGCAGCCATGGATTTGACAGCCTACGAGTATAATCTGCTGCACTATCTGATGCTCCGACCCAACGAGGTGATTTCAAAAACTGAACTCACAGAACACCTGTACCACCAGGATTTCGATCGGGATAGTAATGTTATTGAGGTTTTTGTTGGCCGACTCAGAAGAAAGCTTGATCCCGGAAACCTACTGCATCCTATCGCAACGGTGCGCGGACAAGGTTATCGATTGAACTGTCCGTGAATAACCTGAATCTTTTTGGACTGACTTCACTGCGGGCCAGATTACTGGTTTCCGCCATGGTGGTGCTGGTGATTTTTCTCGGCTTAATGGGGCTGGTGCTGGATGATGCTTTCCACCGAAGTGCAGAAGAGGGCGTCCGTGAAAAGCTGATTCTTCAGGTGTATGGTCTGCTGTCAATGACTGAGGATGATAGTGGTGCGCTTTTTTTACCAGAGTCCATGCAGGAGCCCCTGTTTAATACCCTGGGTAGTGGATTATATGGCCTGGTACTCAGGGATGATGCAAGTGCACTCTGGCGTAGTATCTCGGCGCTGGATGTCATTGTCTCTCCTGAGGTTATCAACCGGGTGCAGGCGAACAGGGCTACCGGGCAGCCTCAGTTCGGGCGAATTGTGCAAGGTAAAGAGCCTGCTTATTTTCTTATTTACCGAGTGAACTGGCTGGGAGAGGAACGGTCAGGTTTTTATCAGTACCTCATAATAAAAGATTCCTCTGGAATTGAAGCATCACTGGCCAGCTATCGAAATAGCTTGTGGGGTTGGCTTCTGGGTGTGGTGCTGGCACTGGTTTTGCTGCAGTTAATGATTATGACCTGGGGTTTGAGACCGCTGGCAGCTTTTTCTAAGGACATCCTGGTAGTTGAACAAGGCGGCAAGGGCAAGTTGGAAGGGGCCTATGTCTCTGAACTGATGCCCCTGGCGGATAATCTCAATTTACTCATAGAGAACGAGCGAAGTCAGCGAGAGCGATATCGCACTTCATTGGCTGATTTGGCGCATAGTCTGAAAACACCTCTGTCGATTATTCGAAACGCAGTTTCCGGTGTACGGGTAACAGACGCCATCGATAACAATTTCAGAGGAGAATTGCTCAGGCAGGTTACGCGTATGGATGAACTTATTGGTTATCAGCTGGAGCGGGCGGTAGCCGCCAGCAGTAGGGTGGCCAGAAAGCGAACGCCGGTGATCCCGTTGCTCGAAAAGCTCGTCTCAGCGATGCACAAGGTTTATAGCGATAAAGGTTTAACCATGAAGGAGAATATAGCGCCAGTTGATTTTTCAGGGGATGACAGGGATTTTATGGAGGCCGTGGGTAACCTGCTTGATAATGCCTGTAAATTCGGTCAGAAGCAGGTGCGCATCACCTTGGTTGACCTGGGCCAACAGCTGCAGCTGTTGATTGAGGATGATGGTCCTGGAATCGCCCCACAAGCGCGTGATCGGGTCCTAAATAGAGGTTCAAGGTTAGATACGGATGAGCCAGGTCAGGGTATCGGGCTCAGTGTGGTTAATGAAATAGCCGTGCGTTATAAGGGTAGCCTGGAAATATTGGAGAGTGATCTGGGTGGCGCAAAAATCAGTTTGATCCTATAGAGGCATCATTAGAAAACTGCCCGCGCCGCCATCGGCCGCCGTACCTTTTACGCTCAGCACGTGGGCGCTCAGAGGTCCGAATGACTTCCATCACAGAGTGGGGCACCCTGAGTTTGCTTGCAGCCGCAGAAATAGAGTTTGGTTGACTGCTTTGCTTCATATTTCATGGGTAGGAAGTCTGAGCCTTGGTGCGAACCATCGCAGAGAGGCTGATTTGCACTTTTTCCGCAGGCACACCAGAAGTATGTTTTGCCAGCTTCTACCTCTAGTGGGAAAGGTGCTTTTTGGGCTATATCGGCTTGGGCCAATTTGATCTCCTTATGGCATTTAGGCTGTTATACATTACTGGCTATGCTACCTTGATGAAATCAGTCTATACAAGCGATAATAACCGTATATTTTTGGATCGCAGTGGGAGGGGACTAAATTATTGTCTCATCCTGTATTTTTATTTGGAGTAACCCATGGATTTTTCGTTTTCTGACGAACAGAGCATGCTGCAGGACAGCGTGCAGCGATTTATACAGAATGACTATAGCTTTGAAAATCGTCAGAAGCTACTTGCTTCTGAAGAAGGCTTTAGTCGCGATAACTGGGCAAGTTTTGCAGAACTAGGCTGGTTGGCACTGCCGTTTGATGAAGCCGATGGCGGGTTTGGCGGTACTGCAATTGAAATGATGATCCTGATGGAAGAGTTTGGCAAGGGGCTCATTGTAGAACCTTACTTATCGAGTATTGTAATGACAGCCTCGCTGATTGCTGAAGCGGGGCTCGATGGGCAGAAAGAGACTTTGTTGCAGCCGATTTTACAGGGACAGAAATTGGGCGCGCTGGCCTTTGTTGAACCCCAGGCGAGGTTTAATTTAGCTGACGTTAAAACAATTGCTGTTCGTGACTCCGGCGGTTTCCGTATCAATGGCTTTAAAGGCGTTGTACTGGGTGGACCCAGTGCTGATTTCCTGCTTGTGCCAGCTCGCACCAGTGGATCTCAGACAGATGAAGAGGGCATTACCCTTTTTGTAGTGGATGCTGACAGCAGCGGTATTAACAGGCGGAATTACCCGACTATTGATGGCTTCAGGGCGTCGGAAGTAACCCTGCAGGATGTGGTTGTTGAATCAGATGCGGTGTTAGGAGAGATGGATAAAGGCCTGGGGCTGCTGCAGTTTGGTATTGATCAGGCGATTATGGCAGTGGGTGCTGAAGCCACTGGCGCCATGGAGGTTCTCTACAAAGCGACGGTCGAATATTGTAAAACAAGAGAACAGTTCGGCCAGCCCATCGGTAAATTTCAAGTTTTACAGCATCGTATGGTGGATATGTTTATTGAGCATGAACAGACTAAGTCGCTGGCCTATATGGCGGCCATGCGGCTGGCCGAAAATTATGATGATGTGTCGAGGAAATCTCTGGCCGCGTTGAAGGTCCAGGTAGGTAAAGGCGGTAAATTTGTCGGGCAGAATGCGGTACAGCTACATGGTGGTATGGGTATGACCGATGAACTCAGCGTAGGTCATTACTTCAAAAGATTGACGGCTATAGACACTTTGTTTGGTAATGCCGATTTTCATTTAAAACTTTATGCGAGTTTTTAAACTGGAGCAGCGATATGTCTGAATCCCCTGACTGGTTCTGGGAGGCTGTTGACGATAAGCCAAGCAGTGATTACACAGAAGTCGAAGCGGTAGATATTCATTATCTCAGTTGGAGTAAACCCGGCCGGAAGGGGCTCTTGTTTGTTCATGGCCATAATGCGCATGCTCACTGGTGGGATTTTATCGCGCCGCGTTATAAAGCCGAATTTCACACTGTGGCCATCGACCTGTCCGGCATGGGGGATAGCGATCATCGAGATGAATATTCAGCAGATCGTTATGCGCTGGAAATAAAAGCGGTTGCCGATGCTGCTGATATGAGTAGTGATACCGTACTGGTCGCACATAGTTTTGGCGGATTAATGGCGCTAAGGGCCATGGCATCGTTTCCTGAACGCTTTAAGGCATTGATTCTGCTGGATTCAGGCGTTAAGCATCCTGATGATGAAACGCCAAGAGAACCGGAACGCTGGAACAAGCCGAAGGTTTATCCTGATTTGGAGATAGCGAGATCCAGATTCCGCCTGCAACCCCCGCAGACCTGCGAAAATGAATATATTGTCAAGCACATTGCCAGGCACTCGATAGAGCATATTGACGATGGTTTTGTCTGGAAATTTGATGAAGAACTGAATTCAAGGATGCAGCAAAGCGGAGATTTTGCAGAAGATCTCGCCAGTATTAAAAAACCTGTGAGCCTCATGTATGGTGAGTTAAGTGCGTATTTCAGCAGTAAAAGCGCACAACACATGGCATCTATAAAAAACGATCTAACGGTAATAGAACTCGAGGATGCGCAGCATCATTTGTTTCTGGATCAGCCTGTATCTTTTATGGATAAACTCGATGAAATTCTGGCCGGATATTGATTCTCTGCTCCTCTGGACTTGAATTCGGCTATTAAAGCGAAGCAATAAAACAAAGCAACGAAACGAAGCAAAAAAAAGGAGCCAATCGGCTCCTTTTTTAATAATCAGGGCTGAGTATCAGCAGGCCTCGAACAAACCAGCTGCACCCATTCCTCCGCCAATACACATGCTGACGATACCGTACTTTTTGTCTCGTCGACGTAGTTCGCGAACAATGTGGCCAGTGAGTCGAGAGCCCGTCATTCCAAATGGATGACCAATTGAAATTGAACCACCATTGACATTATATATTTCTGGATCAATGCCAAGGGCATCCCTGGAATAGACACATTGTGATGCAAAAGCTTCGTTTAGCTCTACCAGGTCGATATCAGCCATTTCCAGCCCGGTTGCTTTTAATAACTTGGGAATGGCAAATACGGGGCCGATACCCATTTCGTCGGGTTCACATCCGGCCACTGTCCAGCCTCTGAAGTAGGCCATGGGTTCAAGGCCCAGTTGAGCGGCTCGATCTGCGCTCATCACCAGGGTCATGGAAGCGCCATCAGATAACTGCGATGCATTGCCCGCTGTGACCGTACCATCTTCTTCAAAAACCGGTTTCAGCTTTGACAAGCCAGCCAGCGTGGTTTCAGGTCTGTTGCATTCGTCGCCAACGCAGACGCCGTCAACGATTTCCGTTTCTTTAGTTTCTTTGTTGACGATCTTTGCCCATTTTGTCGGCATAGGCGTAATTTCATCATCAAAAAGCCCTGCCTGTTGTGCCGCAGCTGTTCGTAACTGGCTTTCCAGAGAGAATTCATCTTGATATTCACGGGACACATTGTATCGACGAGCGACGACTTCCGCTGTATTGCCCATGGCCATAAAGATATCGGGTGATATTTCTCTTATCGTTGGATGTGGCTGGGATTTGCCGGGTGTCTGTCGAGTTCCTGCTGAAATGGACTCAACTCCGCCCGCAATCATGATGTCCGAGCAACCGCTGGCTATCTGGTTCGCTGCAAAGGCGATAGAATTGAGGCCGGATGAGCAAGCTCGTGAGATGGTGGAGCCCGCTACCGTCACCGGTAGTTTAGATAGGATCACCGCCAGTCGGGCAAGATTGCCCCCCTGTTCCCCTGTCTGCGATGCAGCGCCAACGATTACGTCTTCTACTTCCGCGGGATCAATCTGACTGTTCCTTGCCAGCAGCGAGTCGATACAATGCGCTACCATATCGTCTGGTCGGGTTAGATTGAAGGTGCCCCGGAAAGATTTTGCAAGTCCTGTTCGAACGCTATCTACTATTACCACATCACGCATGCTGACTCTCCATTGATTTTTCGTGCTTGAATTAGTGCTATTGTGCCTCTTTTTTATACTAGGAAACAACCGCCAATAGAGTGATCTTAAGTATATTGATCTCTTTGATCGGGGAAGATAGCAGTTTATCGCCAGGGTTCAATTGTATTTGCCAGGTGCTGGACACTTTCTCTTAAACCACCAGGCGCATTTCTGGCCAACCAGAGGCGTTCGTGTTCCGCTATGATTTTGCTGATATCCGCATCGAGTTGCTGTTTTTTCACGGCATTGTTTCTGAAGGATAAAAGTCTGTGGACGCCGTGAATCGACATCCGAGCTGCATTACGAATCTCGTCCTGTACCAGATTCAGATTGGTTGAATCGCTGCTGGGGAGGGCCTGACTGATGCTTGACAGTTCGCTGACACAGTTTTGAAGTTGTTGATCGCTAATGGTTTGCGTGGTGCTGGGCTCGTTTCGCATAGACCAGAACAGGGTTCGATTGAATAGGGTTGCATTGCGAATTCTGGAGGGAGCCAGCGAGGAGACCTGGCCTAGTCGGACAAGCAATTCGGCGGTCTCAGCGCCCGGTTCTTTAAGGAAAACCTGATTGATTGCGCCAGCAAGGTCAATTCTTCGGGCTGCTTTGTGGTTCCAGCTATGACATGCAGCCAGGATAAAACCAGGGTAGCTGATCGGTAGATACTGGTGATGACCATTATCTCCCCAGTCCGTAACCAGATAGCCGCAAGACCCCGTGTTAAGGCCATTGCGGGCCGCATTGGCCAGATTTTTCCTGGCATTATCAATTCGACCGGTCAGTGAATTCCAACTGGACGTGCCTGGGCATACATAGAAATCCAGACCCTGGTCTGCCATGTGTTCGCATTCTCGCTTGAAAGGATGGTCGCCTTCGTAACCCCAGTTCAAGGCAATCATGTCTTTGGGCAGTTGCCCCAGGCTACTGGGTTGTCTGAGAACAATATCACTCCAGAACTGGGTACGACGATCATATTGATTGCTTAGCTTGTTTATTCTGGCAAGGAAATCGACATAGACTTGAGTGGTACCTTTTTTTGCGCATTTTTTCTTGCTCCAGCCGAGGCCTAACTCCCAGGGTTCATCACCACCGATGTTAAACAGCTTGCCGTCAAATAACGGCAGATACTCGCCATAGAGCTCATCCAGGAGATCCAGACTTTTTTGGTTAGGTCTTAGCGTGCTACCGGTATCTGATCGGGTATTGGACAAGGGATGGGTGAAGCCATTCGGGCATTCAGCATATTGATGATATTCCGGGTATCTTAACCATCTTTCGAAGTGGCCGAAGGAATTGAGGTTTGGCACCAGGTCAATAAAGCGCTCGTTACAGTGGCGCTTTAGACACAGGATATCGTTGCTGTTAAGGGGGGAGGAATCGACCCAGACGCGCTCGTGGCGACTGAATGCAAAGGTATGTTCAGTGTATAACTGTAATTGATTAATTTTCAGGCAGGCAAACTGATCTATCAATTGCTTCAGTGAAGCAACCGTTGGTACTTTACACCGGCTGATGTCCAGCATGACGCCGCGTTGGTCGAAGTCGGGTTGATCCTCAATAGCAAAGCAGTTAATCGTGTCATCTGCCTGGTCGAGAATCTGCTGCAACGTCATTAGGCCGTAGAAAGTGCCTGTTTCTGAGCTGGCGGTAAGATCGATGCCCTGTTCACCGGCAATGAGCTGGTAAGCCCCTTCGATTTTCTCACCACCCTGGCGAATCCGAAGCAGGATAGATTCATTTTGCTGTGTTCCATAGGAGATTGTTAAGTTAGGTTTTGTTGCTATCATTCTTAGCAGCGCTGCGGTCAGGCGCTCCGATATGGGTTGCTGAACCAGAATTTTATTTCGCTGCGTGAGTCGCAGTGTTTTACGTTGATAGGATGCTTTTCTGGGAGGGGGGTAAATCTGCATAGCTGCATAAGGAATTGAAATTCAACCCTATTAAGACATAATCAAGGTGCTCTGTCATGTTACTCACGAGGGAAATGTATGCCTGCTTACCTATTAGCCATAGATCAGGGAACGACCAGTTCCAGGGCGATTATATTTAATGAAGCAAGTGAAATAGTCGCGCTTGCCCAACAGGAGTTCACGCAGTATTTTCCGAAGGATGGCTGGGTTGAGCACGATCCTGAAGAAATTTGGGACAGCGTCAAGCAGGTGGTCCGGCAGGCCTTGCAGGAAGCAGGCTTAGCGGCAATAGATCTGACTGCAATTGGCATTACCAACCAGCGCGAGACCACGATTATATGGGATCGGTCCACCGGTGAGGCGATCCACCCGGCCATTGTCTGGCAGGACCGCAGGACGGCACCGCTGTGTGAGCAGCTTAGAGATCAGGGCCTTGCTGACAGTATTCAGGCGAAGACTGGTCTGTTAATTGATCCTTATTTTTCCGGTACCAAAGTGAAATGGATTCTAGAACAGGTGCCTTCAGCTCGGACCAGGGCAGAAGCAGGCGAGCTGGCGTTCGGCACGATAGATTCTTTTTTGTTGTGGCGATTAACTTCAGGTAAGAATCATAAAACGGATGCCAGTAATGCTGCTAGGACCTTGATGTTTAACATCCATGATCAGCAATGGGATAGCGAAATTCTGGATTGGCTGGATATCCCAGGGGCGCTTCTACCGACGGTAGAGGACTGTAGTGCCGATTTCGGCGTATGTGATCCGGATCTGTTTGGTGCTGCTGTGCCGATCTGTGGCATGGCTGGAGATCAGCAGGCGGCCCTGATTGGGCAGGGTTGTTTTAAACCCGGTATGACAAAATCCACGTATGGCACGGGGTGTTTTGTCATTATGAATACCGGTCGTGAGGCCGTGATTTCCAAAAATGCACTGTTAACAACGGTGGCGTACAGGTTAAATGGCGAGGTCACCTACGGCCTTGAAGGTTCTATTTTTGTCGCTGGGGCAGCTGTGCAGTGGCTTCGTGATGAACTCAAACTGATTGCCTCTGCCAGTGCAACAGAAAGCCTGGCCAGCAATAATCCAGATAGTCACGGGGTCTACATGGTGCCTGCTTTTACGGGTCTTGGTGCGCCTTACTGGGATGCACAGGCGCGGGGTGCCATACTGGGCCTGACCCGCGATTCTGGCATATCCGATATTGTTACTGCTACGCTTCAATCCATGGCTTACCAGACCAGAGATCTGCTCAATGCAATGCTTAGCGATGGCATAGATTCCCGGTTGATAAGAGTCGATGGTGGTATGGTTGCTAATAACTGGATGGTTCAGTATCTGGCCGATATTCTACAGATAACTGTGGACCGGCCTAAGGTCACAGAAACGACTGCACTTGGCGCTGCCTATTTAGCAGGGTTGCATACCGGTGTGTTCAGTTCTTTGAGTGATCTTGCTGATAACTGGCAGCTGGAACGTCGTTTTGAGCCAGAAATGGATACAGCAACCAGTACTGAGCGTTATGAAGGCTGGTTAGACGCAGTAGGCCGGATCCGTAGCCATTGATTTTATAAGGTCTCAACAAGCCCACAGACGATGTCACAGATCTGATCAGCCTGCTGCTCGTCTATTATCAGGGGTGGCAGCAGGCGGATGATGGAGTCCGCAGCTACATTGATCAGCAGGCCTTTCTGCAGTGCTTTCTGAACCAGATCAGTGCAGGGACGCTCCAGTTCGATGCCAATCATTAAACCTTTACCACGGACTTCGCGAACCACGTTGAGGTGGCCGAGTCTCTGTGAGAACTGGGAGAGCATGTGTTCGCCGATTGCTGTGACCTGCTTGTCAATATCCAGTCTTTCAAATTCATCGAGTACGGTCAGCGCTACCGCGCAACTCAAGGGGTTACCACCAAAAGTCGAACCATGATTGCCAGGTCCAAATACCTGCGCAGCATCGCCACTGGCAAGGCAGACGCCTATAGGAACGCCATTGCCCAATCCTTTTGCTGTTGTCACCAGATCAGGGATAATGCCACTGTGTTGATAGCAGAAGTAGGCGCCCGTTCGGCAATTACCCGATTGCACTTCATCTAGGATCATCAGCCAGCCCTGAGCATTGCAGATTTCGCGGATGCCGATAAGGTATTTCTCATCAGGAATCTGTATGCCGGCCTCTCCCTGAATGGGTTCAACCATCACCGCGACAACATTTTGCATCTGTTTCGCGATTTGTTCGATGGACTCCAAGTCGTTATAGGGGACTCGCGCAAATCCGCCGACCAGAGGTTCAAAGCCGGCCTGTACTTTTCTATTTCCCGTTGCTGTCAAGGTGGCCATGGTGCGACCGTGGAAAGAAGCGTCGGCGACAATAATACAAGGTTCCACTATGCCTTTCTGATGGCCATAAAGCCGGGCAATTTTAATGGCGCATTCGTTGGCTTCAGCGCCTGAATTGCCGAAAAACATGTTTTCCATTCCGGTTAATGAGGCCAGTTTTTCTGCCAGTTTTTCCTGACTGGGAATACGATAAAGATTTGAAGTGTGTAACAGTTGCTGGCTCTGTGCAGCCAGCGTTTTTGCTATTGCTGGGTTAGCATGGCCCAGTGCGATCACACCCAGGCCGGAAAGGGCATCCAGGTATCGATTGCCCTGGTCGTCGTAAAGCCAGGGACCCTCACCTCGTACAAATGCAACATCAATACGACCATAAGTTGGCATAATGGCGTTCATAATTATAGCTTCCTATCTGGATCTGCACCTTTAGAGTTGAAATAATAAACCAGAAATGCTTGAGTCAAAAGCATCCATTGAGGAGATCGCAGGCTTTGAACCAAATTGAACTGGCAATCTTTGTGTCTCGCAGTGTTGCAATCTGTGAAGAGATGGGAGCGGTATTGCGACAGGCCGCATTTTCTCCAAACATAAAAGATCGGCTTGATTTTTCCTGTGCCTTGTTCGATGCCGATGGCAGGCTATTTGCGCAGGCTGCCCATGTGCCTGTCCATCTTGGCAGCATGGCATTCGCCATGTCTTACATTGTTGGCGAAAAGGTCTGGCATGAAGGAGATATGCTTATCTTCAATGACCCCTATCTGGGGGGGACTCACCTGCCAGATGTGACCCTGGTACAGCCTTTCTTTGTCGAAGGTGAATTGCAGGGTTTTGTTGCCAATCGTGCTCATCACGCCAATATCGGCGCAGATTCTCCGGGATCCATGCCCATTTCATCCTCTCTGGAAGAGGAAGGTCTGCTTATTGCGCCTACTTTTCTATATCAAAAGGGAAAGGCAGACGAGGCACTATTCGCCTATTTGAATGCTGAATTGGGTGCCAATACCTCAGGCGATCTGGCTGCCCAGTGCAGTGCTAATACGCTGGGTGTACAGCGTATTGAGAGCCTGGCGCGAAATAGCGGCAGGAAGTTATTTCAGCAAGCGGTGGATAAGACCAACCAGTACGGTCTTGATATTGCGTTAAAAAGCCTGAAGGTCATACCCGTGGGCCGTTACCAGTTTGAAGATAAACTTGATGATGATGGCTGGGCGAACCAGGACCTTCAGATAGTGGTCACAATACAGGTCAGTGAGGATCAGCTGACGGTGGATTTTACCGGCACCTGCGGACAGGTTAAAGGTAATGTCAATTGCCCGCTTTCGGTGACTGCGGCTGCAGTATTTTACTGTTTTCGTTGTCTCCTGCCTGAATATACCCCTGCCTGCTCAGGCGTTTTCAAACCCATTAAGTTATTAGCACCAGAGGCTTGTCTGGTGAATGCACAGAGACCCGCGGCGACTGCGGCAGGTAATGTGGAAACTTCCCAGCGGATAGTTGATTGCGTTTTCGGTGCCCTGGCAAAGGCACTACCCGAGCTGATTCCCGCGGCCAGCCAGGGGACCATGAATAATGTGGCCATGGGCATCCATCAAGACGATATCTCCTGGGATTATTATGAAACTTTAGGGGGTGGTATGGGCGGTGGCCCACAGGGGGCAGGCATTAGTGCCGTGCAGTCTCATATGACTAATACGTTGAATACGCCGATAGAAAGCCTGGAGATGCACTTTCCGATACGAATCAGGCGATATCAGATTCGCCGCGGCTCCGGGGGTAAAGGCCGGTATCCAGGTGGAGACGGACTAATCAGAGAATATGAGTTCCTTGGTCCAGCAGAAGCAACTTTAATCACCGAACGGCGCCGGCATCCGCCGTGGGGGTTATGCGGTGGTCTGCCGGGTCAAGTCGGAAGGAATATGCTCGATGGCGAACTTCTGCCGGGTAAGTGCCAACTGACGGTGCAGGCCGGTCAGACTTTACGAATCGAGACTCCGGGAGGTGGCGCCTGGGGCGAGGATTGAAAATCCCCGTGTCCCTGGTTCGATTCCAGGTCCGGCCACCAATTTCACGGCTTTTCGCAAAGCGAAAAACGTGAAAAACCAACTCCCAGAACACACGGCGGCAGCGTTTTTTACGCAGTAAAAATGCGAGAGCCCCATCCAAGCACGAAAGTCTCGCAGCGTTGAGCTCACCTGATGGGTCGATCCCCCTATTTCAAGCAACAGGTGTGAAAAGTCGGAAAACTCTCTTGGTCCACCATCAGCTCCACGTAACCTGCACACACGAAAAATTGACGAGCGGTACCGATTCTCTACCAGCGAATTCACTGCAATTGGGTTGCGACAAACTGCAGATACCATGGTATTTTCGATTAAAACCGTGGGATTGTTTCGATGGTTGAGGAGTCCGAACGGAAATACTGTGGTATTGACGGCATGCGAACAGACCCTCTATGACATTTGTATGTGTTCATCCACAAATCCGATCAATGACGATCCGTTAGCTTGTCAGTACCTTTTTTTGTGAAACCCATCGTACTTTCGTAAAATCAAGTTTTCTAAAAGTCAGATTTCAAGTTCTTGTCAACGATTGATTCAACAGCTCTGCATTGGTGGAGTATTTCTTAAGTAACTCAACAAGTTTCCCAGCGCCATCCACAGGTTTAAGATGGGACAGTGCCCTGCGTAAAATTCTTACATTTTCGATTTCTTTCGAATTTATAAGTAGCTCCTCACGCCGGGTACTGCTTTTTGCAATATCCAGTGCAGGGAAAATCCGTTGATTCGCCACGTCACGTGATAAAACAATTTCCATATTACCGGTGCCCTTGAACTCTTCAAAAATTACCTGGTCCATCCGGCTTCCGGTATCAACGAGTATGGTCGCGAGAATGGTCAGCGACCCACCATTCTCAACATTTCTAGCCGCGCCAAACATTTTTCGAGGTATTTCCAAAGCTCGTGCATCAACGCCGCCCGACATGGTACGGCGGCTGCCTTTTAGCTCTGCGTTATGTACTCGGGAGAGCCTGGTAAGAGAGTCAATGACAATCATGACATCATGACCTTCGCCAGCTTCCTGACGGGCGACATCAAGAAGATCATTGGCCACACGGACATGGTGGCTATAGCTTTCATCCGAGGATGACGCATGCACCTGTGCCGGTACGCTGCGCTTAAAATCAGTCACTTCCTCCGGTCGCTCATCAATGAGTAACGCATACAGTTTTATCTCAGGATAGGCTTCCCCCACCGCCTGGCAGATGTGTTTTAAAATGGTCGTTTTCCCACAGCCTGGCGGAGCAACAATCAAGCCTCGCTGCCCCATCCCGATTGGGGTGATCAAGTCTATTGCTCGCGTGGTGAGTTGATTAGAGCCTGATTCCAGGCGAATGCACTGAGAAGGATTAATGGCGACGCCATCCATAAAACGCTTCTGTGGGTCAACAGGCGTCGTATCCTTGACCACTTTATCTACTCGTTCGGGAACTATGTTTCTTTTCGTTTTCAAAGATAGTGTTTTTTTGGTCATGATTTCAGGTGATCGCTCTAGTGAGTGAAGTGTTTCGACGCGCTTACTGTAGCTAAAGTCTTTTCGTTTAGCTTGTTATTGTTTTTGATTTGTTCTGCTATTTGGGGGCACAGTGCTCTTCGAGGACGGTGCTCTTCGAACGCAGTGGCGTATAATTTTCCGATGGAAGAATGGTAATGCAGACGATGTGCAACATGTAGATTACCACAAATAGGAATCACAACGATGACTGAGAAATACATAGAGTTAGAACATCTAGGCGTCCTTTTACAGGAGGATTTTCTGGATGACCTAGGAATCAAACCTGGCACCTTAGCTGGTTCCATTGGTGTGGATCGTACAGCCATCAAGAACATCATAGGTGGCAAACGTGCTACTACCGCAGACATGTCATTGCGACTTGGTCTGTTTTTCAATATGAGTACAGGCTTTTGATTCAACCTACAAAAAGACTACGAGCTACGAATCGCACAACGTGAAAATCTAGCTAAATTTGAAAAAGTCGTTCCACCCTTTAGAGCTGCCAACTTGTAAACAACAGCTAGAAAGAAACGAGTGGGTGTAAATCTCGACAATCTAGCAATTCATCATTCACACACCTTCTACCCTCTTAAGCATCCGTGGTTCTTACCGTTTCTCCAAGGTAGGCCAGTCAGATTGAAAATCCCCGGATGGTTACATTGATCCGAGGTGGTGCCGTTAAATAGCCCGGGCAGGGTTTTGCTGGTTAACGGCGAATTATCACGCCAGGGTCGGTGATAATGTTGGGTTTATTGTTGATCTTGCATTTAACTTTTTGTGAAACAAGTTAGAATGGCAACGTTAAGTCTTTACCAGAGAGCTAACCAAATGGAAGTGTTAGAAACAATACAGAACCAGGTACGGGAAAACCCTATTCTTATCTATATGAAAGGGTCTCCTGATCAACCTCAATGCGGATTCTCCTCGCAGGCAAGCCAGATGCTAATTTCCTGCGGGAAAAGGTTTGCTTATATTGATATCCTGGCAAACCCAGAAATCCGTGCCAATTTACCTGCCTTCTCGGAGTGGCCGACCTTTCCCCAGTTATTCGTCAGTGGAGAGTTAGTCGGTGGCTGCGATATTATCACTGAAATGTATGACAGTGGTGAACTGCAGCCCTTACTGGAAGAAGCAGCTGGAGAGTCGGAAAGCTGACCTAGAAGCGTGATTAACTGAATTGCTGCCAGCGATTGACGACATCACAGAAGATTTCCGCTGTTTTTTCGCAGTCGTAAATTGCCGAATGTGCTTCACTGGCACTAAAAGCGATGCCAGCGGATTTGCAGGCCCGCGCCAGCACTGTCTGACCGTAGGCCAGACCGCATAAAGTTGCTGTATCAAATGAAGAAAATGGATGGAACGGATTTCGCTTAATTCGGCAGCGTTCCGCCGCCTTGTTCAGAAAGGCTTGATCAAAAGCGGCATTATGGGCAACGATAATGGCTCTTTGACAACCCGTTCTCTTAACTTCGCCGCGAATGCCACTGAATACGTCCGTAAGAGCTTGTTTTTCGTCCACCGCCATCCTCAGAGGGTTGTAAGGGTCAATGCCGGTAAATTCAAGTGATGACGGTTCAATATTTGCCCCTTCGAAGGGGCTGACATTGTGAAAGAACTGCTCTCCTGGCCGTAGCAGACCCTTATCGTCCATGCGGATAAGCACAGCAGCGATTTCAAGGATGGCATCGGTGTCACTGTTAAATCCCCCTGTTTCTAAATCGATAACGACAGGGAGGAAGCCCCTGAAACGACCAGCAATAGGTTCTTTTTGATCGCTCAAGTTGACTCCCCCGGCTCGTTTACCACCTGCCAGTGGATGTTTTCTCCTGCTCGCACAGGAACCAGGTCAGTTTCGCCAAAACGTTTGCGGGCAGGGCAGGTCCATTCTGTTTCAATCAGTTTTATCGTCTTGGTATTGTGCGCCAGGCCATAGAAATCGGCGCCGTAACAGCTGGCAAAGTTTTCCAGGGCTTGCAGCGCATTATTGCTGGCAAAAACTTCAGCATAAAGCTCGATAGCGGCATGGCCGGTATAGCAGCCAGCCGCGCAGCCGCAAGCATTTTCTTTTGCGGAGGCAGGGTGAGGAGCAGAATCTGTACCCAGGAAAAAAGAAGGGTCACCCGAGGTGGCTGCCTGGATAAGGGCTTGTTGATGCTGGTCTCGTTTTAGCACGGGCAGGCAATAGAGAGCCGGTTTGATACCACCCGCAAGCATGTCGTTGCGGTTGTAGAGCAGATGATGGACCGTGATGGTTGCACCCATCCGTGAATCAGTCGCCTGGACAAATTGGACAGCTTCAGCTGTGGTGATATGTTCAAAGATAATCTTCAAAGAAGGGAACTGTCGAATAATGGGTTCCAGGTATTGTTCAATAAAGATTTTTTCTCGATCAAAAATATCAACCTTACTGTCGGTAACCTCGCCATGGATAGCGAGTCGCAGGCCGGTCTTCTGCATTTCTTCGAATATTGGATAGAGACCTTCAATGGTGTTTACCCCGGCATCTGAATGAGTCGTAGCGCCAGCAGGGTAGAGTTTACAGGCGTGGATAATGCTGCTTTTGGCGGCCTCTGTAATGGTCTTTTTGCTGGTTTGGTCCGTGAGATAAAGCGTCATAAGAGGATCAAAGGACCGATTACTGGGGACCTCACTGATTATTCTATCTCGGTAGCTTGCCGCGTCTGCACTGGTTAACACCGGAGGTACAAGGTTGGGCATAATTATAGCTCTGCCAAAATAGCGGCTTATGTCCTGCGTTGTCTCGGCAAGGTAGGCACCGTCCCTGAGGTGTACGTGCCAGTCATCAGGTTGAAGGATGGTCAATGTTCGCATTCCGGTATTGTAGCACTCCCGTGGCGAGGCTGGCTTGATTACTGGCAAAGGTTTACCATACGCAGCTTGTTAACAAACGTCCCAAGGGTGCTATGGATCAGATCGATAAAGTCGTGCTTGCTTATTCAGGGGGGCTGGATACTTCAGTCATTCTGCGCTGGTTACAGGAAACCTATGGCTGCGAAGTCGTCACTTATACAGCAGACCTTGGTCAGGGTGAAGAACTCGAACCGGCCAGGGCAAAAGCCAGCAGTATGGGTGTCAAGGAAATCTACATTGATGATGTCAAGGAGGAATTTGTACAGGACTTCGTATTTCCTATGTTCCGGTGCAATACCCTTTACGAGGGGGAGTATCTGCTGGGTACCAGTATTGCCCGCCCGCTGATAGCAAAAAGGCTGGTGCAGATTGCTGAACAGACTAATGCTAAGGCTATTGCTCACGGCGCCACAGGTAAAGGTAATGACCAGGTGCGTTTTGAGCTGGGCGCCTATGCCTTGAACCCGGATTTAAAGGTTATTGCTCCGTGGCGGGAGTGGGATCTGAATTCGCGGGCGGCATTGATGGCTTTTTGCGAACGCTACCAGATCAAGGTCGATAATAAGCATGAAGGGGAGAAATCACCCTATTCCATGGACGCTAATTTGTTACATATCTCATATGAAGGCGGCATACTGGAAGATCCCGGCGTAGAACCTGATGAAGCTATGTGGCTGTGGTCGGTTTCTCCGGATCAAGCGCCGGATGAACCTACTTATCTTGAAATAGGCTATAGCCGGGGCGATCCCGTGTCATTGGATGGCAAATTGCTGTCACCAGCGGCTTTACTTGCTGAACTAAACAAGCAAGGCGGGGAGAACGGCATTGGGCGTACCGATATTGTAGAGAACCGCTACGTTGGTATGAAGGCCAGGGGTTGTTACGAGACGCCGGGTGGTGCCATTTTGCTGAAAGCGCACCGCGCTATGGAGTCGATTACCCTTGACCGGGAAATGACCCACCTGAAAGACGATTTGATGCCTAGATACGCAAGTCTTATCTATAATGGTTACTGGTGGAGCCCGGAGCGAATAGCCCTGCAGGCGCTGATTGACAACTCTCAACAGGTTGTTAATGGCAGAGTCAGGCTCAAATTGTATAAAGGCAATATTATTGTGGTCGGCAGGGATTCAGATCACGATAGCCTTTATGATGCCAATGTGGTTACTTTTGAAGACGATGCCGGGGCTTATGATCAGAAAGATGCTGCCGGATTCATTAAGTTAAATGCCCTTCGTCTGCAGATGGCCAGTAAAAAAGGTCGTAAGTTGATTTAACCCTGAATGTCCTGCTGCCATTGTCAGAATTACTTGCTTTGCTCTTGTAGTTGACCTTCCTTGCCTCGGAATTCACATTCATCAAAGACCACGCAGGCACCGCACTTAGGCTTTCTTGCAGTGCAGATATAGCGTCCGTGTAGAATCAGCCAGTGATGGGCATCGGTTATAAATTCATCATGAATTACCTTGAGTAATTTCCGTTCGACCTGTAACACATTCTTTCCCGGAGCAAAGCGAGTCCGGTTAGAAATCCTGAAAATATGGGTATCCACTGCCATAGTGGGTTCACCGAAAGCGGTATTGAGGACGACATTGGCGGTTTTCCGGCCTACCCCCGGCAGGTCTTGCAGTGCTTCCCGGGTTCTGGGTACTTCGCCACTGTGCATGTCAAGCAAACGTTGACAGGTCTTGATAATATTCTCTGCCTTGCTGTTAAACAGGCCTATGGTCTTAATATAGGGGATTAAACCATCGACTCCAAGCTTGCCAATATCGCCTGGTGTATTTGCAATGGCGAAGAGTTTTACAGTTGCTTTGTTGACACTGACATCGGTTGCCTGAGCCGACAGAATGACCGCGATCAGCAATTCGAAAGTTGACTGATAGCTGAGCTCGGTGGTTGGGCTGGGATTCTCATGGCGTAATTTGCTGAGAAACTGGTAACGTTTTGCGGCGTTCATGGCGTAATTCCAGATAGTTTTTAAAGGCGATAATGCAGCCGAATAGTAGAAAGGCACCCGGCGGCAAGGCAGCCAGAAGCACTGGGAAGTCATGGATATGCAGGGTCAGGGTTTTGGCTTGATCGCCGAGAATCATATCCATATGGGCAAAAAGTGTGCCCTGGCCGATGATTTCCCGAAGGCTGCCCAGTACCACTAGCACCAGCAGAAATCCGAGGCCCATCATGATACCGTCCAGCAGTGCATATTTAACTGGGCTGCGAGAGGCTAGCAGTTCGGCGCGCCCCAATATAGTACAGTTGGTTACGATTAAAGCGACAAATAAGCCGATACGCTGGTGTAATTCGTAGAAATAAGCCTGTAGACACAGATCAGCCAGGGTAACCGATGAAGCTATAATGAGTATCTGGATCGGCAGTCTGACTTGCTCGTGCAGATGGGTTCGAATCAGGCTGATTAAAAAGTTGGAGCTCAGTAGCACCAGCAGGGTGATGATGCCCAGGCCAAGCGCGGTGACCAGGTGACTGCTTACCGCCAGCAACGGGCACAGACCCAGCATTTGCACCAGTGCAGGGTTGTTTCTCCAGATGCCATCCAGGGCGATTTCCTGATAGCTAGTCATCGGCGGTCTCCACTACGACAGGGCTGGCTGGCAGAGACTGTGGTGCGTTTGTCAGCGTTTTACCTATTGCTCTGGTGAGTGCGCGGGTTGTGATGGTTGCGCCGCTGACGTGATCGAAGCTGCCCTGGTCGAGTTTCAGTTCGAATATTGCCGAGTCAGGCTCCTGGCCCAGGAACTGATCGATCCAGCGTGATTTAGTGGTTTCTATGACGTCCCCAATCCCGGGCGTTTCGCTGTGCTCGACAATACGAATGCCGCGCACGCGCCTGTTAAGGTCAATCGCCAGCCAGCCGCTGATATAACCATTGTAGCCTTGCGACGTACTCAGAGGCAGGATATTGCCGGTTTGTTTTGATTCAAGCAGGCTTGAATATACAGTGCTGTTTGGACGCAATTTAATGATGCGTTCATTGGCATTGGGTAATACCTGTGCAAGCTGCTGCAAGGCAAAATTTTTCCGATTATCTTCAATCTGCTTTTCGGTCAGGCTATGGGTTACAGCTAATGTGGTAGCGCAGATGAGCGCGATCAGAGTGAAGGATGTTACCGGTTTGTTCATGACCAGGACTTCTTTGGCTTTTGACTTAACCATAGGTCGAGCAAAGGACTGCTTGCATTCATTAACAGAACGGCAAACGCTAGTCCGTCGGGATAGGCACCGATACTCCGAATCAAAAAGATCAGGACACCGATGCCACCGGCGTAGATGAGCTGAGCCAACCTGGCATCAGGAGAACTGACGGGGTCGGTTACTATGAAGAAGGCCCCCAGCATAGTGGCGCCGGAAAGGAGATGCAGCAGGGGCGATCCCAGGCTGGCCGAACTACCCGAGTCATAAAAAACGAGGCTGGCCACCAGTATGCCGATTAGTGTGGCAGCCGGCATGTGCCAGGAAATAACCTTGACCTTTAACAGGTAGAGGCCACCCACCAGGAAAGCAATGTTGATCCAGGCAAAGGCTGACATGAGGGTGCCCTGGGTCAGCCAGAACTCGGCGACTGTCTGACCTTGCCGATGACGGAATAGATCTAGCGGTGTGGCGCCGCTGAAACCCTGGATTTCTAACAGGCCTGTCTTGATCAGTATTAAAGGGTACAGGTCGTAGCTGATTGGGGTGCTACTTTGCCATTGTGTCATCGCCATAGGGAAAGCGATGATAAGACCGGCATAGCCAACCATAGCAGGATTGAAAATATTCTGGCCTAGTCCCCCATAAACATGTTTGCCGAAGACCAGAGCGAACACCACACCTGCCATGGCGATGGGGATAGGTAGAAAAGGCGGCAGTGCCAGACCGATTAGAGCGCAGGTTAGTAAGCCGCTGCCATCAGACGGATGGCCGTTGGCAGTTTTGTTTAACCGGTAAACCAATGTTTCACAGAGCCAACCTGTAGCGATGCACGCAGCCAGGTTGATAACAATACCCGGCCCAAAGAAGTAAGCCATGACCATAGCCCCGGGCAGCAGGGCGATCAGGGTGTGATACATGAATTGCTGTGTTTTCATGAGTTAAGCTCTTCGCGGAGGGCATCAAGCAGGGCCTGTGCATCTTCGGCTTTGGGTCGAGCCAATACCTGATTGGCCTCGGTAGCGAGGCGTTGTTCACGACGATTGAATTTTGCTTCAGCACGCAGGGCAGCCGAGCGCTCATTGGAAAGCAACTGACCGTTGTGTTTCATGACCTGGAAAGTCCGAGTCAGGGGTAAGCGACTCGGACAAACTCGATCGCAGAGGCCGCATTCGATGCAGTCAGCGAGTCTTAGCTGCTGCGCCGGTTCAGTCTTGTTGGCAGATAAGAAAAGATGTTGTGGAGCCAGATCGCGCGGGCAGGCATCCATGCAGGCGCTGCAGTGTATACAGGGCATGTTGTAGGTTGGCAATGGTAGGCGAAGGCCAGCATCAGCAGCCGGTATGAGGTCTATACAGTCTACCGGGCAGGGAGCAAGGCAGAGCTCACAGCCGGTACAGTCCTGACTAATGACTGTGTGCATCAGTTGTGGCGCGCCTATAATGGCGTCAACAGGGCAGGCTTTAATGCACAGTGAACAGCCAATACATTCATGCTCTTTTATTTTGGCAATAACAGGTTGATCAATAGCAGTGAGTTCGTCAGCCAGAGCCAGCACTGGTCGATTGAGAAGGCTGGCCAGGTTGGCGATAAGCGTTTCGCCTCCGGGCGGGCAGCGATTGGTGGCTTCACCTTCTACCACAGCCTGGGCGTAGGGTCGGCAGCCAGCATAACCACACTGAGCACATTGACTCTGGGGTAGCAGCCGGTTGACCGCATCGATGACTTTGTTGGTATCTGAATGGAAATAACTTGCACTGAGCTGTAACAGCAAACCTGTGATCAGGGCCAAGCCACCCAGCAATAAAATGGTAGAAACAATACTGGTCACGTGTTCATTCCGGTAAAGCCCAGGAAGGCGAGAGAAATCAGGCCTGCTGAGATCATATTGATGGCGGCGCCACGAAAAGGATACGGTATGTGGTCGCTCTGCTGTCTTATTCTGATAGCAGAGAAGACAATGATCAGCAGTGAAAAGCCCAGGGCAGCACCGAGTCCCAGCATAATCGAGCCTGTAAAACTCTGGTTCTGTCGAATATTGATCAGTGCTACGCCGAGAACTGCGCAGTTAGTGGTAATCAGAGGCAGGAACACCCCCAGAACCTGGTGCAAGATGGGTTGGGTAGCACGTATGACCAATTCTGTAAACTGAACCAGAACAGCGATAACAACAATGAATATGATGATGCGGAGGTATTCCAGATGCAGCGGTAACAGAATGTAATGCTCTATGAGAAAGCTGGCAGCAGAAGACAGGGTTAGAACAAAAGTGGTGGCAGCAGCCATACCGATAGCGCTGCTGATTTTCTGGCTGGCGCCCATGAACGGGCAAAGACCGAGGAACTGCACCACTACGAAGTTATTGACGAAAATGGCGCTAAGCAGAATGGTCACGGTCTCTGGCATGAGCGCTATAGGTTCATGTTACTTTCATGCCAGGCTTGGCACCTGAATCAGGCGAGATGAGGAATATTTCCTTGTCTCCAGGGCCGGCAGCCAGAACCATGCCTTCAGAGATGCCGAACTTCATTTTACGAGCCTTCAGATTGGCTACGACTACCGTTAATTTATCTTCCAGTTGTTCTGCGCTATAGGCACTTTTAATACCGGAAAAAACGGTTCTCTGGTGATCGCCCAGATCCAGCGTTAGCTGTAATAGTTTGTCTGCACCCTCAACAACCTGTGCCTGGATGATACGGGCAATGCGCAGGTCAACCTGCGCGAAGGTATCGATATCGATTTCAACAGGGTCGGCGGCTTCATCTTTGCTGGTGGTTGCTCCCTGAGCTGACTTTTCATGAGATTTGCCAGCGTCGATGATAGCCTCAATTGAACGAGACTCAATTCTCTTCAGTAAAGGTTCAAAGGTATTGATACGGTGATCAGTCAGGTGATGAGCCAGATCAGACCACTGTAGTTCCCCGCAATTGAGGAATTGTTCTGCTTTCTGTGCCAGGTCGGGAAGTACGGGTTTCAGATAAATCATCAGCATCCGGAATAGATTAAGGCCATCCGAGCAGACCTGCTGGGCACGGTCTTTGGTAGAAGGGTCCTTTATCAGTATCCAGGGTTTTTCTTCGGCAATGAATTGGTTGGCCATGTCGGCCAGTGCCATAATGCTCCGCATTGCTTTACTGAACTCGCCTGATTCATAGTTGTCAGCGATTTGTTGTTGCTGATTGCTGAAACTGGCAAGCAGGTCGCATTGCACTTGCCTGGTCAGTTTGCCGTCGAACTGCTTGTTGATAAATCCGGCGCATCGACTGGCAATATTTACCAGTTTTCCGACTAGGTCTGAATTGACTCTCTGCAGGAAGTCGTCCAGGTTAATGTCCAGGTCTTCAACGCCACCACTGAGTTTAGCCGCAAAATAATAGCGCAGATAAGTTGGAGAAAGCTCATTAAGGTAAGTTCTTGCGTTAATGAAGGTGCCTTTGGATTTAGACATTTTCTCGCCATTGATGGTAGCCATGCCGTGAACGCGAATGGATGTTGGCGTACGATACCCCGCCATGGTCAATACCGCAGGCCAGAACAGGGCATGGAAATTTACGATGTCTTTGCCGATAAAGTGATGTACTTCGCAGGTCGAATCGGGCTTCCAGAAATCATCGAACTCGATATCAGTTTGATTGGCACAGTAGTTCTGAAAGCTTGCCATATAGCCGATAGGCGCATCTAACCAGACATAAAAATATTTGCCGGGTTCATCGGGGATTTCGAATCCAAAATAGGGGGCATCGCGGCTGATATCCCAGTCCTGTAATCCCTGATCCAGCCATTCGGATATTTTATTGGTGACGGCAGTCTGCAGAGTCCCACTTCGCGTCCATTTGTTTAAGAAATCGGAGTGCTCCGATAATTTGAAGAAAAAATGTTTTGACTGACGCACTTCGGGCGCAGCACCGGACAGTTTTGAGGTCGGTTCGCCTAACTCCATGGCAGAATAGGTTGCGCCGCAGGCACCACAGTTATCGCCAGGTTGATCAACGGCATTGCATTTTGGGCAGTTTCCGCTGACGAAGCGATCCGCCAGAAACATGCCTTTTTCTGGATCGTATAGCTGATCTACATCATGTTGGCTTATCTGCCCCGCTTTTTTCAGTCGCTCGTAGATTAGATATAGTAATTGTTCGTTCTCTTCTGAATGGGTGGAGTGGAAATTGTCATGGCTGATGTCAAAATCCAGGAAATCCTGGATATGTTCTTTCCGCACACCTTTAATATAATCTTCTGCACTGATACCGAGCTTGTCTGCATTAAGCATGGTGGCTGTGCCATGGGTATCATCGGCGCAGACGTAGATGCATTGGTTACCCGTGAGTCTTTGGTAACGAACCCATATATCTGTCTGGATGTGTTCCAACAGGTGGCCCAGATGGATGGATCCATTGGCGTAGGGCAGGGCGCTGGTGACGAGAATTTTTCTTGCTGTACTCATTTTGACTCGGAGGATAAGGTTAAAAACAGCGATTTTATGTGATTTCTTTATGGTATGCGATGTATTCCATGGAAAGCAGTTAACTGATCGAGGTAAAGCGCCTGTTGGACCCTGATTTTAGCGGGTTCAGGAGGTATCATAGGCGGTCTGTGAAATGAAGTCGGGTACGTTCAAGAATAGGGTAGTGACATGAGTAATCCAAATGAAGGGGCTCAGTTCGAGCTCGAAGGGGTTCGTTCTATCATCGCGGTTGCTTCAGGCAAAGGCGGTGTTGGCAAATCAACGGTCGCCAGCAACCTGGCGGTTGCACTGTCGGTTCAGGGGCGAAATACAGGTCTGCTGGATGCAGATATTTATGGTCCGAGCCAGGGGATCATGCTGGGCGTTCCTGCAGAGACCAGGCCAGAAGTGGTTGGTGACCTTCTGCAACCGGTTATGTCTTGCGGATTGCAGTGTATGTCCATGAGTTTTCTGGCCAGTGCGAAGACGCCAGCTGTCTGGCGAGGGCCGATGGCCAGCGGGGCAATGCAGCAGCTGCTGACCCAGACCCAGTGGCGCGATCTTGAATATCTGATTATCGATATGCCACCGGGCACCGGTGACATCCAGTTGACTTTGGCGCAGCGCGTCCCTGTGGATGGTGCCCTGATCGTGACGACGCCTCAGGACATTGCCTTGCTCGATGCCCGTAAGGGTATCGAGATGTTTGCTAAGGTGCAGGTTCCGGTACTGGGTATCGTCGAAAATATGAGCAGTTATCGATGTCAGCATTGTGGCACGGAGGAGGCGATATTTGGAACAGGCGGAGGGGCAGCGATTGCAGCAGAATATGATACTGCCCTGCTTGCCAGTTTGCCTCTTGAATTGAGCACCCGCGAACTAACCGACCAGGGTAAACCCATCGTACTGGCGGACCCTGATTCAGATGCAGCCAAACGCTACCTGACCCTTGCCACTGAAGTTATTCAGGCAATCGAATCGAGCACGGTACTCCCTGAACCAAAGATTTCCGTTTTCGACGACTAGGATTCGGTTTTCAGTTTTCGGTTTTACTATTTTTTTAATGGAGTTGAGTTATGTCTATCAAGTCAGATCGCTGGATCCGAACCATGGTCGAGCGTGGGGAGATGATAGTGCCTTTTGAACCAGGACAGGTCAGGCACAGGAACGACGCTAAGGTTATATCCTATGGGACCTCCAGCTATGGTTACGATGTTCGATGTGCTGACGAATTTAAAGTTTTCACCAATATTCATTCCGTGATAGTGGATCCAAAGCATTTTGATGAGAAGAGTTTTGTCGATATCAAAAGTGATGTTTGTGTAATTCCTCCGAATTCCTTTGCCCTTGCCAGAACGGTGGAATACTTCAGGATTCCGCGCAGCGTCCTGACCGTTTGTCTGGGTAAATCAACTTATGCCCGGTGCGGTATAATCGTTAACGTAACGCCCTTGGAGCCAGAATGGGAGGGGCATGTAACGCTGGAATTTTCCAATACAACTAACCTGCCAGCAAAAATTTATGCCAATGAAGGCGTTGCTCAGATGTTATTTTTTGAAAGTGACGAAGAGTGTGAAACTTCTTATAAAGATCGGGGCGGTAAGTACCAGGGGCAGGTTGGTGTGACCCTTCCCAAAACCTGAATTTTAGAACTCAGAGATAAGCATACCTGCCATCTGTGCTTCTTCGATCATTAACGAGAAGCCTTTATTATTCTGATCGGTCTGTTCAAAGCGAACTAGCATGAATTCATATTCCGGCGCCATCCAGAGGGTGGTAGAACGATCCGTTGCACTGTTGCTGCGCCTGATCTTCCAGGTATTGATCTGGCCTAGTTTGGTCGTTAGAAGTTCCTCGCCGACTATTTCGAACTGGTATTCTTTTATTCGACTTTCATCCATGATGGTGTAATTGAGGTTGTTGGGTTTCTTGTTAAGGCGGGAAGCCTTGAGAAGATCTGCCTGGAGTTGGAATTGATAAAGCAGCTTGTCCGAGGTGGCAAGGCCCGGTTTTAGGGGGTATTGAGTGTTTTTTAGCCGGTCGGTCACTATTCTGCCTGACCAGTCAAAATCCAGATTTATGTTTTTGTTTTTACCCAGGCCAGTGCGCTGGTAACGGTACGCCTGAGGTTGGGCAATGCCATCCTTGAGTAGAAAAGTAGAGCTTTCTTCTATGGTTGCAAACAGGCTTTTTGCAGAGGACTTTAACAGGTGCTGGCCTGATGCGGTCTGCTGCAGTTCGCGGATACCTTTGGCGCTGATCGGTAGACCCCGATAATCGGCTTTATAGGTGACTTTAAATGTCCTTGGCACATCAGACGGCTGGGCCATTATATGGATTGACATGAAAAGCCAGGATAGTACTGCAAAGGTTCGGTAAAATACGTTCATGTTGTAAACTGGTAAGACTCTGTGACAATCTTCATATTAACTCAGTTGATTGAATAGGCCAGCGCTTGAGTTAATGCGGAGTTGCAGCATAAATAAGGCTATAGCGATATTAACGTCAGGTAGTACTATTCTATCTAATCTTTCAGGTTGTTGTTATAAGAATGCTCAGATACTCAATAAGTTCCCTGTTAGTTGTAATTTTATTCTCCAGTTTAACTGATACAGCCCTAGCGGTCACAGTAGATGGGCTGTATGTAGCCGAGATAACCACCCAGTCACAGACTGCACTGCAGCGCACCCGGGATGCCCAGAAAGGCCTGACTCAGGTCATAAGGCGGTTATCAGGGAGAGGCGATTTTGCGGGTAATCCGGTTATCGCTGCAGCGATCCGACGGCCTGATAATTACTATTCGGAATACAGCTACTCTGGCATCGAGACGTTGTTGCAGGATGATGAGGAAATAGTGCCGTCGCAGGTGATAAGAATCAGTTTTGAGCCTAATTTAGTATCAAAGCTGCTAAGGGATGCCGGGTTACCGGTGTGGGGCAGCAATCGACCAAATGTCCTTCTCTGGATAGCCCTGGGAGATGGACACAGACGTGAGTTGCTTAGTGAGACCGGGGCGGATGAATTCAATATCGAACTGAAGCAGCAGGCTCAATTACGAGGGCTTCCCGTTTACTATCCACTTTGGGACCTCGAGGATACTGCGAGCCTGTCTCTGGCAGAGATTTGGGGTTCTTTCCTGGATCGTATCGATAGGGCATCTTCCCGATATCAACCGGATACAATCTTAACAGCCAGGGTGCAGCAGGAATCTTCGGGATTGTGGTCAGCAAACTGGAACGTCAATCTGGAAGGCCGATGGCGGATGAATGAGGTGGATATTGGTACTAAACGACAGCTGGCAATTTCAATGATTGCTCAAATTTCTGAAGAATTTAGCAGGCGCTATGCAGTAGACTCGAGTCAGAAGCATTTGTTGATGACAATTGAAGGCATCAATAACGTGGAAAGCTATGCGCGGGCAAGCCACTATCTTGAGAGCCTGTCACCGATAGTTGAGGTGAATGTAGTGAGCGTGGAAGACGATTTGGTCCGTTACAGATTGAGTACTGAGGGACGGTTGGATCAACTTGTCGGCGTCATCGAGCTGGATGAGCGTATGACGCTACTGGATTTGGATGAAAAAATGTCACGACTCTGGTATCGCTGGTTGCATTAACAGCGTTGATAGAGACAGTGAATGCGCAATTGGGAGAGGTATGATTTCGGTAGGTAGAAATTTTTGGTTGATATTCAGTGCGGTGTTGGTAACCGGCATGGTATACCTGCTGGAACCTATACTGTCGCCCTTTCTGATCGGTATTATTCTGGCTTACCTGGGAGACCCTCTGG
Source organism: Gammaproteobacteria bacterium (assembly GCA_012960535.1). Classification (GTDB taxonomy): domain Bacteria; phylum Pseudomonadota; class Gammaproteobacteria; order Pseudomonadales; family Azotimanducaceae; genus UBA9926. Next base: position 74,625 of record DUBB01000027.1, read on the forward strand.
TCGATCGACTTGAGAAAGCCGGTTTGGGTCGAACACCTGGTGCGATTTTAGTATTTTCCGGTTTTGCTGTCCTGCTGATTGGACTGTTGCTTTTCCTGATACCCATACTTTTTCGGGAGACTGCCCGGTTTGTGCAGAGTATACCGGATATGCTGAGGTGGCTGCAGGAGATGCTGAGCCCTCTGTTGTTATCTACTATTGGCATCGATCCTTTCGATTTTCAAGTAGATAGCTTAAAGAGTCAGTTAGCCGACCACTGGCAGCAGACAGGCAGTTTTGTTAGCCAGATACTAACTAGAATGACCTTGTCCGGGGTCGCCCTGCTGGGTGCTCTGATGAACCTGGCGCTGATACCGGTAGTCGCATTTTATCTGATGCGCGACTGGGATTTCGTTGTTGCCAAAATTGAGAGTCTTGTACCAAGAAAGGCTGTAGGCACCGTTAATCGGCTGGCCCTGGAGTGTGATGAAGTATTGGCTGCGTTCTTGAAAGGTCAATTGCTGGTGATGGCAATACTGGGCACCCTCTACGCACTGGGTTTAAGCATGATAGGACTGGACCTGGCCATTTTGATTGGTTTGATTGCCGGGGCGGCTAGTATTGTTCCCTATCTTGGTTTTGCCATTGGTATTATTGCGGCCTTGATTGCCGCTTTCTATCAGTTTCAGGACTGGATTCATCCTGGCTACGTGATGTTTGTTTTCCTAGGCGGACAGTTGCTGGAAGGAACTTTACTGACGCCATGGCTGGTGGGTGACAAGATAGGTCTGCACCCGGTTGCTGTGATCTTTGCAATACTCGCCGGAGGCCAGTTGTTCGGGTTTATAGGCGTGTTGCTGGCATTACCGCTGGCAGCTGTACTGATGGTGTTACTGCGTTATCTGTTGCGACATTATATGAACAGTGAATACTACGCCCGCTCGGATTCAGAAATAATCATGGCGGATAGTTCTCCTGATGGTTCTCCTGATGGTTCTCCTGATGGTTCTGCTGATGGCTCTGCTGATGGCTCGGTTGATAGTTCTGCTGATGGTTCGACAGATAGTTCGGCTGAGGCAAGCCCAAAGGCAACCGTCGACACGGTTGGTGATGAGCAACCCCTTTGAACGAACAGCTTATATTTGACTTCCCGCTCAGGGCCGATGCTACCTACATTAATTATATCGGATCTGCAGCTGCCAGGCTGCGACAGGCTTCGCCGATGACCAGCGTGGTATTTGGGTCTGCCGGTAGTGGTAAGACGCATTTACTGCAGGCTGCCTGTCACGATGCAGAATCTCGTGGACAGAAAGGTATTTATCTGGATCTCCAGCAACCCCTTGATGCCAGGATACTGAAGTCTCTGGAGCAGTTTCCGTTGATAGCCATAGATCATCTGGATGCGGTTGTTGGTGATAGAGATTGGGAACTGGCTGTTTTTGATTTAATGAACTCGGTACAGGACAGACCGGATGCATGGTTACTGCTTGCTTTGGGCAGCCATCCCGGGCAGGTTAACTTTGGCCTTGCTGATCTGGCATCCCGGTGTCGTTCGGCGATGCTGATCGGCACGGATCTGCTCAGTGATGGAGATAAAGCTCGATTGCTCCAGGCAAGTGCGCGCCAATACGGTTTCTGTCTGTCAGAGGAAGTGTCTCGTTTTTTGATAAACCGAGTGCCGCGGGACATGCCTCATCTACTCGAGCTGATGGCATTGCTGGCAAGTGAGTCATTGCGAAGACAACGGCTTGTCACCATCCCTTTTGTTAAAGAGACTTTGCGACTATAGATGAAAGTATTGTTTACAGGCGGTGGTACAGCCGGTCATGTCACGCCCAATCTGGCCCTTATAAAAGCACTTTCTAGCCGGGGCGTAGGTTGTGTGTATATCGGATCATATACCGGCATTGAAGCGCAGCTGCTGGAAACAACCGACGTGCCTTATTTTGCAATATCTTCAGGAAAATTGCGGCGTTACTTTTCCTGGGCGAACTTCCTGGATCCATTCAGAATTTTGATGGGCGTTGTAAAAGCCTGTTTTCTGGTGGTTAAATTAAAGCCAGATGTGGTTTTCTCCAAGGGCGGCTACGTGGCAGTGCCAGTTGTTGTCGCCGCCAGGGTGTTCAGGGTGCCCGTGATCTGCCATGAATCGGATATCACCCCAGGCCTGGCGAATCGTATCTGTTTTCCGTTTGCAGAAAAAATTTGCGTCAATTTCCCAGCTTCTCTGGCAATGGTCCCTGTGTCAAAAGGGGTGCTTACGGGGACTCCGGTCAGGTCTAGCTTGATCGATGGCCAGGCCCAGCGCGCGCGGGATTTGATGTCGATTAAAGCAGATGTGCCGGTACTGCTTGTTTTTGGCGGCAGCCTGGGCGCGGTTGCTATTAATCGGCAGGTGAGACAGGTTTTAGCGGTATTGTGCGAGCGCTGGTTCGTGGTTCATGTGGTCGGCGCAGGTAATATAGATAGTGCTTTAAAGCCGAGGCCACGTTATGTCCAGCTTGAATTCGTCCAGGAGGGATTTGGTGATCTGCTGGCCGCAGCCGATATAGTGGTCGCGAGGGCTGGGGCGAATTCGATTTATGAATTGTTAGTGACTCGTAAACCGCATCTTCTAATTCCACTGACAGCGGTCCAAAGCCGTGGCGATCAATTGGAAAACGCCTGGGTTATGCGTGAGCAGGGTTTCAGTCGGGTGCTCGAAGAACAGGATATGACGGATCATACCTTCCTGGAAGCACTTGACAAGCTATGGCTGGAGCGGGCCCAGTTAGTCCAGCATATGGGCCAGTTTGCAATTATGGATAGTGAGACTATGATTTTGGATCTTATCGAAGAATTGGCTCAGGAGGTGACTTGATCGTGAATAAAATGGTGAGCATGAAATTGTTGATGATTGTTTTGGTTTCGCAGTTGTCGCTGGCACAGGCGGATGAAAAGCAGGTCGTTATGGATTATCTTGATCAGCACTCAGCCGGTTTTTCCGAACTGGCTATGTCTATCTGGGATTATGCTGAGCTGGGCTATCTGGAAACACGTAGTAGTGCCTTGCTGCAGAAGACCTTGCAGCAAGCCGGCTTTGAGGTTGAGTCTAATATTGCAGGAATACCGACTGCTTTTATCGCCAGTTACGGTCAGGGGGAACCCGTGGTCGGTATTCTGGCTGAGTTTGATGCATTGCCAGGCATATCACAGGCAGCATCGCCAACTCGTTCAATAGTCGAGGGCAAACATGCTGGTCATGCCTGCGGTCATCATCTGTTTGGCGTGGGTTCAATGGCAGCCGCTATGGCGGTCAGTCGGTGGATGAAGCAAAACGGTACACCAGGAACACTCAAACTTTATGGAACGCCAGCTGAGGAAGGTGGCTCGGGTAAGGTCTACATGGTTCGGGACGGGGCATTTAAAGATGTTGATGCCGTGCTGCACTGGCACCCAAGTGATCGCAATGTTGCAAACCCGGGGACGAGTTTAGCTAATAAATCCGCCCGTGTTGGCTTTCATGGCCAGTCTTCACACGCAGCGGCTGCGCCGGAGCGTGGCCGATCTGCGCTTGATGGTGTTGAAGCCATGAATTTCATGGTTAACATGCTGCGCGAGCACGTTCCTTCATCGACTCGTATACATTATGTTATTACCAGCGGTGGTGCTGCTCCCAATGTCGTGCCGGATTTCGCTGAAGTTTATTATTACGTGCGACACCCAGATGCAGAAAAGCTCCTGGGAATCTGGGATAGGGTAATGCAGGCAGCCAAAGCGGCTGCACTGGGCACCGGAACTGAGGTTTCTATTGAGACCATGCACGGTAATCATTCTCTGCTGCCGAACGAGGCTCTGGCTAAAGTGATGCATGCGAATCTTAGCCGTGTTGGCGGCTATACCATGGATGAATCAGAAATCCATTTTGCAAAACAGATTGAGACCTCGTTCACTGCTGGCAAAAGTTTGCTGGGTCTTGAACAACGGGTTCTGCCCATGCGGCTTGAACATGGCAAAGGCTCTACCGACGTAGGCGATGTAAGTTGGATCGTTCCAACAACCGGCATGTCTGCTGCAACCTGGGTACCCGGAACTTCTGCTCATAGTTGGCAGGCCATTGCTGCGGGAGGCACCAGTATTGGTGCAAAAGGTATGTTGGTCGCGGCCAAAGCACTGGCCCTGACCGCGATGGATGTGATGACCGATGCGCAATTGCGATCTGCTGCCTTGGCTGAATTTGATGATCGGCGGGGGATAGATTTCCATTATCAGGCACTGCTTGGCAATCGAGCACCGCCTCTGGGTTATCGCCTGACCAGTAAGCCCTAGCCATGTAGTAAATCAGAGTGTTGGTGGCTGTGTTGCTATCATTGATTTAGTGTTATAGTATAGTATAACACTAGAACGATAAAGCTAACGGATTATGTCCATTATCTGGCACGACAGGGATCCTATATACATACAGTTGTTTAATCACCTGACGGATCTGATCCTGGATGGCGTCCTGCTTGAAGGGGATGCAATCCCTTCGGTGAGGCAGATCGCTGGCGAGCAGAGAATCAATCCCATTACCGTGTCCAAGGCAATTCAATTGCTGGTAGACGATGATGTCGTTGAAAAGCGTCGAGGTCTGGGGATGTTTGTATTACCGGGTGCTGTCGAACGTCTGGTTGAAACGCAAAAAAACCAGTTTTTGGAAAAGCAGTGGCCGGAGATTCTCACCAAGATGCGTCGTTTGGGAATCAGTCAGAGTGACTTATTTGAGGATACGAAATGAATTCAGTGGTTTCCACACAAGGTCTGACCAAGCATTATGGTTCGCATGCTGCTCTGAAAGGTCTTAGTTTTGAAGTCCCGGCCGGTGCTGTGGTGGGCATTATTGGGCCCAATGGAGCAGGCAAAACAACGGCCTTAAAGGCCTTGCTGGGGCTGACTGCCTTTTCAGGGGAGCTACAGGTACTGGGTCGGAATCCAGGCAAGCGCCGGCACGAGATGATGCAGGATGTCTGTTATATTTCAGATGTCGGGATATTGCCGCGCTGGCTGAAAGTGGCTGACGCGCTGAACTACGTTGAAGGCGTGCATCCCAGATTCAGTAGGCAACGCGCTGTTGAACTGCTCAGTACCACCGATATTGACATGAATAGCCAGGTGAAGGCCCTGTCCAAGGGGATGATAACGCAATTGCATCTGGCCCTGGTAATGTCCCTTGATGTCAGGCTTCTGATACTCGATGAACCTACCCTTGGCCTGGATATTGTCTATCGAAAGGCATTTTATGATCGCCTGCTGGCGGATTTCGTAGATGACAGAAGAAGCTTGATTATCAGTACTCACCAGGTAGAAGAAATAGAACCCCTGCTCACCCATCTTGTATTTTTGAATAGCGGTCAACTCGTATTGTCTTGCAGCACGGACGAGGTCAGTAAAAGGTTTGCTACGCTGCAGGTAGCACCTGACGCGATTGAAGCTGCCCGGCAGCTCGAACCTATTGGTGAACAGCAACTACTTGGCCGGTATCAGCTAATATTTGATTCGGTACCAGTTGAGCAATTGGCGGCGCTCGGAGAGGTAAGGTTAACCCCGATTGCTGACTTATTTGTAGCCTTGGTGTTAGCTGAACGTCAAAAGGAGAATCGCAATGATTAATACAAAGATTGTAATCCTGATAAGACGTGAGTTTTGGGAACACAAGACATTGATGTTGTATTTACCTGCAGCAGCCTGTGGGCTGTTTTTGGTATCAGTCATTGGCATGCTTTTTTTCTCTACCGGCAGTACCTCAGCAATTGACGTGAGTATTTCAGGGTCTGTGTTTAGCCTGGGTATTGATAAATTAAGCGCGTTATCGGAAGCGGAGCGAATGGCTGTGCTGAGCAAAGTTTTCATGTTCAGTAGCTACCCATTTTTATTGGTATCTCTGGTGGTTGCGTTGAGTTATTTACTGGCTTCAATGTTCAATGAAAGAAAAGATGGAAGTATCCTATTCTGGAAATCAATGCCGGTTTCTGATGGTTTAACCGTGTTCAGCAAACTTGTCACGGGGCTGTTTGTTATCCCAATGATTTATCTGACTTTCTGTTTGGTTGCTCAATTGCTGTCGTTGATTCTTGTTACAGGTTTATTTTTATCCAATGATTACGCTGCATGGGATATGTTATGGCGGCCGATTAACCCTGTTGCCCATATGTTTCTACTGTTTTGTTACCAGCTACTGCAAAGTTTCTGGAGTGCCCCCTGGTTTGGTTTTGCATTGCTTATTTCAGCATGGGCGAAATCGTCACCGGCTGGTTGGTTTATAGGGATTCCACTTGTTGTGGTTATTTTAGAGCGGGTCTACTCGCCAGGCGAGGTGTTTCTTGTTTCAGAATGGTTATGGGCTCATAGCCTGCCATTGCTGACTATGGACTCAGAAGGTTTTGATTTGAAATGGTTGATGGTTGATCCTGCTGGCTTGCTGGAGGGTATGTTGGTTGGCATGCTGTTTATTGGTGGCGCCGTCTGGTCAAGAGGGAAATATAATGAAATATAGGCAATACCTGGTGGCGCTGGTTGTGGCTGCACTTCTGTATATAGGATTGTTTACTAACCAGGTCGCTTCGGTTGATGACGAAATGGTGGGTTTGTATAAGGCCTATGAAGCCGGCTTGATCAGCGTAGATGAGCTGAGGCGATTGCAGGGTCTTCTGCTCAGGCCTTTGCTTCGCTAAGGGTTCTCAGAACCTGATGGTCGTGGCCATTGGCGCCTGATGAGCATCGCCTCTATCTGCATTTAGTCCGGATATTCTTGCTTTTGCTTGGAAGGCATCGTGGTAGCTAGTTCAGGTCATCATAATGAAAGAACTTCATTAAGAAGATGAGAATAAAGCTAAAACATATTCTCCCCAGCGTGTAGAATGCCTTTTTTTTTCGGATCGTGGCATGTTTAGAATATTAACGCTCAATAATATATCGGCAAAAGGGCTGGACAAATTCCCAGGAGATCGCTTTGAATTGGCCTCAGATGTGGCCGACCCACATGCCATCGTTCTCAGGAGCCATAAGTTAACCCAGGAGCATGCAACTCCCAGCCTGTTGGCCGTGGGCAGAGCTGGAGCAGGCGTCAATAATATTCCCGTTGCTGAATATACCGACAGAGGCATTGTCGTATTCAACACACCGGGAGCCAATGCAAATGCTGTTAAGGAACTCGTGCTGGCAGGCTTGCTATTGTCGAGAAGAGGTATTGTTCAGGGCATCGAATATGTTGAGAGCCTGAAAACAGAGTCCGATAAGGTCGCTTTAAACAGCCAGGTTGAAGCCAGCAAGAAGCAGTTTAAAGGTTCAGAATTAAAGGGAAAAAGACTGGGTATACTCGGTCTGGGTGCCATTGGCTCCATGGTTGCGGAAATGGGATTACAGTTAGGTATGCAGGTACAGGGTTATGACCCGACACTTTCGATCGAGTCAGCCTGGCGATTGTCCAGTCAGGTGCAGAAGATGGATAACATCCAGGCGCTTTTCTCCAAATCTGATATCGTAACTCTGCATGTGCCTGCGCTTCCGGAAACGCAAAACCTGATAAACTCAGACGTGCTCAGGTTTGCCAGGAAGAATGCAATTTTATTGAATTTTGCCAGGGCCGAAATTGTTGATACTGCTGCTATTAAACAGGCGCTCGATGCAGGACAGTTATCTCAGTATATATCTGATTTTCCCACGCCAGAGCTTATCGGTATGGCCGGCGTCATGGCGACACCCCATCTCGGCGCTAGCACCGCAGAAGCTGAAGAAAATTGCGCTGTGATGGTGGCTGACCAGATGCTCGATTTTCTGCAGAACGGTAATATCGTTAACTCCGTCAATTTCCCCGCTGTTTATTTAGAAAGAAGTAATGAGGGCTGTCGAATTGCCATCACTAACCGCAATGTCCCGCGTATACTGGGGTCAGTACTGTCTGTTCTCGCTGACCATGATATCAATGTTATCGATATGTTGAATAAAAGCAGGCAGGAAGTTGCCTACAATATTATCGACGTGGAAACTGAGGTGAGTTCAGGTCTGGAAACCGAAATAGGTAAAATTACAGGCGTAATAAACGTCAGAATGTTCAATTAAGGGCGTTGATGGCGTTTTCTGGCAATTTTTTGGCGAGCTTGCCGGAGCCAGAATCTTGCTGGTGAAAAGTGACTTTGCTGATAACGGGTAAGGGGCGTTGGCTCTCCCGTTATCAGGTTGGCTAGATGTTCGCCCGCAAGTGGCCCATGGCTGCCTCCCTTTGACCCAAACCCGGCGCTGCAGTACAGACCCTGCTGAGTAGGGATGCTCTGGTTTTGATACCATGTAAAGGGTTGTTGTTGCAGTAGTTGCCACTGAGGTACGGGTCCGACAATGGGGTTCCTGTCCACGGGCGCTGCGCGTACTCCGACGAAACTGGAATGCAGGGACCAGTCTGATAAAGGAAAACGCTGTTCTAACAGGGCCAGCAGGTAATTGCTGTCTTCATGTCGATCAGTAAGGTCACAATCGTCAGGCTGGTAGGTGCTACCGACGTGAAAAAGGTGGTCTTCAACCTGCGCAATGCTGATATCACCGCTTGTTACTTGAGTTATTCTATTGTCGCTTTGGGCGAGAATGGATTGCCCTCGGACCAGCTTTAGCGGTATCGGTTGTAAATCATTCATTCCGATACCCGCTGCGAGCACAACCTGCTGCGTGCACATGATCTCCTTACCCTGCTCGTCAATCAGGCGCCAGCCATCCTTGACCTGCTGTAGATCAGCGACGTGTCTTTGTAGGGTACTGACGCGATTTGCAGAAGCGACGCCGGCTTCATGGAACAGGATCGAGTCATCCTGCTCGCTGATATAGGGGTCAGGAAACTGTCTGGCAATGATTCGCATGCGCTGTAATTTCTGTCGATTAGTGCTTTTCCAGGCCAGCGTTGTTGTTTGCACGTCGATGCTATTCTGCAATGCATAATGATTAGCAGAAATTGAGTACTTCGATTTCTGATCTGCCACAGCCGACAGTTGAGGATACAGATTCATGGTGGGTACGTTGGATGCCGCAGGCACCTGGGGACTGTCCAGTAAAGTGGTCTGGAAGCCTCGTTTTTGTAGGGCAGTCTGAACCGACCTGCCGGCAATTCCTGCTCCAATAATGACGGTTTCCAGACGTTCAATGGTGCTGGGTTGCCAGTTACCGGGTTTGTACCCGGATAACATTTCTTTTTTTGAACCAAACCCTGGTGCCTTAAAGACCTTAAATCCGGCTTGGCTAAGACCTTCCCTGACTTTGCCGGCAACCGTGAAGCTGGATAAGGTCGTGCCTGGTTTGCTGTTCCGGTACATCTCGTTGTAAATGGTCTGATTCCAAAGATCAGGGTTGGATGCAGGGCGAAAACCATCCAGATACCATACATCGGCCGGATAGTTGAAATCTGCCAGTGCCTGATCAACCGGGTCAAATATGAGCGTAAGCCTGATGTTCGCAGCAGGCCACAGGGCAAACCGGGTTTTGATTGGCAAAGGATAATTTTCTGTCAGCCATGAACTGAGGGGTAGGTCAAGCTGTCTGAGGTAGCGTTTCAGGTCCTGCCGGCTGGGCGGGGCTTTTTCGATACCGATATAATGCAGAATGCCGGGACTGCCGGAGGCTTCCCATTGCTGACAGCTGAGCAGGAAATTGTTACCGAACCCAAACCCGGTTTCGACAATCGTGAAATAGTCTGAATTGATTGCCTTTTCCTGCAACCGGTGATGGCCAGAAAAAACGTGGGATTTCTCAGCCAGTACATTGCCAACTGCCCAGTAGCCGTCATTGTAATCCGATGATATGGGATGATTTCCCTGCCAGTTAATTTCTGCAGTGGGCAGACTGTAGTGATTGTCAGTCACCTGTTTCAATGGGATGCTCAGGTTGAGTGATCCATTCGCTCCACGACCCCGGATAGAGTGAGGGTTCAGGAAATCCGGCATGCTTCAAAGCAAGAATGTGATGTGCCGCTGTCACGCCAGAGCCGCAGTAACAGATAGGCACTTGCGGTGGTGAGATACCGGCTTGATCGTATTGCGCCAGTAGAGTGGCTTTAGGTTTGAATTTACCGTCTGCCATATTTTCTGTAAAGGGCATACAGATTGCGCCTGGGATGTGGCCTGCTATGGGGTCGACGGGCTCACTTTCTCCGGAAAACCGCTTGCGATCTCTGGCGTCAATTATAGCTTCAGGCTTTGATAACAGGTCTTTGGCATTAACCTGTCGGGTAATTGGCTGGCGCTGACTGAGAAATCCTTTTGGCAGGTGGTGCTGGTCCTTGCTAACCACTCGTTGTTCCCCGCACCAGGCGGCAAAACCGCCGTTTAACACAGAAACATTTGCATGGCCGAGCCAGCGCATCATCCACCATAGGCGGGCAGCGTAGGCACCGTTATCGGCATCATAGGCAATGACCTGGGTATCATCACTGATTCCCCAGGCCGCCGCGGTGTTCAAAAAAACATCCCTTTCCGGTAAAGGATGTCTGCCGGTTACGCCAGGTTTGATGATATCGCTCAAGTCTTGGTTTAGATCTACGTACTGAGCCCCTGGGATATGGTCACCATCAAACAGGCGTCGGCCAAGGCCTGTGTCGAACAGATCGAACCGACAGTCGAGTAGCACCAACGGGATCTCGGCATCCAGGCGCTCATGAAGCTCGGCTGTATTAATAAGAGTCAGGGAGTTAACCGCCATGGAGCTTCACCTGATAGCCCTTTTTGAGTAATTCGGTCATCAGTACCTGCCTCTGATCCCCCTGTATCACAATTTCATCCGCTGTCGTGCTACCACCGACGCCACAAAGCTTCTTGAATTGTTTTGCAAGTCTTTTCAGCTCCTCTTTATTGACGGGCAGGCCGCGTATCAGGGTGACCGGCTTACCCTTGCGGCCCTTTGACTCCCTTGAAATACGTACCTGGCCATCGCCGATAGGTGCTGTATCATGCCCCGTGCAGGAATCCGCGGGTTTTTCGCAGACAGGGCAGAGTCGGCCTTGATCAGTTGAATAGACTGCCATGATAACCCTCCTCGCCAGAATAGCAGCCCCACTAGTCGCGGTGACCTAATAATCCTTAGTGAAAATATAAAAGTTCTGACAGCCCTTCACCCAAAACACAACCATCATTAACCTTCATGGTATATAAACAGATCAAGTTGTTCGGTTTGCGCCCTTAGTTTACACAAATGCACGAGTTCAAAGACGAATGAAAGCACATCTTCTGAGTCTACTTCCAATGCCTCCATCGGAGCACTGCCTAACCAGTGCTCTGTTATCTGTTCAACTTCATCTTCTTCGAAGGCCGCCAGCTTATCAGTTATCAGACGGTCAATAGTGAGAATATAAGGACCATCTTCATTCAGCTGGTGATATAGATATTCGTAGGCTTCTGCTTCTTCGGAAAAGCATCCCAGCAGAAGGGCGTACAGCTGGTAACGGGCTTCCTTATGAATCGGCCCCGTGGTTAGGTGCGGACCCATGTCAGCGGGTGAATCTTCAGTCGTTAGATAGGAGAGGTCCTCTCCGCGTCCAAGAATAACGATGTCGGCCATTGCTCAGAACTCTAGATGGTGCTCACCTCGTCTGCCTGCAGGCCTTTATCGCCTTCGGTGACTATGAAACTTACCCGCTCGCCTTCGCGCAGCCCACGGTGGCCTTCACCAACGATATTGCGATAGTGAACAAAGATGTCTTCACCCTGATCCCGGGTGATAAAGCCGTAACCTTTCTTGGTATTGAACCATTTTACTGTGCCTGATTCTTCATCTTCGTCTTCATAATCCAGGTATTCTTGCGCTGTGTTTGATGACAGCACAGTCGCCGTGAATAGCGCCAGGACTATGATCGCGAGTTGCAGCCACAGTCCTGGTTCGCCGGGAAAGGGTAATTCGTCTATTTGGATGTAGCCAGTAGCAGTGTAAGTAATAACCCCTAACAGGATTGCGATGGCACAGTTTCTTAACATTGGTTTCATATTTTATACATCTTGCAAAAGGAGAGGATCATACTGGTTCCAGGCGCCAGGGCCAAGTTATGTGGAAACAGTATTTAGAATCTGCTGATAGCGGGTTACCGTTTCAGGCAGGCCAAGCCACAGGGCATCAGTAATCAGAGCATGACCAATGGATACTTCGCTGACGTTTTTCACACTTGAACAAAATGTATCAAGATTGTCGAGGTTCAGATCATGGCCGGCATTAATTTCAAGCCCCAGGGTAGTGGCAAGGTTACCACATTGAATAAAGTTTGATAATACGGTTTCCTGTTCCGGCGTACCAAAAGCATCTGCAAAAGGTCCAGTATAAAATTCAATTCGCTCCACACCCAGGTCGGCTGCTGCCTTGATTTGATGGTCGATGGGATCCATAAACAGACTGACTCGGATATTGAGGGATTGTAGTTTTCTGACTATCGGCTCCAGCATTATACTGCTGGTTGTCAGATCCCAACCATGGTCGCTGGTTAACTGGGATGGGTCGTCCGGGACCAGGGTGCATTGCTGTGGCAGCGTTTCCTCAACCAGGGCAATAAAGCCGGGATAGCCGCTGGTGTTTTCTGGCGCGAATGGGTTTCCTTCGATGTTAAATTCGACCGTGGGATACGATCGTTTGAGTAGCTGACTTAACTCAAGCACATCGGAAACACGTATATGCCGCTGGTCCGGTCGGGGGTGCACGGTAATACCCTGAGCGCCATATTCGATACACGTTCTTGCGGCTGCTTGGACATCAGGAATGGTTGTGTCCCTGGAGTTTCTGATCAGAGCAATCTTATTGAGGTTGACGCTTAATTGAGTATTCATGACCAGCCGCCTTTGAACCTGCCCTGGTAGAGTTTTCTGGCCATCCAGAACCCCAGCAGTATGCCGAATAATATGGTGCTGGCACCGATCAGAAACCACCTCTGCATTAGCTCTGTATCCTTTTCTTGATTGTCAGACTGAATCTGGGCTAGTTGTTTAGTCGTCGTTTCCAATTGTATCTGCAGAGTTACAAGCGCTTCCTCATTTTTCAAAGCGCCTTGGGATAGGCTGGAAATTCTCTCGAATTCAGTACTCAGTCGATTGTTCTGTTCGCTTAAAAGCTCGGCTCGTTCGAGGTATTCAGCGGCTAGCTGCTCTGTTTTTTTTAGCTCGGAGCGCTGGCTGGCCTGGTTAAGGATTGATTGTTCTAATTCAGTTTTGAGGGTTTTAATGAGGTCTCTGGCAATTGGCTGGTCGATCAGGTATTGGCTAAGAATGTAGCCTTCGGTGCCATCTGTTAAGCGAACGAGCACAAAGCCATCGATGGGGCTGGCATCGACCAATGTAACAGCGGTGCCACTTGGAAGGGCGCTTTCAATAAAGTCGGCTTGCTCAGACGGCTGGGCTCGCAACGGTACATAGAGGATGTCTCTAATATAATAAGGGTCTGCATTTACGGCAGAACCAGTGAGCAGGATTAGGAGTAGGATTATCTTCAGGGTAATACCTTTTTAAAAGGTTTTACAATGACTTTATGGTAGACGCCGCCAATAAGATAAGGGTCGTTGTGTGCCCATACATTTGCATCTTCTAATGAATCGAATTCGGCAATGATTAAACTCCCAGTAAAACCTGCATCGCCTGGGTTATCGCTGTCAATTGCAGGGTGTGGGCCGGCAGTGATCAGCTTGCCCTGATCGGCCAGTAACTGGACTCTTTCCAAATGAGCGGGTCTCGTCTTCAGCCTAAGCGAGAGAGAGTCGTTAACATCAGTTGATATGATGGCGTAAAGCATTATTGATGCTCCGTTGGCGGGGTCGTCGTCTCTGATAAGTGTCCGGATTTAACGAGATAGGTCACGGAGATGACAAAGTAAATCAGGGTGAGGCCAAAACCGCCCACCAGTTTGTAGGTAACCCAGAAATCGAGGCTGAAATTATAGGCAATGATAAGGTTCAGGCTACCTGCCACTAAGAATCCCAGAGCCCACCCGTATCCAAGCCGAATCCAGACTTGCTCGGGAAGAGATATTTGCTTGCCAAGGGCCGCTTTGATGGGCGATTTCCCACCTATGAACTGGCTGCCCCAGAGTATTAAAGCAAAGGCCCAGTTGATAATGGTTGGTTTCCACTGGATAAAGGTTTCGTTTCGGAAAAACAGCGTCAGGCTGCCGAATAAAAGTACGCTCCAGAGCACGATTTGGGACATTGGCTTGATCGCGCCAGTCCGAAAATGCTCTATGCCTATCTGGCATACCACGGCTACCATCAACACTGAAGTGCTTAGATAGATGTCTTTTGTAGTGAAATAAAAGCCGACAAATAGAATTACAGGAGCGAGTTCTGTAAATTGGTTCATGTGAGTCTTTCATTGATAATAGCATCGAATAATACTACAAATTAGAGCTTAGAACAGGTGTTCTGGATTGGTTCTGGTAGCCTGTCGTTCAGAGCGCAATTCTGTTTTAATGATGGCTTAACCAAGTGAAGTTAATTATGAGTCAGTTTTTCAGCATTCATCCTCAAAACCCTCAGAAAAGACTGATACAAAAGGCCGGTGATATCGTTCTCGGTGGTGGCATTATTGCCTATCCGACCGATTCCGCGTATGCCCTGGGTTGTTCGCTTGATAATAAGCAGGGCCTGGATCGAATCCGCGAAATCAGGAGAATTTCACTGGATCATGATTTTACTTTAGTGTGTCGTGACTTGAGTGATCTGGGTAGCTATGCCCGGGTCTCCAATCAGGTGTACCGAATGCTGAAGTCCAATACGCCTGGTGCCTATACCTTTATTCTCGAAGCAAGCAGGCGGGTACCGAAAAGGCTGGTGCAAGCGAAGCGGAAGACTATTGGCATGAGAGTGCCAGAGAATCGAATCTGTCATGCGCTGGTACAGGCTGTAGGTGAGCCGATGATGAGTACGTCACTGATTCTAGCGGGTGATACTGATCCCCTGACCGATCCCTATGAAATTCGGCAGATTCTTGAGTCTGACGTGGATTTAGTCATTGATGGTGGGTTTTGTGGTTTAGAACCCAGTACAGTAGTGGACCTGACCGGTGATCGCCCCAGAATACTTCGTCACGGCTGTGGCGATATTGCGCCATTTGACTAGTCAATTGAGACAAGTGCGCGCTGGCTGGTTATAATTAAGCAATATTAGGAAAATCAGGGCATATTGTTGTTGAATCGCTTCCCTTTGTTGTTAGATGTCTTTTTCAGTGGTTCCTGGATCAGGGTTGATGGCCATTGAGCTCATCTGACCCCCAGAAAAAAGTACTCTCAGGTATGCGGCCCACGGGTCGCTTACATCTTGGTCACTACCATGGTGTATTAAAGAATTGGGCACGGCTGCAGCATGAATATGACTGTCTGTTCTTTGTCGCTGACTGGCATGCCCTTACTAGCCATTATGAAGACACCCAGGTTTTAGAGGAAAATGTCTGGCAGATGGTGATTGACTGGCTGGCGTCGGGTATTAACCCTAGTTCTGCTACATTATTTATTCAGTCGAGAGTACCGGAGCATGCTGAACTGCACCTTTTACTATCGATGATTACACCACTGAGCTGGGTTGAGCGGGTGCCAACCTTTAAAGACCAGGTGACCCGGTCGAAGGACAGGGATTTATCGACTTACGGCTTTCTCGGATATCCTGTATTGCAAAGTTCAGATATTCTGGTCTATCGGGCGGGTCATGTGCCGGTTGGCGCGGATCAGGTACCTCACGTGGAAATGGCCAGGGAACTGGCTCGTCGTTTTAATCATATATTTGGTCGAGATGCGGGTTTTGAGCGTATTGCGGAAGAGGCGATTAAGAAATTAGGCCGAAAAAAATCAAGGCTGTATCGGGATTTACGGCGAAATTATATGGAAAAGGGCAACCAGGAATCTCTGGACCAGGCCAATGCAATGGTATCGGATCAACAGAACCTTTCGCTGGGAGATAGAGACCGGCTGCTGGGATATGCCGAGGGCAGCGGTAAGATCATTCTGCCTGAGCCTAAGGCCCTGTTGACAGAAAACGCTGTAATGTTGGGTCTCGATGGCCAGAAAATGTCTAAGTCCTATAACAATACTATTTCTCTTAGAGAGGATCCCGAGGTTGTCACTAAAAAAATCAGAACTATGACCACCGATCCGGCTCGGGTGAAGCGAACAGATCCGGGCGACCCGAGGAAGTGCCCGGTATTCTCCCTTCATGAGATCTATTCCGGTGATGATACTCGGGGGTGGGTTGAACAAGGTTGTACAACCGCGGGCATTGGCTGTTTGGATTGCAAAGGACCACTGATTGATGCCATTTTGGTAGAACAGCAGCCGATGCGCGAGCGGGCGTTGCAGTTTGAAGAAAACCCGGATCTGGTCAAGAGTATTGTTGCTGAAGGTTGTGAGAAAGCAAGATCTTATGCTAAGGCAACGCTTGACGAGGTTCGAAATGCTATGGGCCTGGATTACCGTTAGATGAGCGAAATAACAGATCAACCTGAGTTGAAGGGAGTGATGCCATCACAGGTATTGCCGGAACGGCAGAGCGAGCTTTCCCTGGCTTTGGTTGATGGCAAGCCTTTTACAAAGATACCCGGTGATCTCTACATTCCACCGGATGCTTTGGAAGTATTTCTGGAAGCGTTTGAAGGGCCACTTGATTTACTGCTGTATCTTATTAAAAGGCAGAATCTTGATATTCTTAATATTCAGGTAGCCGACATTACCGCCCAGTACATGCAGTACATTGATCTCATGATAGACCTCCAGTTTGAGCTCGCGGCAGAGTATCTAGTGATGGCTGCCATGCTGGCGGAGATCAAATCAAGGATGCTGCTGCCCAGACAAACCGAACAGGAAGAGGATGAAAGTGATCCTCGAGCGGAATTGATACGACGACTACAGGAATACGAGCGTTTCAAGAGCGCTGCAATAGCCGTTGATGAATTGCCTAGGTCAAACAGAGACTTCTGGATAGCCAGGGCAGATACGCCCGCATCAGAAAAACAGAAACCTTTACCTGAAGTTCAACTCCAGGAAATGCTAGTGGTTTTGGCAGGCGTACTCAAGCGATCAGACAGCTATGCCAGTCTCCACGTTAGACTCGAGGCACTATCTACCCGGGAACGTATGTCGCAGATTCTGCAGCGTATCCAGAACAAGGATGATAGCTTCCTGTCGTTTATATCCCTGTTCGATTCTGAGGAGGGTCGTTCTGGCCTCATTGTGACCTTTATAGCGACTCTGGAGCTCATTAAAGAGTCACTGATCGAGGTGGTCCAGACCGAACCCTTTGCACCTATTCATGTGCGTGCTGCGGTCGCGTTAATACAACAGGACGAAATTGAACGGCCATGAGTGACTATCCCGAATTACAACAGATTATAGAAGGCGCAATTTTCGCTGCAGATACGCCGTTATCGGTGGAAAACCTTAAATCTTTGTTCGAAGGTGAGCAGCCAACACGCGGTGACATCCGGGAGGTTCTCACTGCAATAGAAGCTGGATGCAGTGAACGGGGCTATGAATTGTGTAAAGTTGCCAGTGGCTATCGTTTTCAAGTTAAAAGCCGTTATGCTGAATGGGTCAGTCGGTTATGGGAAGAGCGCCCACCTCGATATACCAGAGCTCTGCTTGAGACGTTGTCGTTGATCGCCTACAAGCAACCGCTGACTCGCGGAGACATAGAAGCGGTACGCGGTGTGGCCGTGTCTACCAATATCATGAGAAACCTGCTTGAGCGCGAATGGATTCGAGTTGTAGGCCATAGAGATGTTCCAGGACGACCTGCCATGTATGCCACAACGCGTGGGTTTCTTGATTATTTTAATTTGAACAGCCTTGATGAATTACCCCCGCTTTCGGATATTCGGGAATTAGAACCCAATATCGAAGCGCTTGACCTTGGTGAGGAATTGATTCAGGTAAAAACACTCGAGTTGAGCTCAGATGAAAGCCCAGGTGATCTGCTGGACGATGAAAAACTCGACCAGGTTGCCGAACAGGTTGATGTGATTCAGCGGAATATTAAGCGCATGTTCAACCCAGAACCCGATGAAGATGCGCAGGGAACTGATCAGTTGGCGCAGGCATCAGCTGACCTTACTGAGAACTCGAAAGGCAATGCCGGAACTTTCGCCAATGTTCCGGCTGATATCCTGAATGCGGCTTTCGCTGAGGATGACTCCGCCCATGAATCGGATGATGAAAGCTGATCCAGCTTTAAGGTGGCAGGTTATACAATGAGCGAAAAACTTCAAAAAGTACTGGCTGCCATGGGGTTTGGTGGCCGAAGAACCATGGAAAAATGGATTGCTGAAGGTCGGGTGAAGGTCAATGGTAAAGTGGCCGCGCTGGGTGATCGTGTGGTCGATACGGATCGGCTAATACTCGACGGCAAACCGCTGCGCATCAAACCCGTTAAGCATCTTCATCTATTGTATAACAAGCCGGTTGGTGAGATCTGCACCCGGGATGATCCGGAGGGTAGAAGAACCGTATTCCAGAGCCTGCCAAAGCTCAGGAACCAGAGATGGATTTCGGTTGGCAGGCTTGATTTCACCACCAGTGGTTTGTTGCTGGCGACGACTGATGGCACCTTGGCAAATGGCTTGATGCACCCTTCATCGAGGATTGACCGAGAATACGCCGTCAGGGTTCTGGGCGACGTGAGCAGTGAGCAATTGCAGGCCATGCAGGAAGGCGTTCTGCTCGAGGATGGTATTGCCCAGTTCACCGATATTCGTAAGGGAAGAGACGAGCAAGGCGCCAATCAGTGGTATTACGTTGCTGTTATGGAAGGTCGTAATAGAGAGGTCAGGCGGCTGTTTGAATCCCAGGGATTAACCGTAAGTCGATTAAAGCGAGTACGGTTTGGTAGTTTCTTTATACCCTCAGCTGTAAAAGCAGGTCGTCATACCATGATTTCTGGTAAAGATGAAAAGGAGCTCTATCGTTTGGCTGGCTTGAGTCAGCCTTCGATCTCTGCTCGTCCCAGGTAATCAGGTTTGGTTAAAGGGTTGTTTAGAAAGGTCACTATTGAAAGTGAAGCCATGATCTGCCTCCGAGTCATCGCCCATCAGGTATAGGTATAGAGGCATCAGTTGTGCCGGCGGTTTGACGCTGGCCGGGTTCTCTCCTGGATACGCAGCAGCGCGCATGGCTGTTCGCGTCGCGCCCGGGTTAATGATATTGACCCGAATGTTGGAAGTGGTGTCAGTTTCATCAGCCAATAATCTGGCGAATCCTTCCAGAGCGTATTTAGATGCAGCATAGGCCCCCCAGTAGGCTCGCGGCACAGCTCCGACACCCGAACTGGTAAACAGCAAAGAGGCTTTAGGTGCGGCTCGTAGCAGTGGCATCAGCAATCGAGTCAGGAGAAAGGGGGCATGGTAGTTGGCTTGCATTACGGTTTGCCACTGTTCAATATTGTAGTACTCGACAGGAACCCGGTCCCCTAAGATGGCTGCGTTATGTAGCAGGCCATCCAGTCGACCATATCGTTGCAGCAGCACCAGTGCCAGATCCTCGACAGTATTAACGGTAGCGGTAGCAAGATCCATGGGGATAATTCCCGGTTCCGACCTGCAGGTGGCGGCAATGTCATCATATAACGCTTCTAGTTTGGCGACTGTTTTCCCCAGTAACAGAACAGTCGCGCCATGGCTGGCAAAGGTTTTAGCCGCAACCAGGCCAATGCCATCACCGGCACCGGTTACCAGGATGACCTTGTCAGTCAATAAATCTGATGGTGGCCGATAGGGTGTATCACTCATAGATAGCATGCATCAGATAGTTAACATCGGTGTCAGAGGTTAATTTATATTGCTGGCCGATTGGGTTGTAGGTCATACCCGTAATATCTTTCAACGCTAAATCTTGTTCTCGCAGCGTTTTGGCAAGTTCGGAGGGCTTGATGAATTTTTGATAATCGTGAGTGCCCGGGGGGAGAAGCTTGAGTAGATGTTCGCCGCCAATGATGGCAAACAGATAAGCCTTCGGGTTGCGGTTAATGGTTGACAGGAAAAGATGCCCGTTCGGTTTTAACAGCCTTCGGCATGCTGAAATTACAGAGCCTGGATCAGGGACGTGTTCGAGCATCTCCAGGCAGGTAACCACATCGAATTTCCCTGGGTATTGCTGGGCCATTGCCTCTGCCGTCATCTGCTGGTAATCGATCTCCAGATCTGACTCATGGCGATGTAGGCGAGCGACCTGAAGAGGCGCTTTACCCATATCAATGCCGGTCACAATAGCCCCGCTTCGAGCAAGGCTTTCCGTTAATATGCCGCCTCCGCAGCCGATATCAAGCGCTTGCTTGCCTGCTAACTGGGCGCGTTGACTGATGTAACCCAGACGCAGTGGATTAATGTCATGAAGTGGCTTGAATTCGCTGTCAAGATCCCACCAGGTTCTTGCCAGTTTTTCGAATTTTTCAATTTCGGCCGGGTCTATATTTTCATAGGTCATTTCAGAGCCTTAACGGTCCTTTGCCATTGCTGTACATCAGCGCTGATTTGTTCTGTGTCCAGATGTTTGAACCGGTTGTTTTGGTAGAGCAGCTTGCCGTTAACCCAAGTGTGAGTGACGTGTTGAGCCGTGGCGGTATAAATCAGCTGAGAAACAGGATGATACACGGGTTGCGATGAGAAGTCGCTAAAGCAAACCGCGGTAAGGTCTGCTGCTTTACCCACTTCCAGACTGCCGATGGTTTGATCTAGGCCAAGAAAGCGTGCCCCGTTTATAGTTCCCATTTCCAGGGCAGTGAATGCATCCAAGGCACTGGGGTCATTTTCGGATACCTTAGCCAACATCGCAGCTGTTCGCATTTCCTGCACCATGTCGAGGTCATTATTGCTAGCTGCACTGTCGGTACCCACACATACATTCATGCCTTTCGCCTGCAGCTGCATTACCGGACAGATACCACTGGCCAGTTTCATGTTTGATTGTGGGCAATGGGCAATTTGTACGCCTTCGTTGGCAACCAGTTCCATCTCGCCCTGGGTTAGCTGAGTCATGTGCACGACCTGGAGTTGCGATGATAGAAGCCCCAGTGTCTGAATTCGGGATAGAGGCCGACAACCATGCGCCTTAACGTGATCTTGTATTTCTCTGGCTGACTCGTGCAGGTGCAGGTGAATCGGTATGTTTAATTCTTCAGAGTGCGAGAGAATTTTAGAAAATCCAGCATCGCTTACACTGTAAGGCGAATGAGGTGCAAAACCGGCAGTAATGAGTTCCTTGTTTTTACACTCGTCTATAAAAGCCAGTGATTGATCGATATGGTTCTGTTCGGTTAGTGCCCAGTTATTACTGAAATGGATAATGGGGACCGTAATCTGGCTGCGTAGCCCGGCCTCCTGAAAAGCTTTCGCGGTACTGTCAGGGAAGAAGTAGCTGTCAGCAGCGCAGGTCGTGCCGCCGCTAATCATTTCAGCCGCTGCCAGCCTTGCACCACTATAGACAAATTCGTGACTGACTAAGCTCGCCTCAGCTGGCCAGATATGGTCGGTTAACCAAGTCATTAAGCTGGTGTCTTCGGCATAGCCCCGTAATAGGGACATGGCAGCATGGCCGTGGCCGTTAATCAGCCCGGGAATAAGCAAGTGATCTGGTAACGGTAGTAACTGGCTTGTTGGGTATTTTTTTTGCGCTGCTAGGCTGGGTAAGAGATCCAGGATTTCCGAGCCTCTAACCACTAATGCATGATTTTCAAGAACAGTTTCCCGAGGGATTACCGGCACGATCCAGCGGGCTTCAATCCGGATTATATCAACCATGGTTCCTCTTTTACCTAACATCCAGAAAATATCGATGGAGCAATTTCCTGGCCTGAATTATAACGGTTCAGTACAGCTTTCCAAGGATTTAATTATAGTACCCGATAGGCTTGGCATATAATATAAAATATACATAGATAACAGATAGTTATATGATTATCCAAGATTGGTTTTAGCGCTATTTTCAGTGTGTTTTGAGTAGCAACCATGCTATAATTAGCCAGGCCTGAAAGCAGCTACAGTGCCGTTGGACGAGCTCTTTGTAAAGGCCCCTGCTGAGATAGTAAGAAGGGTTATTTTAATGCTAAATGAATTGCCGCACCAAGCCCTGCAGAACGCCAGCGTAACACTGCCAGGCGTAAACTGGTTGCTTGTTGAGCAAGCGCGTCTGGTTGCGGTTTGCTGGCAAAATTCCGAGGGCCACTTCACCTGTTGTTGATGTTCGGCAGCATGATGGGATGAGGTGTGGAGACTGCTTTTTCTATATAAGAGGCTTTTAAGTAAGCGTTTTGAGCGACACCTGCTTGCTGCTTTAGTACCAGTGATTGTAGTACCAGTGATAAGAAAGCAGTCGGACTGAATAGTGTGAGGTGATTTGCGGGCTGTTACGGCCACAGGCACTGAGTCTTACAGCGATTAGACTGAGTCTTACAGCGATTAGCAGGTGTTAAGTGTTAAGTGTTAAGTGTTGAGAGCTAAGAGCTAAGAAGCAAGAGATAAAAAGTAAGAGCTTAGAGCTAAGAAGTAAGAGCTAAGAGGTAAGAGGTAAGAGGTAAGAGGTAAGAGATAAGCGTTAAGAGTCAAAGCCATTAATAAGTGTTGAGCGGGTTAAAGAGTACTAATGACAGATTTTGAACAGCAAGACGATGAAGATATAAAAACGATTAACATCGAAGACGAGATGCGCCAGTCCTATGTGGATTATGCCATGAGCGTCATTGTGGGCAGAGCGCTGCCAGATGTCAGGGATGGCCTAAAGCCGGTTCATCGTCGTGCGCTGTTTTCCATGAGCGAACAGAATAATGCATACAATCGGGCTTACATGAAATCGGCTCGTATTGTTGGCGACATCATTGGTAAGTATCACCCGCATGGTGATACTGCGGCTTATGACACCATCGTCAGGATGGCGCAGAATTTTAATATGCGTTATCCGCTGGTAGATGGGCAGGGCAATTTTGGCTCCCTGGATGGTGATAGAGCCGCGGCCATGCGCTATACAGAAATACGAATGGAAAAAATAGCCCACGAGTTATTGGTAGATCTGGATAAGGAAACTGTAGATTTCATCGATAATTATGATGGCACGTTACAGATGCCAGTGGTACTACCGGCGAGAATTCCCAACCTGCTGGTGAATGGCTCCAGTGGCATAGCGGTGGGTTTCGCCACTAACATTCCACCCCACAACCTGAGCGAGATTGTCAGCGCCTGTATAGCCCTGATTGATGACCCTGACCTGGATGTCGATGGTTTGATGGAATATGTATCAGGACCGGATTTTCCGACTGCTGCAATTATCAATGGTCGTGCAGGCATTCTGCAGGCTTACCGAACCGGCAGAGGCAGGATACAGATAAGGGCGCGATGTGAGATTATAGAGGACGAAAAGACGGGTAAGAGCAGCATTATCATCAAGGAAATTCCCTATCAGGTGAATCGCGCCAGGTTGATAGAGAAAATTGCTGAACTCCATAAGGATAAAAAGATCGAGGGGATAACCGACCTCCGTGATGAGTCAGCTAAAGATACCCGGATTGTCATTGAGTTGCGCCGTGATGTTGTGCCCGAAGTGATGCTCAATAATTTGTATGCGCAGACGCAGTTACAGAGTGTGTTTGGTATTAATATTGTGGCATTGGTCGACAATCAGCCAAGAGTATTGAATTTACGGCAGGTTCTGGATTATTTTATTATACATCGTCGAGAGGTAGTAACTCGACGAACCGTATTCCTGTTGAAGAGAGCCCGGGCCAGAGGTCATATTCTGGAGGGATTAGCCGTTGCTCTGTCGAATATTGATCCCATCATAGAACTCATTAAAAGTTCAGTGGATGCTCAGGAAGCCAGAGCGAAATTACTCGAACAACCTTGGCGTTCAAGTTCAGTGACGCAGATGCTGGAGAGAGCAGGTCCTGATGCAGCTAAGCCCGATGATCTCGAAGAAAGCTATGGTTTAAAGGAAGATGGGTTGTATTACCTGTCTCCAGATCAGGCTCAGGCAATTCTGGAAATGCGCTTGAATCGCTTAACTGGCCTTGAACAGGAAAAATTACTTAATGAGTATAAAGAAATAATTGATACTATTTCTGGTCTGCTGGAAGTTTTACGAAATGAATCAAGGCTGATGGAGATTATCAGAGAGGAATTGCTGGCCGTAAGAGATGAATACGGCGATGATCGGATGACAGAAATTGTTGAGTCCCAGGAAGATCTGACTACCGAAGATCTGATAACACCTCAGGATATGGTCGTTACTTTGTCCAATGGAGGCTATGCCAAAACGCAGCCTTTATCTGACTATCAGGCTCAGCGTCGTGGTGGCCGAGGTAAGTCAGCAAGTTCGGTAAAAGAAGAAGATTTTATAGAGAGGCTATTGATAGCCAATACCCACGACACGATTCTTTGTTTCAGCAATATGGGCAAGGTTTTCTGGTTAAGAGTGTTTCAGATTCCCATGGCAAGTCGAACTGCCCGAGGTCGACCGGTTGTTAATATCCTGCCGCTGGAAGAGGGCGAGAGAATCACAGCGATGCTTCAGGTCTCTGAGTTTGTTGAGGGTAAATTTATCTTGATGGCAACTTCAAATGGCACTGTCAAGAAAACCCCTCTGATGGCATTCTCACGGCGTCGCAGTACAGGCCTTATCGCTATAGAGCTTGAATCGGGCAACACCCTGGTGGACGCGTCTATTACTGATGGCACAAAAGATATCATGTTGTTCAGTAGTGGTGGTCGGGCTATTCGATTTAAAGAATCTAATGTCAGAGCAATGGGCAGGACGGCCCGTGGCGTGCGCGGCATCAAGCTACGGGCATCGGAAAAACTGATCTCATTGATCGTGCCCAATGTTGATGGAACGCTGTTGCTTGCCAGTGAAAACGGGTTTGGAAAACGCACTCAGGTCAGTCATTTTTCTGTGATTGGGCGAGGCGGTCAGGGCGTGATCAGTATTAAGCTGTCTGACAGGAACGGGGCTTTGGTAGGAGCCGTTCAGGTTTCTGATAGTGACGAGGTGCTGCTGATCAGTGATCAAGGCACTATGGTGCGAACTCGAATAATGGAAGTCTCTGTTCAGGGTAGGAATACCCAAGGCGTCAGACTCATTAATTTGTCCGCTAATGAGCATCTGGTTGGTTTGGCGACGGTGCAGGAACCCGAACAAGCCGAGCAGGAGCAAACAACAATAGCCGATGAGGCGTTGGAATCTGGAGATCAGTCTGATGACTGATGAGTCCAAAGAAATGGACCTTGACGAGTTGCGACAGAAGATTGATGCAATTGACCAGAAGTTGTTGGTTTTGATTAATGACAGGGCAAGCTATGCTTTGCAGGTGGCAGAAGCTAAAACGGCAGCATCAGATGGTGCCGCTCCCGTTTTTTATCGTCCAGACCGGGAAGCCAGAGTATTGCGAAATCTAATATCGCAAAATTCGGGCCCCATGAACACAGAAAATATAGCCTTGATTTTCCGTCAGATTATGTCGGCCTGCCTGGCACTGGAAGAACCCATGCGGGTCGCCTATCTTGGCCCGGAAGGGACCTTCACCCAGCAGGCGACTTTGAAACACTTTGGTAAAGCAGTTTTAGGACAGCCCATGGTGACGGTTGATGATATCTTCCGCGAAGTAGCGTCAGAAAATGCTCACTATGGCGTGGTGCCCGTTGAAAATTCCAGCGAAGGTGTGATCAGTCACACCTTGGATAATTTTCTGAGTTCATCCTTGCGAATTTGTGGTGAAGCGGAACTAAGGGTTCACCATCACCTGATGGCCCTGCCCGTCGCTGGTGGTCGCGTTGAGAAAATCTATTCGCACCAGCAGACATTAGGGCAATGCCGCCATTGGCTGGATAGCCACTACCCCAACGTCCCGAGAATAGCCGCGAGCAGCAATGCTCAAGCTGCGATGATGGCGAAGGAGGATGGAAAGACTGCGGCGATTGCGGGTGAGATTGCGGCACAGATTTATGAACTGGATATATTAGCGAGAAATATTGAAGATCAAGTCGATAACACCACTCGGTTTATTATCGTTGGACGAGAGGATGTCGCGGCCAGTGGTTGTGACAAAACCTCAATTATGGTGTCAATGGAGAATAAACCGGGAGCCCTTTTTAAAGTACTTGAGCCTTTCCATCGTTCAGGGGTTTCGTTAACCTCAATTGAAACGCGTCCATCTAACGCTGGTAGATGGTCCTATGTCTTTTTTATCGATTTTGAAGGTCATGCATCAGACCAGAATATTCAAGATGTGTTGAAAGTAGTCGATCGCGATGCGCTGGAAGTCAAGCTTTTGGGAAGTTATCCGAGAGCCCTGCGAGTATAATCATGGATTTTATTGCAAGCGCAAACAAAGCGATCGTCCAATTGCAGCCCTACCAGCCTGGCAAACCTTCTGATGAGTTGGAACGTGAACTTGGTTTGACTCGGATTTCGAAGTTAGCCAGCAATGAAAATCCCTTAGGGCCTTCGGAGAAAATTAATACCTGTCTTGGTCAGGCCTTCCAGGATCTGACTCGTTACCCAGACGGTAGTGCCAATCAACTCAAACAGAAACTGAGTGAACTTCACCAGGTGGAGATAGATCAGATTACTGTGGGTAATGGCTCGAATGATGTTTTAGAACTGGTGGCTCGGGTGTTCCTTGGGCCCGGTACTCAGGCAATTGTGGCACAACATAGTTTTGTCGTTTTCAGCCTGGTCACGCTCGCTCTGGATAGTCAATTGACGATCGTCCCGGCTGTAAACTATGGCCAGGATTTATCGGCAACCCTGGCAGCGGTGACCCCTCGGACTAAAATGATATTCATTGCAAATCCGAATAACCCAACGGGCACCTGGCTGACCGAGAAGGCCATGCGGGAATTTCTGGACGCCCTGCCAGGACATGTGATTGTCGTATTAGACCAGGCTTACTTCGAATATGTTGTCGAATCTGATTACCCAGATGGTATAGCGCTCAGTAGGGAGTACCCCAATCTGGTAGTGACCCGCACTTTTTCGAAAGCTTATGGGTTGGCATCTTTACGGTTGGGTTACGCTATCAGTCATCGTGATATTGCAGATTTAATGAATCGCATAAGGCAGCCATTTAATGTCAATAATATGGCTTTAGCGGCGGCTATGATCGCACTGGATGATCAGGATTATGTGAATAAATCGGTGCAACTGAACACCGCGGGGATGGCGCAACTGAGCGCAATGGCGTCTGAGTTGGGCTTGCAAGTCATACCCTCAGTGGGGAACTTCCTTTGTGTCGATTTTGGTCGAGAGGCAGGCCCTATCTATGATGGATTACTTCGGGAAGGGGTTATCGTGAGGCCCGTGGGTCTATATGAGTTACCGAGTTTTCTTCGCGTGACCATCGGTACCGCAGAGGAGAACCTACATTTTTTTGCGGCATTGAAGAAAGTACTGGATAAGCAATGAGGTCTGATCTTAAGCAGATAGGTATCATTGGATTGGGATTGATCGGTGCGTCTGTGGCCGCAGCTGTTAAATCAAAGTCCAGTTCTGTAAGAATAAGCGCCTATGATACGGACCGGCGTGCATTAGATCATGGTTTAACCATTGGCATAATAGATGCGGCGGCTGATTCCATACGGGCCCTGGCTGAAAATTCTGATCTTATACTTCTGGCGGTACCAGTTAGTGCCGCCAATGAATGTTTGAGTAAGCTATGGGAGTTCAAGGGTATCGTAACGGATGTTGGCAGTGTCAAGGCACCGCTGTTGGCAAGTGCTGGTCGGGTTTTTGGTGATTTATCCCAGGTTGTACCTGGGCACCCGATTGCTGGGTCAGAAAAACAGGGTGTAGAAGCTGCTGACCCGCACTTGTTTTCGGCCCACAAAGTTATTCTCACACCGTCTCTGGAAACCCTGCCAGACGCAGTTGCATTAGTATCAGACTTGTGGAAGTCTCTGGGAGCAATTGTGGTCATCATGGATGTCAAGGACCATGATCGTATTCTGGCGCAGACCAGCCATTTACCCCATCTACTGGCTTATACCCTGGTCGATTTGCTGGCTGTGGATAATGAGGACCTGGAAGTGTTTCAGTATGCTGCCGGCGGGTTCCGGGATTTTTCGCGAATAGCTGCTTCAGATGCCAGAATGTGGCGGGACATATTCACCACTAATAAGAAAGAATTGTTAGTGGCGGTAAAGTCTTTTCGGGCACGACTTAAAGCAATTGAAGGGCTCATTGAGGAAGATCAGTTTGAAGAACTTGAACAGGTATTACTCAGAGCGAAAGCTGCTAGAGACTATTTTTCCTCTATTAACGATATAAAGTAATGTCATATGATTTGATGGCCTGGGTAATCAGGGGTAATACTTGGCGGGTAAATAAGACTGCCATCGCGATAGCGGTGCAGGAGCTCAGGTGAACGCTGAAAAAAAAGATTCCGAAAATATAAGTGTGGTTCCGGTAATTACTATAGATGGCCCAAGCGGTTCAGGTAAGGGGGTCATAACAGAGCGGTTAGCAAAAATCACCGGCTTTCATATCCTTGATAGTGGCGCATTGTATCGATTAGTGGGCTACGCTGCTCGCTTAGATCACATCGAGTTGGATCAGGAGCAGGCGTTGGCGAGTCTGGCGGCAGTATTGGACGTCACTTTTTCACCCAATCCAGAGCCTGATCAGCCTCTTCGTATCTCCCTGAGGCAGCAAGATGTCACCTGGGAAATTAGAACAGATCAGGCCGGCGTGGACGCGTCTATAGTAGCCAGATTAGCCTCTGTACGAAGGGCGCTAGGTGAGCTGCAGATCAGTTTCCGTAAGCCTCCAGGCCTTATCGCTGATGGCCGTGATATGGGCACGGTAGTATTCCCAGCAGCAGATCTAAAGATATTTCTTACAGCTAGTGCCTCTGCTCGAGCTGAAAGGCGGTATAAGCAGTTGAAAGATAAGGATATTGATGTTAGCCTTGCGGCCCTCTTGAAAAGCATTCAAGAGCGTGATGCACGTGACACTGGAAGAGCGATAGCGCCCTTGAAACCGGCAGCCGATGCAATCGTTATCGATAGTACGATGTTGTCAATTGATGCGGTGGTAGAACAAGTCACTACACTGCTGAAAAAAGGGACTGGAGCATGGGCTTTCCAACAGAAATAACTTTGCTACCAGTCATTATTAACAGACCCGTTTTAGTTGGGAAACGGTAAGACGCATTAGCGTCGGGGAAATTACATGAGCGAAAGTTTTGCAGAATTATTTGAAGAAAGCCTAAAAAGTGTAGAGTTGAAATCAGGCTCGATCATCACCGGTGTCGTTGTAGATATCGATCCTGAATGGGTAACGGTCCATGCAGGTCTTAAATCAGAAGGGGTCATTCCCAGAGCGGAATTTCTCAATGAGCAGGGTGGTATCGATATATCGATAGGGGATGCGGTCAAGGTTTCCATGGATGCAGTAGACGATGGTTTCGGTGAAACCCGTCTCTCCAGAGAAAAAGCGAAAAGATCAGAATCCTGGGAAATGCTGGAAAAAGTCTATGAAAGCCAGGAAGTTATCAAGGGACTGATCAGTGGACGAGTGAAAGGTGGCTTCACCGTTGAGATCAATGATATTAGAGCATTTCTTCCGGGTTCGCTGGTTGATGTTCGCCCGCTGCGAGAAAATGAGCAGCTGGAAGGGCAAGTACTTGAATTTAAAGTTATTAAACTGGATCAGAAACGAAATAATGTGGTTGTTTCCAGGCGCTCAGTCCTGGAAGCAGAGAATAGCGTAGAGCGAGAGGAGCTCCTTAAGAATCTACAGGAAGGCCATGAACTGAAGGGTATTGTTAAGAACTTAACGGATTATGGTGCCTTCGTTGACCTTGGCGGTGTAGACGGGTTGTTACACATCACTGATATGTCATGGAAGCGCATTAAGCATCCAAGTGAGATTGTGGCTGTAGGTGAAGAAATCGATGTCAAGGTTCTGAAATTCGATCGTGAGCGTAATCGTGTTTCTCTGGGTCTTAAGCAGTTAGGTGAGGATCCCTGGGTGGCAATTACTCGCCGTTATCCAGAAGGCGCACGCACCGTAGCCAAGGTCACTAACTTAACGGACTATGGTTGTTTTGCCGAATTAGAAGAAGGTGTTGAAGGGCTGGTTCACGTATCAGAAATGGACTGGACTAACCGTAACATTCATCCTTCCAAGGTTGTACAGGTAGGTGATGAGGTTGAGGTAATGGTTCTGGATATTGACGAGGAACGCCGTCGAATTTCTTTGGGCATTAAACAGTGTAAAGGCAACCCCTGGGAGGAATTCTCAACGCTTCATAAGAAAGGTGATCAGATCAAGGGCTATATCAAGTCGATTACTGATTTTGGTATATTTATCGGTCTTGAAGGTGAAATTGATGGTTTGGTTCATTTATCTGATATCTCATGGGACGAACCCGGTGAACAAGCGGTTCGGCGATTCACTAAAGGTGATGAGATAGAATCTGTCATCCTGGCGATCGATTCAGAACGGGAGCGTATCTCGTTAGGTCTGAAGCAGATGGATGGAGATCCTTTTTCAGATTATGTGGCAGCCAATGAAAAGGGCTCGATTGTTAAGGGTAATGTAAAATCTGTTGACGCGAAGCAAGTGGTAGTTGCATTGTCAGACGAGGTAGAGGGTATACTTAAGGCAGGCGATCTGTCTATAGAGCATGTTGTTGATGCTCGAACAGTTGTTGCTGTGGGTGATTCTCTAGAAGTGAAAATCACCAATGTTGACCGTAAGAATCGTAGTCTGAGTGTTTCAGTAAAAGCGAAAGATATTGCTGATGAAAAGTCTGCGGTCAAAGAGCATCGGGACAGAGAAGTTGCTGCGGTAACACCTGCAACCTTGGGTGATCTCATTAAGAAGGAACGGGAAAAAGCAGTCACAGAGGATGAATAGTTTCTAAGATGACTAAATCTGAGCTCATAGAAAAATTAGCGGCGGTGCAGACGCACCTGACTGCCAGAGACATGGAATTGGCTGTGAAGTTGATCCTGAATCACATGGGAGATGTATTAGCCAATGGGGAACGGATTGAGATTAGAGGCTTTGGTAGCTTCTCTTTGCATTACCGAGCACCTCGGGTAGGGCGAAATCCCAAGACCGGTGAAAAGGTTTCTCTACCGGGTAAATATGTGCCTCATTTCAAGCCGGGTAAAGAGCTTCGTGAAAGAGTTAACAGCAACTTAGACTAAACACGCTTTTTTTGACTTCTAGGCCTGTATCTGAAGCTGTTCAGATACAGTAGCCTTGGTGTTTAACAGATTCGAAGTTGGATGTAATTTTGATGGCCCGCATCTTTTGTGGCGGGCACCGGCTGCCCGTACCCCGGTTGCCCGTGCCATAGCTTTTAAATTTGGTTTTTAAATTAAGCTTTAAATAAAACTTTTGAATTAAGTCGTTTTAAGTTGGTCAGTAGAGGCTCAGCTTCCTTATAAAGGTTCAGTGCCAATCTCCTGTCAACTCAATGGCTGGATTGCCCTAGGACAATGCGGAAAGGCATTGTCAGATGCTCCGATATACCCGGTAGTCTTTTAAATTGTTATCTTTAATTCTAATTCTATTTCTATAACTCTTGATTCTCCTGTCAGGCCGATAAAGTGTACAATCCTATGAGCAGGTTATTAAGGGGTGCAGCTGCCAAATGAGTTGGATAAAAAAACAGCTAGTAAAAGTGTCTCTCGCTGTCATTTTTCTTGTGGTGGCCGTTATAGCCTCGGAAAATAGTGACGCTGTACAGCTGAGATTTTTGGATTATGAATCACCGCAGTGGCCGGTATCCTGGTGGTTGCTGGCGGTTTTCGTGCTGGGCTTCGTGCTGGGGAATCTATCCAGAACCTGGTCAAACCTGAGACGCAAGTCGCCGGAACCTTAGGGCCTGGTTTCTGCCCTTTTTAGCTTTGTGGTCGGTTGACTGGTACCGCAATTGGTCAAATGGATAGATATTTATGGGTTGAGGTTAGATACAAATGGAAAGCTGGATTTTATGGTTGTTGTTTGTGTTTGCGATAGCGGCAGGCTGGTGGCTTGGTCGGCGCGAGCGAAAGCAGTCGCGATCTCTGGAACTGGGCCTCCGACATCTGTTAAATGACCAGCATGATCAGGCCGTGGCAGCACTGGTTGGCGAGTTAGAGTTCCTCAGCGACAATGTAGAAACACACTTGGCACTAGGTGGTTTACTAAGACGTCGCGGTGAGCTGGCAAAAGCTGTTGTCGTCCATGAAAGCATTTTATCCAGAGCCAGGCTGGATACTAAAACTCGGCACCAGGTACAGATTGAATTAGCAAGGGACTATCTTCAAGCAGGGTTATTGGACCGAGCAGAAGCATTATCGATACAGCTGGCTAGAGAAAATCCCCGGTATCAGACTGACAGTCTTAAAATTACTTTAAGTATCTATGAGCAGGAACGGGAATGGCAGAAAGCCATCGATACCGCTAAATTGATGGTAGGCGGTGAAAATCAGGAACAGATTGACGAGGCCATCTCCCACTATTATTGCGAACAGGCTGAACAGTTGATTGAAACCGGTGATATCGCCGCCGCGCGGGTGGCGATCAGCGGTGCAACGGGCCATCTGGCGAAAAACCCCAGGGTGAGTCTGCTCCAGGCCAGGCTGGAACTGGATGAAGGTCGCTTTGAACAGGCCCTTAAGGTGCTTAAGAGATTGCCTGAGCAGGATGTCGATTTTGTACCTGAAGCGCTTGTATTGCTGAAAAAGACTTATCAGCTGGGGGGGTTTGATCTTGATGACTATCGCGGGTTTCTGGAAAATTGTTTAACCAAGACATCTTCAATTTCCATTGTGCTGGCCCTGGCAGAAAGCGTTAAGGAAGAACAGGGCGATGAGGCTGCTGCAAAATACATTGCTAGTCACCTCAAGAAGAACCCCACCCTACGAGGATTAAGGCAGTTAATTGACCTGCACGTTGAGAATGCTCACGGCATATCTAAACAGAATCTATATATATTGCGTAGTTTCGCGGACGCATTGGTGGCGGACAAACCTGCTTACCGCTGTATTGAATGTGGGTTTGAGGGAAAGCGCCTGAACTGGCATTGTCCCAGTTGTAAGAAGTGGTC
Organism: Gammaproteobacteria bacterium; assembly: GCA_012960535.1. Classification (GTDB taxonomy): domain Bacteria; phylum Pseudomonadota; class Gammaproteobacteria; order Pseudomonadales; family Azotimanducaceae; genus UBA9926. Next base: position 107,623 of record DUBB01000027.1, read on the forward strand.
CAGCACCCGGCCCATATTCGGCTTAGAAGGGGAATAGGCGATACCGCACTGGTAATTTAGTTTATTCCAATCCTCAAGGGTATAGCCTCTTACCCAGATCGCGCACCTACCTTGATAGTCTGGTTTTGCTGTTACCGGAAATTAATCTATTAAGGAGTTACATCAAACATGGAAAAATGGATCATACATTTATTGCTGATATTAGGGTTGGGGTTGGGTAATGCGCTTGCATCAGCTTCTGAAGCTGTTAGTCAGGAAGGTGAACTAGAAGTAACTGTCGATATTAATTCGGCTGATGCAGAAACGCTGGCTGTGACATTAGAAGGAATTGGGGCTACCAAGGCTGTAGCCATTGTTCGTTACCGGGACCAGTACGGTCGGTTTTTCTCTGCTGAAGAATTGACTGCTGTGAAGGGTATAGGGCATTCTACCGTGGAGAAAAATCGAGCTCGGATTGTGCTGGATTAAATCTGCATAAACTGACGGTAACCGGCTTAGACCTTTGTTAGCTGAAGGTCAGCCGGTTGCTGTTTATCGTTGGGGAATAGTTAGGTGGCTCCCCGACCTGGGCTCGAACCAGGGACCCAATGATTAACAGTCATTTGCTCTACCAACTGAGCTATCGGGGAATCTAAACAAGGAACGGATTCTAAGGGTATGTTCAGGCATCGTCAACATGGCTTTACCATCTGTGAGCAAATAGAAGTAATAAGCCCCTGGAAATGCAACGGAAACCGCAGTAAATAGCAATTGCAGTCGTGTGGCCCATGACACTGAGCAAAAGATCATAAAAGTCGTATTCAACTAGGGCATAATGTCTCTCCCCCTGGTAGGTTTGGACCTGTAATGAAAGGTGAGTCGTTTAAAGTGGTTTCAAAGTTTGCTCCGGCGGGTGACCAGCCTCAAGCCATTGACAAGCTCCACGAAGGTATTCAGTCTGGCCTTGCAACCCAGATGCTACTGGGCGTGACCGGTTCTGGAAAGACCTTCACCATAGCGAATTTAGTCGAGCGACTGCAGCGGCCGACGCTGGTCATGGCGCCCAATAAAACGTTGGCGGCACAGTTATACGGTGAGTTCAAAAGCTTCTTTCCAAACAACGCCATTGAGTATTTCGTTTCGTATTATGATTATTACCAGCCCGAAGCTTATGTGCCTTCCTCGGATACTTATATTGAGAAGGATTCTGCCATCAATGATCATATCGAACAGATGCGGCTTTCAGCTACAAAGGCATTGCTGGAACGTAGGGATGCCCTGGTAGTTGCTTCGGTCTCAAGCATCTATGGCCTGGGAGATCCCGGTGCTTACCTTAATATGGTCTTGCATCTAGACCGAGGTGACCGAGTTGATCAGCGTTGGTTGCTGCGACGCCTTGCTGAACTCCAGTACACTCGCAACGAAATGGAACTGCGTAGAGCAACCTACCGGGTGAAAGGCGATGTGATCGATGTATTCCCTGCCGAATCTGATAAAGAAGCCATAAGGATTGAGTTATATGACGATGAAATCGAGCAGATCACACTGTTTGATCCGTTAACAGGCGAAGTGAACAGGAAGGTTCCTCGTATTACCATCTTTCCGAAAAGCCACTATGTGACGCCGAGAGAAACTATAGAGAAGGCGCTGGATAAGATTAAAATGGAATTGGATACCAGACTTAAGCAACTCCATGAAAACAATAAACTGGTTGAGGCGCAGCGTCTGGAACAGCGAACCCGCTATGATTTAGAGATGATAAAAGAGTTGGGTTATTGCAGTGGCATTGAAAATTATTCCCGCTATCTTTCGGGTAGACAGGCGGGTGAGCCACCGCCGACCCTTTATGACTACCTGCCGGATGATGCCCTGCTGATTGTGGATGAGTCGCATGTGTCAATTCCGCAGATTGGCGCTATGTACAAAGGCGACCGGTCAAGAAAGGAAACCCTGGTAAATTATGGATTCCGGTTGCCATCGGCACTTGATAATAGGCCCATGCGGTTTGAAGAATGGGAAGCCAGAGCGCCGCAGACCATATTTGTGTCGGCAACGCCCGGTAACTATGAAAAAGAACATTACGGGCAACTGGTTGAACAGGTCGTTCGTCCTACAGGTTTGACTGACCCGGTACTGGAGGTTAGGCCTGCCAGGAATCAGGTTGATGATTTGCTTTCAGAAGCCAGGATACGGGCTGCAAAACAGGAGCGAGTGCTGGTGACCACTCTCACCAAGCGAATGGCTGAAGATCTGACTGACTATCTCGACGAAAATGGTGTTCGGGTTCGCTATCTGCATTCGGATATTGACACCGTGGAGAGAGTCGAAATTATTAGGGATTTACGTTTGGGGCACTTCGATGTGCTTGTTGGTATCAACCTGCTCAGAGAAGGTCTGGATATGCCCGAAGTCTCGTTGGTCGCTATACTGGATGCGGACAAGGAAGGTTTTCTTCGTTCAGATCGATCGCTGATTCAGACTATTGGGCGGGCTGCGAGAAATATCAATGGTATGGCTATTCTTTACGGGGATAGAGTCACCGGTTCAATGCAACGGGCCATTGATGAAACCGATCGTCGCCGTGAAAAGCAATTGGTCTTTAATCAGGAGAATAATATATCGCCCAGGACAGTGGTCAGGGAAGTTGCCGATATCATGGAGGGGGCTAGGGACGGCAGTAGCAAAGGGGCGAAATTAAAACGGGGTAGTAGAGCGTCTGAATCGAAAAGTCGCTATAGTGCCGCTCTGGCACCTGCTGATCTCGAGAAGCGTATCGTCGTGCTGGAAAAAGAGATGTTCAAGTTTGCTAAAAATCTTGAATTTGAAGAGGCAGCTAATGTCAGAGATGAGATTGAATCGCTGCGCGAGCAGTTTGTCAGGAGCTAGAAATTAAGCGAATTTCCTGATATATTCCACGCCCTCATGGGAGGTGGCTTTTTAACTGCCAGCAACCCCAGAAGCTTGATTTTACAGGAACGTAGCTCAGTTGGTTAGAGCATCGCCTCGACAAGGCGGGGGTCGTCGGTTCGAATCCGACCGTTCCTACCAGAATCTGGCTTTTGACGGTAAGCATCTTATGGCCTGCGAATTTTGTTCGCGCCGCAAGTGGCCTTTGGTAAGGGTCACCACTGACAAGGAGCTCGATCATGCCACTGATTACATTACCCGATGGTACTGAAAAACATTTTGAAAACGCAGTCACTGTAGATCAGGTTGCCCGGTCAATAGGACCGGGACTTGCCGATGCTGCTTTGGCGGGGCGGGTCAATCAGGTCCTCACCGACACATCCTTTGTTATAGATCAGGATGCCTCGGTCGCTATTATCACCGCCAGGGACGAAGCTGGCCTCGAGATATTACGTCATTCCTGTGCCCATTTAATGGCTCAGGCGGTACAGCAGCTTTTCCCCGGGGCGCAGGTGACAATAGGTCCGGTTATTGAAGATGGATTCTATTACGATTTTGCCTACGAGCGCCCTTTTACGCCAGAAGATCTTGAGCGTATCGAAAAGAAAATGACTGCGATTTCAAAAGAAAAGTTAATTGTCAGTCGTAGTCTCCTTTCCAGGCAGGACGCGATTAAACTGTTCGAGCAGAAAGGTGAGCAATATAAGGTTCGGATTCTGGAAAGTATTCCGGACCAAGAGGATTTGTCGTTTTACCAGCAGGGGGATTTTATCGACCTTTGCCGGGGCCCACATATCCCGGATACTGGAAAATTGCGGGCTTTTAAGCTCACTAAAGTTGCCGGTGCATACTGGCGGGGTGATTCTAAGAACGAGATGTTACAGCGGATATACGGAACTGCATGGCACGATAAAAAGGCGCTTAAGCAGTACCTGTTTCGTCTCGCAGAAGCAGAAAAGCGTGATCATCGAAAACTAGGCAAGCGGTTGGATTTGTTTCACACGCAGGAGGAAGCACCTGGGATGGTCTTCTGGCATCCAAAAGGCTGGCAGATCTGGCAGATAATTGAAGCTTATATCCGTGAAGTTCAGAATAACAATGGTTATCAAGAAATTAAAACACCGCAGATGGTTGATATGTCTTTGTGGGAAAGGTCAGGTCATGCGGACAAATTCGGGGACGATATGTTCTCGGTTTCCTCGGAAAATCGCGAGTATGCCATTAAGCCCATGAATTGCCCGTGCCATGTGCAAGTATTCAATCAAGGCCTGAAGAGCTATCGAGAGTTGCCCTTTCGCCTTTCTGAATTTGGTTCGTGTCACAGGAATGAACCGTCCGGTACTTTGCAGGGGATTATGCGGGTCAGGGCATTTGTGCAGGATGATGCCCACATATTCTGTAGAGAAGACCAGATCCAACAGGAAGTGATCAGCTTTATTGATCTATTGTCCGCGGTTTACCGGGATTTTGGTTTCAACGAGATTATTATTAAGTTATCTACTCGGCCTGAAAATCGAGTGGGTTCCGATTCAGATTGGGACCGAGCTGAGCAATCTCTGGCTCTGGCTCTGAATACAAAGTCACTGGATTGGGAGGAACTGCCTGGAGAAGGGGCTTTTTATGGACCGAAGATTGAGTTTTCATTGAAAGACTGCCTGGGGAGAGTTTGGCAGTGCGGAACCATGCAGGTGGATTTTTCCATGCCGGGCAGGCTGGATGCTCAGTATGTGGCTAAGGATGGTTCGCGGCAGACGCCGGTAATGCTGCATCGCGCTATTCTCGGGTCGTTTGAGCGCTTTATAGGTATCCTGATCGAGGAATACGGTGGGGACATGCCCGTCTGGCTGGCTCCCGTACAATGTGTCGTCCTTAATATTACCGACAACCAGGCCGATTATGCGCTGCGTGTGCAGGCGTCATTGAAGGCAGCTGGGTTCAGAGTTGAGGCAGATATTCGCAATGAGAAGGTGGGTTTCAAGGTCCGGGAACATACCCTTCAGAAGGTTCCCTATCTTGTAGTTGTCGGCGATCGGGAGGTGGCAAATGGGGAAATTGCTGTAAGAGCACGAAATGGTGATGATCAGGGCACCATGCCGATTGAAGATTTTATTGAAATTTTGCGAAAAGATGAAGAAAAAAAGGGACGAACGGCTTGATTTTGCTATAATGCCCGCCCTCAGAAGCCAAAGGAGCGAGCGGAATTAAAAAAGACGGTTCAAAAAAGTCTCGGATTAACGAAGAAATTGATGTTTCAAAGGTACGTTTAATTGGTGAAGGTGGGGATCAGTTAGGAATTGTTCCCATTGCCGAAGCCTTAAAAGCTGCTGTGGAAGCCAAGCTTGATCTGGTGGAAATTGCACCAGATGCCGATCCGGTAGTTTGTAAAATACTGGATTATGGAAAACGTGTATTTGAGGCCAAAAAAGGGAAAGCTGCGGCTAAGAAAAAACAGCGCCGTATGCATGTTAAAGAAATGAAGTTTCGCCCAGGCACTGAAGAAGGAGATTATCAGGTAAAACTACGCAACCTGACACGTTTCCTTAATGATGGGGATAAAGCTAAAGTCACGCTGCGGTTTCGCGGTCGTGAAATGGCCCACCAGGAACTCGGCATGGTCCTACTCAAGCGGATAGAAGAGGATCTTGCCGAAATTGGCACAGTTGAGATGTTTCCAAAAATGGAAGGCAGGCAATTGACCATGGTTCTGGCCCCCAACTCGAAGAAGAATGCCCCTCAGGTAAACAGGGAAGATTCTTGAAGCAAAGCTGAGACGGGCTTGAGCCCCCAGCGATACAGGCGCGATACCTTTGGGTATTTGAGCGCCGATTAAAATGAACAATGCGGAGTCATGAAAATGCCAAAACTGAAAACTAGTAGTGGTGCAGCCAAACGTTTTAAGAAAACGGCTAAAGGTTATAAGCACCGACAATCCTTCAGGAATCACATCCTGACCAAAAAGCCGACCAAGCGAAAGCGTCAGCTGCGCAAGTTGAAAGATATTGCGCCTGCAGACATCCCTTTGATACGGCGATTGCTGGGACATTAAGTCCTGTCAGGCCCGGTAAGCCGGGAATTCAACAATAAAATGGTTCTGAGGATGATCCCATGCCTAGAGTAAAAAGAGGTGTTACTGCACACCGTCGTCACAAAAAAGTAATGAAGGCCGCCAAAGGCTACTATGGTGCTCGCAGTCGAGTTTTCCGAGTTGCCAAGCAGGCGGTAACCAAAGCGGGCCAGTATGCTTATCGCGATCGCAAGGTCAAGAAGCGTATGTTCCGTGGATTGTGGATCCAGCGGATTAATGCTGCGGCACGCGAACATGGTTTATCGTACAGCCGTATGATTAACGGCCTGAAAAAGTCAAATGTGGAAATTGATCGTCGCGTGCTCGCTGATTTGGCCATGCACGAAGCAGACGCTTTTGCTGCCTTGGCAGAGCGGGCAAAGCAAGCGCTTGCTGAAGCCGCCTGAATCTAAGATTGGCAGGCCCGGGTTGGTGCCGGCTTATACTTAGATACCAGTGATCATGCAGGAATTAGATCAATTACAGCAGGCAGCGCTCAAGGCCATTGAAGGTGCGATTGACATCCCTGCACTGGAACAATATCGAGTTGACTACCTTGGCAAGAAAGGCGCTTTAACTGAGCGTTTGAGAATGCTTGGCCAGCTGCCCGTGGCTGATCGGCCCGCAGCGGGTGCAGAAATTAATCGTGTCAAAGGTTTACTGCAAGCCGCTATTTTAAACAGGCGGGAACAACTGGAGCGCGCTGCCCTTGAGCAGCAGCAGAAGGCCCAGGCCATTGATGTCACCCTACCTGGGCGAAACGTAGAAGCCGGTTCGCTGCATCCTGTGACTAAAGTACTGGCAAGGATAGAACAGTTTTTCGCGAGTATCGGCTATGAAGTCGTAGAAGGGCCTGAAATCGAAGATGATTATCACAACTTTGAAGCCCTGAACCTGCCCCGGCACCACCCTGCCAGGGCCATGCATGATACCTTTTACTTTTCCGATAGCCTGCTGCTGAGAACACATACATCACCCGTACAGGTGCGTGTGATGGAGGCGAGAAAGCCACCCTATCGAATTATATGCCCAGGGAGAGTCTTCCGGGTAGATACGCCTGATCCTTCGCATCTGCCGATGTTCCATCAGGTAGAGGGTTTGTTGATCGATGAACGGAGTAGCTTTGCGGATCTGAAAGGGACCATAGCTGAATTCCTGCGGGTTTTCTTCGAGAACAATGATTTGCAGGTTCGTTTTCGGCCCTCTTATTTTCCGTTCACAGAGCCTTCCGCTGAAGTGGATGTACAGTGCGTAAACTGTCTGGGTGAAGGCCAGTGCAGAGTTTGTGGTAGTACAGGATGGCTGGAGGTGATGGGTTCTGGGATGGTGCATCCAAGGGTGCTTGAGATGTCTGGCATAGATTCAGAAAAGTATACGGGATTTGCATTTGGCATGGGCCCTGACCGTCTTGCCATGCTCCGCTATGGTGTCCCTGATTTACGTTATTTTATCGATAATGACCTGCGATTTCTGGAGAAATTTTCGTGAAATTCAGTGAACGCTGGTTGCGAGAATTTGTTGATCCTGATTTGTCCACAACGGCATTGGTCGATCAGTTGACTATGGCAGGCCTTGAGGTAGATAGCGTAGCACCGGTTGCTGCGAGTCTGCAGGGCGTGGTGGTCGGAGAAATCATTGAGGTTAATGCTCACGCTAATGCAGATAAGCTTGTGATCTGTTCGGTTAATGGTGGCAATGGCTTGCAGCAGGTCGTCTGTGGCGCGCCAAATGCCCGTGCCGGGATAAAAGTACCTTATGCAACCATTGGTGCCAGGCTGGAAGAATTTAAGATCAAGAAAGCCAAATTGAGGGGTGTTGAATCATTTGGCATGCTCTGTTCTGAACGTGAACTGGGTCTCAGCGAAAACCATGAAGGGTTGATGGAACTGCCACTTGATGCAGTCAATGGCACGGATATCATTGATTACCTGGCTTTGGATGACACCTGTATTGAAGTCGACCTGACTCCCAATAGAGGGGATTGTCTGGGCATTAAGGGTATCGCCAGGGAAACCGGCCTGCTTAATAACCTGGATCTGAAGATCAATCAGGTGGCTTCCATTGAGAACCAAATTGATGATGTTTTCCCCGTGAAACTGGACTGCCCGGAGACCTGCCCCAGGTTTGTAGGGCGGGTTATTCGTAATGTTGATCTATCGCAGCCTTCTCCACTATGGCTGAAAGAAAAGTTACGACGATCTGGTATTCGCAGCATCGACTCAGTAGTCGACATTACCAATTTTGTTATGCTGGAATTGAACCAGCCCATGCATGCCTACGATCTGGATCATCTGAAAGGCGGTATCACCGTCCGATTATCTGCTGCCGGCGAGAAGTTGACGTTGCTGGATGGTTCTCGCATTGAATTGCTCAAGGGTACAACCTTGATTACTGACGATTCTGGCCCAGTCGGTATGGGCGGTATTATGGGTGGCGAAGGCTCTGCAGTGCGCGCTGAGACGCGCAACATATTCCTGGAGGCCGCCTTTTTTACGCCGCTGGGAATTGCAGGCAAGGCGAGATCTTATGGCATGCAGACCGATGCCTGTCATCGTTTTGAACGCGGTGTCGACTATAACGGTCAGGCTGAGGCCATTGAGCGGGCCAGTGAATTGTTGATTGCTATTGCAGGTGGCCAGGCGGGCCCGACTGTGGATGTCTGCGATCAGGCATTGTTGCCCGTTAAAGCACCGGTCAGATTACGGTCCAGTCGAGTCAGCAGAGTTTTGGGTATGGAGATAGCTAGCCCAGAAATTGAAAACATTTTAGGGCGACTTGATTTTCAGTTTAGCCAGACGGAAGTAGACGACGATGTCTGTTGGGATGTGCTTTCCCCCTCGCATCGATTTGATATTGCCATTGAGGCGGATTTAATCGAAGAGATCAGTCGCGTATACGGTTATAACAACCTACCGGTGACGACGCCTGTGAGTCACCTCAACATGCTCGAAGCACCGGAGGCGGTGGTAAACCAGCTCGCTATGAAAGAGGTTATGGTTGCCAGGGGTTATCATGAGGCGGTTACTTATAGTTTTGTCGATGAGGCGCAGCAGGCACTCATAAATGCGGATGACCTGGCAGTGAGATTGAAGAATCCATTGTCAGCAGATATGGCTGTCATGCGGACCTCGTTGTGGACTGGCCTGCTCAAGGCTGCAGCGTATAATCAGAATCGGCAACAGAACCGGGTGCGCCTGTTCGAATTGGGAATGGTTTTCAGACAGGTAGGGGAAAACCTCACCCTGGAAAATTTAAGACAGGAGCAGAGGCTAGGTGGTGTGATCATGGGTGGCCGCAGACTGGAGAACTGGGCGTCGGCCAGTGAAGCCGTTGATTTTTATGATCTAAAAGGTGATGTGGAGTATCTGCTGGGCGCAGAAGATGTTGGTGAATATGAGTTCAGCCCTTGTGAACACGTCGCTTTGCAGCCCGGTCAGTGTGCCAGGGTATCGCGCGAGGGTCGGCCAGTCGGGTATTTAGGGTTGCTGGATGGGCAGGTTCAAGCAGGATTTGACCTGCGGGCGCCCTGCTACCTGTTTGAACTTGATATCAGGGAGGTTGTTGCCAGGACGATTCCCAGTGTGCAGGAGATTTCCAGGTTTCCAGTAATCAGGCGAGATATCGCTGTTGTGGTGAGTGCCTCAATAACCTCTAGCCAATTGAGGGAGGTGGTTACCAGCAACGCCCCTGAATACTTTGTTAACCTAAAGTTATTTGATGTTTATTCGGGCAAAGGCATTGAAAATAATAGCAAAAGTATAGGCTTGGGGTTGACCTTCCAGCATCCATCGCGCACTCTTAAAGACGATGAAGTCAATAGTGCGATGAAGCAGATCGTCACTGTCATGAAAAAACAGCTCAATGCCAATTTAAGGGACTAGTGATGAGAGTGCTAACCAAAGCAGAGATGGCGGAAAAACTGTTCGAAGAGATGGGTTTGAATAAGCGTGAAGCTAAAGAAATTGTTGAATTGTTCTTCGAAGAGATTCGGGTATCACTGGCATCTAAAGAGCAGGTTAAATTATCAGGCTTTGGCAATTTTGATCTTCGGGATAAAAGCCAGAGGCCTGGACGAAACCCGAAGACTGGGCAGGGCATTCCGATATCTGCGCGACGAGTGGTAACCTTTCGGGCAGGCCAGAAGCTAAAGGCCAGGGTTGAATCCTATGCTGGACCAAGAACAGAATCCTGATCTACCGGTTATTCCCGGCAAGCGGTATTTTACCATAGGTGAAGTCAGCGTCCTGTGTGCCGTTAAACCTCATGTGCTTCGCTACTGGGAGCAGGAGTTTCCCCAGCTAAGCCCTTTAAAAAGACGGGGTAATCGACGCTACTATCAGCGTCACGATGTGCTCGTGATTCGCCAGATCCGGGCTCTCTTATACGATGAGGGTTTTACCATTATAGGGGCCAGGCAGCGGCTTTCCGGCCAGGAACAAAAGGACGATAAAAGTCAGTCTCGACAGCTTGTGCAGCAGATGATAGCGGAATTAAATGAGCTGCTGAAGGCGTTTAAGGACTAGTTGGCTCGCGGTTTAAATGAAAGCACAGTGCTTTTTGCAAGGGAGATCCCCAGAGAGATCCATAAGCGATCTTGTTTGTGGCTTCAGGACCATTTAATTTCTTGTTAATGTTGGTACAATGCCCATCGTTTCGGGGCGTAGCGCAGTCTGGTAGCGCACTACACTGGGGGTGTAGTGGTCGCAGGTTCAAATCCTGCCGTCCCGACCAATTTAAACTCCTATGTTGCCAAAAACCTTGTTTTTAAAGGGTTTTCTTCTTTTCTCTTATTATAATATCCACTTGGATTCAAGGTTATCCGCCAGAATTGCCGGTATATCTGTCGGTATATTTGTATTGGATAGTTATCTTAGACGGTACAAAAAGGTACTGGTTATGGGCAAGTTGACCGCGGTCGCAGTGAAGGCTGCAAAGACTATGACAGATGAGAGCAAAAAACTGAGTGATGGTGGTGGCATATATCTATTGGTCAAACTGAAGGGCGGCCGTTTTTGGCGCTACGACTACCTCAAATCCTGACCTGAAGCTGCTCGTTTTCCTGGGTACCGGGGTGTATTGAGGAAAGTCGCGATCCAGTGAATGCCAATCAGGATTAACAGATCTCCATTTTCTATGTACTGGCGGCTTAATCCCATGCCGCCAAGAAAGGCGAGGAAGCACCATGTAGCCTTCCAGCGTAGGGTGAAGTAATGCATCGCGCCAAACAGAATATTGCTGCCGATAATGGCAACCCGGGGATCAAGCCCGGTACCCACCAAAACGTTCGGTACCGCAACCCGAAAAGCCCATTCTTCCCAGATAGAAACAATCAGCAGGTAAAGGATCCATCCTGATTGGGCGATTGAAACTGTCCTGTTTAGGTACCAACTCCAAATAAGTGTGAACAGCAGGATCGCTAGTGCACCTAGAACATAGGGTGCGGGCGTCGCAAGGAATCGGCTCAGTTGACCCGTTAATATTTCCGCCGAAGTGATCAGCAGCAGGCAGCCAAGCAACAAACCCGGTAGGCCGTGGCGCAACGCTACCTGGTAAAAATGATTGAGTTGCCGACCCGTGAAGTCCGATGGTCGTTGTAGTCGACGTTGGCTGGGTGCCTGCGACTCTGAATCGGAATTACTCAACTAATTTCAATCTTACTTTCAACGTTTGTGAACTCTACACGGGAGTAGTCATAACGACCTTTGTGAACCTTGTTAGCACGCTCGATAAATCCATCCAACGTCAGCGGTTTATTCCCTCCACACTCACGGCAGCCACGCCCGGTGCAATGATTCGCTGGCCGCTGTTCAAACTCACCGCGTTCAGGACAAATTATCGTAAATGTACTTATGGCGGCTAGGTATATTACTTTCGAATAGTCGTACCGGTTGTCGTGCACCTTGCGAGCACGTTCAATGAAACCTTCTGTAGTTATATGTTTAGACACTGTTATAAGTTAACACAATGACAAATCCCGACCAAAAAGCCCGTACTTGTCGACCGGTGCCTGTGCCACGCAGCCGAGCAAAGATAGCTCTTTACCTGCTTTACCCGTCTACATTAGAAATACCCTCTGAAACCCTTTAAACTCGATGGTTACAAAAAAATTTGTATCAACTTTGTATCTGTGGGTCATAATTTTATTACTTCCAATTATGTTTTTTAAGGGCTTCCCAAATTTGTTTGATGGCTACCATCAGTTTCTTGCTTTCATCAGCACTATCATTGGTCATTATAAAAATTCCTACACCCCTTTTAGGATATATTGCCAGAATACTTAATACACCTGGGTCGCTACCAGAGTGGTTAAGTACCCCATCCTCATTTACGCCCCAAAAAATACCACTGGATTCACTGCCCAGCTTGGTTCGTTTAAACATTTCCTTGTAAGAATCTTGTGAAAGAATAGTTCCCTTGCCATTAGCCCCATTCAGTATTTCTATCAGGTAATTGCCCATATCTTGGGTACTAGTAATCAGGCCACCATCAGCAGTTGTTATCAAATGGTAATCCGGAACGGGTATGTTGTCTGGAAAGTAACGGACGGCAAAATCTTCACGGCTGTTATCAGTCAATTCCCAGGAGGTCTTTTCCATCTGCAATGGATTGAAAATATACTGCCCTGTAAACTCATAGAAAGATTGCCCTGTAGCGTTTTCAATCACTAAAGCTGCTAAAGCCGCTCCCATATTGCTATAATGATAGCGTTTTCCAGGAGCTTTATTGGTGAAGTTCTTGGCAGTGTACCATTTCCCGTTTTTTCTAAGTACATTTTCCAAAAATTCTGCATAAGAAATCCTTTCATTCTCTTTCATTATGGAGATGTACTCCTGAGCATCGTCAGGAAGATGAGAATAATCGGCATTAGGTTGGTCTAGTACATAAGCTCGTAAATAAGACACTTCATCTGTAATTCCGGAAGTATGTTGTGACAAATGTCTTAATGTAATAGGTGCTTCAGGATATTTTGGGTGTACTACCTCAAATGGCAAATATTTGTTTATGGGGCCATCCAATTTAAGTTTCCCCAACTCCTGGGCTTTCATAATAGCAGCTGCTATAAAGGTCTTGGAAACTGAACCTATATTCTGAACTGTGGTATTAGTGTATGGTTTTTTGACTAGTACATTGGCATACCCAAATGACTTGTTGTATAACAACTTTGCGTCATTTGTTACTACAATAGAAATACCCGATAGACCGGAATCTTCAAAAATCCTTAACAGGTTATTTTCCAGTTCTTCAATGGTATTAGTAGGTTGTATTTCCCAAGATTGGCAACTTGAGATATTAAACATTAGTATCAATGCCAATATTAGTCTTGTTAACATTGTTTTATTCCTGTTTATATTTTTAAAGCCTCTGTTACATGACAATATAATTTTCAAAAAGTTCTGTTACAAGCTTGTATCTACCTTGCATCTGAAGAATGCAGTAAACACAGGGGTTTCATACAAGCTTTGTATCGCCATTTACCCCCTGTGTGACGTCAGCCCATATGGCACAATTTGGTCCTGTTTGCTTAGAGACTCTTCTGCTCATTGTCACTCCAGTCGATCCTGCCTGCAGCTGCCTGAGACACGCAAACGAGCATAGATCGCTCTTCACCAGCCTTGTTCGTCCACATTAGTAATACCAAGTAATAGAGGAGTCCCACATGCTGAAGTGGGGGGCACCCGGGGGTGGGTGCTACTCAGGTGGAAATGGCAGGAGGGTAGGGTGGAGGTTGAATTCTATGCTAGATGCTTAGTGCATTCTGGATGCCTTCCATTGACCCTGCTTGGATCGATACTCAACTGAGGCGCCGATTAACCCCATTAAAAAAACTATCCTCAGGCACTAGCTGAAAGAACATGATAAGGCTGACGTTGTCACTATTGCTGATGTAATGTTTTTGATTCTATCAAATTTGCGCTTAGCCATTTTTGGGAGAACCACCGGAATCATCATCAGAGGTGCCGCTTTATTTCCGTCCAAGGTCGATTCCCAGACCGGATTATCTGTATCAGAAAAGAGCTTTGTACTGGGACCGGCATTGTTGTTGAGCAGAATTGGGCTTGAACAGTCAGCCAGAAGTTGTTTCAATCGCTTTTCATTAACACGTCGGCACAAGCGAGGCCCAAACTGGCGCTTGAGCCACAAACAAGTGCAGTCCGACCTGATTTTTCTAGATCCATTTTGAACTCTTAATTATTGGCTAAGCTACTCTGCTTTTCCCCTCCTGCAATAGAAGATAAAGGCAGGAACAAAAACGTACATAAGTACCAAATAGATAACGGAGACAAGCGCATAAGCCGAGTCCCCAAAGAATGTCAGCGCCAATACAATTGCCAAGGCAACATTTTGTACTCCAATTTCTATAGTAAGGCTGCGTGTTTGCGGGAGGCTCAACCCGGTAATTTTCCCCAAGGTAAAGCCCGAACCCATAGTAAAAATAATTAGTAGTGCCACCAGGACAAAAATCAGCCATGCTTGCCCGGATATCAATCTCAGATGCTCAGCTATTAACACGGGAGTAAGCGCGACAAGTACAGCAAAGGCCGCGGTGGCGATCAGTCCTTTACGTCGATCAGAAAATTCAGGGAAAAAATTTCTACAGGTCATTCCAACCATTACCGGTACAATCAAGTAGAGAAAAATTCTTAACATCGTATCTACAACAGGCAAGGAAACCGACACACTGGAATGGAGCAACATGCCACTGGCGATATTAAATACAAACGGCACAGATACGACTGAAAGAATGCCACTCAATGCTGTGAGGGAAACCGATAAGGCAACATCACCCCGAGCCAGGTAGGTAAAATAGTTTGAGGAAGAGCCACCAGGGCAAACACCTATCAATATCAGGCCCACTATCAGAATAGGAGAGTCTGCAAACGACGCCAAAAACACGGCAGCTAGAGGCAAGAGAACGAGCTGCCCGAACATTCCAATAAATACGCCTTTTGGCGCAAGGAGTATATTTCTGAAGTTATCCAGTCCTAGGCCCAGGCCCATACCAAAAGCGATCAAGATGAGTGTCGCTGTTATTACATGAACCAGTTCTATTTCCAATTCCTTCGTCTCTTAGTAATTAGTATGGCCTCAGAAAATCTGCAACCCGGGATTCTTCTTGAACCTGCGTGATTAGTTGCCCATCAATTCACAAATCACACAAAGTCTCATGGTGCATTCCGAATCCAGGTCATTGTTAACAATACTCAGCATCGGTAGATTCAAATATAAAGTGTAATTCCCAGTCTTGCTAGGTCGACACTCGACTGAGGCGCCGAATAACCTCACTTATAATCCTATCCACAACGAAAGAGTGCAGCGGTAGATTGCGCAACCAAATACAGGACATTGTCATGGCTGGCTTGTGACAAACGCTGCTCGGCAGCTAGCAGGAGAGCGGGAATTATACAGAAGGTGGGGCTGCTGAATCGCTACTAGGGTCAATATTTCATCGAAATATACCCTTAACCTGGTGTTTTGGGCAGATCTGTCCTAAGCAGAGTGCGAAATAATGTGTTTAATTCAAATATCTCGTACCAAAAGGGTTAACTTGCTAATATAATGTGCGATTAACAATATGGAAAGGTAGCAGAAAATGGCGACAGGTACGGTAAAATGGTTTAACGATAGTAAAGGGTTTGGATTTATATCACCGTCTGACGGTAGTGTTGATGTATTCGTTCATCATAGCGCTATCCAAGCTGATGGATTCAAATCACTTGCAGAAGGTCAAAGTGTGAGCTTTGAAGTTGAGCAGGGTCAGAAAGGGCCTAGTGCGATTAACGTCGTCGCACAATAGACCAACGTAGATCGTGATCTAGTCTGATTACCTACTAGCAGGTAGGTAGTTAGATGAGATGGAAGTAAAAGATAGAGTCGACTTTTGAATTGATATTCAGAGTCATTCATGGAATGGGTTCGTAGGTAGATGGGCAGCGTTATGTCGTAGTAGCTCGCTATTCACTAAGCAGTGGTTGGCGAACTACGTGACAATGTGCAAGTTCTCCTCGAGTAGGTTGGGCAGTTGTTCCCAGGGAAACCGGGATTGTTGTTTTGTCCAAATCTAAAGCTATCTGAACAATCTTCGAAAAGCTGAGGTTTTCCTTCCTCTGTGGGAGTGGGAAAGCTGAAAGATTGGTAGTGGCAGGTAGCTGAGGAATTGGTGTCTGAAGTCTCCTGGCACTACTCTTAATCCTCCGCAGTTACTTAACTTGGTGGCATGCCGCCTCGTCTGGCTGCACTCGTTCTGAGGAAAGCTGATGTGGCTTTCGCGTGCAAGCTTTATAATACGATTCTGTTTTTCTCTTCAAATGAGCGCTTTCACCAGGTTCTGCGTCGAATACCCCTGATGTTTTTCCTGTGTTTGGCACGCTCAACTAGAAGCATCCCAGCTTCACTTTTAACTAGAAGAAGTGTCTTCTAGTAAATAAGCCTGGGCGATGCCATATGGGCCGGCAGCAAACACCGGCTACATGGTACATTTAATGGGAGCATCCTTTACAAGTTTCAGGGTCAAACTACACTACCGCTGTGTTGGCCGTCGCCGGTACCAGGCGCTTTCATTGAAGTCTTCAATGACCTGTGGATTGACCAGCGTTTGTTAGTTGTCGTTGAATGACAACCCATAGCAGACCACCAATAGCCCCGTACAGGTGGGACTCAGTAATGACCCTGTCACCAATATAGTTCTGCAAATAAAATACATCAAACATTGGCAGTTGCTCAATGACTAATTTCAAAACAACAAAAGCTATACCCAGTTCATGAATTAGCCGGTGCCTGTTAAATCCAACGATCAGATAATGAATCAGGATTCCGTGTAGCAAGCCTGAAAGACCTAGGTAATAGATGACATCTGGTGAAAAAAAGAAAAGGCCGGCGCTGACAAACAGCGCCAGTGTGATCAGGTAGATGCAGCTCCATACAGGGTTCTTAGGGGTTCCAAAAACAGCAAAACAGAGGATAAGACCTGTTGTGTTCAGTAAAGTATGTAAGAAATTCAGGTGAACAAAATGACAGCTAACAAGCCGCCAGATTTGCCCGGAAGAAATGGCGGTTCGATTATATTCCAATAAAGAATTGATGGATTGGTGGAAAATTCCAAGTCCAAGAATAACGAAAACAAACCCAAAAATGAGAAGTTCTCGTGATTGCGGCGAACCATTCATTGATCACCTGGTTTCACATAGATTTCCAAAGTTGTACTGGATCGCAAGGTGCTTAGTTTGAAGTACGATTTAAACTCGGTGATTCAGTTTTTTTTTGCCGTGTTAACAAAACCAGCAGCATGGTTAAAATCAGGTAACCCACTGCGCCACCGCCGCCCTTTTTGCGCTCAACTGGTGCCGGTGTTGTCGTTACAGCAGCGACCGCCACCGTCACCGTCACAGTGTCGGAATGGTCTGCCCCCATTTCATCTGTGACTGTTAGCCGAAAAGAAAGAGTGCCCGAAGATGTCGGTGCGGTAAAGGTGAGTTCTGGATTGTCGGTTCCGTTTAGCGTCACGGTCTGACCAGAAAGCTGCTCCCAGAGATACACCAGGTTCGTGCTATCAGCATCGCTACCAGATCCCTGCAGGGAAACAGTTTCTCCAGCGCTGACAGACACGTTGCCGCCGGCATCAGCGACTGGAGGTGAGTTCCCGGAAGAAGCCTGAATAGAGATAACTGAAATACTGGGTGACCCCAGAGAAAGAGATCCCCTGGGATCATAAAGTCGAATCAGGAAACTTTCTCGTGGCTCAAGGTTACTGTCAGTTCTGATCGGGATTGAAATTGTCTGGTTTTGGAGTTGTCCGTCTGTCCAGGAAAGAATACCTGAATCCATGCCAACATCATCGTCGTTGGTAGCACCGGCCAGTAACTCCCACCTGACACTGACATCACCCTGGCTGCCCTCTTTCCTTTCGACAGAAAGCTCGAGACTGTCGCCTTCTTCTACCGAGTAGGTTGTGGCATTAAAACTCACATTTCCCTGTGCAGTTTTCTTAGTGTTATCGCGAACAATATACAGGCCGCTGTTGATATCGCTTATCAGAATGTTACCACTGGGTAAAAACGGATAGACTCCCCAGGCACCATTGAAAGACGTTTCATCTGACAACGGAAAGGTGTCAAAGAATCCTGCTTCAGTTGGGTTCAATGTGTCTGAGATATCAAGTACGGTCATGCCGCGGGTATAGTTTGACATATAGTAGCGATTACCCCTGACAAAGCCATTATGATCAATGGCACCTGTCGGTCCGGACCAGGTTGACAGCAGTGTTGGCTGTCGGAGATCTGACAGCTCAAAAAGGCGAACGGTGGTATTTAAATTAAAATCCTGCTCGTCCAGTTCATCGTGCACTAACACGACTTGTTTATCTTCCGTGTACCATCCGGAATGCACATAAGAAACACCCGCATAAGTGATTGTACTCAAGCGTGAAGGAGAGGCATTCAACGTTTTATCCCATATTTGAAAATTGTCTACATTAAAATCAAAAAGAATTTCGCAGTAAGGCCCGCTGTTTATGCATTGGCTGTCTTTCCTGTCATCCAGGATGACCATTGAACTGACGTCGTGGGAATAAGTCACCCGGGATTCTGAACCATGTTGATAGACCAGGGATAGATCAATGGGGTCATTCAAAGCGTAGCTATTAAAGGCGCCACCTTTTCTGTCTGAACCAATGACATGAAGATAGGGCGTTAGATCATTCAGCGCTATTCCTGTTGAATAATCCACGTTACTCAGATAGACGTTATGTGCACTTAAATCGCTCTGGTCTGCTCCGACAGCTTCGACACTATCGGGCAGGGACCCCAAATCAATCACCAGCGTTCCTACTGAGGCACTATCAGCGGTCACATAGGCATAGCTGTGCCAGCGACCCGCAGAATGATCGAATTTCTGGTAGACCTTGATATCGCGCCATGCCGTTGATTGGCTCGATACACTGCTCACTACCCGCGGAGATTCTGGCTCAGTCACATCAACGATGCCGACACCGTTACGTAGCCCAATAATGGCATACTCGCGACCATCGTTAAGGTCGTAGAAACCCCAGATATCATTGGCCGCACTAGGCTGAGTTGAAAAACTTGATAATGGCACGTGCGCGAGCAAATCCATTTTTTCGCAGGCATGGTCGCCTGCGTATCCATTGGCACAGTTGTCAGAAAATTTAGGCTGTTTTAGTTGTTCATAAACTCGCATCTTCTTATATAAATCTGAGGATCGTTTTATATCCTCCCCTTTACTGTCAACAATAACGGTAAAACCTTTTTGGGCGAGTTCATCTGCAAATTCCAGCGGAACACCAGTTGGCCGGGTATTGTTCGCTGGGTTCTTTTCCGAAAAAGCAGTTTCCTCACTATATAAACCTTCTACTGGGATCAGATCGCTGAGCAGCAAAAAAAGCGTGCTGGTATCTCTGACTGGGTAGTGACCCCCTGCCAATCGAATAATGTCACCCTTATTCGACTGTGAGCCAGCGTATAAAATGGTTCTGCAGGGCTTCAGGGCATTGTCGCATTTACCGATATCGCTACCGCTGTTGGACACAAACCGGGGCTTTTCATGGTCTGCATGAGATGACCCAAAGGGCTATATAACGTCGCTACAAATACCAGGAAAGGACCTAGTAGCGTTTTAATTGCAAACATCAGTCCATGGTTATAAGTCAACGTTGAATTTTCCTTTATGCTTTCTAATCCGGAAGTGATTTCAGGAGTCATGATAACAATCTTTTCACGCTTTGGTCGGCTCGAGCCTGCTCTGCCGGGTTAACGGGTTGGAAATGGCGTTAGAAGCGTCTTTCTGGTGTCGTTTTGTATGAACTGGCTACTCGAATTGCCCAGCTCAAGTACCACCCGTGCTTTCGAACGATAAGGATAAGGCTGTTCGCGGTACAGCCTAGTCGAGGCGGCGATGAGCCTGATCATGGATAAGAGGCGCACAGTGAAGCCTCACCTGGAATAACGGTAGCTTAGCATCCTGGGGACTCCGGGAAGCAAAAATCTGCTTGAAATGACGACTGATTTGGTTGAATTAGGAGTTAACGATTCGGCTGGGTCGAACGCAAAATGCAGTATTCCAGGAGGGTGTGGTTGCCAGGAGATCTGGAAGCGTTTTAAATGGGAGGCAGGATTGTTGGCCTGAATGGGGTATGTACTTATATGGAATCTTTATCTTTCCCGAAAAGCCCGGAAGCGCTAACCGCGGCCTGGCTTACTGACATCATGCAGACCTCTGCTGAGCTAACATCGAATATACAGGTGCAGACATTCTCGATTGAACCGGTAGGTGAGATTGTGGGTGTTATCGGCGAGGTGGTACGTGTCAGGCTCAATTACACGGCAACCTGCCAGGCGCCCTCATCGGTGGTTATCAAGTTCGCACATCGAAACCCGGAAAATCGGGCCATTGCCAATAACACCAGGATGTATGAACGAGAGGTGATGTTTTTCAACGAGATTGCCAGCCAAATCGATACACCCCTGACCCGGTGTTACTTCGCTGAAATGGACCTCTCAACCGGGGGTAACGCTATCGTGATAGAAGATCTCATTGATTATCGGGTAGGCGATCAGGTGGCCGGCATCAACCTGACTCAGGTGAAGATGGTGGTTGATACGATTGCGCCATTGCACGCGCGATTTTTCGGGTGCTGGCAGCAGGAATTTGGTCATATGATGAGTATTGATTCTGATGAGTACATTGATAGCTTCCTGCCGGGCTTTTTAGGTAGTTGGCAGATGGCCATCAAGAATTTCCCTGAGTGCTTTCCCAAGGTTTTACTTGATGCCATGCCAGCTTATGTCGGTGGCCTGGGCGGGATCATGAAAATGATGGGTGAGCGGAACATGACCTTTATCCATGGAGATGTTCGCATGGACAATGCCATGTTTGGCAAGGGTGAGCCAGGTCAGCATCCTGTTATTATGATTGACTGGCAGAATATGATGATCTCCAATCCGCTGCAGGATCTGGCTTGGCTGGCAGCCACCAGCCTCAAGGTTGAGGTCCGTCGGGCCATCGAAGAGGATATGCTGGGATACTATTGTGAGGCCATGAAGGGTCATGGTGTTTCCGGCTATAGCCTGGCACAGGTAAGGGCCGACTATGACATTGCCGTTCTGTTTATGATGAATTTCAATATGATTATTGCCGGCGCTTTCGTGCCCAGCAGTGAACGCGCCAGGGAAATGGCCGTGGAAGGCTTGCATCGAGCTGTCGAGGCTGTTCTGGATCGTGATTTACTCAGGTATATCCCGGGTTAGTCTAAGTTCACAGCCAAGTTGATAGACTCTAACGTCTTAGTAGGGACTGTTGAACTGGATCTGCTCTATTAATTCAGTAGTAGCAGGTAACGGAGGAGGCTGCAGATCATTCCATGAGGAATGATCTGCAGTTTTGCTAATTCCAGCTTTAGAAACAATGATTTACTCGTTTCTCCAGGTGACCGTCAGGCCATAAGTGCGAGGCGGTGCCGGTGTTGCCTGGCCGCTTCCCTGCAGTGGCCAGTTATGCAGGTAGTAATCTTCATCTGCTGCATTTCGTGACCACAAGGTAGCGTCGACGTTACCATTGGGGAAGGTATAGGTTGCCCGAAGGTCGACCACGTCATAGGCGGGTACGGCCGCAAATTCGAGCACATCAGGGTCCTGGTAGACCTTGTCTTTATGCCGGAAGTCCGCTTGTAGTGCCAGTCCGCCGCCATTACTGAGGTCCGTGTCGTAACGAATCAGGATGTTATAGGCGTTCTCTGGCGCATTTCGCAGGGCATTACCAGTACGGTCAGGACTGGCCGTCGGTACACCCGTTGGATCAGTGGGTGGGCCAAATCCTTCTGGAAGGAAGAAGTCGGAAAAAGCAGTATCCAGATGGGTATAAGAGCCCTGGATGGTGATTTTCTCCGATGGAACTATCGTAAACTCGACTTCAACACCCTTGATGTCAGCATTTGCCGCGTTCTGGGTGATCAACTGACCCGAGGTGCCAGGAGGTGCAGCATTCTCGACCAGTAACTGCAGTATTTGCAGGTCTTCATAATCGGTAGAGAAAATAGCTGTGTTCAGGCGAATCCGGTTGTCCCAGAATTCGGCTTTAATACCGAGTTCAATCAGCAGGGCTTCTTCGGGATTAAAAGGTGTGCTTGCGGCCTCATATGTGGCGGCAGCGCCCTGATAGCCACCTGATTTAAAGCCCTCGGCTGCAGTGGCGTAAACAAATAGATCATCAGTAGCTTGCCACTCAATACCTAATTTACCCGTGAAAGCGTTCCATTTCTTACCGGTAGTAAAATCAAAAACCCGGTTGGGTGCGGTGGCTGTCGGGGTGCCCAGACGGCTGATTTCTTTCTCATCCCAGGTTTTACGGCCACCTACAGTGACGGCAAGGGCATCAGTCAGGTTAAAGGAAACCTGGCCAAAAATGGAGTAGCTGTCCGTCTCATTTTGCTGTAAGTCACCACCATCGATAACCGGGATGGAGAAGGCTATTCCCCCTGCGCCATCTGAGAATGATAGGCCAATGGGCGAGGTTTCATTTCGGTCAGTCTGTTCATTCATGAAATACACACCGGCGACGTAGTCCATTCTGTCAGTCGAGCCAGTTAAGCGAAATTCATGGGTGAAGGTATCTGAATCATCGCTGTAGTCATTGGAACCAACCAGATAAAGCGGGACTTGAGGTATGCCTGACGATAGACGAAGCGCTGTCAAGTTCGGTGTCGAAAGGAACCATTGCTGATCAGCTTCAACCTTACGAAAAGATGTCAGTGAAGCAAGAGACATGGAATCATTGATTTCATAATCGATTCGAGCTGTAACACCAACGATATCGTTTCGAGACAAACCAGGATCTTCGAGCAGGTTTTGATGGATGTTGTCGACATAGTTGGGTAGTAATGCTGCATCAGCACTGAACGGTATACCACCAGGACCTATAGATTTGTAGCTGGGGCCAGCTCGATCCATGGTTGAATAGTTAGCAGTCAGGTTAACTTCCATACGATCCGACGGGACGAACCGAAGCGCTCCCCTGAAGCTATCACTATTAATATTGAGCTGGTCAAAATCGCCCAGCAGGTTGGAACTAACCGAAGGGAAGTATTCAGGATACTGCGAAATCATTGATTTTAGGTACCCTTCCCGACGCCGGCTTGAGAAAGAAATTTTCCCGTAGACATTCTTGCCAATCTCGCCACTGGCAAGTCCTCGTAATGTCATAGCCTTTAAGTTACCAACAGTGGCTTGGAGTACAGTCTCATTGTCTTCGCTTGGTTTCTTGGTTATCAGACTGACGGCACCACCGATGACGTTTTTACCAAACAGGGTTCCCTGGGGTCCACGTAATACCTCGACTCTTTCGAGATCGAAGAGATCCAGATCAGATCCAGCGGAACGACCAATATAAACCTCGTCAACGAAGATAATGACGGATTGGTCTCCACCAGCACCATCTTCGTTGGAGCCGATACCACGGATATAGAACTGGGGTTGGCCTGGGTTGAAGACACCCATAGTGAATCCCGGTGTGCGCTCGGTTATGCCTTTAATATCAACGATACCCTGAGCATCCAGATCCTCTCCGGTGAATGCGGTAACAGCGACGGCAACGCTCTGCAGGCTTTCAGCTCTGCGCTCGGCAGTAACAATGACTTCCTCAATGGCTGGGGCATCGGCTGACATCGCCATACCTGAAGATGTCAAACATAGCCCTAATGCAGCCAGTACAGTCGCTGATTTAATAAATCCCTCTAACCTTGTGTGTCTTTGCTTAGCACTAGTTATCATAGTACTTCCCCTTAAAATTTGATGAAAACTTGATCAATAAAGTGCCCGATCCAGAAGGCGGGTTTGATACGCTTTTTGATCCCCGTATGAAGCTAATTTAAAACTACCGCTGCCCCCTTGGCTGACAGTTCAACCCGCTATTTAGCTAAGTGAGTCAACTGGAGCAGAGAGATTGAGATATTAATTTCTCGTAGGGTTTTGATTGAGTCTACCCTTTTGCGTAAAAATTTTACTACTTAGATACGAATTATGATAGTTAATTAAAGAAAATAAGAGTTAATCCTCGTTTAATTCCGAAATTAAGCATGTTGGGAACTAAGTGTAAATGCCCTCATGCTTTGCTTTTAACCGAATGCGGTTGGTAAGAAGTACGCAGCCCATAATAGTGATGGGGCCTGCAGCGGCGATAGTTATTTACCTAGATGCCAGGTTTTGCAGGGCGTTCTGGGTGAGCTGTCAATGCTGTGCTTAGATGATTTTCATTGCTTTAAGCAAATCATTTTCTTTTTCATAAAAATTCTGGGCTGATATCGCAAGTTCAGCTTTAGCGCTGCCAGCATCACGCACTAATTTGTCACCTATATAAATGCTGCCACGCTGTTTTTTTATCCTGTTCCAGACAAATTCAGCACTGGCCTTGGGCGTTTTCTTGCCCTTTTTTAGGGCCAATATAAAAAGTAGCCCTAAATAACTGAAATTGATGGCGCCACCGGTAACTGGGCTGGTTAAAACATCGCCTTCCTGGTTTCTCGTTGCTCTCTCGAGTAGATAAGCATTGAGTCTGTCTGTCTGAGCGTTAACTTTGTTATTGGTATGGTCGTCCTGAATGGCGACGATAAAACCTTTACTGCATAGCACTAAAATGGCTTGGGTTATCTGGTCAAGGCTGATTTTGGCTTCACGGCAATGCATTTCAATTTGCTTGATCGTTTTAATCTGGAATTCTGCCAGTGCATTCAGGACAGGGTTGTAAATAGCCTGGTATAGTTTTATCTGGCCAAGCGAGGTTGATATGGTCTTGGGTGTTGTGTCGAAAGTTTTAGCAATCATAAATCGCTGCTCTCGAATTAATTTGTTTTGTCGGTCAGAGGAGAGAGGGGTAGGGTCCCTGACCCAGATATCAGTCCTGAGTTTTTTATTAAGCAGGAAATCTCTAGTGGTTTCGCGCTCCGGCAGGTCAGTGAACCCGTTTATCAGGTTTCGTTGTTCTTTGTTTAAATTAACGATATCTATATTGTTCAGGTAATCTGCTGAGCTAATATATATCAGTTCTACTGGATCCAGTGCCTGGCAGAGAGTAGAAAAATTCATGGGTGTCCAGCTCTTTTGGAGAAATTCATGAATGAGGTAGTTTATTTCTTATTTCCTCATTTTCTTGAACTGGTTTATTGCCTGTGGGTTCGCTCGACCAAAAGCCGGACTTTGGTCTAAGAGTTTATCTAGGAAGTCGAAAGCTTCTCTGGTTTGTATTTGTATATCCTTGCTGGGGTCAACCACATTCTCAATATAGGCCATTATAGTGTCGCGCAAGGGTATCATATTGGACCACCCTGGCAAGGTGTTGTAACTGATGTAAACAACGCCACCGGGTCTTAGGTTTCGCCGTATAAAATCGACGATAGTGGCTCTGTTCTCCGATGATACCCAGGCCCAGATTCCATGCAGGCAGATGTAGTCAAATGCCGGTAAATCCTGCCTTGAGCAGTAAGTCTTGAAAGATTGATCAAGGGCGTCAATGTCAGCACCCTAGGCTTCTGCCATTTCTCTTGCAAGACCAGCATGAGCAGGAAGGAAATCCGTGCCATGCCATTTCGTGGTTGAAGCCGCTACATGAGCATTTATAGTGAAGCCATGGCCAAAACCCAGTTCACAGGCAGTGTTAATTTCTGGGAATTGCCAGCCCTGGCTCAGCAGTAGAAATTTCAGCCGGACAGGATTTAATAGGGGGAAATAGTGGTGCGTGTAGGCGACACCCGTTACGTAAGAGTCTGTCCAATTAGTCATAAGTGGTGCCGAGCTTAGCTGTGTTAGGCGATGGGACACTTTAATGTCTCATAATTTGATATTGTCGCCAATTTTTAGACGAAATTCATCCTTCCTGCTGAAAAGGAATGCTAGCAGGCGGGTTTGAAGATTGTATTGCTAGCCCTGCAGTAATGAATTGCCTGGTGCTTTAGCAAGCATTCAACTTCGATAATTCCGGTTGGCGTGATTGTGGGTTTTCTCTTATAAGTTTTTCTGCTAACCCGGTAAGGTTTATCGATCCAGGTGTAAGCCCATGAAAGTGTGCTCAGGGGTGTTTTATTCGAATTTCTGGTGGGCCTCATCTCGCAGAATAGCTTTGAGTGAAATGCCCGACCGGGCCAGGTGACGATTTCTTAGGATATAATAAACCGCGCCCAGCAGCACCAGGCAAAGGTAGATAGTTGCAGGTCTTAGATTGTTCATCACGCCTACATATAAGAATATAAGTGAGATGCTTATCTTGATTGTAGCCACCACCCAGATGGTGCGTTTGCCCAGCCTGAAGTACGCATTTTGGTAGTGGCTGGGTAATGCTGTGGGTAAGCGAATCAGTCCGATGGCCCAGACGATGCCATAAAACATCAGACCTATCACTGTGGCAGAGGCATATTGAACGATCTCTCCCTGCAGTGAGATACCAAGAATAATCAGTGCACTGACCAGTATGAGCGCTGGAATGGGTTCATTGTTTCTACTGCTGACGGTGGCCAGCCAGCCCGGGTAAATCTTGTGTCGGGCCAGGGCGAAAAAGCTTCTCGACATGACGATTAAAGCCACATTAGCCGATGTGGCCGCAGCCATGAGCGCACTGACTGTTATTAAAATGGCAAACCAGCCGGGTAAGAACAAGCTTGATGCCTGGCTCATTGGCGCCGCCAGGCTACCAAGTTCCTGCCACGGGATCAGGCCAGGCAATACCAGCGTGATCAGCGTGTATATCGTGGCGACCACAAACAAGGTGATCGCTAAGGTGAGGGGGATATTCTTTTTGGGGTTCTTGATTTCCTCGCCGATGGCAGTCAGGGTAATGAACCCGGAGTAGGAATAAAAAGCCGGCACTGCAGCGTCAAGAATTGAACCGTAACCATTAGGGGTAACTGGCGACAGTAAAGAGGTATCAATATAAAACAGTCCGCCCACAGCAAATATGAGAAGGGAGATGACAAAGATTGAAACTAAAACCATCTGCACACGGATGCTGGTATGGATGCCTAACAGATTAATCACCAGCAACACCAGAACCATACTTAAGGCGATAATGATGCGATCTGCTTCCGGCAGAAAAAACGCCATGTAGTCAGCAAAACCGTAGGCCAGGATGGGTACGCCGACAATCAGGCCCAATGCGGCTGTCCATTCTTTCAGAAAGCCTAGAAATGGATGCAGCACGACACTGGAGAAGACATATCCTGCTGCACTCACCGGTAGGATACTGCCTATTTGGGCAGCAATCAGGCAGTTTGCAACAGCGGGAATACCGGCGATTAGATAGGCGATAAATACGCCCGGTCCGGCAACACCTGCCAACTGCCCAGGAAGGATGAAGATAGAAGCGCCAATAACGTTACCCAGCAACAGAAATACAGCACCACTTAAGGTTATTTTTCTTTCCAGTCTGATGTCGCTCATGGCAATTTAATGCACCGGTTTAAAGGGGTTGTCAGCATGGCCCTACAGGGCTTGTAATATTGTTTTAAGGGTGTCGCAAAAAGGTTCAATATCGTTTTCATCCATTGCCGTAGATAGGGAGCCATGTAAGCCCGGCGATAGGAAGTAACCCGCATTGATGAACGCCGCGTCAATGCCTTCAATCTGGCGCATTGCACCTCGGCCAGTAGGCAGACTACCGGCAACAGGATCGACGATGTCGATGGCAAATACGGATGCCTGGCCGAGAACATTGGCTTGGACGTTTAGTTGAGTGATGACGTTTGTTATAGCGCCTCTGAATGCTTGCCCCAGAGCATTGATACGCTGGAATTCTTCGGGCGTCATCATTTCCATGGCGGCATAACCAGCGGCCATGGTGACGGGGTTAGCATTGAAAGTCCCGCCATGGGGTAATCTGGCTTTTTTGTCCGTACTTTCGAATACAGCCATGATGTCTCTGCTGCCAGCAACAGCACCGACGGGAAAACCACCGCCTATGATTTTACCCAGGCAGGTCAGGTCAGCCGGCACATTAAATTGGCTCATGCAACCGTCGTAATTTGCCCGGAAAGCGATGACCTCATCAGAGATCAGCAATAAGCCATGGGTGTCACGCATTTCGGCCAGTAAATTAATGAATGCCTGGCTGGGTGCTACCCGTCCCATGCCGGCGCCAAACGGATCAAATAAGATGCCCGCTAGCATCGGGCCCTGTTCATCTAATATTCTTCTGCTATTTTCAACATCGTTAAAGGGAATGATTACAACGTCATCTAGTACACCTTGTGGCGTGCCGGCACTATAAGCTTTACTGATGGGGTCCTGAATACTTAAATCGGTAGGTTCTACTGCAAGGCTTGTTTCGGCGGCAGCATAGGAGCCATGGTAAGAGTTTTCACATTTGGCAATTTTTGCCCTGCCAGTATAAGCTCGGGCGGCTTTGATACCATTCATGACCGCCTCGGTCCCAGAATTCATGAAGCGAATTTGCTCAAAGCCTTTGACACGCTGGCATAGCAACTCTGCCAGTCGTATTTCAATTTCGCTACCGAAGGAAAATGCCGATCCTTTACTGATTTGTTCCCTTGCGGCTTCCACAATAGCAGGATGGCAATGACCGTGAATCAACGAAGTAAAGTTGTTGTTAAAATCAAGTAGTTGCCGACCATCGACATCAACTATTTGTTTGCCCTGACCTGATTCGAGGAACAGAGTATACGGGGAAGACTGGATGCTGCTCCGACTGCCGCTATTGGGCAACACTTTGCTTCCGCGAACATTCAGATGATATGAAGTTGAGTCATAATCCGGGTAATTATTTTCCGTCATATTATCCCCCTGTTATTGAGAGTACTCGATCGACTGTCGACCTGGTTTCTCTGATACGTTGATGCATTGTGGTGTGAGTAGACTCTGTAAAGTTAACGGGTTAGTCGGTTGCCAGGGGCCGGGCCATGCAGCAGTTGCTTTACCCTAGTCAGTTGAAGCCAGCCCCTGCAACGTCCTTCCTGCCATCTTGTCGTTTACTTTCACAGCGTGAACACACAATTAGAAAATACCCTAGCACAGAATAAACCACACCTTATCGACGATATTCAAGAGGTCGGCCCGGCTTGGCCGGTGTCATCAATAAAGAGAATAACTATTAATGCGAGCTTTTATTGCGAACTTTGCCACTGGGATTTTACAACCGAGGGCAGGATGCAAGTCATGTTTCTGATCTTGCGACGCCGTCTTAAAACAGATCAGCTACTCAGGTCCAGGATAACTTCCCATAGGTACCTGACAAAACCGTACAGGGCTTTTTCTGAGATGCGCTCATCATCCGCGTGAGCGCCATTGCCTTCTCCGTCCTGCATGTCTTTTAAGGGTCCGATACCGTAGGCATGGACACCTTTGCCGCGTAAAGGCTGTAGATCCGTACCGCCTGTGAGCAGCATGGGTAAGGTGATAGCTTCCGGATACAGCCTTTTTTGAACCGCTTCCAGAGATCGATATAAATCTGTTTTCAGTCCGGATGGTTTGCTGGAGGGATTCATCTGCCGGCCAGGTATTAGCTCCACTGCCGGATCATCGATCACTTCGCGCATCATTTGGTAAAAAGCGGTCATGTTTTCATCCGGTAGGGCCCGGATATCAAGATAGGCAGTGGCCTGGGAAGGGATAACATTGGGTCGAAAACCACCGTTGAACATGTTCGGAGATATGGTTGTTCGAAGAAATGAGTTATAGCGGATCTGGTGTTTTTTAAAGTAATTACCTGCGTTGTCGGCCGTTGCCGGGTTAAACAGGTCACGGATGCGTCTGGCTTTTTCCGGGTCAGAAATTTCAGCGACTCTCTCGAAGTATGCCCGCGTGATTTCATTGAGTCGCATGGGCGGTTGCCATTCGGCGATGCGGGCCACCGCCCTTGCCAGGTGGGTGATGGCATTGTCGACTCTGGGCATGGAGCCATGCCCTGAAGAGCCTCTGGCAATGAGCTCCGCGCCACGGCCCACTTTTTCGGTGGCAGCAACCGCCAGCAGGTAGGGCGATCCATCCTTGATACTCCCGCCTCCACCTTCGCCCAGGGCATACTCCGCGTCAATTTTTTCCCAATGATGATTAACCAGATAGCGGAAGCCTTCTTTGGCAAATCCTTCTTCACCGGATTCGGCGACAAAAATAACATCGCGATTAAGTACTAACCCGGAGCGCTTGAGCATCAATACCATCATCAGGTTAGCAACAACATTGTCTTTATCGTCTACGGCACCTCGGCCATAGACATAGCCATTTTCGATGACCCCGGCAAATGGGTCATGGCGCCAGCGCTCTCGCTGCACCCCGACGACGTCGGTATGGCCCAGTAATAAAACAGGCCGAGCTGAGCCGTTTCCTTTTATCCTGGCAACCAGGTTCAGTCGATCAGGATTGGGTCCCAGAAGCTCGGACTCAATGCCGTTCTGGGTCAGTACGTTACGCAGATAGAGAGCTGCCTGTGTTTCATTTCCAGGGGGGTTGCTGGTATCTATCTTCAATAGATTGATGAAGTGAAACAGTGTTTCTTTGTTGATCTGGGACCAGTCGACGGGGGTTGCGGCGGCTATCTGGCGAGCGCTGGTGGTTGATAACAACAGGCAAGTCAGCATGATCATTTTCATACATTGGTCCTACATTCATTGTTTTAGGGAACAGATTCATTGATTTAGGGAGTAAATTGTTTTTACTACCCTAGCACTGAAACTTAGCTTCATAAATGTTATTTTCGGATGGTCATTGATCAGCAGGTTTGTCATGGGCCACCTTATCTTGGAAGACATTATCGTGAATTTCTGCCGCTTTTTGTCAGGGCAGGTATGAAGGTAAGGAGCTGAGATAACGGTTAGGCCCGCGCTTAATTCAGCCGGCGTATAATAGAATCATCCAATTTCCAGTCGGTTGTATAAAGCCAGCTGAGGCGGAAATAGAGGTTATCGGTTCTGGTATCTTATGGATCTTATGGCGCAATATGGTATTAAATGCAGGGTAAATAGTGGGTGTTGGGACTGGCATTGTATAGATCCTATGCTGGGCTATCACATTGAGTGAGGCAGCAAGCCTGTATAGTCGATATAACCAAGGAGGTATTGATGAATTTTGATCTGATGGTAGGGGGCAGTTCCTGGAAGAAGATTGCAGAACTGGCATCAAGGATAGAAGCTGCGGGTTTCAACGGCATGTTATTCACTGAAGGATCGCAGGTGCCGTGGATGATGATAGCAGCGGCCGCAACGGCAGCGCCAAGATTGGAATTTACCACGGGTATCGCTGTGGCCTTTCCACGTAGCCCCATGATCTCAGCGCAGATTGCCTGGGAACTGGCTCATAATACCCAGGGCCAATTCCGTCTGGGTCTGGGCTCACAGGTTCGAGGTCATATTGAGCGAAGATATAGCGCCGTTTGGGATCGGCCAGCGCCACAGATGCGGGATTATGTAGAGGCATTTAAGGCCTGTATTCGTGCCTTCAAGCGGGAAGAGAAGCTTCATCACGAAGGGCCGTATTACAATTTGTCGTTACTGCCCGGGCAATGGTCACCGGCTCGTCATGACTATGAAGACATTAAAATTGATATATCGGCGGTCGGCCCTTACATGTGCCGCGTGGCGGGCGAGCTATGTGACGGCGTACATGTGCATCCCATGCATTCAATGGCGTACATTGAGAACAGGTTGTTACCGGAGCTGGCCGCTGGTGCTAAAAAAGCAGGCCGGAGCCTCAAAGATATTGATCTGATTATACCGGTATTCGCTGTCCCCGGTGATACCCCCGAAGAGCGCGGGCCGATGATCAACAGAGCGAAAACGCAGATCGCATTTTATGGCTCTACGCGTAATTATGCATTCCAGTTTGACGATCTGGGTTTTACGGGGACCACAGCCCGGCTGGGGCAGAAGATGAAAGCCGGCGATATGCAGGGCATGGCAGACACGATCAGTGATGAGATGCTGGAACATTTTGCGCTTGTCGCCCGGTGGGATGATATGGCCGATGCTTTGATTAATCGCTATCAGGGTGTTGCTTATCGCGTTGTGAGTTATCTTGCCAGTGAAGACATCCAGCGAAACCCAGATAACCTGGGTAGATGGGGTGAGATTGCCCGTGCTGTTAACGCTGGATAGGTCGGGCTGAATTCCCCAGGTGGCTTGACGGCTGCCAGTCCTCAAGATGGCTTTTAGTCAGCGGTTTTAGCATCGTCCTTGTCTCGTGCGTCAAAGACTTCCTTTGCGATATGCATGCCCTCAACACTGGTAGGGAAACCACCATAGATAGCCAGGTGCATGATGACTTCCCCTAGTTCTTTGCGGGTCACGCCATTATTCAGGGCCCGATCGAGGTGCAGGCGCAGCTCGTTGGGTCTATACAGCACGGTTAAAGCGGCAACGGTAATGAGGCTACGGTCTCGCCGCGATAAACCCTCCCGGGACCAAACGCCTGCGGGTAACACGGTATCGACAATAAGCTTGCCCCAGTCATCGCGTATTTCATCCGGGGTGGGCAGCGCATCGGTAATCTGCCTTGCCATCTTCAGTTTCTTTTCTTCGTCCATGATATCTCCTATCGCGGGTCACGTATGGTGACGGTGCCTTGGGCGACAGCGGCCGCGCGTCCTTCGTTGATTACGTCAATGCGCACTACAGCCTGAGTCCTTGTGAGGCTGATAATGCTGGCGGTCGCGGTAACCATTCCCTGGGAGACAGGTGCTGTCAGGTTTATCTTAAATTCTGTTGTGGCAGCCCATTGGCCTTTGGTCATTGCCGGGTAACAGACACAACCCAGCATGTGGTCACAGAAGGCTGACAGTACGCCGCCATGCATATTGCCAAATTGGGTCAGCAGTTCCTTGCGGACTTCGAGTTCTGCGGTCATGGTGCCAGCGCTGGCATCGGTTATGCGAATGCCCAGGAAATCGGGCAGGCCACCGCTGCCTTCGCTGCTGATGAATCTTTCAGCGACCTTGTTATTAAAAGGAATCTCTCTTGCCATGTTGCTCTCCATTATTCTATTTTGGTGGTATCAGGCAGGAGTGTATGGATCCCTGCCCAGGAATGTCTCGCCCCAGTGTCCTTATTGCCAGTTCAGCTTCACTTAGGTCAAAGTTATGGGTGTGCATCCTGGCAATGGGTGATCTGCCGGATTCAATGAGTTTAATCGCGCTTTGATAGCCACTTGATGTGACTCCGATAGCACCTTGGATCTTTATTTCTTTAAGGACAATATAGTCTGAAACAAAGTCATCAACTGCTTTCATGCCCTTGACCCCCGCAAGAATAATCGTACCGCCTGCACGAACCATGTGCAGCGCATCCCTAACAGGCCGGGTCGCATTGGCACTGACATCAACGACGATATCTGCCCCTCCATCGGTTAATTCCTTGACGCGTCTTACGGAATTTTCATTGTCGACATCGATACAGTGATCTGCGCCGAATTCGAGGGCCAGTTCCAGTTTGGCTTTGTCTGCTTCGAGTCCGGTGACGATGACCTGGCCTGCCCCGGCTTCTTTGGCAGCTATGACACAGGCCAGTCCTCGCTGTCCTGGGCCCAGAATAACGACTTTATCGCCAGGCCGGGTTTGTGGTAATTCAACGGCCCATCGATATCCGGCACCAAGCGGGTTGAACATCACTGCGGTTTCCGCCGGCAGGTCAGGATCCATTTTGTGTACAATGCTGTTCGGGTGAAGATACATATACTGTGAATAAGCTCCCCACAGGCCTGGTTGTTCAGAAAGAGGAATATAGGAATAGATTCTCCTGTCGTGACAGAGGTGGTATTGGCCGCCAAGACAGCAACTGCAGAATCTGCACGACAGCATGGTTTCAACGGCAACACGATCACCTACATCAACCCGCCACCGCGCCGCTGCGCGGTCCCCTATCTTGGCTATTCGCCCCAGTGGCTCGTGCCCGGGGATGAGCGGTAGCTCCACGCTGATGACGCCTTCGTATTGTTCGACATCACTACCGCAGATACCACAGGCCTCAAGTTCCAAGATGGCCGAGTCCTCATCAATATCCGGGATAAGAATATCTCTTGGTTCTAGTTGGCGAGTGCCGGTCTGGACCATTGCAAATGATAATTTGGGGATCATGAGGTCCTTCCACGTTAAGCAATATAGCTGCACTATCTCATTAATAATGCCAGAGATACAAGCGACATCATTTGCAGGGACCGATGCCGGGAACGGTAAAGCGGCTGCTGCAGACACTGGATCAACCGCTGTTCAAGAACACGGACCGCTGGTGGCGGAGACTCTGATCCGCAGGTCGTGAGGTTTGCTTATGAAAGGTTGTAATCCACGGTGTACCAGGTCGCTGGGCTGAGGCGTACAACAATGCTGTCGGCTGTGTCCTGTGACGCTTCGGCATAGGCTTTTCCACCCTGGGTGCCAAGGTAGCGGGTGGCCATATGTAATAATTGGCCGGCGCGCACAGGTTGGATTGTAAAAGGCCCTTCCACTGAGACATATTGATAAGGTGC
The DNA here is from genome assembly GCA_012960535.1 of Gammaproteobacteria bacterium. Lineage (GTDB taxonomy): Bacteria > Pseudomonadota > Gammaproteobacteria > Pseudomonadales > Azotimanducaceae > UBA9926. Next base: position 142,030 of record DUBB01000027.1, read on the forward strand.
TTGTTCAGTCTGAACACAGAGGCTTATTCTAGCTGTCTTTTTAAGTAATCGACCTTTGCTGGATGAAGCGCTGGTAATCATCCAGACGTCACCACCGGTTTCGTAGTCGTACCAGATGGGTACAGTCAGAGGGCCTTTTTGATCCCTGGCAATGCTAAGGACACCGACATGCAGATCACTTAAAAAGGCCTCTCTTTGCTTGGTATTCATTGTTGTTGACATGTTTTAAGGTATCCTCAGACAATGGTTGGAAGGTTAATTGCATTCTATCCAGATGAAAAACCAGTCCTGGTGGGTGGTTAACAGCAGGCTCCGGTTTCAGTTGTTGCTGCCTGCGTGGCTTGACTCGGTTTCATGGATTAGCAGCAGGGCAGTTATGGATGCTAAACCAGGTCATCGCCTGTGGCAATAACCGTAACCAGCTGGGGAATTGGCCGCTGAGGCAGGGCCTGGGGTTTTGTTGAAGCCGCGCTGCTGCGGTGAAAAGATGATTTATTTTTGCCTTCCAGATGTTAGATTAAGTTAGACAGGCCTGAGCAATCTGGGCCATTTTATAGCAGGCCCGTTTAGTTCAGTACAGATGGGGCCAGGTTCAGTGACTTAGGAGTTAGAGTATGAAAATTGGTGTAGCGATGGCTTTCAGCCAACACACTTCTGCAGATTTTATTAAAGCGGCGGTGCAGCTCGTAGAAAGTAAAGGCGTGCATGCCATATGGGTGCCCGAACATGTCATGTTCTTTCCTGATTATGCCTCAACTTATCCTTATTCGAGTTCCGGGCGTATTCCCGGGGATCCTGAGGGTTTGCTCGATCCTTTCACGGCGCTAACCTATATAGCCAGCTGTACTCAAAATATTCGCCTCGGAACCGGCATTTGCCTGGTGCCACAGCGTCAGCCCGTATATACCGCGAAACTGGTTGCAGATGTCGATTTTTTATCGGGGGGACGGGTTGATTTTGGCGTCGGAGTGGGCTGGCTAAAGGAAGAATTTGATAATTTGGGCGCTGATTTTGCCAGGCGAGGCAAACTGTGTGAAGAATATATTAACGCGATGAAAGAACTGTGGTCGGACGGCGTGTCAACGTTCAGCGGCCCTTCCGTTGAGATTACCCCCTGTCACTTTAATCCCAAACCGGTACAGAAACCGCATCCGCCGATCTATTTCGGTGGGGAGAGCGATGCAGCACTTAAAAGGGTGGCCCAGCAGGGTGATGGATGGTACGGCTATGATATGGCGCCTTCGGATCTGGCCAGGAGACTACAGGCTCTGGATGCCGCCCTGGCTGATGCCGATAGGCGGCGCGAGGACATTACGCTGATTGTCGGACCGAATCGCCATCCGGTAACGCCGGAAACCACGGCGAGCTACCGTGACTTGGGGGTAGACCAGCTGGTCGTCCCTGTATTTGGGTCGACCGTTGAAAAGTTAGCGCTTAGGGTGGATGCACTGCTGGCGATTGCCGCTGCCTAGTTAAAACTCGGCCTGTTCTATGCCAAAGAATAGCCAAGCCAGTCCAGAATTATGCAATGGCTGCTATAGGGCGAATCACCCTGGGACGAGCCTGCATCAGATCAAATTCGGCCTCTCTACCTGCAAAGGTTGCTGGCAGTGTCATCACCGGAGCAGGTCCAGGCCAACCAGACCTGGGTAGCAGAGCCACCGCTATAAATCGAACTCATGGCACGGCGATCATAGAAGTTAACGGCAACAGCGGCAGTATCATTGTTAGGCCAGGCTGTACCAAAATAAGGTATTGGGAAATACTCACTGCTGCAGTTGACATCTGAAAGTTCAATGGTGAAGGCACCGAAATTTCAGTTTACCTGACCGACTCCAGCAGAATAACTTTTCCTGGGAAAGAACATGTTCAGGCCCTTTTCCCAGTCTTCTTCAACCATGCTTGCACATGCCGGATTGATAGCAGCCGCTGTGGTTTCGTCTGGAGAGACTGTGCCGGCCCCGCTCATTGCTTTTTTTTGACACCCAGGCAATGAGCAAAGTAGCGATTAGGTGCAATAAATATCGTAAAGCGTGGAGATTAATATTGCTGCTTCGCCTTCTTTTAGTGCGTAATAAACCGCCTGGGCTTCGCGTCTTGCTGTGACAACGTTTTCGTGCCTCATCCTGGCAAGATGCTGCGAAACCAATGACTGGCTGATATTAATTGTATTGGCTAGCTCGCCCACCGATTTCTCACCGACCTTTAATTCACAAAGGATCATGAGGCGATGCGGGTGCCCTAAAAGCTTCATCATTCCACTGGCTTGCTCTGCCGCTGCCTGCATTTTCTGTAAATCCATCGAGTCCCCCGGTTGATGAAAACGTGCATGTATGTAAGAATTTTATAATATACTAAAATACGTTAATATTACCTACGGATTTTGAAAGAGAATAGGTCATGAAACACGATGCTACTCCAGAAAATGCCAAAAGCGTGAAGGTTTCGGCGGGAAATGACCGACGTAGCTTCATGTTAGCTGGCCTGGGGTTAGCCGGTGGTGCTGCGGCGGGATCAATGGGTCTGCTAGCCGATGCGAAAGCAGGCAGTAATCTACCTCCTGATGTGCCGATCTGGACAAAATCCCTGGGCTCAGGGGTTGTTGCCCATCCTTATGGTCAGCCGTCCCGGTATGAGGCACAGGTTGAGCGGAGAACGGTAGATTGGCTCACCGCAGACCGCATGGCTTCTATTAGCTTTACTCCGCTTGCTGATTTAAAAGGCATTATAACGCCGAGCGGCCTGGTTTTTGAACGCTATCACTCAGGGCTTCCTGAGATTGACCCAGGACAACATCGCCTGATGATCCATGGCATGGTCAAGCAACCTTTGCTGTTGACCATGGATGATTTAATGCGTATGCCTTCGGTGAGCGTCATACGGTTTCTAGAATGCCCCGCCAATGGTGGCATGGAGTGGCGTGGTGCGCAGATGACGGGTGTACAGTTTACCCATGGCATGCTGGCATGCTGTGAATGGACCGGTGTACTGTTGTCGACCTTGCTGGAGGAGGTGGGGTTTTCCAGGGACGCGAGCTGGATACTGGCTGAGGGTGCCGACGGCGCTCATATGAGCCGAAGTATCCCCATGGAAAAGGCACTGGATGATACGCTGGTCGTGTACGCGCAAAATGGTGAAGCGCTTCGTCCTGAGCAGGGCTATCCGCTCAGGCTGATTAACCCTGGTTGGGAGGGTAATACCTGCATCAAATGGCTAAGGCGTCTGGAGATAGGAGACAAACCCTGGTACCAGCGTGAGGAAACCTCCAAATATACAGACCTGATGCCCGATGGTAAGGCCAGGGAGTTTACTTTTGTGCAGGAATGTAATTCAGTTATAACGTCGCCAAGTCCTGAAAAGCCACTGAAGGGCAAAGGTAAATACTGGATCGAAGGATTGGCCTGGTCGGGCAGGGGTAAGATCAAGCATGTTGATGTGTCGCTCGATGGCGGTATCTCCTGGCGCGAAGCCGGAATCACCAGTATCGTTTTACCCAGAGCATTAACCAGATTTGGGCTGGAGTTTGACTGGGATGGATCACCGGCTCTGCTGCAGAGCCGTGCGGTGGACGAAACCGGTTATGTCCAGCCTACCTATCAACAGTTGCGTGACGTGCGAGGAACCAATTCTATTTATCACAAGAACGCGATTCATACCTGGAATCTGCAACCTGGAGGCACTGTTGCGAATGTACAATTGTCCTGACTCAATAACAGATAGCCAAGGCAGAGTCGGGTCAGTCAGTCTGTTTAAGCTGGCTGCAGCATTCGTCGTGTTGTTTTTGCTGACCAGTGGTATTGTCAATGCAACGGACAGAACTGGGTATTATGGATTGGGGACACCGGCCTCTCCGGAAGAAATTAGAGGTTGGGATATCGATATCCGACCCGACGGGAAGGGCTTGCCTGAAGGACAGGGATCGGTTGAGGATGGTGAGTTTCTTTATGAACAGCAATGTGCTGAATGCCATGGCAGTTTCGGTGAAGGTGTTGGCCGTTTTCCGGTACTGGCGGGCGGAGAAGGAACACTAACGGACTCTAGACCTTCAAAAACCATCGGTAGCTACTGGGCGCATACCAGTACGCTCTGGGATTATATACGCAGGACCATGCCCTTTACCGCGCCGGAATCTTTAACCAGCGATGAGGTTTATGCGGTAACAGCCTATGTCCTCTATCTGAACGATCTCATCGAAGATGACTTTGTTCTATCCAGGGACAATTTTACCAGCATTGAACTGCCCAATAATTTAAATTTTATCCCTGATCAGCGACCCGACGTGGCCAATGGCCGGTGTATGCAGGACTGTAAAGATCCTGCGTCAATCAGAATTGTTTCCTCGGTGATGCCGGTTGTTCGGGCTGTGGCCACCCCTGTTATCGACAATCGGGCTGCACAGGCTGCAGGGGAAAAAATTTATGGCCAGTATTGCTCGTTATGCCATAAGTCCGGTATGGGAGGGGCGCCTATTGTCGGCGAAGTGAGTGATTGGCAGGACAGGGAAGCAGGCGGTATGGTGGCATTAAAAAAACGAGCTATTGATGGTTATACTGGTCAGTACGGGTTCATGCCCCCAAAAGGCGGTTTTACTCATTTAACAGATCAGGAAATTGAAGAGGTGGTCGAATATATGGTGGACTCCAGCCAGTGAATAGAAACCTGAGCATGATATTGCGGTTGACGGCGCTGGTCGCCAGCATTTTGTTCCCGGTCAGTCTAGCCCTGGCAGAAGAGTTGCCTGAGGTGATCCCCACCAGCATTGATAAAGGCAGGTCAATTGCTTTCAACCGGAATGCCGGGAATTGCCTTTCCTGTCATTTTGTGGTCGACGCCGAATTGCCAGGTAACCTTGGCCCACCCCTGATACAGATGCAGGCAAGGTTTCCGGACAGGGCGGTTTTGAGGGCTCAGATATGGAATGCAGCGAGTCAGAATCCAGATACGATCATGCCACCTTATGGCAAACATAATATTTTAACGGAAAGTGAAGTTGACCTGGTGGTTGACTACATTTATTCCCTTTAATTCGTTTTCAGACGGAGATGTTAATATGAATGTGCTTGTAAACAGACGCAGAATGCTGGGCGGCTTGCTGTCACTTATTGCCTTGGGTGTAGCACCACTGAAGGTGTTGGCGCGGGTCACTAAGGCATTTCAAGCAACTGAGTTGGATGGCGTATACGCAGAATTGTTTGCCGATATGGAAATAATTGAGAGCGCCGATATAAAGATGCGCATTCCTGATATTGCTGAAAACGGTGCTGTGGTCCCGGTATCGATCTCTACATCGCTTGAAAATGTGCAATCCATTCATGTCATTATTGACCAGAATCCCAATCCGTTGTCCGCCAGTTTTGAACTGACTGATTCAAGTCCAGCTGATATTTCCACACGCGTTAAGATGGGCAAGAGTTCGGTCGTGCGGGCGATGGTGAAGACAGTGGATAAGGTCTATATGACCCAGCAGCAAGTCAAAGTCACCATCGGTGGATGCGGAGGCTAAGGCCAAGGAGAATATTATGGCGGTTAAACCCGTTAAGATCAGAGGAAAAATCAAACAGGGCGTTGCCCAGATCAAGGCCCTTATGCCCCATCCAATGGAGACGGGGACGCGTCGGGCGGCCGACGGGAGTATTATTCCAGCTCACTATATAGAAGAAGTCGTTTGCAAGCACAATGGTAAGGTCACCATGAAGGCGCTTTGGGGTGCTTCTGTGTCGAAGAACCCCTATTTTGCATTCAAGGTTAAAGGGGCTGTTTCTGGAGACACCATCACCATCACCTGGGCGGATAATCTAGGCGAATCTGCAAGTGGGGAATTGACGCTTAAATGAATTCGGGACCCAGTATGAAAATTTTAGTTGCCTTGCTTGTTGTCTTCAGTGTCACCCTGCCGGCACTGGCTGATCCGGAAGCGGACCGCCTGGCATTTGCTGAGTTTTATCTTTCACGATTTCCTTCTATTGAACTACAGGCGCATAAGGATGGGGCTTATGCGCTTGACCAGGCTAAACGTGAACAATGGCTGGAAATGGAAGATTTTCCGCCCTATGAAATAGCCGTAGATGAGGGTGAACTCTTATATGCGCGGGCATTTGACAATGGTGAGAGCTACGCAGCCTGCTTCGACCAGGGTGGATTGGGTATTAAACAGAATTACCCCTATTTTGATATTGAAAGGTCCGAGGTCATTACCCTTGAGATGGCTCTGAACCTTTGCAGGGAAAAACACGGTGAAGCGCCCCTGGACTATGCGGGTGAACTGATGGGCAACCTCACGGCTTATATGGCTTATACCTCCAGGGGTAATAAGTTTGCTATTACGGTCCCGCCTGAGGGTCTGTCAGCGTACGAGGCAGGCAAGCAGTTTTTCTATGAACGAAGAGGGCAGCTGAATTTTGCCTGTAGCAGTTGTCATCTGCAGTCAGCAGGCGGCATGTTGCGGGCAGAAATACTCAGTGCCTCCATAGGCCATGCAACCCATTGGCCGACTTATCGGTTCAAGTGGGAGCAGATAGGGGGGCTACACAAGCGCTTTATAGAATGTAACGAGCAGGTCGGTGCCGAGGGCCTTGCGCAGCAGAGCCCGGCTTATCGGAACCTCGAATACTTCCTGACCTATATGAATAACGGCATGACGCTTAACGGGCCAGCCAGCAGGAAATAAACCATGATTACAATTGTATCTCGTTATAGCCTGCACCTATGCCTGGTTTTATCGCTCTTTGGCTGTGGCGAATCTAACTCTGTTAAGCCTGGTGAAGCTACTCTTGCGAAAGCTGACGCGGCTGCTAGCGACAGTCCAGAGGTAATCCTGTTTGCGACAAAATCACTTTATAATGGGGCTAAACAGAAAGATCATGCCTGGATCGCGACCAGCCGGGAGATTGCAGTAGCCGAAAAGGCCCTGGAAGCAGGGGATTTGGCTGCTGCTCGACAAGCAGCCCTAAGAGCGCAGCTAACAGCCCAGGCTTCATTGGCACAGGCCAATCTGGAAAGTCAGGCCTGGCGTACCAGAGTGCCCTAAAGCTGGCCAATTGCAGGCAGGAGCAGGTACTGCGCCCGGGTGATATCGCTAATTATTTTAATGAGTCGATTGATCAATGAATCGAAGGGAATTTCTAGCGTTACTGAGTAAGGCATGGATTGCAGCAAGTGTTTCCGGTTGCTCTTCCTTGAGGCCGTTACGAGCAGAAAACCTTTACCAGTTGGCGCCCTTTGGTCAGGCTAGAATTCTCCATATAACGGATACCCACGCTCAGTTACACCCCGTTTATTTTCGCGAACCCAATGTCAATATTGGCGTCGGTTCTGCGGCGGGTAAGTTTCCGCATCGCGTCGGTAGAAACCTTCTTGATGCGATTTCAACAGCTGCCCCTGCGGATATTCATGCCCTGACTTACCTGGATTTTGCAGAAGCATCTGAACGTTACGGCAAGGTAGGTGGGTTCCAGTATCTCAGGTCATTGATTGAGCAATTGCGGAGCTCAGCACCCGGATCGTTGCTTCTCGATGGTGGAGATACCTGGCAGGGTTCGGGGACTGCGTTGTGGACACGCGGTCAGGACATGGTAGGCGCCTGCAACTTGCTGGGTGTTGACGTCATGACAGGACATTGGGAATTTACCTACCGGGAAGAAGAGATCCTGTCAAATGTGCGGGCTTTTAATGGTGATTTTGTCGCCCAGAATATCCGTGCCACGGAGGATGCTCTGTTTGAAGGTGTCGAGGTTTACGACGAAGATAGCGGCCACGTGTTCCCACCCTATACAATGAAGCAGGTCAATGGGAAAAGCATCGCTGTTATTGGCCAGGCATTCCCTTACACGCCTATCGCCAATCCCAGACGATTTATTCCAAACTGGACCTTTGGTATTCAGGAACAGGATCTCAATGCACTGGTAGAGCGGATAAGAGGCAGCGAACAACCCGATGCCGTTATCCTGTTATCTCACAATGGCATGGATGTGGATTTGAAGCTGGCAAGCCGGGTTAGTGGTGTGGATTTTATTATGGGCGGCCATACTCATGATGGCGTACCGGTTCCCATAGAAGTAAAGAATGCGGGAGGCACCACGGTGGTGACCAATGCGGGCTCAAACGGTAAGTTTGTAGCCGTGCTGGATCTGGATTTTGGTCGCTCTGGACTCAACGGTTACCGATATCAACTGCTGCCTGTTTTTGCCAACCTGTTACCCGCCGATAAAGCCATGCAGGCTTACATTGATAAAGTCCGCCAGCCGTATGCAGACGTATTGGATGAGAAGCTGGCTATCGCCGATACCTTGTTGTATAGACGAGGCAACTTCAACGGCACTTTCGATCAGGTTATCTGCGATGCATTGATCCAGGAATTAGATGCTCAGATTGCATTGTCGCCGGGGTTTCGCTGGGGCACTTCAGTATTACCCGGGCAGGCGATCACCATGGAAAGATTGCTTGACCAGACGTGTATGACCTACCCTGAAACTTATGTCAGGGACATGACCGGAACAGAAATCAAGACCATCATGGAAAGTGTTGCCGATAATCTATTTAATATTGACCCCTACTATCAGCAGGGTGGTGACATGGTTCGCACGGGCGGGATGAACTATAGCTGCGCGCCCAGGGCCAGTATGGGGTCTAGAATCACTGATATGCAGCTTAGAGATGGCCGTTATATTGAAGATTCCAAAACTTACCGGGTAGCAGGATGGGCAACGGTTGCTGCCCAGTCTCCTGGTGAGCCGGTCTGGGACGTTGTTGCTAATTATCTTCGCGACAAACAGGTGGTCAGTGTTGATCGCTTTGAGACACCTCGATTGAAAGGTATTGCTGGGAATTCTGGCATCGCGGATTATGCGGGTGGAATATCGGGGTAATTATACTGTAGAGGCGGTTTTCTACGGCAATGAAACCTTGCCTTGGCTGATGGATCAACGCAGACTGGTTCTATTCTAGGACAACGGAAAACACGCCATGCGCCTCATTTACTTTACTCGAGTTTTCCTGGGCTATGTGCTCATTGCATTGCTCAGTAAACAGGCGCTTGCTAGCGACCTGGACAGTAAACCGTTTGCAGAACATCAAGTCATATTACAAGTGAGTGATGCAGACGCCAGCAAGTATTCAACGGCATTGGATATTGCCAATAACCTGATTAAGCACTACGGAAGTCCTGACCTGATTGATATCGAGGTTATTGCCTTTGGTAAAGGTGTCGGCATGCTATTGGAAAAACAGAATGTGAATGCCTCGAGGATTGAGAGTTTGATGGATAATGGGGTTAGATTTTATGTTTGCCTGAACACAATTGACACCCTATATCGGAAAACCGGTATTCTTCCGGTTCTTTTCCCTGGTGTTGAAGGAGTACAGACCGGCGTCGTTTTTATGTTGGATGAAATTAATACAGGTTATACCCACATCCATCCTTAGATAGACTGTTGTGGCTTTAATGTTGGGTGAATTAAAGCAGACTATGCCCGCTATCTATCGGTAGTAAATCGCAGGTTGTTGAACAGCGTCTCTCCAGTGAAACCAGAGGCACCCCACGTGCATGAATATCTGACAAGCCGGGGTGATAGGCCCCGACCGTTAAATGGTGTTTGTACTGGCGCGATCTATTCGTATTGATCTTTTAATACGAAGAATGCAGTAAATAACAAAGCCAGGCTAAAAGGGATGGCCAGGTAGATGCCATTCACACCCAGTAAGCTTTCAAGGGTAATCTTTCCGAAATTGGCATTCTGCATTAGCAGTTGGTCCAGAGAGGGGAAAGCAAACGAAAAAATAAGCGCGCCCACCAGGGCACCAGCCAGGGTTGCCAGGGCATCTTTTTTGCCCTCTGATGTGCCAACGACACAAGTTCCAGGACAGTATCCGGAAATGGCCCAGCCAATGCCAAAGATAGCACCGCCACCGATCACACCCCAGACATAGGCGGGCTTAATACTCATGTTAGCCAGGCCACCGAAGTCGAGTAGATAGACGCCAAGAGAGCCTACGCCTACGGCAGTCATCATCAATTTGATAATGGTCATATCTTTCAATAACAGTGTGCCCAGTATCTTCCGGTAACTCGATGCGCCACCCAGGTATAAAATTGCGCCAAAGCACAAGCCGATTCCAAAACCCGTTGCCATAGTCATCATGACAGGTCTCCTTTTTCTCGATAAAGTAGCTTCGCCGTAATAATTGCCACCGTAAAAGTGGTTACGCCAAAGATGAAGCTGCTAATGGCTAACTGGGATATGCCGCTGATCATGTGTCCGCTGGTACATCCGCCTGCTAGCCTTGCGCCAAACAGCAGCAGGAATCCGCCTGCAAAGGCTGCAGCATAGCGGTTCAGTTCAGATGGGCCGAATTTAGCCGACCACATTGGCGGCATAGAGCCTTTGTCAGCATCGGGCTGCCGGGTGGAAAAAAGTGCCGAGCATATAGCCCCACCAACCAGCATTCCGAATACCAGCATCCAGCCATAATCGATAGACCAGTCAGATTTTTCACCGTATTTGGCCAGATACTGGTTGTCTTCGGCCAGTTTCGGTGCAATCTGGTGCATCACCACAGCATCGGTTACTACAAATTGGGTCGATACACCTAAAGGCTTTACCAAAAAGGTTGCCAGGGTCAGGAGCAGGCCCAGCGCAATACCTGCTGCCTTCCAGGATATGATAGGTTGATCATTCATAATGTAAGGTTCCTTTTTTGGTACTGCATTTATCTAAAATTAATCTAGCATCTTATTATATTAAGTTAAACATATATGTTAATTTTAAAATAATTAAGAATCTCCCAAAGAGGTTCATTCTGTCGGGCTAACAGTTACTATAATATTAAGCACTTAAGCAGAATCTAGCGCTAACATAAACTGAATCACCGGTTCTGTCTGCGGCCCAGCGGACAGGGGTAAACTCAGAGGCTTGCTATGATGAAAAACACAGGGCTGCTGCTCGGACTTCTTTGGGCGCTTGGTTCGACATGGGATTGCTCGGCTGAAGATCAACTTCAACCTCTTGTGTTGCACCGGGTTACCGATAACGTTTTTTCAGCCATCGGTGTGACTGGGCCACCTAGCTATGCTAACGCTGGGCACAATAACAATCTCAGTGTTATCGTCAGTCAAGCTGGTGTGGTTGTGGTAAACGGCGGTGATAATTATCTGCTGGCAAAGCGCCTTCATCTTGCCATCAGGGCGTTAACGGAGCAACCGGTGGTCTGGGTGGTTAATGAAAATGGCCAGGGTCATGCATTTCTAGGCAATAGCTACTGGCGTGATCAGAAGGTTAATGTAATAGCTCACGCCGATGCGGTGCGAAAAATCAAAGAGCAGGGCTCTCAGATCCTGCAGCGCATGGTGCTGCGCAATAAGGACAAGGCCAGACAGACCTATGTGGCGGTTCCAGATCATCAGTTTACCGATACCTTTTTGATTTCTCTGGAGGGCCTCGACATAGAACTGAGAAGCTTTGGAGAAGCACATTCCCCGGGAGATATCTCAGTGTGGCTACCCGGTGACAGGGTGTTAATAACTGGAGATATTGCCTTTCATCAACGCATGTTGGCAATATTCCCTGATACCAATGTTTCAGCCTGGATGAGCTCGTTTAGAAAAATGCGCCTGTTACAGCCGGTTTATATCATTCCGGGCCATGGTGCGCCGACTGATATGGCATCTATTCACGCCACAACGTTTGGCTATCTCGAGTTCCTGACCCAGCAGATACAGCAGTTGCTCGATGATGATGCCGACCTGAGCCAGGCTTATGCTATTGATCAGACCCGATACCGGCACCTGGACGCGTTCGAGGAGCTTGCGGCGAAGAATGCCGGTCGTTTATTCCAGACCATGGAAATGGAAATGTTTCAATGAAATGGCTTATTGTTATTTTAGTCGCCCTGAGCCCCGCCGCGATGGCTGGGCCTGTGCAAATTCGCCTGGGGGAACGGGTATTGAACGCTGACCTGCGACGTCCTCCGCAGGCCGATTTACAGAGAATATTCCTAATCGTTCATGGTACCTGGGCTCATGCCGGAATGGAGATTATTGATCAGGTCCAGACGCTTCTGGAAGACGCAGGAGAAGCGAGCCTGGCCATCACCTTGAGTCTGGGCATGGATAATAGGCAAGGGTTTCTTGGATGTGATGCTCCTGTGGTTGCTAACCACCAGCAGGCTGTCAGCGAAATTGATCATTGGGTAAAACATCTGGGGTCAAAATGGCAGCAAGTCGTTCTCATTGGTCATTCCAGAGGTGGTAATCAAGTGGCGCTTTATCAGCTTCAGAAAGCATCAGAAAAAGTGTCTCATTTGGCCTTGATAGCGCCGATGAGCGAATCCGCTGACGATGTCTCTCGTGCCTATCGAGAAAAATTCAATACCGAGCTTGCTCAGGTTATTAAAATGGCGCGTCAACATCCGCAACGGTTTATCGATGCAGGTTTACTTAGTTGCCTGAATGCTGAAGTCCTGGCAACTAGTTTCCTGTCATATTATTCGGACCAGCCCAACAGGAATACCCCGGCCTTGTTGCCGGCTATGGACCTTCCTACATTAGTCTTCCAGGGCAGTGAAGATCCGCTTGCTAAAACTTATCTTAGCCAGTCCAGGTTATTTCCAGCCAATCCCATCGTAGAAACCATCTGGATAGAAGGGGCCGATCATTTTTTTCGAGACTTGTATGCGGATGAACTGGTGGAGCATTTACTTCAGTGGCTGGATCGATGAGATATATCACAGGGTGCTGGTTGCTGCTGCTGTTGGCGGCAGCCCACGGATCTGTGCTTCAGTCAGCGAACAATTTAGCAACTGAAAGTCGTCAGGCAGGTCTTGATCAAAAAATTTACCTGCTTTATATCTCCAGGCCTGATTGCCCCTACTGCGCCCGGCTTGAAAAGGATGTGCTGCAACCCCTTCTCGCTGGCAGAGAATTTGATCATCAGCTGGTGCTCAGAGAACTTTCTATGGAACAGGCCCAATTGATTGATTTTGACGGCCGACCCAGTTCAGGGCAGAAACTAATGGCCCAATATCAGGTCGATGGTGCGCCAACGCTTTTGTTTTTTGACAGTCAGGGTAACGAATTGAGTGAGCGTTTGAATGGGTATTTCTCAGCGGACTATTTCTGGTATTACTTCATTGAGAGAATTGGCCAGGCCAGTCTTAAACTGTCAGGTCCAGCACAGAGCGGGTCAGAATAAGGGAACCCATCGTTACCAGAAACCCGCCCGAGATCCGCTGGAGTGACTCCTGAGCAATGCACCCTGAAGCCCGCTTTCCAGGAAAAATTTCCAGTAGGCCAATAACTGTAAATATGATCAGGGTTTTGGTATCGATACTAATTTGCAATTGCTGCAGGATGTCTGGCCATTCAGCGAACCCAGTTTGTGGGTGGCATCCGAAAAGCAGGTGGTTGAGGTTTACATTTGCCGCAACAAAATGTATTGATAGCGTAATAGCGGGGTAGGAGGCCTGGATGCGATTTAATTCCCGACACATAGAGCACTATTCTCAGCACGGGTATGTCGTTGTGGAAAATTTTCTGACAGCAGACGAGCTTGGCAAAGCCCATGAAGAAATCGATAGATTGATTCCTGGATGGTTAGAATACGCCCACAATCCGAACAAACCCAAGCCAGATCATTTTCGCGATCCGCCGCGAACTCGAAGAGACAACCGGTTTCCCTTTGCCGGCGAGCAATTAAATGCCATAACGCTGCATCCGGACCTGAGAGAGTTCGCTGCAATCAATGCAGGTCATGATGATCTGGTTTGTGAGCAGGCAGACCTAGCCTATAAATATCAGGGCCACAGGGCGGATAGAGAGCAGCTGATGCATCTCGATTATACTAATCACACGCTGGTTTATCCGACCATCGATCGACAATACTGGCAGACGGCCTATCTGATCTACTATACGGACGTAGATGAAGGACTTGCGCCGACTGCGGTATGCTCGTGGCAGCATTACAAAGATGAACTACTCTGGCCGACCTCGTATGAGAAACATAAACGAGCTTCCTTATATGAAAATGAGGTTAAGGTTATTGTGCCCGCGGGATCAGTACTGGCCTATAGCATGCGGACTTTCCATCGTGGCACGGCCTTCAAAAGGGCAGGTGCGCGCATTGGTGAATTTGTAACTTATGCTCCCAGTGGTTGCCCTTGGCTGGGAATCGTAGGCTGGGCTGAGCAAGGCGTTCATCAGTCCTTTCAGGACTGGGTTGAAACAGCGACTGTAGAAGAGCGAAGTCTACTGGGCTTTCCTGCTCCCGGTGATGCCTATTGGAACAGTGAAGCATTGGCAGGTGCTGCTGCCCGGTTCCCTGGTATGGATCTTAGGCCCTACCAACTTATCTGAATCAGCGGCTTCAAGCCTGCCCGGGGCAAAATCAGATGGCGTTATGAGGGTGCTTTTCGGTATTGTTTGGGTGTTGCAAGCACGGCATCAAGCAAGGACAGATCGCCGGATTCGATGGTGTTTCCCCTGGGGAACGGTGCGCCGGCTGCAGCACCGATACCTTCAAGTACCGCTGGGCTCTGGTAATAAACAGCGTAGGCCTGGTAGATCAACGCCTGAAATAACCCGGGTTCGTCATTGCTCAGTATCTTGACGGCCTGATAACGCTCGTCGAAATTAACGGTCGTGAAGTCTTCATCTAAGCCGTCCAGAAGGGCGATCAGCGAGGGCAGGAAATCCATCGCTTTAGCCTGCAGATAGGCAATTAGGTCCAGATCGCCTGCGCTGGGCATGTGGCCGTCCTGACTGGCAGGAATCAATACATCGAGTAAGCAGCCCAGTTTATTTCTCTGCGCATTAGTTAATGGATAATCAGTGGTTATATTGCCCTTATTCATAGCGGCTCTCCTCAGTCAAATAGATTGGCCAGGTTCTTCTTCATGGTATCGGCGATATACAGCGCCAGAGCCTGAATTGTACTGGTTGGATTCAGGCCGCCGGCGGTTACAAAAATGCTGCCATCTACAATAAACAGATTCTTAACGTCATGGCTGCGCCCCCAGGAATTCACCACCGAGGTGTTTGGGTCGGCTCCCATTCTGGCAGTACCCAGCAGGTGCCAGCCTGCTGATTGAACCAGCTCTGCCGATGAAATCTCAACCGCGCCTGCTGCTGCCAATACCTGTTCTGCTCGATCAACCCCGTGCTTGAGCATTTTCTTACTGTTTTCACTCAACGTGTAGTTGATTTTCGCGGCGGGGATGCCGTCTGAATCAACCAGTTCTGGATCCAGGGTGACCGTATTGTGGAGCTCAGGCAGGTCTTCGCAGAGAACGGCGACAGATGCCACGTGATCAAATCGACGCTGGAAGGCCTTGTGATGATCTGGGCCCCATGGTATCTGCCCGCTGGCATAGCCCTGTATAGCCGTGTTGAAAGGACCTGTCCCTCGGGTAATCTGCATGTTATAACCACGCACAAATCCTCTTGAAAGATCGGTTTCGTAAAACTCCTTGCTGAGAATGCAGCATCCCTGTGGGCCCTTGTGGCTATCCAGCCTTTCTTCAAACACACCCTGGGAGAAGGCGACAGGATGAAACATCAGGTTCTTTCCCAGCAGACCGCTACTGTTAGCAAGGCCATCCGGGAATTTGCTGGATTTGGAATTTAGCAGTATGCGCGGTGTACCAACCCCATTACAGGCCATGACAACCACTTCAGCCTTCTGATGGCATTCATTCCCATGTTCATCATAATAGATGACACCCTCTGCCATACCGTTTTCTGCCAGGGTGATTTCTCGGACCCGGCATCGCGTTCTTAGTTCCACACCGGCTCTTATCGCTTGCGGCCAGTAAGTGATGTCGGTGCTTGATTTAGCCCCTTGCGAACAGCCAGATGTGCACGGTCCAAGATTCAGACACTTATCTCTGCCTTCATAAGGTCTGGTAATGATGGCGCTGTCGGAGGGCCACCAATGCCAGCCCAGCTTATTGTAACCACTGGCGAGTTTTTCACCCACCAGGCCCATGGGTATCGGTGGCAGAGGGGGCTGTTTAGGTGGATACATGGGGTCGCCAGCCAGGCCTGAGACGCCCATCATGCGATCGTTCTGGTTGAAATAGGGATCCAGTGTGTCATAGCTGATAGGCCAGTCATCAGCAACGCCATCAAGGCTTTTTACCTTGAAATCCGATGGATGTAACCTCGGGAAATGAGCTGCATACAGTACAGTACCACCACCCACTCCATTGAAATTAACGACATTGATGGGGGATTCGTCGTTGTTAATGGGATAGTCGGTGTCGCGCTGGCGTATATTGGGGTCTATATTAAATGGACCATGTTGCTGGATTTCCCAGTCAGTGCCGTTGGTTGGGTATTCCGATGGTTTCATCCAGTCACCTTGTTCGAGGCAGACTATTCGCATTCGGGTGTCGGCAAGGCTCCAGGCAACAGCTGCGCCAGATGCACCAGCCCCGATGATAAGGACATCTACCGGTTCATTTAAATTTGCCTCAGACATTACGGCTTTCCTTGGGTTGGAGAGTTAACTTTTAGATAAGATAGCAAGTGTTGAGCAGCGGTAAAAGAGCCGGATAAATCAAATCTCCAAATAAAGACCGGATTTATTTTCTGATAAGCAGTTCAAGCGTGTTGATGGCTGTTTTTTTTCTGGGTTGTGAATTTGTTACTGGCTGAGCGCAGCGTATTGGTAAGGCTGCAGGATTTGTTGTTTTTGAAGAATAGTTACTCCAAAAATTTCAGTTTATGCGCAGTATCTGAAGGGTATTATCCTAAATGGGTGACTAGGCAGGGGTCATGGCGTCTGGTAAGTCGAAAACAGGACGTTGCGGCACTTTGCTTTAGGATTTACCTGGCACTAGTATGTCAGGGTGCAGGGTAGTAATTGAGGAGATCAGCAAATGGGATCAGAAATTCCTGTGTTCGACAAAAATGATGATATGGCTGAAATTAAGGCGGCGCTTGATAAGGCGGGTTGTGCCGTAATCAGACATATTCAGACAAAAGCAGCTGTTGATCGGGTAAAATCGGAACTCGATGAATTCATGTCGCAGGTGCCTTTAGCGACGGAAGACTCTCCCGAGGAGTTCTATCCAGCTAAAACCCGGCGGCTGCCGGCCATCCTTGCCCGATCACCCGGTAGTCACGCCATGGCGTTGGACAACTCCATTGAGCAGCTGTGCTGGCATCATCTTGGCAGTAACTGTGAACGGTTTCATCTTCATGTATCTGCTGCCCTTGAAATAGGACCAGGCGCGAGAGAGCAGGTGCTTCACAGAGAAGAAGACCCTTTTCAGTTCTTTACTTTACCGCGACCCAATTTAGTCATCGCGACAATGTGGGCGATGACGGATTTCACCCGATACAATGGTGCCACTCTGCTGGTTCCAGGTAGTCATAAATGGCCTGCCGAGCGAAAAGCACAGCCCGATGAAATAGTATCAGCAGAAATGCCATCGGGTTCCGTTATGATCTGGCTGGGCGGAACGCTCCATGCAGCGGCAGCCAATCTTTCTGATGACTGGCGCTATGGGGTCATTCTGAGTTATTCACTGGGCTGGCTTCGCCAGGAAGAAAATCAATATCTGGATCTGCCACCCAGTCTTTTGGCAGGGATGTCAGATGAAATAAAAGACCTGGTCGGCTATCCCATGCATGGCTCACTGGGATTTTATGATCCTTCCCTGCGCGCGCCTGAGATTTCCTGATGCAAAGGTTGCAGGCCGATGGAGAACTTAAGTTATAATGCCCCTTTACGCAAATGGTGGATAATCAGGTGGCACGCATTACTTTTGGCTTAGCGATAGGGATTCTTGTCGCTTTCTTCTCATACCAGTGGATTACCGATTCAAGCCGGCGGGTTGAGCGACGCCTTGAAGAGTCGGTTGTCATCGAGGTTCGCACAATACTGGCTGAAACCTTGCTGCTTAATGGCCTGGAAATTGTTGATCCGTTACAGCCCAATCGCGAAGCAGGTAAAGTTTACATCTACCGGACTGCTGCGGGTTGGCAGGTGTCGGGTTACTATCGACGCCAGGAAAAAGACCCTTGGCATCCGTTCCTCATGGATCTGAATTCAGCTACCACAATGACCAATCTTCGCGTCGATGATCCTGAAATGGTAAAACGTGCAAACGCTGATGCTTCACTGGAAGTTCTTTTCTAAAGTCACAAGGTAGAGCTGGGCAAAGATTCAAGCAAAGCGATTTTGCAGATTCTCTACTGAGTTGGAATTGCCATCACCATGACCATGACCATTACCTTAAGTCAACATCAGGAATTGGGACTTTATCGCGATGGTTTTGTAGTGCTCAGGAAAGCCATCGATGACAGTATGGTGCGCCGTGCCCGGCGAAAGCTTTACGTGAGTCTTGGTGCGTTAAGTTCCAGGGCATTGTCTGTGGCAAGACGGGCGGATCTTGATAAATCGATAGCTTCGGCAAAGGCTCTGGGTCGCGATCCGGATATACTGAATCTGTTTAATGAAACAGCGTTGAAAAGAATACTTGGCTCCCTGCTGGGTGCCTCCCTGGAACCAATCCAAAGGGCTCAGGTGGCCACTAACTTCCCTCAGGGCGAGAATGACATTGTCAATGAATCAGGCTATCCGGTTAAGGATACGCCCCATAATGGCTGGTGTGGACATTTGGATGGACTCTGGAATGGTGCCAGCCGTGTTCCTGCCATTGATGCTGTACTCAGTCCCTACAGGCGATCGCGCTGGTACCGGGATCCATCGACTAATGGTTGCTATAGGACTTATCCTGGAACCAATTCCAATCTTCAGAATTTTACTGCACTGGTAGGCATTGCACTCTCTGACCAGCTTGTTGAAGGTGCAGGTAATCTTGGTGTTCTCAGGGGTGCTCATAAAAAAATGGGAGAGTTTTTTCAAGCGCAGAGAAAGGCAGGTGGTCCATTGGGCCCCGATGGGCCAGGCTGGCCCAGAGAGAACAAAAGCGCACCCAATGGGCATGGCCTGAGACATTATCCGGATGCAATCAGGCAGGCATTTTCGGGTCAGGCAGTAACCACCAGAGATGGACAGCTATGGCCGAAACCAACGCTGTTGAAGATGAAGGCAGGTGATGCGGTCATTATTCATTACGCAACGCCCCATGCTGCCACAAAGGTAATCGAGCCAGACCCCCGATTTATGATCTACTTTCGAATCACTTCATCCTGTCGGCAGGAAAACCAGCTAATGGTCTTTCCCGAAGCCCTCTGTGATATCTGGTTGGAATGGCCGGGCATGCAGGCAACGGTGGCCGAGCAGGAAACAAAATCATCTTGAATTATGGGTGCTGTACTATCGCCTGTGAGTCTTTGTTCGGCACTATATGTTTGAACAGAATCTATGCCAACCGAGATCAGGACTGAGCTGCTATCGATTTCAATAGAAATCTGAAACGCGCGTTTTAGATCGGACCACCTACAAGGGTACCGAGTCTGATTGCTATGGTCCTTTTATTGCCAACGAATTCACTTACTGAGATGAAATGTTGGCCTGACATTGTTGCTAAATTGGGCTGCAGAAGACATTATGATTAACAGTTCATGCTCAGTTCAATAATGCTCTGAGGTCGAGGGTACTCAGGGCAGCCAAGACGTTGCTGGATGCTCGTATTGTGATAATCAGAAAGCGAGATCGTAATGGCTAAAGAGACCTCGGAACAGCCACTGCCTGTTAGCGGAGAAAATGGCAAGGTTGGACCTGAAAGCGGAGGCATCTATTCGCACTGGGTGTTGTTTGTACTGGTCCTGGTTTATATCTTCAATTTTATTGATCGTAACATCCTGTCGATTCTGGCAGAAGACATTAAGGCAGATCTTGGCGTCAGTGACGCCGAAATGGGATTTCTCTATGGCACTGCCTTTGCCGTCTTTTATGCTGTGTTCGGTATTCCTCTGGCACGCTTCGCAGATGTCTGGGTCAGGCGGTCACTGGTGTCAGCAGGATTGTTATTCTGGTCTGTCATGACGGCTTTATCAGGACTGGCCCGTTCTTTTCCGGTCCTGGCCATGTTTCGTATCGGTGTTGGCATTGGTGAGGCCAGTGCATCTCCTTCAGCCTATTCCATGCTATCGGATTATTACCCCCCCAGACTCCGTGCAACCGTGATTGGTATTTACTCTTCCGGTGTTTACATCGGCGGTGGTGTGGGTTTGATTCTGGGAGGACTGATCCTGGATAACTGGGCCAGTGCCTTTCCGGCGCCTGGTGATGCACCTTTTGGCTTGAAAGGCTGGCATGTTGCTTTTATGGCTGTGGGATTACCGGGTATTTTGTTAGCCGGGCTGGTGCGCACGCTGCGTGAACCCATGCGTGGTGCCAGTGAAGGCCTGATCACGGCGCGCCATCCTGCACCATTCAAGGTGCTCAGAACGGAACTGGCAGCGGTTATTCCTCCCTTTACAATCTGGAGCGTATACCGGCACGGCGCTTCCCTAGGGATAAACCTGCTGGCTGCGATTGCCCTGGGGTTAGTGGCTTGGTGGCTCTCTTATGTGACCGGCAATATTCTGCAATGGGTTGCGCTGGCGATTGCTATTTATGTCACTCTGAGTTGGATGCAGGGTCTGTCCCGGCGAGATTCGGCTTCCTTTGGCATGCTGTTTCATTCCAAAGCGCTGGTATTTACTACCCTTGCATTTCCCACCATGGCATTTGTCGCCTATGGAACCAGTTTCTGGACAGCCCCCTTCCTGATGCGGGTCCATGAAGCCAGCGCCTCAGATATTGGCTGGTATGTAGGCATTGGTAATGCCATGGGAGGATTGATCGGCGTTGTGTTGGGGGGCGTGCTGGGTGATCGTTTGAAGCTTAAAATGGTGAATGGCCGGTTGCTGGTGGGCTTTATTACCATTGTAACCACAGCACCACTCATTCTGTGGATGCTGTATACAGAGGACATCAGCACAGCCTACTGGTTGAATTTTGCTTACCACATTCCTGCGTCCATGTGGGTCTCCATCGCGCCTGCGACCGTTAATGACCTGGTTATGCCGAGAATGCGAGCTACCGCGGGGGCCTGGTTCCTGCTTATGAATACCATAATCGGCCTGGCATTGGGGCCTTATTTGATGGGCCGGTTATCGGACTATTTTGTTTCCCAAGGCGCAGACTCTGGAAGCGCGCTAACCGATGCTATTGCGTCAGCTCAAGTCATGTTCATTTTAACCGCAATTTTGCTGCTGCTGGCGATGCGTTATCTTCCCTCTGATGAAGCATCCAGACTTGATCGAGCAAAGGCCCTGGGAGAAACCATTGAAAAGTCATCAGTGTAACGCTACGTTGAACAAAGGCCAGGCCTGATGCCAGTTTTCTGTAGTTTTCGAATGGGTCGCTGTTATAACCTTTACTAGTAAGCTGATTTGTGCCGTTGATTAAAGCCCCATTCGCTAATATCCCTCTGTCGGATCCTAGGCCATTTTCTTTAACCAGGCTTCCAGCTTAATCTGGTCGGCGACAAAACTTCGAATTCCCTCAGCAAGTTTTTCGGTAGTCATGGGATCGTCATTTAACTCAAATCGAAACTGGGCTTCAGCGGGCATACTGTAGTCGATTTCAGAGCCGGTCTCACTGGGATCAAGTTTACGTTCCAACTGGTCGTAATCAGTGTCCAACTCCTGCAATAACGCGGGGCTGATGGTGAGTCGGTCACAGCCTGCCAGTTCCGCTATCTCTGATGTATTTCTGAAGCTGGCACCCATCACCACGGTTTGGTAGTTGTTCTGTTTGTAGTAATTATAAATCCGCCTGACTGACTGGACACCAGGGTCGTCTTCTGGTGCATAGTCCTGCAATCCGCCAGATGCCTTATGCCAATCGAGAATCCGGCCGACGAAGGGGGAGATGAGAAAGGCACCCGCATCGGCGGCAGCGGCAGCCTGGCTGAAGTTAAACAGCAGGGTCAGATTGCAGTTTATGTGCTGTTTTTCCAGTTGCTCGGCGGCGCGAATGCCCTCCCAGGTGGAAGCCATTTTAATGAGTACACGTTGTCTGGATATACCCGCTGCTTCGTACAGTTCAATCAAACGCCTTGCTTTGGCTATGGAAGCCTGAGTATCAAAGGATAATCGAGCGTCAACTTCAGTTGAGACTCGGCCGGGGATGACCTGGAGGATTTCCTTGCCGAAAGCCACGGCCAGAAGGTCCATTGCCGTTGACAGTTGCTCCTGGCCGGTGTGACCGCCTTGCCTTACTTTTGCCATAACAGCGTCCACAATCAGTCGGTAACCGGGCATCTGCGCTGCTTTTAAGAGCAGCGATGGATTGGTGGTAGCGTCCTCGGGAGCATATTGACTGATGGCCTCAAAGTCACCGGTGTCAGCGACTACGGTAGTCATCTCTTTGAGTTGGCTTAGTTTACTTTTTTGGTCAGATATCATCTCAGCTGGCTCGATTGCGATTGTTGATGGAAAAATTGAAATTATGCAGTAACAGGCCATTATAGTCGTTTTTTGTGGCGACGAAATCTTCTTTTTCATTAAGCAGTATTGCCTTTCAGGCTGAGCCCCGGTCAGGCCTGCCTGGTAATTCAGTTGTAGAATACGGTGCTGGCAAATCACAGCCTCTCAGGTAGGGTAGCAGCAGGCTGAGAGCCTTTTTCGTTGGCCTATGGATTTAAGCTGTGAAGTCCACCGCAAGCCAATGCAGTGGTCATAAATTGAATACCAGTATCGATCCAGATTTGGGTTCAGGTTTGTGTCCAGGTTTGTGTCCAGGTTTGTGTTTAGGTTTAGCCAGAGAAGCTGAAAATTAAGCGTTTATTAGGGTAGGATTCAACTACTGATTCCGCTGACGGGGGTGACATGTTACGAAGAGACTTTCTTTACCTGAGTTCGGCTATGGCGCTTGGCTCAGGTTTGCTGGGTGGTTGTAGTCAAAGCATGAAGCCAGGAGAAGATAGCCCTGGAAAGGATAAAAAAGAGGTGCATAGACTGGTAGATATAGGTCTGCAGCTTTCAACAGTGACTTCACTGATGCTGGCGGATTTCGAGGGTACCCTGGCTAGAGTTGCAGAAATTGGCTACAACCAGGTTGAATTTTCTGCCATGGGTTTTTTAGGTCGGAAGTCGGATTACGTCCGGCAGTTGCTGACCAGACATAATCTTGTCGCTCCTGTTGGTAGAATTACGCCGGTTTTGCCGACAGACTTCTTTGAGTTATCACGTTCAGAAGCTGTGCAGGTTTTTCGAGAGCGGGGCCGGCCTGAATTACTGTTGGAAAATGTCCGCCATTCAATTGCTGATGCGCAGGACTTGGGTCAGAAGTACCTTAACCTGCCGGCTTTAATGCCGGAGCACTTTCAGACCATGGCTCAGATTAAGCGCACCATTGATCTGCTGAACGAAGCAGGTGAGTTGTGCATGGAGCACGGCATTCTGTTCGGCTACCACAACCATAATTGGGAGTTCTCACCCGTTGACGGTGTTGTGCCTTATGATCTGATGCTAGAACAAACCGCCCCGGACAAAGTGAGTTTCCAGTTGGATGCCTACTGGGTTGTCAAAGGTGGTGGAGGGCTGGAAGACTACCTGACGCGGTATCCAGGCCGGTTCTCAAGTTGTCACCTGAAAGATATTGACCAGAATGGTGATTTTGCCGATGTGGGCCATGGAGAAATCGATTTCCCTGCATTTGCCAGAAAAGCGCTGGCGCAGGGAACCCGGTATTTTTTTGTTGAGCGTGATAATCCGCCGGCCCCTGCATTGTCGATCGAGCGGTCCTTTGCTTATCTGAAGCAAATGAGATTCTGATGTTGCACCTTAACCTTATAGCCATGTTAGTAGTGGCATCCCAGGTTGCCTGGGCGGAACAGAAACCGGCTTACCTTTCGCTGGAAACACCGCCGGCGCCAGAATTGAGCCCATCTGAAGCGCTGCATGGTTTCTCGGTTGCCCCCGGCTTTAAGGTTGAACTGGTTGCAGCAGAGCCTCTGGTTGAAGACCCTGTTGCCATAGCCTGGGACGAAACAGGTGATCTATATGTTGTAGAAATGCGCGGTTTTATGCCTGATGCTTACGGGCATAATGATACAGAGCCCGTGGGCGCCGTGGTCAGGCTGCGCGATGAAAATGGGGATGGCCGTTTCGATCAACGCCAGGTCATGCTTGATCAACTGGTTTTGCCAAGAGCGATCGCCATTGTCAACGAAGGCCTGCTTATTGGTGAGCCGCCGAACCTGTGGCTTTGTCCCAGCCTGACCGGGAGATCGATCGATATTGATTGTCAGGCAAAGAAAAGGCTGGCCAGCTATGGCGATCTGCCTGGCAATGTTGAGCATGTGGAAAATGGTTTGCTGATGGCTGTTGATAACTGGCTCTACAATGCAAAATCTGATCGACGAATGCGAATTATTGACGATGAACTGGTAGTAGAAGCAACGTTGTTTCGAGGTCAGTGGGGGATCACCCAGGATAATCAGGGCCAGTTGTTTTACAACACCAATTCGAATTTCCTGCTGGGTGATTTTTATGATGCCCAGCCGGTTATTGCCGCGGGGAACGCTGGTGGGCCTGGTTTGAATATTCCGATCAGCAGGAACGATCAGGTGTATGCAGTAAGAGTCAACCCTGGGGTTAATCGTGCTTATGTTCCTGGTGTCTTGAGGGATGATGGCCGGCTTGCCAGGCCGACTTCTGCAAGTGGCATGGCCTACTACCGAGGTGACCAGTTTCCCGAAGAGTACAGGCAGGATGTTTTTGTCGCTGAACCGGCCGGGAATGTAGTGGTTCAGCTGCGCTTGAGCAGGCAAGACCTGATAATTGGTAGTCAGCATATTCTTTATGATGACAAAGAATGGCAGCAGCGGGACTTTCTTGCATCGACTGACGAAAGATTCCGCCCGGTTGATGTTGATGTAGGGCCTGATGGGGCGTTGTATGTGGTGGATATGTATCGCGGTATTATTCAGGATCATATCTTTCTATCAGATGAGCTTCGCGCGCAGGCTCTGTCGAGAGGCCTGGATAAGCCACTTGGTATGGGGCGAATATGGCGGATCACAAGCGATAAGGCATCTTCAGGATCAAGCCATCCGGACTTTCCTGCGGATGGGCTTAAACTGGTGGCCAGGCTACAGGACAACAACGGCTGGAATCGCGATACTGCACAGAGGTTGTTGCTTGGACAAAGCGGCAAAGGCATCGACCGGGCGTTGCGGCGCCTGGTTAAAGGAAACCACGAATTTGGTGCAGTTCATGCTGTCTGGACACTGAACGGACGTGGTAGCCTTGATCACAGAACCGTAGCAGAAGCACTTTCCAGTCGATATCCTTCGGTCAGGCTTGCCGCCTTGAGAGCCGGTCATGAACTGCTTTCTGTGGATGTACTTCTCGCCCTTGCCGGGCAGACTAAAAGCGCCGCGATGGCGCAGCATGCGACTTTATACCTGGCAGGGAAAAACAAAAATGAGGAAGTTATCACTTATCTGGCTGACAGGGTGCTGAGCCGCGATCTAGATGATATCAGGCGTATGGCAATCCAGTCTGCCAGTCGTGGTAACGAGCTGACTTTAATCAAGGCGGTGGGGGATATGGGCTGGAGTGAACTTGATGAGCAGTCCACGGGATTTTTTGGCGGCCTGGTCCGCCAACTGTTCCGGGCGGATCCCGCGGCTGCGAATCGACTCCTGGAATACGTAATGCAACTGGATCAACGATGGCAGCAGGTAGTGGTGTTGACCGGTATTTTTGAAGTAACCAGAGAAGATACGTTTTCCCGGGTTGTTCTTGGCCAGCCACATCCGTTGTTTATTGATCCGCCCGATGAGCTTTGGCCAGTCATTGCCAGAGCAAGAACAGCCTTTACCTGGGCAGGGGATGACCTGGCTGCAGGTGCAAAACCTTTGTCAGCTGATCAGCAGGCCCGAAAGGACAAGGGTGAGTTGTACTACAAAAAGCGCTGTGCGATTTGCCATGCAAATGATGGCGGCGGTATTACCTCGCTTGGACCGCCTCTTGCAGCATCGCAATGGGTAACAGGACCAAGCGAGAGACTTGCCAGAATTGTCCTGCAGGGATTGCAGGGACCCATCTCCGTTAAGGGGACGGTCTGGGATGGTATGATGCCGGGGCATCAGAGCATAGCTGAATTTGACCCAGAAACTGCCAGTGGCCTTCTCACCTTTCTGCATCGAGCCTGGGGTCATTCGGGTCGTCTTATAGAGCCAGCTTTCATTTATCAGGTTCAACGGGAAAGCCGCGATCACGAAGGCTTATGGACTGCTGAAGAGCTCGCGGAAATTGATATCAACAGCCATTATCAGCGGTACACCGGGACATACGGTGGTGGCTCTTTCAGGTTGAAATTTACCTTTGATGGTCGCGACCTGATGGTGCAATCTGTGTACTTTAATGGGCCGATGCGTGAGGATAAAGAGGACCACTTTTCCTTTCAAGCGCGAGATTTCAGGATTGAATTTATCTGGGCTGACAGTGGTGTGGTAAAAGCTGTCCGCATGAGTAATCAGGGCGGGTTAGAATTGCCGCGCCTGGCAGACTGAGATGGCGCATCGCTTTGTGATCGCTAAGTCAGGTAGCCGGGCTAGTGCCTATAATGGCTTGCTCTGGTTGGTCTGCCAAAGGGTACTGATGCAACCGCTGAGCAAATGCTCACCCATCGAAGCGGTTCTTAGAATACCTTGCCATCAATCTTGAGGAGATGTCGTTATGACCTCGGTATTGCAGCATTTTAAAGAGGGCGGTCCTGGATGGCTTCAGGGTGCCATGACCCTGGGGGGTGGCTCGGCTATTACCTCCCTGACCATTGGTTCGATGTTCGGATATGAATTTCTCTGGGTGCAGCCAGTGGCTATCCTGATTGGCTGCATCATGCTGTTTGCGCTTGCACATCAGACACTTTCTACGGGCCAAAGACCTTTTTTGGCAATGAAGCAGCATCTTTCCCCGAGTCTTGCCTGGCTTTGGGCTATTGCAGCACTGGGATCCAGTGTCATATGGGGGTTTTCTCACTACCCGTTAAGCGCTGGCATGTTGGAGGAAGCCATAGAAGTCGCCTTCGGCTATAGCCTGAAAGGGGATGAAAATGCGTTTGGCAGGCATCTTTACCTGTTTGCCCTGGCTGTTCTGGTTTGGACCGGCTGTGCTGTTACCGTCTGGAATTATGGCAAGGGCGGTCGAGCGGTGCGATTGTTTGAGCATGGTATTAAACTGCTGACCGTGCTGATCATCGTGAGTTTTGCCTGGCTGGTTATCCGAGCAGGTTCGAACGGAGAGATTAACTTCTCAGCTGTTATCCAGGGATTTGTGCCACATTCACTGCCGGATAACGCGCTCGGCGTGACGACTATGATGGCAGCCCTTGGCACGGCCGTGGGTATCAACATGACCTTTGTGTACGGGTACACGCTGCTGCGGCGCGGCTGGGGTCGTGAACAACGGCAACTGGCACGATATGACATTATCCTGGGGCTGGTTATCCCCTACCTTTTGGTCACAAGTCTTATCTCCATTGCCGCGGCAGCTTGCCTTTATGATGGTGAATCTACGATTCATACCAGGCTCGCGCCGGCGCAGGCGGGTGCCATGTTTGCAGCAGCGGGTATGGGTGATCTGGTAGGGCGCCTTGTATTTCCGCTGGGTGTGCTGGGCATGGCGATCGGTTCACTGGTCATGCATATGCTGACCTGTGGTGCTGCGGCGGTGGAGATGTTCGATTTTGAGGAGGATTCCCATCAGTATCGGCTGGCCTGTCTGGTTCCGACACCAGCGATCCTGGGCGTTTTTCTTTGGCCGAGTATGGGGCCCTACGTTATTTTGCCTACTTCAGCTTTTTGTGGATTACTTTTGCCCATCGCTTACATTGGCTGGTTGATTCTTAATAACCGACGTGATTACCTTGCTGATGACACGCCCAGCGGTGCAACCGCAGTGGCGTGCAACATGGCGATGATACTGTGTGTCTTGCTGGTGCTTGCCAGTGTGCTGTACAGCACCGCTATCGGCCTGGATTGGCTATGAGCCTGATTGTTGCTGCCCGATCCCACAAAATAAATTTAACGATTTAAACTATAACTTGCAGCGTTCCACAACATCAGAATTGCGTCTCAGGTCAGCCATTCCATAAATCTGCCATGGAGGAGAGGCCAGGCTGGGGCAGCAGATAGCCTGCGGTGAAAAAAGATGGTTCACCCCCCTTCCCGATACCTGGATGGCACATTGATGAAACCCAGACAGTGTTATTCCCCTGGATAAGTAGCCTGTCTTAGTTTTTCTAATTGGGTATACTCTGGGCATAATCGGATAAGTTGAAGCAGGAGGGGCATTCTTATGAGTGAAATAACAGATGATCTGGTTTTTGACGCTAACGCCCTGCGCGAACGTTATCGGCTGGAACGTGATAAACGCCTGCGTGATGATGGCAATGAGCAGTATGTAGAGATAGCCGATGAATTCGCACACTACCTCGAAGATCCCTATATTGATGAGAAAACGGATCGTGACCCGGTCACCGATGAAGTTGAAGTGGTCTTGGTGGGGGGTGGATTTGGCGGTTTGCAGGCGGCTGCAAGGTTGCGGGCAGCGGGTATAAAAGACTTATGTATTATCGAAAAAGGCGGTGATTTTGGTGGTACCTGGTATTGGAATCGCTATCCGGGCGCTCAATGTGATATCGAAGCCTACTGTTATCTGCCCCTGCTCGAGGAACTGAGTTACGTCCCTAAAGAGAAGTACGCTTATGCACGTGAGATTCTTGATCACAGCGAGGCAATTGGAAAACATTTCGATCTGTATGACAGTGCGCTATTTCAGACCGAGGTAACGGAACTGCGCTGGAATGAATCGATAGATCGCTGGATCGTCAAGACCAATCGTGGTGATGCGATCAAGGCACGCTTTGTTTCCATGGCGAACGGTCCACTTCATCGGCCCAAATTACCCGGTATCCCCGGGGTTCGAGATTTCAAGGGGCACAGCTTCCATACCAGTCGCTGGGACTACGATTACACTGGCGGTGGTCCAGCTGGCAATCTGGATAAGCTGTCTGACAAACGCGTTGCTATTATCGGTACTGGTGCGACAGCGATTCAGTGTGTTCCGTTTCTGGGTACTGCGGCAAAGGAACTTTATGTGTTCCAGCGAACGCCATCGACGGTTGACGTTCGTGGTAATTCCGCCACTGACCCTGAGTGGGCAAAGACCTTGCAGTCGGGATGGCAGAAAAACCGCATGGAGAATTTCAACTCCATGATTTCCGGCGTTCCACAGGAACAAGATCTGGTAAATGATGGTTGGACGGATCTCATTGGCAAGATGATTCATCAGTTCAATAAGGCCAAGGCCAATTCCAATATGAGCCTCGAACAGATGATCGAGATGGCGAATTTCGAAAAAATGGAAGAGATTCGTGCTCGGGTTGATGAATTTGTTGAAGATGAAACTGTCGCCGAAAAACTCAAACCCTACTATAAAATGTTTTGTAAACGGCCTACCTTTAACGACGAATATCTACCCACCTTTAATAGATCCAATGTGACACTGGTTGATACTGACGGTCAGGGAGTTGAACGCATTACAGAAAAAGGACTGGTTGTTGATGGCGTCGAGTATGAAGTGGACTGCATTATCTACAGCACCGGTTTTGAGGTGGGTACCAGTTACACTCGCCGCTCTGGTTACGACGTGATTGGTCGAGACGATAAGAAGCTCAGCGATCACTGGCGAGACGGTACGCGTACCTTACACGGCATGGGTTGTCATGGATTCCCTAACGTATTTATCATGAATACCTCCCAAGGTGGCTTTACGGCTAATTTCCCTCATCTACTGGATGAGTCAGCGGTACATCAGGCACACATCATTGCTTATGCGATGAATGAGGGTTACAGCACTGTTGAAGTGACCGAAAAAGCCGAGGAAGAATGGGTCAAGACCATTCTAGGTTTTTCTGGAGGTCCGTTGGGCGGTTTAGGCGGTGCCGATTGTACGCCGGGTTATTACAACAATGAAGGCCAGCCTAATCCTAATGCAATGCAATCAGCACCCTATGGTGGTGGTTCGATTCGCTTTTTTGAACTGCTCAAGGCCTGGCGCGAAGACGGGAGTTTTGAAGGGCTGAAGTTTGGCTAGGCAGTCAGGGCCAGTAGCGTGGCCAAAGATTAAACAGAGGAGGAGCTTTGTCTGATGGGAGTGTGGTTCACAGTCAATTGCCTTCAGAAACCGGTTGGATAGTCGCTAGCGTCAGGTTAAAGCGATCAGGGCCGTGCTGTTTGCTCAGATGCTGGGGTTGTTTACCCCTGATTTTTGTTAATTGTCCTGCGTAAACCTGACTGCTTGTCTTTTTGACCCCCAGTCTCCGGGTGTTTCCTCGAAAACGCCCTTGAGCGGCGTTGCACACCTGGGACAGACGCCCCCGGCGGATAGATTCCAGCGACCCATTTCATACCAGTCGCGTTCTATAAGCAGTTCATCGCAGTGATGACAGAAGGTGGAATTACCAATGGCATCATGAACATTACCGGTGTAGGCGTAGCGAATACCTGCCTGCCTGGCAACAGTGCGAGCCAGCTGCAGGGTCTGCGTCGGAGTCTGCTTAATATCGCGCATTTTCCAGTCGGGATGAAAGGCGGTGAAGTGATGCGGTACATCTGGCCCCAGGTTCTCAACCACCCATTGGCACATCGCCTCAAGTTCAGGTCGTGAGTCATTCTGTCCGGGAATCAGCAAGGTGGTGATTTCCAGCCACACATCGGTCTCATGCTTCACGTAGATCAGTGTGTCGAGTACTTCCTGCAGATGCGCTCCACAGATTTCATGGTAAAATTTTTCGGTAAAACCCTTTAGATCAATATTTGCAGCATCCATGGCTGCGAAAAATTCTATTCTCGGTTCAGGGCAGATGTAGCCTGCTGTAACCGCAACTGATCGAACGCCCAATTCATGACATGCGGCAGCAACGTCGATCGCGTATTCATGAAAGATAACTGGATCATTGTAGGTGTAGGCTATGCTGCGACAATTGAGGTTGCTGGCAGCATTGGCCAGCATTTGCGGTGATGCAGCATCTGCAAGCGTTGCCATCTCCCTCGATTTACTCATATCCCAGTTTTGGCAGAACTTGCAGGCTAGGTTGCAACCGGCGGTTCCAAATGAAAGCACTGGCGTGCCTGGCAGATAGTGCTTGAGCGGCTTTTTTTCTATGGGGTCGATCGCAAAACCGGAAGAACGACCATAAGTTGTTAAAACCACCTTGTCATTCTCTCTGGCCCTGACAAAACATAACCCTTGCTGACCCTCGCGTAGCTTGCAGGCGCGCGGACATAGGTCACATTGAAGCCGACCATCGTCTAGCTGATGCCAGTAGCGGGTCGGCGTTGAAGAATTACTCATATTCAAAGTATAGCGCTTTGTTGACTTTAAAATTCTATTGATTCAGCGCAGAATGGCTCCATGAGCTTAACCAGACAGACAGCGGTTGCCGGCCAGTTTTATCCAGCTGAAACCCTGGATTTGGAGCATACTGTCGATCAGTTGCTGGCTTGCGTAACAACAGATAAAACCTGTCCCAAGGCGATCGTTGCGCCCCATGCGGGCTATATCTATTCCGGCTCAACGGCTGCCAAGGCCTACGCTCGGGTGGTTAATGGCCGCGATCGTATATCAAGGGTGGTGGTCTTGGGACCGGCACATCGGCTGGGTTTTCGCGGCATGGCGCTTTCAGACGCCGATTTTTATACAACGCCCCTGGGCGACATCTGTATTGACCGGGATGGCACTGAACTGATCAGGCTATTGCCTTCGGTTGTGAGCCTTGCCAAAGCTCATGCAGAAGAACACAGTTTAGAAGTGCAGCTGCCTTTTCTGCAGCGATGCCTGGACCACTTTAGTTTGATTCCCATCGTGGTTGGCCAATGCCCGGCGGATGATGTTGCCCGTGTTATAGAGGCCCTGTGGGGCGGGCCGGAAACCCTGATTGTGATCAGCTCTGACCTCAGCCACTTCTTAAGTTATGCCGATGCAAGACAGAAAGATGCTGATACCTCAGGGCAGATATTAGCCTGTTCCGCGACGCTCTCAGGTGATCAGGCTTGTGGCGCTAACCCCCTGAATGGGCTACTGCAAGTACTGAAACGCAAGAATCTATCGATCAGTGAACTGCAGGTCATTAATTCAGGTGATACTGCCGGCGATAGAAGCCGTGTAGTCGGCTATGGTGCTTATGTTGTGAACGAATCGAGTCAGGCACGCGAAATTTTAAGTAGCGCTGAGCGACAGCAATTACTGTATCTGGCGCGCAATGCAATTCTTGCCCAATTAGATCAGCGAGGTAATTTTGAGATCAAACTCAATCAATACCATGCGAGTCTACGTCAGAAACTGGCCTGTTTTGTTACTTTGAAAGTCAACGGCGGGCTCCGCGGCTGTATTGGTAGCCTGGTGGCTTCACGTGATTTGGTGGTGGATGTTGCCCATAATGCAATTGCCGCTGCCTTCCAGGACAGGCGGTTCAAGCCGTTAACGCTGGAGGAATTTACCCAGGTTGACGTACACATATCGGTGTTAAGTCCACCTCAGGAGGTAGACATCCGGACCCGAGAGGAACTGGTAGCGCAACTGAGACCCGGAATCGATGGGGTTATTCTTGAGCAAGGCGATCACCGTTCTACTTATCTCCCTTCGGTCTGGGAACAGATACCAGATGCAGGACAGTTTATCGGTGAACTCCGGGTCAAGGCAGGTCTACCCCGCGACGGCTGGAGCGAACAGATGAAGGTATCCCTGTATACCACCGAGGAGTTCAACTAGTTTTTTTGAAGTAGAACGGTGGGGTCAGAGTCAGGCAGGAACCAAGGTCAACCGCTGATCAGTTGATGCGGTAATGGGTTCGGTGGTATTTCTATGGGTGATCCAATCCAGGCGCCTATGTTTTCACCGGTTCGACCGTCGTTCAATAGATCTATCAACTGTTGGGCAATCCCCTGGGGTTGCATCACGTTGTCTGACAATGCACTGGGTAATTCATTGTTCCTAAATAAACTGCGCAGCATGGGCGTGTCAGTGGCCCCCATACACATGCCATTGACTCGAATATGATCCCTGCTGAGGGCCCTCGACCAGGCATCGGTAAAACCGTTCAACGCCCATTTAGATGCGTTATAGAGATCGGTGGTTGCGGAATTTGTGCCAGGTGAACGTGCTGGCAATACATAATAGGTGGACATATTGACGATATCGCCACCGCCACGGGCCTTGAGTTCTGGAATACATAATCTCGACAACATGAGAACCCCTTTAAGATTGGTGTCCATAATGTAGTCCCAGTCAGCTACGGCCTGATCCCAGCTCGAAGTAACCGGGGTCTGGCGATAGGTCGCGGCATTGTTAACCAGAATATCAACCCCGCCGAACTCAGTCAGGGCACACCTTAATACTCGTTTACAATCATCAATCAGGGATACATCAGCGACCAGACCGAGCACATTTTTTTCAGATTCTGAGGTAATTTCGGCCACCGCATCCATGATGCCCTGCTGCTTATCAAACGCGACAACACTGGCACCTTGTGCTACCAGGGCGTGCACGATAGCCTTGCCCAGGCCCTGGCAGGCACCCGATACGATTGCAACCTTGCCTTTAAGATCCTGCATGGAGGTCCTCCTCAAGAATGTATTTATGTGGCAAGACGGGTTCGAGTTCGGGCCTTCGGCCAACGCATAGATTGAGGTTACGTGCTGTGCGGCCTGCTGGCCCTTCCTTGAGCAGATCAATAACCACCTGGGCAGAATCTGTTGCGCTCATCCAGGTCTCTATGACCTTTTTCGCATCAGGGTTTGTCGTTTCTTCATCGGCCGCAAAGCCATAAAAGGACCGGATCATGTGCGAGTCGGTTGCACCCATGCAGATAGCATTAACCCTTATATTGTGGGGTTTCAGGGCTTTCGCCCATGCGAACAGGAAGCCGTTTAAGCCCCATTTTGATGCATCGTATATATCCATCACCTCACCGCCACCGGAAGGCCGGGGTGAACTACCCCAGGGGCATTGGGGTAGACGGGGGCAGAGCTCATCCGGCGTTCCACAGGTGACCATGTGGTCGGTCGCGATATTGATAATATCGGCTGGTGTCTCCTGCTTTAGCATTTGTTCTATGACCGCTCGGCCGACCAGGTATTCACCTTTGAGATTAGTGCCCACCATTTTTTCGTAATCGCGCATTGATTTGTCAAGGTCATCGTCAGGATGACTCACATGACATTGTCCGGCGTTATTGATGAGGATATCGATGTGGCCAAAAGTTGAAATGGTGGTGTCGACAAAATTTCGAACCTCATCAGGGCTGGCGACATTGGCTACAGTGGCGTATGTTTGCACGCCCGTGGATTCAAGTGTGAAGGGGATATCCAGGATGGCCGGATCGATGTCACAGATCGATATATTCACGCCTTGTTCTGCCAGGGCTGTGGCATAAGCCTTACCTATACCCATTGCGGCGCCCGTTACAATTGCATTCTTTCCTGTTAGTTCCACCATGGTTAGTCTCGTGTCAATTATCGAATTCAGCTGGCAGATCCCAGCAGGTACGCATATCGCCCAGGCGTAAACTGCGTAAACTGGGATCTGCAGTATTGGTTAAGCGCAGATTGGTTAGTTGTTCCAGGATCATGCTTGACACCTCAACCACAGCATTTCGAGTCAGGGCATACAGTGATATCGGTCGGTCTTCCGGTATCGCTGGATATTTTGTAGGTTTGCCCAGTCCCAGGGTTATGCCAGCGGGCAGGCCATCAGCACGATACATGCCTCGTGGTTCTCGTTGGCAAAGATCTTTGCGTCCGACTAAAAAAAGTTCTGCATCGGTAAATATCTCAGGATCACGATTGGCGGCTGCCGCAGAGCAGATCATCATCGCCCCTTCGGGTAACAATTGTCCAAAACGTTCCACTTCATGCCTGGAGAATCGTTTGGCTGCCAGCACGGCGGGTGAATGCCGCAGCGATTCAAACCAGGCCTGTTTAATCAGGCGTGGTGTTGCATGGAGCAGTTGTAATTGCTCAGGATGGTTTAATAACAGGTACCACATATTGGCCAGGCCACCATGCAGGGTCTCATGATCGCTTTCCAGTAAAGTGATCACAAGATCTTCAGCTGTAGCAGGTCCATCCTCCAGTTCCACGCTAGCGATAGCGGATATCAGATCGTTCGATGGGTTCTTGAGGCGTTGGCTTAAAAGTGGTCGGAAATACTCGGTCAGGGTTTTCATTGCCATCAAGCCGTTGTTCTGAGCCTGAGGTTCCCATTGGTAACCCTGTTGCAATTGCCAGTAGGTACGGGCAAAGAAAGCATAATCCTGTACTGGTAATTGCAGCGATCGGGCTAATAGTTCTATTGGCAGGTGCGCTGCAAATTCGGTAGCTAGATTGATGTTCCCACTGGGCATAGCTCGATTGATAATGTCTTGCATAATCTGTGGTACATGGCTCTGGTAAGCCTGTGCCTGGGCATTGAGTACCGTAAGCTGCTGGCCTAAGTCACGGCCATAGTTTTCTACCCCGTAAAACCAGCATTTCGATCGAGATTCGAAGTTGGCGTCGTCGACAAAAATTGACGTGACATCGTCGTATCGTGAGATCCAGAATGCGTTCGCTCGCCAGTCACGATAGCAGGGATAATTATCTCGAAGCAGGCTTAATGCAGGGTAAGGGTCGTTAATAAACTCTGCATTTGTGAGTTGTCCAGGATTGAGTTTGGCAGTGGACTCGCCAACGCGCTGACGTTGGTAAATCTCGTAAGTGCGGTAACCCTGGCCGCCCAGGGAGACTTTGCGTTTAATCTGGACCCCGTTTTTACCGACGGTCGGTGGCTCGCCTTTGACTGTGCTCACAATGGTTTTCTTTCCTGGGTGGTTCACACTACATAATTATTCCAATTCGTAATCGATCCATACCTCTCTTGCTGAAGCCAGGCCTAAAGGCGCCAGGTTCTTACCATCGATGTCTTTTCTCATGCGCTGCCTGTTGAGCCTGGGATTCTTCATCTGTTTGCTTAGCAAACGAGAACCGATGGCTGCTTCCTGGTGCGATATCCAGGCCCCTGGACATAGATGAGGTCCGACTCCGAAAGCCATATGGCTTGAACGGCCGTCTTTGGCGTAGCCGCTGCGAAGTAGTTTGCCGTAATAAAGATCATCTCGGAATATATTAAACGTTTCCGGATCTTTGAATACACGATCATCGTGGTTAGCAGAAAAATCAACCATGTTAATAAGAGAACCCGCTGGTATATCGATGCCGTGCAGGGTGATGTCAAAACTGTTGTGTCGTGGCTGACCACCAATAGGGGTAGAGTGGCGCAATGTTTCATGGAATACCGCATCCCATAGTGAATCATCTTTTATGACCTCTGCCAATTGATCCTCGTGCTGTAGCAGTAGGTACCAGATGTTCATTATGGCGCCTCTCGTGGTTTCACCACCACCACCAACCACCAACGCGATGTTCGATGTAATCTCTTCAGTAGAGAGATAGTCATTGTCTATTTTGCTCTCACATAACTTCGTGATGATGTCTTTGCCTAGTTGCTGACCGTCGTTATCGTAAAGAAAGCCGGGTGTTGTGCGGCGCTCTTCCACCAGACCTTCTATATAGTCTTCCAGATGCTGGCGGGCTTCCAGGCCCTGCTGATGGCCTGCCGAACCGCCAAGACCGGACATCATTGAGTTGTACCAGTAATAGAAATCAGTTCTGGCTTCATCAGGGAAGCCTAAAACCTGACAGACAACGCTGATGGGGAACTCATTGGCAAAGGCACGACCCAGTTCAATGGTTCTGACGCCATTATTATCTTCAATGAAATCGGTATTGGTTTTTTCATCCCAGGCTGAAATCATCTGTTCTGCTAATCGCTCTATCGATGGCAGCCGATTGGCCAGTGACTTGCCAACTAAATGCTGGCCATACAGATTGCGTCTGCGGCGATGCTCGACACCACTGAGTTCCAGCTGGGTGTTACCCAGAACACCGCTTGAAGAACCTTTGGGAATTGTATTGAATCCCTGGTCGTCAAAATAGCAATCTGTTATATCTGCATAACGGCTGATGTAGTAACAATTGTGGAGCTTATCGTGATACACCGGGTAGTGATCGCGCATAATTCGATAATAAGGGTAGGGATTACGCGCAAATTCGGGGCTGTCAAATAGACGTGGATCGATTAAAGGTGTGCCGTCGTCAGCGTGGCCCATATCGAGAGCATCACCAATCGCCATGAGTGGAAAGGTGGTTGATAAATCGTTTTTCGGGCTATTGGACGCTTCTGCCTCGGTGATATTGTTGTTTGCATTGATGAGTCTGGCTAGAGTTGCTGTTATAGCATTGGAAGACATAGACGCACCTGGAATGATTCAGTATCGATACCGGTTGTTGTGATTATTGGCATGACTTATTACCCATAGTAAAGAGTTGCCCAGGCAAAAACCATCACACTTGACTTTTTGTACCTAGATACGTGTACTGGGGATCAGGGTTTTATAAGCGCTGACTGAGCATTCGGGCGGCTAAGAAATTTTCTGGTATTTCGCCATGACTTATGTGATCACAGAAGCCTGTATTGATGTACTCGACGCTTCTTGTGTTGAGGTATGCCCGGTAGAGTGCATTCATCACGATGAGGAAGATCGAATTTGCTTTATTGATCCGGGTAGCTGTACTGACTGCGATGTTTGTGTCTCGGCCTGTCCGGTCGGCGCAATCTTCGCTGATATGGATACCCCTACAGTATCGCTACAGTTCGTAGAGATAAACGCTCTGTGGTTTAAAGACAAATCTGCCGCTCGGCAAAAAGTAACTGATGAAGCCGATTAAGTTTGTCGTGGGCTCTCTTAAAGCGAGTGAAATACCCGCTCAAGTCAGTACCGCGGCGCCTTTACAGAAGTTAACATTGCTCCCTTAGCGTGGCCATTGGGGGACCGACTTGTTAGTGCGGTCTAACACAGTTAGTCTGTCGTTATCTCTTTCTGGTAACTCGAATATGTGCACTTCTCACGATGTCGATAACAATACAGAAAATGGTGATCCCCGCAGTGGCTATAAACTGGCGGATAATTGGCCCAGATATCCACCCGGTATGCAGTTCGAGATGGGATCAGGTGTCGCTGTGGATGAGCAGGGCATAATTTATCTGTTTACCCGCGATATTGAGCACTGGGCCGCGCATCCGCTGGCGATGCGAGATAAAATGGGTAAGAGCAGTATCTCCATGTTTAACCGTGACGGGGACTATTTGGGCAAATGGGGACCATCTGACCAACGTGGTTTCGCGCTTGGTGCACATACGCTTTATATCGAAACGGATGGCATGTTCTGGACCACGGATCGTGACGGTCACACGGTAAAGAAATATCACCCCAACGGTGAATTGTTGCTGACCTTGGGCACTTTTGCGCAATGGGGAGACGATGAAAATCATTTCAATGGTCCTACAGCGGTTATTGTCCAGGAAAACGGCAATATTGTCGTTGCCGATGGCTATTGGAATTCAAGACTCATGTGGTTTACCCAAGCAGGCGAATTCATCAAATCCGTTGGCCAATGGGGTCGAGGGCCTGGCGAATTCCATACGCCGCACGCCCTTGCTCAGGACTCCAAAGGGCGTCTGCTGGTGGCCGACCTGTGCGGTGGTAACTTTCACGATTACATGACGCTTCCCGGACAGATCGCAGAGCACAGAACGCGAGTGGCAGAAGGGTGCCAACACCGTATTCAGCGGCTCGACCCAGAAGGGAACTATATTGATGAGTGGACACATATTGCACCGCTGAGTATTGCCACCTATGGCAATAAGGTTTTTGCCAGCGACAAGATGAGCAACCTGGCTATTCTCGACGAGGACACCGGTGAGGTGATAAAGCGAGTGGATGATATTGCGATCTATATTCATCAATTGGCCATGGATTCTTATGGGGACTTATATACAGCTTCTGTATATCCGGAACATGCACGAGAAAAGCGTGGAGTAGAGGGACCATCTCATAGGCGCTGGACCTTGGCTGACGTTGCCTGAATTTAAAAATAGATTATTTAAGAGAGCCGCTCATGATTGTTGTCGTTGCTGCACTGAGATTTGAAAACCAGGCTGACCGTGACCAGGCGGTTGACCTGATCCGGGAAGTGCAATTGGCCACCCGGGTAGATGAACCTGGATGCCATGACTATTGTTTTGCCGCCGATCCGTCGGTGCCAACCCGTATCCAGGTGTATGAGCTGTGGGCAGATAGCGAGTCTCTGGCTGCTCACTTCAAGCATCCTAATTACACAAAAATGGTTGAGCTATTGAGCGGTGCCAACATTAAAGAGAGTATCAATCAGGCCTATCTGGTGGAGCGAGGAGAATCGGTGTACGGCGCAGACGGGGAAATGAAGGAATCGTTCTTTACGGAATAGAATTCGGGTGAATGTTTATGCCAGTACAAAATCAGGTTTTTAGCAACGCAAGATTGTTTACCGCTACAGACGAATCGGTAATTGAAGCAGCGGCGATATGGATCGCCGACGGTCGTATTCTTTTCGCAGGGCCAGGCGATCAGCTGCCGCCGACACCGACCGACACGGAAGTTAGTGATCTTGACGGTAGATTTGTTATGCCGGGTATGACGGAAACGCATGCTCATTTGTCGTTTGCCGATGCAAGTCCATTTGCTATTGGCCAGACACCGGTTGAACAGGCCACTATCACCGCTGTCAACAATGCGAGATTAATGCTCCAGTCCGGATTTACATCAGCCGTTAGTTTTGGTTCAACCTATTGCATTGATGTGGCATTACGCGATGCTATCAATCAGGGCCAGATCGTCGGTCCGCGATTGCTTGCTGCGGGTCGTGACCTGGGTGCGACCGCGAGCAATATTGATTCAGGTGGTGGTCTGAGTCAGATCGCAGACGGACCCTGGGAACTGCGAAAGGCGGTTCGCGAACAACGTAAATTGCGCGTTGATGTGGTTAAAATATTCATCGACGGTGAAGCGATTAATCCGATAAACCCACCGGGGGAACTGTGTTTTACCAACCAGGAAGTGGAGGCGATTGTCGATGAGGCCCATCGTCGACGGTTAAAGGTGGCTTGTCATGCGCGTTCTGCAGCGGCAGTCAAACAGGCTGTGCGGGCCGGCGTGGATTATGTAGGTCATGCAAATTATCTTGATGATGAAGCGGTTGAGTTGCTCGCGGCCAACAAAGATGAATTGTTTGTGGGACCTGCTATCGCCTGGGAGGTTCAATACCTTGCTCAGTGTGAGAGCCTGGGAGTCTCCCGGCAGGTCGTTCGCCAACAAGGTTATGAAAGAGAGATCGAAGCAACGGTTGAGTCAGTCAGGAAACTCCGGGCCGCGCAAGTGCGATTAGTGGTTGGCGGTGACTACGGCATTAGTATTGCGCCCCATGGAACCTACGCCAAGGATTTGCAGTATTTTGTGGAGTTGTTTGGTATGACAGCTGCGCAGGCGTTGATTTGCGCGACTCGAAACGGTGGTCTGGCTGTGGATCAATCGGGACGCTCAGGAACCCTCGAAACTGGGTCGGTTGCTGATCTGGTTATCGTTTCGGGTGATCCAATTGAAGATATCAAGGTGCTTCAGGACCATAGCAAGCTGAGGGTGATCAAAGGCGGGCAGGAGATCAATGCGTGACTGCTATGATTGAAAAGGCTTGAAATAAAAAGCGATAGAATTTCTGATTTGCGGAATTAAACGAGCGCCGGGATTCTGCCGCCTTGAGCGATCAGCAGCATTTGCCGCCAGGGCGATAAGGCAGCATTAGAGACTGAAAAAGCCGCTACCGTGTCGATGTTGCCAGGACTGCCAGAATCAGGGCGCCATCACCCAAGTTAATTGGGTCATGACTGGCCTGGTTGCGGATAGTTGTATATAGCGCATGCCAGATGCTTGGCTGAACGCGCCAGTGGCAGTTTGCTTTCAACTTCAGTTGGCGATTGACGCTGGAATCCAGCTGCCGTGGAATCCGCTCGGGACGCGAGGTAACTCAATTGACGCCACCGGCGTATTGTCCATGCTTGCGGCGTCCATGATGACAAAGCGACTGGTGTCCGATTGCGCATCATGCACGTAGGTCATGAGATAGCCATCATCTTCACTGGCAGGACTGGCACTGGGTACGAATACCGGTTCTCCGCCGACGCAGCCACGCCCCAATTCAATCTGTGTCCGCGTATCTGTGAGGCGGTCATATTTCAAAATGGTGCCAGCTGTGCTCATCGGGTCATCCGGGTTACCGTTATCGGCCATACCCATCATGTATCCATAGCGATGTTCCAGGCCGATTACGCTGTCGGCGACCCGCGGGAACTCAGCGGGACGGTCGTCGATCTGCTCTTCCTGAACCCTGCCGATTCTGGTATCGATAGTCCAGCGCCAGAGTTCCGGCGATGGGAAATCCATGGCTGAATCCCGCCACATGTGGCTGAAACGAGCAACGTCGAGTACGATCTTGTCGCCATCTTCATAGGCGTTCATCGGGTGGAATACATAGCAGGGATTGATCTCATACCACTTCACCTGGTCATCTGTACCATCGCGCGGCATCACGCCCAGGCGTGCCGGATAGTCGTCGTCCCATCGTATTGGCATTTCGCCACTCATTGCCAGTTGCAAGTCGAAGACGGCAGGCAGATCCATGAAGATAACGTAATTCTGCGTGATGTTGAAGTCGTGCATCATGGTTGGACCGCCAACCGTGATGTTTTCGGTCTGTACGAGTTTGCCCTCGGCCGATACGCGCAGATAGCGCAGGTAGGGTTCGAATGCTGAGTAGCCGAAAGCGAGTAACTCTCCAGTCACAGGGCAGATTTTTGGATGTGCGGTAAATGAGCCTTTCAGAACACCTTTAAAGTCGGTGGGACCGACAGTACTCAGATCACCGTCAACCACATAGGGAAAATGGCCTTCCTCAAGTGCTAGAATTTTGCCAGCATGACCCACTATATGCGTGTTCGCCTTGGATGCCGTCATGTCAGCGAGTACAGAAGGATCGAGGATGTCTACTGACGGATCCTTAATGAAGGGGGTCTGCACGTAGCGGTTCCGGTACCACTTTGCCTCGCCGTCATGTAAGCGTACCCCATGGATCATGCCATCACCGAAGAATGGGTGTTCACTGGTACCACTGAGGGGATTGGCGCCGGTTCGAACGTAACGTCCATCCAGTTCCCTGGGGATCGAGCCATTGACCTTCAAATCAGAGATTGTTCGTTCCTCGGCTACCGGTCTCCCGTTGCCGCGCAGATGTGCTGGGGTATCGTCATTGACAGTTGGCATTGGCAGGGCCTTTCTATTGGCTGTTAGGATTACCCATGTTAGTTCGTCACCACGTATAAATCAAAATTTCGGAGTCGAGTTTTGGGCCAGCAACTCTGGTGTCAGAGTCAGGTGCCAGATTAGTCTAAGGAAAGACAAATAGTATGGGCCCACGTTAGGACCTGTATCTGGTTTAACAAGCTTTTACTCTTTAGCCAGGTCGCATTAGCACAGTTTACGCCTTACCACGATCTACTCAGGTAGCTGCCATGAATTCTGAAGGTCAGAGAATTAGTACAATGGCTTGACTAATTTATTTTTCTCGGAGAGACTGTTTTGAGTCAAAAACAACTTGAAGGCTTACTCATGCACTCAAAAATAATTAGGTTTCTATCGATGTTCTTTTTTATTCTGCCTGGATATGTACTCGCAGCAGAAACGCAGGTTTTGGAAGAGGTCGTTGTCACGGCTACAAAAAGGGCTACCAATCTTCAGGATGTACCTATTTCTGTCGGCGTCGTAACCGGTGAATTCATGGATACGTTTGATATCCAGGATATAAGCGATGCTCAGAATTTTATACCCGGCT
This sequence comes from Gammaproteobacteria bacterium, assembly GCA_012960535.1. Classification (GTDB taxonomy): domain Bacteria; phylum Pseudomonadota; class Gammaproteobacteria; order Pseudomonadales; family Azotimanducaceae; genus UBA9926. Next base: position 184,855 of record DUBB01000027.1, read on the forward strand.
TGCAGGTTCAGCAGACTTTTGGTAGCTGGGCAGTGCGTATTCGTGGCCTGGGTTCCGGGATTACCAATCTGGCTTTTGATTCATCGGTACCTGTATATGTGGATGATGTCTATTGCGGTCGTGGGAAATGCATGGAATCAGCGTTTCTTGATATTGAGCGGCTTGAAGTAGCTCGTGGACCCCAGGGAGCATTGTTCGGTAAAAGCACGATTGCAGGGGCAATCAGCTCGATTAGTGCAAAACCAACCGATGAATTTGAAGCTAGCCTGAAAGTCGGCACCGAACTCGAATATGGCGGATATACGGTGGCTGGTCATGTGTCGGGTGCATTATCAGATAGTGTGCGAGCGCGTCTCGCGGTGAAAGTCAGTGACCTGGATGGCTATACTGAAAATATTGCATTGGATAAAGAAGATGGCGATCATGAAATCAACGCTGTTCGCCTTAGCTTTGACTGGGATGTGAGTGATGATACCAGTATTTATTTAAAATTCGAGACAGGTGAATCAAATACCGATGGACGCAATAACCAGCTGGTAGCGCCAGGCCTGATGTCGCGTGCGACCACTGATCCTAATCAGGAATACGAGTCAGATAAAACGAGAAGTGTCAGTACCGGTGTAGAAAAAGAAGACTTTTATAACTATGAATGGAATTCGTTAACGCTGAAAGCGGAAACCCAAGTGGCTGGCCATGAGCTGATCGCGGTTGCAGGATATTGGGGATACGAAAATGAATGGTTCCTGGACGTTGATGGCCATCCGGAAGCGATTCTAAACACGGCTTTGTTTGATGAGTACGATCAGAACACGATGGAACTGCGTATACTGTCACCTGCTGATCAGGCAATCGAGTATATCGCAGGCATCTGGTACCAGAAATCCGAGTTAACAACGCGCCAGTTCTCGCCGTTTCATCCATTGTTCTGGCAGGGTGTAATCGGCCTTCCCATCGCGGTTGGCATGACTATTCCGCCACTGGCGCTGGCTTTTACCCATGGTTCGGGCATGGATCGTAACTTTACTCGTGACAGCGACGCTTTCTCTGTTTACGGACAAGTGACCTGGAAATTGAGTGATCGGTTTCGCACCATTATTGATATGCGCTACACAGAAGAGGATCAGGATGGCATCGGTAAATCCTGGCCGCTACTGTTCTCTGGGAGCAGTACCTTTGAGCCGGTGCGAGTAACGCAAAGCACCGCTGGTCACGATCCTGAATATCTGTATAGACAGACACGCTCTGATAACAGCTTCGACCCATCCGTTCGTTTTCAGTTTGATGTCAATGATGACATGATGACTTACCTGGCTTATGCAGAGGGTTCCAAAGCCGGGGGCTTGAAGGCAAATGACTCCAAGTTAGGTGCTCAGCTATTGCTTAAGGCCAGTGATGCCGCCTACCTGCAGCAATACGTCGGTGTATCATCGGTCACATCGGATGATATCGCCAACGGGCTGACGCTAAAACAGGGCAACGGCATTTTTGATTTCGAAGATGAGGAAGCGCAGAGCTGGGAGTTTGGCATGAAAACTAACCTTGCTGCCGGAGCGGCAACTCTGGCTATTGCAGTGTTCACCACTGAGTTTACCAATCTACAGACTTCCAATTATGATGGCACTCAGTTCATTATCGGCAACGCCGGCAGCGCGACCGTTAACGGTGCGGAATTGGAGCTCAGTTGGCAGGCTTCGGCTAACCTGAGACTGCATTCGTCATTTTCCTGGATCGATGGCCAATATGATGACTTCGCCGGGGCTCAATGCGTGGAAGATGCCAGTGGAGCACCAAAAAACGCGGATTGTGATTCGGTCAGTAACACAGAAAACCAGAAAGGTGAAAAGCTTGAACGATCGCCTGACCTGGAAATCAACCTCAGTGCCCTTTGGGAATCACAGCTTACTGATGCAATTATGCTCAAAGCCTCTGCATCGATGTATCGTTCTAGTGAGTACTTTGTTCAGCCGACCCAGGCTGTTTACGCCACCCAGGATTCATTTACAAAGTTCGATGTCCGAATAGCACTGGCTGCGAGCGATGAACGTTGGGAAGTGGGTGTCACTGGGCGCAATTTAGGCGATGAAATGACTATACAGCACGCCTACAATATCGCGGGTAGTCAATTCCGTAACCTCGGTATAGGTCGTTCCTATACCCTGGAAGGGATTGTGCGGTTCTGACAACTGGCGTGAAATGGATGCAGCACGGTAATTCAAGCCCCAGTTACCTTGCTGATTTCCAAGTCAGGGCGGCGCCGCTGTACGACACCAGATGACGTCTATAGATTCTGTAGAACTTTCTTTGTCGAGTTATTGATCATGCTGCTTAAAGATAAAGTTGCCATCGTCGTTGGTGGGGGACAGACACCCGGGGAAACCATCGGCAATGGTCGCGCTACAGCGATTCAGTTTGCCAGGGAAGGTGCAAAGGTCGCTGTTGCTGACAAGGATATGTCGGCTGCCAGGGAAACTGCAGCCATGATCGAAGCCGAAGGTCACACGGTCTTTGCCATTCAGGCAGATGTACGACGCGAGCCAGATATCCAGACTATGGTGAAACAGGTTATCGACCAATGGCATCAAGTCGATATATTGCACAACAATGTCGGTGTCAGTATCGCCGGGCAGGACGCGCGTATTGAAGATATTACGCCAGACTCATTTAATTTGCTGGTTGAAATCAATCTTCTTGGCATGGTGCTCACATCCAAGCACGTTCTTCCGTATATGCGTAGTGCAGGTTGCGGGGTAATCATTAACATCGCATCCATGGCAGCCATTAAGCCTTACCCTTTGGTCGGTTATAAAACGACTAAAGCGGGTGTTATCGCCCTGACAGAACAGTTAGCCACCACCAACGCGCGTTACGGAATTCGTGCAAATGTGATTCTGCCTGGATTGATGAATACACCAATGGCAATCGAACCCAGAGTTTCCGCAGATAAGTCCCGTCAAGCCGTTATCGCTGAGCGAGACCAGCAGGTACCACTGGGGCGAAAGATGGGAAGTGCCTGGGATATTGCTCACGCTGCCTGTTTTCTGGCATCTGATAAGGCGGGTTACATTACGGGCATCACGCTGCCAGTGGATGGTGGCCTATCGGTCTTCTGATTCCGCGTGTTCAGGGCCTATGGCTTCAAACACCCACACCCGACCGGTTCGTTTATTGAGTGAGCGGCTTTGTTGCCGTTGCGAGCGAGTTTCATTCAAATTCTCAATAAGGCTGGCGGCATCACTGCTGTCTCCTTCATATAACGCAAGATAAGGCAGGGGACAGTCTTCCCCAGCCTGATCAACCAGTTTATATCGCTGTGCAGTTTTGAGTACCGTGGAACTCAGCACTTCCTTTAAATGAAGGTTTTCGTAATAGTCGTTGAACTCGTCTTCCTTGCCTTCTGTGGGTTCTGTCAGTACTAGCATAATCTGTTTAGTCATAATTCATTCTCGCGTCTACTACCTTCTTCAGCACTATAACATTCAGACATATAAGGAGATAGCAGGTGGGCAGAGGAAGACTTAACGAGAGCGAGGTCTGTGCTAACTATTTAGCTTAAGATGCATCTTAGCTTAAGGTGCATCGCGTGAAGCCAGATTAATTCCGGTTAGTGTCACGAGCGCTGGCGATGGCTTGTTCCGCCATGCGGCGTTCCGTGCCATCCAGTCTCGCCTGCAGGCCTCGATTCATCTCACCCAGGATTCTCTGGGCGTATTTGTTTTTCTGGATTTTCTGCCAGTAGTCGGCGACCCGGGAGCCAGGCTGAATAGGATTGTCAGTGCCGAGCCTTGGAATTGTGCTGGTGCACATCCACAGTGCAGGGGTCAGCGAACAGTCAGCCCTTGTAAGCAGCTGACCTACAGCAAAATCGCCCCTTCCGATATGTTGTTCTAACGCACCGATGCCTCGTTGAACCTGGCCAAGAAGAAGATCAAGAACGGCTTCAACACGGGTCTCCTTGTTTAGCTGGCTAAGAGACAGAAAGATGTTATTCATCAGATAAGTGTCAGCAATTCTAGAAATCACTCTTGCATCGGCACGCAGCTTTGGCGTGGCACCCAGCAATGCCTTGTCAGGATAAAGCTCATCGAGATATTCCGCGATTACCTCACTTTCCGGGATCAGGCCCTGCTCGGTTTCAAGAACCGGAATACGTCCGATGGGTGATACTTCTGACATTTTCCCCATCATGAACTGCACAGGAAGATCAAATTTAATGTCATCCTCAATGCCCATCGCATAGATCTGCATACGAACCTTGGCGGAGTAGGGGCTGAGGTCACCGGTATATAGTTTCATCGTTATCCTTGTTTGCTTATCTCTTACAGATCATCGGTAATTAGTTGTTGCAGTAACGTATATCATTTCAGGCAGACAGCTTCAGTAACACCCTTTATCGTGCCAGAGGCGGGTGTCAGGCAACGCTTACCATTATAGTCCCGTACTACTGAGTGCCCACTAAGTCTTAAACGTGTTTACGCCATCAGTAAAATCATATTTGAAGGTGGGGTTACCCGTTATCGATCCGTCCAGATGCACAATATGAGTCGAAGGGCTCGCCCAGTCGATGAAATCGCTCACCAGCAGATCGCCAATTCGCTCAGAGTTGGGGTTCGCTTCGGCATGATTTTGGAGAAGAATCTCAGTGTCGCCTTCAAATATGCCGACTGTTTCAAATCCTTCTGGGCAATCACTGAACGGCGTGTGAAACGATCCCGCGGCTTCATACGAGAACATACCCGTTGTGACTCTGCTTTCTTCAGGGTTCTTAGATTCCCGGTAGCCATACCAGCCCTTGACTGTCCAGGCCATGGCTCGACATATATGAAAATGCGACGGGAAATCAGGTGCCCCGGGGTCCATTTTGTAGCCGAACGCGACAGTGTTGGTGGGCTCATGGACAGTCAACACTTTGAAGTAAGAGCCAGGCCCTACTTCCACCCAGTCGAGTTCCTTCATCTGAACATCCGCTGTTATTTTTTCCATAGCGGCTAAATTTAAACCCATAGTGATCTCTCCTGATTTGTTAACTGCAATTAAATCATGTGGGGTAAACGCTACCTTAATCTGCTTACAGGAACAACTGCTCAGCTGCCACTGACGCGGCGACTTCGGTCCTGCCAAAACGCTTCGCGTAAGACTTTTCTCTGAACTTTCCCCACAGGACTCTTCGGTAAGGGATCGGTTTGGAAAAACACCTTGGATGGTTTTTTGTAGGAACCGAGCCTGTTAGCACACAAGGCTATAATTTCCTGAGCACTGACGTTTACCTCATGACCCACCACACAGGTCGCCGCAGGCGCCTCGCCCCAATGTTCATCAGGTACTGCGAATACTGCAACTTCCATTATTGCCGGGTGGCTTAAAATGATGTTTTCAAGTTCTGAAGGCCAGATGTTAAACCCGCCCGAGATGATCATGTCATCTTTTCGATCAAGCACATATAGATAACCGTTCTTATCAAGCCTGCCAATGTCTCCGGTCAATATGAAGCCGTCGCTTGACGTTCTTTCCGCTGTCGCCTGCTCATCTTCCCAGAAACCCAGCATCTGGCCGTCACATCTAATGGCAATTTCTCCTTCATCGCCCAGCGCGACGCCAATGTCGGGATTCTCCTGATCGCGAATTTCAAGATAAGCAAATGGTAAGACGCGACCAGCAGACCTCAGTGGGTCAGAACCTGGCACTATTGAGAACCACTCCTTGGGGCCCATCATGCAAACCGGTACAGCTTCAGTCTGACCGTAGCCTTGATATAGAACTTCACCAAACACCTCACGCCCAAGTAGCGCGGTTTCATCGGCGATGGGAGCACCTCCAATCTGGATGACTTTCAGAGCAGAGAAATCAAGGGTACGAGCCAGCGGATGATGAACCAGGGCATTGAGCATAGTCGGCACCAGGAACAGGTAACCCACCTTTGATTCTGAAATCACTCTGAGGGTGTTTTCTGTATCAAAATGGTCCAGGAGAAGGTTAGCCCCACCCGATAACCAGGTCGGTGTAAACAGGTAACCACTGCCGTGCGAAATCGGGCCGGCGTGCAGGCAGACATCGCCAGCCTCCATCGGCGGAAAATTGTAAAACCAATCTCGGCCCGCAGCCAGCCATGACCGATGACTATAACCAACCCCTTTCGGCTTGCCGGTCGTGCCGCCGGTGTGCCGGATGATAAACCAGTCGTCCGGATTGATGTCTAAGTCAGGATCCTCCACGGAAAAACCCAGCAACCAGTTTTCATAATCATGCTCACGGACAATGATATGTTCTAATGCTGCAAGCTGGTCGGTCAGACCAGTCAGTTCAGTTTCATAGGTTTTAGCGACCACCACGGCGCGGCAACCAGTATGACTGAGCATGTGTGCATGGCTCTCGATAGAATTTCTTGCATACAGCGGAACACGGACGAGTCCGGCTATTGCTGTCCCCAGGAAAAAATCCTGAGCTTCAATGGAATTATCTTCGAGCACACCCACTCGATCACCCGGTCTAAGGCCTAGAGATAGCAACGCGTTTGCCATACGGGTACCCCGAGACCATGCTTCGGCAAAAGTCAGCGAGGTTTTTTTGTAAATTATCGCCGTGCGATGTGCGTTATAGTGTGCTGCCTGTCGCATCAGGCCTGTGACGCTAAGTGCCTTGATTGCTGCTGCCATGCTACTTGCCCTCAATGACTGTCATCAGGGCTCATTAAGCGTTCATTTATTCAGTAATACAAGATTTGCCGGTGCTTTCGACGGGCCAGTTTTCGGCCTGTTCCAGGCTGTGCCCTTATTGATAGTGTTAATCGTATATCACGGGCAGCTGCAGGTAATGACCGGCAATAGAGCAAGCCATGCTGACAAGGTTTATGTTGAGATGAGTTTGAGCTTGGATGCAATGCGCAGTGCTCTGCTGATGAAGGTGGGGATCAGGCCGGGTTGATGGTGTTCCGGGCGTAGATGTAACCAACTCACATTAACCAGTGCTCTGATCAAAATGAAGTAAGGTAGTAGGGCAAGGTCATCATCAGAAAGGTTTCTGATTTGGCGATAATGGCGGATTAGCGTGTCTTTGAGAGTCTCGTAGTTATTACTCTCAGCGTGGTTGAACAGGGCAACGGCGATATCATACTGATGCCAACCGAAACCAGCATCATCGAAGTCTATTAACAGAAAATCATTATGGGATACCATAACGTTACCCTCATGCATATCAGCATGGATCATGCTGTAGGTGTTTTCTGGCTGCCCATATGCCGTGAGCAGGGCGATAAGCTGATCCCTTATGATGAGGAATTTGGTTTTTTCAGTCTCGCTTAAGTCCGGGACTTCCCAGAATCTGCCCCAGAAGGGCTTGCAACCAAAGAATCCCTCGATATTGAATTCATGCCTTTCAAATTCTGCTGGCGGCTGCCACTGGGTTGCCTGATTATGCATCCTGGCGCAGGTTTGACCCAAGTAGGCCAGGGGATTGACAGGTGCCTGGTGATGTTTTGGGATCTCGTTCAAGGGCAGGCCATCAAACCAGTCGATCAGGCCAGCGTAGCGAATCGTATCACCGCAGTCGACAGCCACGAAATAGTCGCCCTGGTGCGACCTCAGGCTATGGGGCACGTTTAGACCAGTTTTTCGTAAAGCCTCAATCCAGACCTGTTCGGAAATGAGCTCGCCTAGTGAATGATAACCTGGTCTATGCAGTCGTAAGGCGTAGGCCAGCCCGTCGGTGGAGATCACTTTATAAACAATGTTTTCTGATTGCGAGACGGCGTCGATATGCGCAGGCTCGAGATGCCAGTGTTTTAAGCTGTCTTTCGCCGCTTCCAGCAGAAAAGCGGGAGCGGTCATTATTTTTCGATCTCGGTTAACATTTCAGCGAAGGCATTGAGGAACAGGTCAGCATGTTCCATTTTGAAAACCAGTGGTGGTCGTATCTTCACAACGTTCCCCAGAGCGCCTGCGTTACTGATCAGGAATCCTTTCTGCTTCATTCTATTGGCAACGTCAAAAGCGCCCTTCCGGTCTGCTATCTTGAGTCTTCTGTCGCTCACCCATTCAAGACCGATGAATAACCCACAACCCCTGACCTCGGCCATGGGCTCGCAGTCTGGCTGCATTTTTTTTAGTTCAGTATGCAGGTATTGACCCACTCTGGTGGCACCCTCGAGAATATTATCAGCTTCTAAAACGTCCAACACGGCCATGCCTACAGCGGCTTGCAGTGGGCTGGAAGCAAAGGTATTGAAGTAGCCGGTTTTTTCTCTAAAGGCGGCGATCAGATCGCGGTTTGCGGCAACAGCAGACAGGGGTAATCCATTGCCCATGGGTTTGCCCATAATGGCGATATCCGGTGTGAAACCACTGCTTTGATAGCCCCACCAGTGACCAGAGCGACAGTATCCTGCCTGGACTTCGTCTGCGATGAACAGCCCCCCGGCAGCGCGCACCAACGCCGCTGCCTTGGGCATGAACCCTGCAGGTATATCAGGTAAGCCTTCGTTTGCCAGAATGGAGCAGACAATCATGCCGGCAAAGGGAATATCCTGTTTGGCGAAGTCATCAATGGCCTCCTGAACTTTTTTGAGATATAGATTGCAGAGTTCATCTTCGTTCGCGCCGTCAGCCAGGGGACGATAGGTTTGGGGGAATGGGATGCTTCTGAAATTGGGGTCAGTCACAGGTCTCGCAGACATCTTGCCAATTTCTGTGCTATTGCCGTGGTAGGTTGCATCAGTACAGATAATGCCCTGACCGCCTGTCGAATGTCGGGCTGTCATCAGCGCCACTTCTACGGCCTCTGTGCCAGAACAGGCGAAAACGATACTGTTCAGCGCATCTGCATGGCGGCTCAGCAATCGTTGGCCGAATTCAACAATGCCTTCATGCAGGTATCGGCTGTGCACATTGAGTTCGGCCATCTGATTCTGCATGGCTGCTACCACTGCCGGATTTCCGTGGCCGACGCAAGGTACATTATTGTACATGTCGATATATTCTCGATCATGCTGGTCATAGAGCAGAACGCCCTGGCCACGCACTATCTGAATGGGTTCGCGATAAAAGAGATGGGCATTACCGAGGATTTGTTGCCGCTGCGCTAACAGTTCGATATTAGACATTGATTGCTCCCTTCTTCGATAGTGGTGTTATTGGCTAAACGGGTTGATGACACAATTGCGCAGGTCATAGATTTTGCTGGTGTAAAATTAAAGCGCTGGCCCAGATCAGATTTGACTTCACGATATCGTACTCTGTTGCTGTTCAGTAGAATCAGGCGGTAACCGGGGATCAGGGAACCTAAGACTGCCATTGCTGCAAACGATGTTCAGACACATCATCAGGGTATCAAATTAAGTCGTTTTTTTGTAACCAGTCATTGTTAAAACTATTCAGCTGATGGTGATTTAACCAGCTAAGAACACTGTCCCGCTCTGATATTGTTAGCTGATTGTTTATTCTCGATTCAAGCATCTGTCGTGACCTTTCTATGTAGGGACGGCACAGGTAGCTGACCTGCTCTGCGTAAATTTCCGCATGAAAGGCTTTCGCACCGACGCGCAGCGCTGCTTTATTGGCCAGGGCGTAAGGCTGGTAAGTCTGAGCCATTTCCTCAAGGATAAACTGACCGAAAAGTGTCGGGCTATCGAAATCACAGAGGTCTCCCTGTCCGCTCCAGTTATCTGCTGATGCCTCAGCCCAGTCAACAACCCGAGGATAGTTTGCGACTATGATTTTGGGGTCTGGATCCATATTGGTATGGGCCCTGAGGCCGCCCAGGACCACGCAGTCCAGAGCCGTAGGCCTTCCGCCCAGCAAGTAGGGGCTTAGGGTGAGCTGTTTTTCCATGGTTTCCAGAATGCGCACGTACTCATCTTCGGCAGCTTGTCTTTGCCGTTGAGAATCCGTACCCGTGGCACGGCAGGCCTTTGGACCCCATGTCAGGACTCTGGCAGCAGCTTCGGGATTGCCTGCAGCCATACGATTGGCCGCAAATTCAGCACTGTTGGGATAGTGCCAGCGATAGTGAACCATGGTTCTGGCTATCCATTCGTCGAAATATTCTTCCAGCAGATGAACCAGTACACCTAACCTGCCTTCCGGAAACATGCTTCGATTAGGGAATCGATTATCGAGCAGGGTCATAATTGGCGTCGAGTCTGCGATCAGCCAGTTTTCCGGGGTTTGTAGAACAGGGACCTGGTGAGTTCCCGAGCGCATCTCAAGTTGTTCTCGATTATCATTGTTTTTGGCTCTGAATTCAAAATCAGCACCGTAGAATATAAGCGCAGCTTCCAGCTTCCTTGTAAAGTAGCTCAACTCACCGCCATAGAGGATGTAATTTTCAGACATATGTATTCCGCAGGCTATTCATCACCTTCCAGGCCTCTGGGTAAGGGATTGGTTGCTGTCGTGATGTTCTGGGCTCGATTGAGTATGTCTTCATTGAATTCATCATGGGTTTGGATATACAGGGTTTCCTCACGAATGCCCTTAAAAACGATGTCAGCCACTTGCGAGGTCGGCATGCCCTGCTGCAAAAATGCAGCAAACTGAGCACGGGCACTTTCCTGGTCCGCACTCGGTGGCGCTTCTGGTTCTTGATTAACCAGGTCTGCTGGCCTGTTTCTACCACTGGTCATGATATTGGTATTGATGATGCCTGGGCACAGTACGGAACAACCAATGGCTAAATTCTGTTGATTCAGGTCGCGGAACAAAATCTCCGTTAAGGCAACGACACCATGCTTGGTTACGGCATAGGCAGCATTGGTAACGCCATCAAGCAGGCCAGCGACCGAGGCCGTATTGACGATATGGCAATGGTCGCCCTGGCTGATCATCTGCGGAACAAAAACTCTGAGGCCGTGAATGACACTCCACAGATTGACACCCATAACCCACTCCCAGTCTTTGCTGGTTGCCTGCCATGAATTGCCGCCACCGCCGACGCCAGCATTGTTAAATAGCAGGTGCACCTCACCGAATTGATCAACCGTTTTCTGGCATAGCGCTTCGATCTGTTCGAGGATGGCAACGTTAGTGGGTACCGTCAGAATGGAATTGTGCCCTTGGCTGCGCAATTGTTCTGCAGCATCAAAAAGCACCTGCTCTTCGATATCCGCCATAACCACCTGCATACCTTCATTGAGACACTTTTCGGTCAAGGCCCGGCCAATACCGCTTGCCGCTCCTGTTATAACAGCAACTTTACCGGCAAATTCCTTCATCATGATTCCTCTTAGTAATACGCAGCCTCGTCTGGAAAGTGCGCTTGTTATGTTAATAAATGGTCTGGTTGATTGGGCTAAATGATTTGATTTATTCGCGCAGGGTTACCGGAAGATCCCTTATGCCGTGGATGAAATTGGAAGCAAGTAATATGGGTTCACTGGTGACTTCAATTTTTCCGAAGCGCTTGATAATCTCTTCCCAGATCACCCTTAACTGCATTTCTGCCAATCGGTTACCCACGCAGCGATGCACCCCATAGCCGAAGGCTGTGTGCTGACGTGGATTGTGTCTGTCAATAATGAATTCACTGGCATTTTCGATAATATCTTCATCACGATTCCCGGAGATATACCACATACAGACCCGGTCATCCTTTTTGATCAGTTTACCGCCTAGCTCTACGTCCTGAGTCGCTGTTCTTGCCATGTGAGCAACCGGTGTCTGCCAGCGGATAATTTCCGGGACCATTTTGGGAACCAGAGCGGGGTTCTGCAATAGCTTTTGATATTCTGCGGGGTTTTGATTGAGTGCCAGAACACCGCCGGATATTGAATTGCGGGTTGTGTCGTTGCCGCCCACAATGAGCAGCATCACATTACCCAGCAATTCCATGGGTTCCATGTTATTGGTTGACTCATCATGAGCCAGCATTGAAATGAGATCGAATTTTGGTGGTTCTTTTTTCCTCTGCTCGTACAATGCCTGGAAATAAGCCAGGCACTCAAATAAGGTTTGGAAACCTTCATCTACTGACTCAAAAAAATCCGGATCTGCCAGATTCTGAATCGTATCCGACCATTCAATCAGCTTAAGTCGGTCTTCCTGGGGGACATCGAAAAGCGTTGCCAGCATTTGTGCGGTGAGTTCAACAGAGACTTGTTTGACCCAGTTAAATTCCTCGTTTCTGGGCAGGTTGTCCAGAATTTCTCCTGCCCTGGACCTGATCAAAGGTTCCAGGTCTGCCAGTTGTCTGGGAATGAACATGGGTGTGACTACTTTGCGCTGGGCGTCGTGCTTGGGAGGATCTTCCTGAATGAACATAGGCAGCGCATATTGATCATCCTGAGGAATACCGCCCAGGGCGATGCCGCCTTTTTGTTGCTGAGAAGAAAATAATTCATGGTGGGAGTCTATGTACATGATGTCCTGGTACTTGCTCACAGACCAATACGGACCCACCATGGAGTTTTCGTGAAAGTGAACCGGATCTTCATTACGCAGGCGTTCAAAGTGAGGCCATAGGGTGTCGTTTGCAAATAATGCCGGATGAGAAGGGTCCAGCTCATCGAGTTCCAGGTCGTAGGCATCCATGAAAGGATCAATGGCAAAAATTTCGGCGATTTTTTTATTGGATATTGAACGATCCCCCGCCCTCATTTTTAACATCAGGTCTTTTCGCTCTGCGTCGCTACTACTCACGTATTGTTGACTCATTTTCTCTCCGAATAGACTAATATTTCAATATATGGTCTAAATACTATACTCTTGTCATCTGGAGCTGGGTAGTTATCAGAACGCAATTATAGTTAGGATGAGAGTAATTTTCATGTTCCCAGAGCGCATTGGTTTCTGGGGTTGCCTGAAAGAACGCTATTATAGAAATTCTTTCTGCTGCGCATTTTTACTGTTCAGATTCGTTGATGATGGTTTGGTCCGCGCACGGGTTTTGATGCTGGCAGGCTTGATAAAAGGAGTTGACGGAGGCTTCATTTTTCAACCCGGGATGTACCAGTTGGAAAGCTCGTCGGGTCGGTTTATATTAATTGCATAATCTCAGGCACTTATAGCGAAGCCCTAACAAGCAGGAGGTTCACATGACAGATTCAGTTGCCGAGGTCTTATCTCAGGCTGAAGGTTGTCCACTGCATCAACTCAACCCCATGCACCCGGAACTCTTAAAACGGCCCTGGGGTATGAATCGCAGGTTGCGTCATGAAGCGCCGGTTTTTCAGGACCCTGTCAGTGGTATTTTCTTTGTATCCAGGTATGAAGATGTGGTCAGGATGGCAATGGACCATAGGACCTTTTCCAGTAAAATGCTTAGCTCGACCCGGGCCCTGAGTTCTACCATTGATTCTGAAATCCTGGAGATCATGGAACAGGGCTATCCGCAGGTTGCGACGATGCTGACGCAGGATCCGCCCCTGCAAAGACGCTACCGCAAGTTTGTTGATGGCGCCTTCTCGCCGGCTAATCTGAAGGCCCTGGAGCCCTTTATAGAAAGGACCGCAAACGAGTTAATTGATAAGTTTATTGATAGTGGCAGGTGTGAGTTTCTTTCAGCATTCGGAGTGCAGTTACCTTTGCGAGTTATCGTTTCCCAACTGGGCGTGCCCATGTCTGATATCGCACTTTGTCGGAAGTGGACGGAAGCTTTTATTGGTAACCTGAGTCAGCAGTTGGACCGGGGTGGGCTGATACAGGCGGCAAAAGACATGCTTGAATTTCAACATTATTTCGCGGCAAGAATAGAAGAGCGGCGTCTTGAGCCTCAACAAGATATATTGTCTAAAATAGTAAATGCCAGTATTGATGGCGAAAAGCAGCTGTCTAAAGCCGAGTCGTTATCGATGATTTCCCAGATTCTGGTCGCTGGTAATGAAACCACCTCGGCGTCGCTCAGTGAAGGCATCTGGTTATTGATTGAAAACCCGGATCAATATGAGTTGCTCCGTGAAAATCCTTCTACGGAGATGATATCGCGCTTTGTGGAAGAGGTACTGCGTATATCCAGCCCGTCTTCGAATATGTTCAGGAGGGCGGCTAAAGAGGTCGTGATGCAAGGTGTTACTGTGCCTAAGGACGCTATTTTATTTGCTCGTTTTGCATCTGCAAACCAGGATGAAGAACAGTTTCCAGAACCTGAAAGTTTTAACCTGATGCGGGATAACCTGAAGGACCAGGTGGCGTTTGGTAAAGGTGTGCATCACTGTCTGGGAGCGGCTCTCAGCCGGCGTGAAATGAATATTGGTTTTAGGGTTATTCTGGAAAGACTGGAGAATTTCAGGTTGGCTGAAGACGCCAGCCCACCCTCGTTCTCGGCCAATGTGCTGTTGCATGGGCTTTCTGGGCTCGATCTGGCTTTCGATAAGGTCAGATAGGGGTTGAAGTATTAGTATTAGAACAGCCGCAGAGATGCCGGTGAGTCGACCGGCGTTGGCGGCTTGACCCAGTTGAATAACTGAACTCATTATTGAAAGGTGTTCTATGACAGATATACTCGATCGTTTTCGATTAGATGGCCAGGTTGCAGTGGTGACCGGTGCTGGAAGAGGCATAGGCGAGGGTATTGCACTCGGCCTGGCTCAGGCGGGGGCGGATGTGGTGCTGGCAGCGCGGCGCACGCAGGAGATCGAAGAGGTCGCTGACAAGATTCGGGCATTGGGCCGCAAAGCGCTTGCCGTGACCACAGATGTGATGCAATTGGATCAGGTGCAGAGGCTTGCACAGACCGCTCTGGATAGCTTTGGGCGATTGGATTGCTGGGTCAGTAATGCCGGTGGCGCTGATGACAGGGTACCCAGGACGTTGCTGGAAATGCCTGAGCGGCAATGGGATTTTCAACTCAATCTGAATTTAAAAGCAGTCTGGTCTGGTGCCCAGGCTGCAGCCTTGATCATGAAAAAGAATGGTGGTGGCACCATTATAAATATCAGTTCAGCCGCCTCAGGAAAAGCGTCACCATTTAATGGCCCCTATGCGGTAGCAAAGACAGGTGTCGATAATCTGACCCAGACACTTTCATCAGAACTGGCGCGTTACAATATCAGGGTCAATGGTGTTTCACCCGGGCCAATTCCAACTGAAGTGTTCCTGGAGTTTCTCAAACTCGAGGAAAAAGACATACCAACGCTGGGTAAAAAGTTTGGAATTCCATTAGGTCGGGTTGGCGATCCAGACGATATCTCGCCAGCCGTTGTATTCCTGGCTTCTTCCGCGTCAAGTTGGATGACAGGAGAAACTATTGTCATTAAGGGCGGTCACACCTAAGCACTGCTTTTCGGATTTGCTGGCACACTGATCGTTCGCGGTTTTCGAAGGGAAAAATATTGTCCTGGATTAATGTCACAACATTTGGAGACCTGCTGGTACGTGCTGTCGACCAGTGGGGAGACAATGAAGCCCTGATATTTCCGGACCAGCGGCTGACTTATGCAGCGTTGCTTGACGCAGCTTCAGTTAGAGCCAGGAGCCTGCTTGGGCTGGGCATTGGCCCAGGAGATCATGTGGGCTTGCTGATGGCAAACTGCCTTGAATATGTCGAGTGTTTGTTTGCGGCGCAGCTAATTGGAGCGGTTGTTGTCCCGATAAATGCACGCTTTAAGGCACCAGAGCTTGCTTATGTGGTGGAAAATGCGGATCTGGATATCTTGATAAGCCATGATCTCATTTCAGAATATGCCAATTTTGGTGACTTGCTGGACGAGGCGTTTGCGCAGGCTCGGCCTGCCTGTTTGAAACACCTTGTCATGCTGGGTAAACATCGCCCCGGCTTTCTATCTGAACAGGAATTCGAGGAAATTTCGTTGTCCATCAGCGCTGATGCTGTTGATCACTATCGCGGCCAGGTGAGCTTAAGAGATACGGCGATAATGATGTACACGTCGGGCACGACAGCTCACCCCAAAGGCTGCCCGCTAAGCCACGAAATGCTGGTGCGCAACGGTATGAACATGAACCAGTCCCGATACTTTTTAAACGAGTCTGATCGATTCTGGGCCCCTCTGCCGCTGTTTCATATGGCCTCGATTCTACCCTTGTTGTGCTGCATGGACGCCGGTGCCGCTATGCTGTCCATGACCTATGTTGATGCTGGTCAAGCTCTGCAAATGATGGAGCAGGAACGGGTCACCATAGCCTTTCCTTCTTTCCCGACGGTGACCATGTCATTGATTCAGCATGCGGATTTTGCTAGGCGTGATTTGTCCAGCTTAAGAAGAATCAATAATGTGGCTCCGCCTGATCTGCTTCGCCAGTTCCAGGATGCTTTTCCGCAGGCGGTGCAAACGGGGGCTTACGGTTTAACGGAGGCAGGTGGGGTGATCGCTTTCAACCATCCAGAAGAATCCCTTGAATCCAGATTGACCACCTGTGGTAAACCCATGCCAGGTTTGCAGGCCAGGATCGTTGATCCTGATACAGGCGCAGATTTAGACCGCGGCTTGAAAGGCGAAATACTGCTTAAGGGTTACGCGGTTTTTGAGGGTTACTACAAGTCCCCAGAAAAGAACCAGACGGCGTTTGTTGATGGCTGGTTCAAGACGGGTGATTTATGTTTGATTGATGCGTCTGGTTCGATCGAGTTTCATGGTCGACTCAAGGATATGTTAAAGGTAGGCGGCGAAAACGTCGCTGCTATTG
Organism: Gammaproteobacteria bacterium; assembly: GCA_012960535.1. Lineage (GTDB taxonomy): Bacteria > Pseudomonadota > Gammaproteobacteria > Pseudomonadales > Azotimanducaceae > UBA9926. The sequence goes on from DUBB01000027.1 coordinate 201,420, forward strand.
AAATAGAATCGGTGTTGACCTCGAATCCTGCCGTGGCGATGGCGCAGGTCATTGGCGTTGCCGATGATAGATTATTTGAGGTGGCCTGCGCGTATGTGGAACTTTCGCCTGGGGCTGCGATCGACGAAGCCGATTTGATCGAATTCTGCCGTGATAAAATTGCCAGTTACAAAGTTCCTAGGTACATCCGGTTTGTTAGCCAGTGGCCTATGTCGGCGACAAAGGTCCAGAAATTCGTCCTTCGCGACTGGTTCCTGGGCGAAACCAGTTAATTCGGCGTTCAACGGCGCATTCGATGCCTATTCTTTGCAGTCATCATGGAATTTTGAATAGGGCATCAATATAAGCTGTAAATTAAGGCTGCGCATTAAAGCTAGCCAGTGAAGCAAGAGATTAAAGCTTTAGATCAGAGCTTTCTATCAAAGCTTTCTATCAGAGCTATTTATCAGAGCTATTTATCAGAGCTATTTATCAGAGCTATCCAAGGTGATCTTGCAGCCCAGCGAGTACCAGTTGGGCTAAGCACATCAGCTCCACAAGCGGGACCCCAGGTTGTAGGGTTGGCTGGTTCTGATTCGGATTGCTCCGGAGAATCAGTCTGGTATTGTAGTTGGTGTGGCGCAGGAAATGGGTTGTCAACAACTGATTATTATCGCTGTGCCAATTAATTTCTATGCGGAGGGATACTATGTCATCTTATCAGCAGGAGCTTGCCAGGGTAGTCGCCGTTCAGAATATCGAATATCTACGTAGAGCGTATGCCAAAGCAACCGATCTCATTGGACTCGCAGACCCGGTATCTGTACAGGCAGGCAGGCAGATTTATCATAGAATTTTCTCTGCTGATACTGAGTTTACGATATCAGGCGAGGGTACCGATGCGATGCAAGCCAGCGGCCCTGATGGCTGGTTCGATGTGGTAGCAGAAGCGCTGGCGCCGCTGGGGCCAACGCAGCACCTGATAGGAACGCAACTGGTTGAAATACAGTCTCTGGTCCTGGACGCTAATGGATTGCCACAGTCAGGCCAGGCTCAAATGGAGAGTTACGTGCAGGCCTGGCATGAGATGACGGATGAAAAAGTCTGGTTGTTTTTAGGAACCTATCTGGATGAGGTCTGCTTTTACCCTGACCTGGGCTGGCAGATAACTAACATGGAACTGCGACGAGTAACTGGAGAAATCAGACCCATTGGTGAGTCCGTTGCTGTAGCGGTCAAGGTCTAGGCGTTGAGTGTAAAACGCTTGAGGTGTGACGGATGACCACTAATCAGGTGCTTACCCAGGACCAGGTGAACCAGTATCATCATCTTGGTTTTGTGGTCGTGCAGGGATTGCTTGCTGATACTCTGCTGAAAGGCGCCCAGGATAATATGACAGCAGACCATCCGAGTGCCGAGCGCTATTTTGCTGATCCTGACGAGTTTCCGCTGTACAGCAGGACACAGTTTTCACTGAAACGATTTCCGTTTAACGCGCTCGAAGTCAACCGTCTGCTGATTGCAGAGTCCATTCTGGCAGCTGCAAAGCAACTGCTCGGGAGTCAGGATATCAGGCTGAATAAAGGTGAATTCTGGGCCAAGTATGCGGGAGCCATTGATTACGATCAGGCATTTCACCGAGATTTTGGTAATCACACTCTGCTCGTGCCCAGGCAGGACCAGCATTACAAGGAATTGTCAATTTTCATCTATCTGTCCGATGTGGATGAACAGTCGGGCCCCACAGCTGTACTGCCACGGTCATTAACTGATTCGATTGCTTTCGGTGAGACGCGCCTACCTGACAATCTTTCCTTTAAAGCAGGAGATGAAGAATGCCTGGCGATTGGACCGGCGGGATCGGTTTTATTCTATTCCTATGATGTTTTTCACAGAGGAACCCAGCTTACCGGTGTTGGCAAAGCGCGCATGGCTGTTCTAGGCGATTATCGATGTTCTGAGGCGACCTGGATCAGCCGCCAGGGCTGGCCTGAGGCGGGACTGCAGCAGGCGATGATTGAGTTTCTGGTTTCTGCAACACCGCAGCAGCGCGCTTTGTTTGATATACCGTTGCCCGGCCATCCCTATTGGAATGAGCAAACCCTGAATGATATGGGCATTCGTTACAAGGCCATGGATCTTGAGCCTTATCGAGAAAGACTCGAATCAACTGAGGCCGTTTTTATGGGGTCAGTTGAAGATTAGAGCCAACCTGGCGGGATCAGCGCTGTCTGGTGGCCGCTCCGACACTCATCGGGGCAGGCCGGAAAACAGGGCTCTGGCAAGCTTGTCACCTCTATCATCGCCTAATAGGCCATCGGCCATTTTGTTCATAACATAGGAAAAGCTGAGCTCATTATCTTGATCGATGATGGCTCGAGATCCACCCCAGCCGCCCCAGAAGCAAAGATTTCGCCGGCCATCTGCTACTGGATTAAGGCCAAAGCCCAGGCCAAAAGCCATTGGCACGCCAAGCACCAGGTCCATACCCTCTATTCTCGGTTGCATGATGCTTCGACAGGTTTCTGGTGAGAGTATCTGCTGGCCATGACTCATACCATTATTGGCGAGCAGGGTATGGATTTTAGCCACGGATCTAGCGTTGCCATGACCATTGGCGGCCGGTATTTCTGCTCTCCGCCAGGCTGCTGAGCGACTGTCAAGTGCTGAGACGGGGGGGTTCCTGAATGTTCGTACTGCAATTGAATCCGCTGTGCCCTGGCCGCCGATAAGGTTAGAGCCGGGAGGGGGCAGCAGGTCACCAATGCGTGAGAATTCGGCATCGGGAACGCCAATAAAGAAATCGGCGTCCAGCGGTTTGGCGATGTGCTCTGCAAAAAAGCGGCCCAGTGATAGGCCGGTAATTTTTCTAACCAGTTCGCCGATGAGATAACCTTGCGTTATTGCGTGATAGCCTGAAGCTGAGCCGGGTTCCCACCAGGGAGCTTGTCTTGCTAGCGATTGAGTTATCTTGTCCCAGTCATATAAATCTTCGCTTGTCATAACCTCATCCATGCCGGAAAGACCGGCAGCGTGGTTCATAAGGTGCCATACGAGAACGCCTGACTTGCCATTTGCCGAGAATTCAGGCCAGTAATGGGATACCGGCAGGTTGAAGTCCAGCTCTCCTCGGTCGGCGAGTAGCAGGGCACAAAGAAAGGACATGGTTTTAGTGGTCGAATAAACGTTGACCAGAGTGTCTGGCTGCCACTCCAACTGTCGAGTCTCATCCAGGTGGCCACCCCAGAGGTCTACGATGACTTCACCTTTCCAGGTGGCGCAGAAGGATGCCCCAAGATCCGCGCCACTCGTTAAGAGGCCATTGAAAACGGTGCTTACTTTTTCAAACCTTGGATCACAGAACCCTTTCGTTTGAACGTCCATAGTGCTTCCTCTTCGATGGCTGTATAAACCCAGAATACCAGATATGTTGCACCAGGCGAGGTTGATCTGGGGTTAGGTTACCGCCAATGCGCCCGGTCTGGGCAAGGCATTGAATCCGATTCAGATCCAGATCCAGATAAGGGATGCAGGTAGGTGAAACAGCATCGAGGCTATGTTAACTACCTGACACAGGGTCCGATAAAGCCCCAGAGGCTTAATCTTTGGCTTTGATTCGGGTATGTTTGTAAGCAGGCAGATCAGCCGTTTCAGGAGAAGGATATGAGGATAGGATCTAAAATTGCGTTACTTTTACTATTCAGTCTGTTGATTGCTGGCTGCGAAGACCCATCGTCTGATAATGAAGCCAAGGAGGATCAGCTCGGGCAGGGCTCACAGGCCTGCCTGCCGGTCGGCGGTATAACGCCAATCTGCGGATTCAAGAATCCTGAGGATCTGGTGCAATTGCCGGGTACCCGACAATTACTGGTAAGCGAAATGGGAGAGTTCATGATGGATACCCCGGGAAGGTTACTGATCTACGATATCGATGCTGCGCAGCAGCAGGATCTGCCGATTAGCTGGTCGTCGGAGACAGAAGTCTGGGGAGACGAGGACTGCGTGGCCCCCGAGCCAGACTTGTTCAGCCCGCACGGTATTGATTTGAGCGGTCGTGCCGATAATCGAATGCAGCTACTGGTGGTGAATCATGGCGGCCGCGAGGCAGTTGAGTTCTTTGAGGTGTTAGCGGCACCAGATGGCTGGGCACTGCAGTGGCGGGGTTGTGCTCTACCACCAGGAGATCCCTTTATTAATGATGTAGTAGCGCTGTCGGACGGCGGTTTTCTGGTTACTCATATGTGGAATAAGTCTATTGCCTTTGAAGAGGTTGGTCGCAGGCTACTCAATGGTGAAAAAATGGGTTGGGTCTGGGAGTGGCAGGCGGAATCTGGGTTTAGCTTCGTAGCAAACTCTCAGTTGGTGATGCCCAATGGTATTACTGTCAGTGCCGATAATAAGAAAATTTTTGTTAATGTGTACATGGGAAACAGGATTGTCAAACTGGACCGAGCCTCAGGCATGCTGGAAAGCGCCTTTGATGTACGTCAGCCGGATAACGTCACCATCGACGATGATGGCATGCTATGGATAGCATCTCACCAGCACGATCCTCTGAATGAAACCTGTACTGCTGAGCAGGGGCCGTGTCTGCTGCCTTTTAAGGTGGTTCGAGTTGATTCCGAGACGATGCTGGGTGAAACCGTGATTGAGCATAATGGTGCCCCCATGGGTTATGTCACTGTTGCACTGAAGGTAGGTGATGAGATTTTCATGGGTAGTGCGCACGGTGATCGAATGGCTAGAGCCACTCTTCATTAGGTAACGGCATTCATTGATTATTCGTTACCCATGTCGATTAATCGCTAACAATGACTGCTTGCTGTTATCGTGCCCGACCTGGTTAACAGGGCCAGGGGCAGTGGTTGATGGGGAACCAGTAAGTTGAGTCGTGTTTATAGTGCTTTTCTGGCCAGACCGCGCTAGTCGCTGTTGTCTGCTCGCCAGGCTTTGAATTTTTCTAACTCATCCCTGACCTGGCCATAAATGTAAGACACAACGGCTATATCGTCGAGTAATCCCCAGGCAAGAATGAAGTCGGGTATCAGGTCTAACGGAACCAGGAAATACAGGACTGCGGCAGCAATTGCGACCAGAGTTTCGTTCGAAATGTCTCGATAGGTCCCCTGTACATAGCAGTTTAGAAGATCCAGAAACAGCGTGAGTTTGGCTTGTGCTTCTGAGATTCTGGAACCGCTGGTTGCTGTAAGCTTTTTACTGGCACTGGAAATCAACGTCTTAAGCTCAGCGGGTCGTTGCAGTAACTTTGAAGCTTTTGGAAGAAAGCGTTTGAATCCTTTGGGTGCTTTTTGAGTCATGGTTTTCCAGCGTAGTTGGTCAATTGAGAAGCATTTAGCGGTTTTGTTTAAATCTTACCCTTTCTCAGGCGTGGATTTCACTGTGCTTCGTCAGTAAATCTGCCAGCTGTTTTGTCGCAGTGCAGCCAGATCGGGTGACCAGTTGACAGTTGGCTCCGGGGATTGTCTGCTTGTCAGCTGAGTTTCAGTTCTTTATGGCTGATGCCTGCTTCGAACTAAACCTGTAGGCAGACGTCATAGAGAATAAGTCAGGGATCATATCCTCCGATAAAGGCAGATAGTCGTGGCTTCAGCCAAAAGCAATTCCTGGCCGGTTCCCGGGTAGGATCAGATGACACCCCATAATGTTGTTTGCCGTAAGACGGCCTAGTCGTGGTATTATGATCATTCTCATGCTGGTCACCTCACTTCAGAATATTTCAGTTTCCTACGGCAATAATGCGGTATTGAACAACGTTAACCTCAGCATCAGTTCTGGGGAACGCTGCTGTATTACCGGTTACAACGCTAGTGGCAAGAGCACCCTATTGAAAGTGATTAATGGCACGGTTCTGCCTGATGAGGGCAAGATTTGGCGACAGGACAAATTGAGTTTTTCTACCCTGGACCAGTCCTTGCCAGATGCGGCGGATAAAACTGTTTATCAGGCTGTTGCTGCAGGATTCAGTGAAATTGGCTACCTGCTGAATCAATACAAGGGCCTCACGGCCGATGCTGCAACCGCTCCTGAAGAATTGCTGGCAGTGCAAAATAAACTGGATGCATTGGATGGCTGGGCAGTGGGCTATAGAGTTGAGGCCATGATTGACCGGCTGGAATTACCTGCAGAAAAAAAGCTAAGTGAATTGTCAGGTGGCTGGCTAAAGCGAATGGCTATTGCACGCTCTCTGGTAGTTGACCCTGATGTTTGGTTGTTAGATGAGCCTACCAATCATCTTGATATACCGACCATCGAATGGCTGCAACAGTTACTGCTCGAATTTTCGGGTACCGTCATATTCATCTCGCATGACCGGGAGCTGATGCAAGCGGTTGCGACCTCCGTGATCGATATTGATCGTGGCGCACTCACCCGGTGGGACACGGACTATGCTTCCTTTCTGCAACGCAGGGAACACCAACTCGCTGTGGAATCAGAACAGGACAAAAAGTTTGATCAGAAGCTAAAAGCGGAGGAGGTCTGGATTCGCCAGGGCATTAAAGCCAGACGCACTCGTAACGAGGGTCGGGTGCGGGCATTGCAGTCTCTGCGCGAAGACAGGAGACAGCGGCGTTCAATTGCTCAGTTGAAACTTGAAGTTGATAGTGGCGAAAGATCGGGTAAGGCTATAAAGGAATGCATCGACGTTAATTATCAGATCAATGATCAGGTATTGATCAGAGATTTTGACCTGATTATCCAGAGAGGAGACCGGATTGGCCTGCTGGGCCCCAATGGTATCGGTAAATCGACTTTACTGGGTCTTCTGTTAGGGACGCTTTCTCCTTCTGGCGGTACTATCAGAACCGGCACTAAATTAACAACGGCCTACTTTGACCAGATCCGTAAAACCCTGGACCCTGAAATCCGGGCCTTGGATTTTCTCTGCGACAGCGGTGATTTCATAGAAATCAATGGTAAATCTATCCATGTGCTGGCTTATCTTAAGAGATTCCTGTTCAAAGGCGACGATGCTCGAGCATTGATAGGTACGCTCAGTGGTGGCCAGCAGAACAGGTTGCTGCTGGCCAGGCTGTTTATGGTGCCGGCTAATCTTCTGGTGATGGATGAACCTACCAATGATCTAGATGTTGAAACCCTTGAATTACTTGAAGAGCTAATGGTGGAGTACAAGGGCACGATTTTAATGGTCTCTCATGATCGATCTTTTCTTGATAATGTGGTCTCTTCCCTGCTGGTGTTTGAGGGCGACGGGCGGATTTGTGAATATGTCGGTAATTATCAGGATTGGAAAGACAGTGGCGGGGTTTTCGAAGGGCACGCTGAAAGTAAAGTGAGCACTGTAGCTGGCACACCAGAGGCTAAAAGGCAGCCCTCGGCAAAGACCAGGCAACAGCGCAGGCTAAACAAGGAACTGGCTGGATTACCCGCTTTGATCGAGCAGGCTGAAGCAAGAATTGCATCTTTGGAGGCAGCGGTTACTGATAGTAGTTTTTTTAAACTGGATCAGGATGATCAACTGAAGCAGTATCATATGCTGGATGATGAACGCGACATATTGTCCTCGCTTTATCATCGCTGGGAAGTATTGGAAGATCAGCAAGCTGATGCCTGATGCGGATCCGCGAAATTCAGAGGCGCAGCATCCTGGCATTAAGCGTTAGCTTCACTCGCTGAGTTGGTCAGGCTCCAGGTGCCGATATGCTGCGTTGCAGATAGGACCAGTAAGCCGGCCATAATGGCCATGTTTTTGACAAAATTCTGCATTTCATGAGCTTGCTGAATACCCGATTCGAGATTCCAGAAATCGTGCATGACCAGACTGATAATGAGTGTCAGGACAGCAAACATAAAGGCAACTTCACTGATTCGAAACCCCAGAATCAGCGCCATACCACCACCGATTTGCAGGATGATGGTTATGATCAGGAAAAAAGGGACAAGAATCATACCGTGTTCTGACATATAAATAGCGGTTGCCTCGAATCCGCTCACTTTTGAAATTCCGGGCATCAAGAAGTACAGGCCCAGCAGGATGCGACCTGTGACAGCACTGAATTTTTGGCAGTAAAGCATGGTAGGTTTCCTGAATCTGATCAGGAATCGAGTTAAACACAGAAAGGAACTATTGGCGAATCTGGGTTAACAGGCGCTTTTTGAGGAGTTTACCGGGACCAATAGTGTCTTTAAAGGCGTGGCAGCCGAGCGCTCTTACTGTTTTAGTTAGTGGTTGGCTGTGAATTTTCTCGCGGATTTGCGGCAGTCCTTTTGGCGCCTGGTAACGGTGATTGAATAAACAGCCATTCAGCAATGATAAGATTTGGAAGCCAGCTAAACCAGGCAACCACATCGTAAGCCTGATCAAAACTCAAACCCAGCCATTTCCCCAATGCATAGAGCTGTAATCTTAAGGTCACGCCGGCCAGTGTCAGCGCATAGGAGCGTATCATCCACTGTTGATGTAATTTTATGTTTCCTGCGCGAATTGCAAGAAAGGCCATGATTCCAGAATAGAACCAAAGGATCGAAAGCGTGGCAAAGCCGAGGCGGGTTGCTGGGCTTCTTATTGCATACCATGCGAGCAGAAAACCACCTATTGCTGAAGCCAGTACCGCAATGACATACAGCCTGCCGCTATAACGATGCAGATTGGTCCAACCAGAACGTAGCTGCGGCAAGAACTGAAAGGCACCCAGTAATAGTGCGATGCCACCTGGGATAATGTGCAACCGGGCAGATAGGGGTATGCTGGCAAAGTGCTGCTTGAATTCCGGGGAACCTAACGTGGCGGTGGCAAAAAAAGTCAAGGCGTATATCGAAATTCCAATCGCCAAGAACGTCATTAACAACCACAATATTAGTTTTACTCTATCCATCATCATCATCGTCGTTTTTTGTTAACCCAGTAACTGGGTTAACCAGACTCTAGCCAGCACTGGCTGCTCAGTGATGGCCGAAGCTAACCCATATTGAGAGCTGTAGAGCACAGTTTTATAGCGTTCGCCCGCAGGTTTTGAGTGACATTTATACTGACCGTTTCAGGGTCACTAAATCAGGTCTCTGCTTGGCCTAGTGGCACGCGACAGCAAAAACTTAACACTTAAATACCTGATCGATATTAGCAAAGCGTGCTGATGCTGTTAGGTTAATCAGCTTTGTTAATGACAGATCATAACGATAACTGCTAATCGATCTCTACTTACTGACTTTTGATCTGGGTCAGTTCTCATCTGAGCAGAGAGCGTAAACTGACTACATCAGAGAACTAATTTGGATGTGAGCCATGGAACACTTTGATGTACTCGTAGTAGGCGCCGGTATTTCAGGTGTTGGTGCTGGATATCATCTCCAGACCCAGTGCCCCGACAAAACTTTTGTTATCCTCGAAGGTCTAGAAAGTTTCGGTGGAACCTGGCTGATGCATCGATATCCCGGGATAAGGTCAGACAGTGACCTTTATACCTTCGGGTATCGCTTCAAACCCTGGACGGGTGCCCCGATTGCAACTGCTGCTGAGATCCTTGATTACATGCAGGAAGTTATCGAAGAAAACAGTCTTGATCAGCGCATTCGTTATCAACATTGGATCGATAGTGCCAGCTGGTCCAGTTCTGAGCAATGCTGGACCCTATCTGGTACCCGGAAAGATACCAACGAGCCCATCAACTTCACAGCAAATTTTCTCTGGATGTGCCAGGGATACTACAAGCATGCCGAGGGCTATACGCCTGACTGGCAAGGTATGGAGAGTTTCCGGGGCCAGATCGTTCATCCACAGACCTGGCCAGAAGGCCTCGACTACCGTGATAAACAGGTTCTAGTGATTGGTTCCGGAGCTACCACAGCCACTATTGTTCCAGCCATGGCGGGCGATTGCGAGCACATTACGGTGCTTCAGCGGTCGCCCACCTACTTCATACCAGCGCGAAACGAGAGCGAACTCGCAGATCATCTAAGGAGGCTCGAAATCGATGAAAACTGGATCCATGAAATCGTCCGCAGAGACATCCTCTTTAACCAGGAGGAATTCACCCGTCGCTCGGTAGAAGCCCCCGAATCGGTCAAGGAAGAACTGTTGAACGGGGTGAAGGCCTACCTGCCCGAAGGCTACGACATCGATACGCACTTTACACCACGATACCGACCCTGGCAGCAGCGCTTAGCATTTGTTCCGGACGGCGACATCTTCAAGGGTATCGCTGCGGGCAAAGCAACCATGGTTACAGATGAAATAGAGGCCTTTAACGAAACCGGGGTACGCCTGAAATCAGGCAGGCAGATTGATACTGACATTATTCTAACGGCGACGGGGTTTAACCTTTGTGTGCTGGGTGACATCGACTTCATGGTTGATGGAAAGTCGGTGGACTTCGCAGACACTATCACCTACCGCGGCATGATGTTCACCGGTGTGCCCAATATGGTCTGGATCTTTGGTTATTTCAGGGCGAGCTGGACCCTGAGGGTAGATCTGATCGGCGATTTTGTCTGCCGCCTTCTAAATCATATGGATCAGAGCGGCGTAGCTTCTGTCATGCCTGAGCTGCGAAGACAAGACCGGGATATGCCCATTTCCTGTTGGATTGATCCAGACAACTTCAATCCAAATTACCTCAAGCGGTCCATGCATAAACTACCCAGACGAGGTGATAAACCCGAGTGGCAGCACACGCAGGATTACTGGGCAGAGAAGACCGACTTTCCCTTAATTGACCTTGAGGACCCTGTGTTCAAATACCGGTAGTGGTGTTCAGGGAATGGCAGGCATCCGCTGCAGTTCTAGGCAGCTGGCTATTTATTTTTGCCTGCAATGCACTTAGAGCCGGGGTGAAGCGCATCATATTCTAATCTTGTTCGCCTTGTTTTGTGTTGCGCCCACGCCCTTGCAAAGAATAATGAGTTAGCCCCACTTGGTTTTCTGCCCGTCTGCAACCTTGACCCATTGACTGGTTTATGGTTTTCTTTTTTTTTTGGACCCGGGCTTTGAAATTCATGAAAAAGATGCTCATTGTTGTTTTGAGTACGTGCCTGGTTTCTGCCTGTTCTGATCGGTCTTCTCGACCTGAAGTTGACCTGGTTCTGACCAATGGCAAGATTTATACAGTGGAAGGCCAGCGCAAATGGGTAGAAGCCGTTGCCATCGAGGACGGTCGCTACGTCGCTATGGGCGACAGCAAGGAAATGGCAGCGTTCGACCGTGCGCGGACTATCGATCTTGGTGGTCGCATGGCCATGCCGGGCATCAATGATGTGCATGTGCACCCGCTGTGGGGCGGCGTCAAGGTTCTCTATGAATGTTCATTCCCTTTTACCGCGACTCCCGGGCAAATAAAGGCAACGCTTTCGGTGTGTGCTGCGGCGCGTCCTGATGCAACCTGGATTCGAGGAGGGCAGTGGGGGAGCGATTTTTTTACTGATTACAAGATAGATTCACCGAGGGAATTCCTCGACCAGGTCTCGACAACCCAAGGCATCTATTTAGCAGACGATTCTGGTCATAACGCCTGGGTAAATACAAAGGCGCTTGAACTGGCAGGTATTGATGGAAACACACCAGACCCTGAAGGTGGCATCATCAAACGGGATTCGCTAGGTAGACCAACCGGTGTTCTGGTCGAAACCGCAGGTCGATTGTATGACGCGATTATCCCTCCACCGACTGATGCTGAAAATGTCGCAGCGGCGAAAAAATCCGTTGAGATACTCAATGCCTTTGGTATCACCGGGATGAAGGATGCCGGTGCATTCAGGAACGCGCCCAAGGCATACAACACTCTGGACCGGCATGGTAGGCTCAGCATGCATGTGGCAATCTGTCTGCGGACATCCTATGGCAAGCGGGAGAATGCATTGGATTTTACCGCGTTGGAAAGTGAAAGAGACCAGTATGCCTCAACCAATGTTCACACCAACTTTGTCAAATTGTTTCTCGATGGTGTGCCGACTTCGGCGAGGACTGCTGCCATGCTTAAAGCTTATGTCGCTGACGAGGTTCATGGGGAAGGTTTTACAGGTGAGCTGCACCTGGCACCGAAAAGGCTGCGCGAAGATGTTATCGAATTGGATCGACGCGGCTTCACGATCAAAATGCATGCAGCTGGCGACCGGTCCGTCCGGGTCGGACTGGATGCTATTCAGGCAGCAAGAGAGGTAAACGGTGACAGCGGGTTGCGCCACGAACTGGCTCATGCTGGGTATATTGACCCCTCAGATATTTCCCGGTTTGGTAGGTTTAATGTTGCAGCTGATTTTTCACCTTACCTGTGGCATCCCTCACCTATCGTAGCATCGGTGGTCAGTGCGGTAGGGGGGACGCGAGGGACACAATACTGGCCGACGCGTAATCTGCTCGACAGCGGTGGCCCTGTATCAATCGGGTCAGACTGGCCAGCAGCAGTTCCTGATGCTAATCCCTGGTCGGGTCTGGCGGCTCTGGTTACCCGTGCCGACCCTTATGGTTCCACACCGGGAACGCTTTGGCTTGAACAGGCTGTGACATTGGAAGAAGCGATATCGATTTTTACGCTCTCCAGCGCGGCTGGCCTCAAATTGGAAAGCCAGACCGGTTCGGTGAGCGAAGGCAAGTTCGCGGACCTGATTGTGCTGGATCGAAACCTGTTTGAAATTCCACCTGATGATATTGCCGGAACGCAAGTCGAGCTGACTTTCTTCAAAGGTCAGTTGGTTTATGAACACAGTGAGGATCAGTTCTCTCAATAAAAAGGGAACTTGTCTACTAGGGCCTGGAAAGATCACCCCGAATGGACCATTTTACAGAAGTCGACCTTTGCCTGTTTCGAATCCTGCCATGGTAAATGTTGGCAGAGACGCTGAAACTGGCTATGAGCGGGTTAGGAGGGACAAGCTCCTACTATCCCTTGACGATTGGATGCTCTGATCAGGGTTATTTCTTGCCCAGACCACCCAATACCGGCCCTCCTTTACCGGAGAACTCAGCATCCGGTTCCATTCCGAAAAGAATTGATCCCAACGTCTCATATAACGGATGAGCAACCCATCGATGCGAGGCTGCGCCATGCGCATCTCTCAGTTTTCGCTCGAGAGGGTTTTTCATGTAGCTGGCACTGGTGCCGCAGGCGGCATGTACGACATCGACTACTTCCATGCAGGCCTGGGCGGCATAGGTACAGGCCAGTCGCGCATCAAACGTCATTTCCGGGCCCGGACGTTCAGCACCTCTTTCCAACTCGTGCTCAACAGATCCCATAGCATCAAAGACCAGCGCCCTTGCAGCCCGGTATTTGGCGGTCATTTCAGCCATTCGATACTGAGCAATTGGCCTTTCCCGCATCTTCGATGCCGACATCATCGGTACCTTGTTGTTAGCCGTTTCACAGAAGGTATCGAGTGCGCTCTTGGCAATGCCAAGCGCTATCGCCACCTTGTTGTATGAAAGCCTCAGCGGTACAGGAATCCTAAAAACCGGGTTGTCATAGAGTGCCGGGGTCCGCATGAGTTCCACTGGGTACCAGCGGGCCTCGACAACGGCGCCATTGGCCATGACGTTGTGACTGCCAGAGCCTCGAAGCCCAGCAACATCCCAGTTGTCAATGATTTCCCATTGAGATCGATGCATGAACCACATCCTGAAGATGGGTTGCCCGTTCTTGTCAAGTCGTGGTTTGCTGTCTTCAATGATGGGTGCTCCCATGAAACACCAGGTCGAGTTGTGACAACCACTTATAAAGGTTGTTTCTCCCCAGACCTTGAAACTGCCATCTGCCTGTTCTATGGCATAAGCGGGTTGCGATCCTGGTCCGCCGCCACCACACATTACCACCCGCGGATTTTCAATATAGACTTCCCTGGCCAGATCTTTCGGCATTCCTCCAGCGGCCATGGCATTGATCTCAGAACCGAGCATAACATTCCACCCGATGGAGGCATCAATTTCGGATATTGCCGCCAGCACCTCTATGGTCTCAAGTGCGCTGGCATCCTCGCCACCCAGTTCTGTTGGCAAAGTGAAGCGAAACAATCCGTTGTCAATGAGCGTGTCTTTCAGTTCATCCGGCATTCGGCGTATCAACTGCGCCTCGTCACCACCTTTTGTGATGTCCTCAGACAATGCCTTAACGCGATCAAGCGCAGTGCCGGTAAGGGATTGCTTACATTCGAGGGCATTTGGCATGGGCTTTTCCTTATAAATCATCAATATCGACAGTCAGTCAGTTAAGCATAACGGGGTCTCGAAAACACGACCCAGATCAATTAGATTGAAGAAGGTTGCGCTTGGATTTCGCTCCTGCTGGGATGAGTCTGGGTCGGTAAACGAATCCGGTTTGGTTAGAAAACAGGTGTTGGTCAGCGAGTTGGAAACATTGCCCCAGCCCAGGTGACATCTTGTGTTTAAACAGTGCTCTGACATTAGCCAGGACTATGGTTTCTCGAGCCACTCATTGAGTAGTTTGTGAAAATGCCTTGGCTTTGTTTCTCCATAGTTAGCAAAAATTATTTCGGGGCGCTTCAACGTTTTCAACCCTTTGTGCACCTGGGGCATGTTGACAATATCCTGATTGAATACTTTGGCTAACATACCCAGTTCCGGTGCATCGCACCAGTCATCATCAGGGCCAAGCCAATGAGGTTCTCTTACCGGGGTATAGTTGCCGTCTCGGGGTTTCGGTGACAGATACATACATTCCATGATGCATTCATCCGGGTTATCACCGTTTGGCCTGAAGCGATAGTTGATCTGGTTGAAGCAACCCCACGGATGAAAGTTCGGAAATACGGTGTTGTAAATGGAATCCAGTAGCTCCGCATCGCAGATGTCGTCCACCATGTCACCCAGTGCTGGACGCAGGGATTCACGCACGGGTTCAGCCATGACCTGCCTCAGGTTCTGGTTTCCGGGAACTTCAGGTGGTAGTCCAAGAGGAATCTGTTCACTCCCAGGCAGCTGATCTCCTCCTATCCAGTTACACATATTCGGATCAGTTTGAGTCATGGGGCCATCCACCCAGGTACCATCGGCTTCAAATCGGCTGATCTCACCGCGATGATCAGTGACCTGTACAAGGCCGTTTTCGCCCCTCTCATAAATATGCCCGATCAGTGGATGACGCAGTTTTGTAAAAAGTCGAGCATCATCCAGGGGTTCCCACTCCTGCTTGATATGGGGGCTTTTTACGCCATTGGGTGACATTGCCCGAGAGTAGTTACCAAACACATCGTACTGGGTATTGGCGTCTCCAATGGAGTTCAGGATTGTCGGGTGGGTAGCAATTACATGGTAGGCCTCGCTGAATGCTTCCTGGGCAATCTTCCAATTGCAACGGAGAATCTTGGCCACATGTGCCGATTTGAACCTTCGCTCGTAGGGCAGCGTTGTAAACTGATCCGAGAGGTTGCCGAGATAGTCTTCAAGCGGCTCTGCATTTTCATCAGGATTAATAAAAACGTAGCCACCCCAGGTTCCAACTTTGATTGAGGGCAAGCTGTGGGTCTTGGCAGAAACGGTCGGGAAGTCCCATGCACATGGAACCTCTTTCAAGGTACCGTCGAGTTCCCACGCCCAGCCATGAAACGGGCAGCGAAACTCGCGCGCGCGTTTACCATTTTTCGTTTTCAGTAACCGACCGCGATGCAGGCAGGCATTGTGGTGTGCCCTAAATTCGTTCTCTCCTGTCCTGACTACCAGGAACGAAAGAGAGGCGATATCGTAGACATAGTAGTCACCGATATCAGGTATATCTTCCTCGTGACATGCCATCTGCCAGACGCGTTTCCAAACCTTTTCCACCTCCAGTTCGTGAAATTCCCTGGAATGGTAACGTTCAGCTGGCACCGTGGTAGGTCCGGGTGGAAGGGGATTCTGCACCTTGAAAATATCGGGCACAGCTCTGCTGTCTTCATCAAGAATTGTCTGGTAACTGGTACCAGCAGATCGATCAGTACCGGTAGCGGTTTCAACCATGATCATTACCTATCGTTGTCCATTTATGCCACTATTTCATCAAAAATGGATACTAGTCAAACTGATCGAGATCAAGAAACAAACAGAAGTGACGGTTTTTTGTACAATGGATGCCATAATCAGGGCTATAGTCTGACCGTTTCACCTGCTCATTCTTTGCCGTTATCTGCTATGCGGGTCTGTGCTGCGCAGGCGAGTTCAATTTTTTTTCGGACCTGGCACGGCAGGTAATCCGGTATTAACAAGGTTACAGGTTTCACATATAGTAACCATTGGTGGTGCCGAATTAAGCACTTTTCTGACTGTTTTCCAAAAACCTACTGCCATTCTTCAGCCTGTTTTTTTACGTAAGCCTGCATATTCCAGTACGGCCAGCGAGATTGGGTCAGTCTGAGCGTTCGAGGCGTCCAGAAGGCGTCGCCAGGAAGCGGGATGCCAATACATCTTAGTTGTTCCGGGGAAGCATTATTGAGGATTTTTCCCCATGGCCTGTCGGCGGCGTCCTGCCAGACATGAAAGCCGATCATATCGTTTCCGGCAGCTTTGTAACCCATGGTCATGGTAAAGCGGAAGCCATTGTCAGCGGTGAGATTACTGCCGCGATGGAAGGTATCAATGCTGTGAGCTAGCAGCGTTCCTGAAGGCGCGGCAGCAGAGCGCTCGCGCTGTTTCAGCGGTATTTGTACTTCTTGCGGTGCAGTGATCTCACGCTGGCCAATAATTTCATTGCTGTCCGGTTTAGTGACATAGCGAAGGGCACCTAATTCGTCAGTTACGTCTGAGATATAGACGACGAAATCGACGGTTCGATGGCTTGGGTTGTCAGCAGGTACGGTCAGGGTGTGGTTACCAAAATCACAATGAAAGGGTTGGTCGTAGTCAGCTTCACCGGTGTATTTTGCCCAGGTATGAGATTGATACAGGTGCACTTTCTCGACGCCGATAAGATCCTGAGCGAAGCTTATTAATGCAGGATGCAGGGAGATAAGGTTAATGGCTTCGGAGGCCTGGTAGGGCAGGGTATCGAAGTGAAGAAACTGTTTGGGGTGGAAGCCGCCAATTTGCCCAGCGGCTTTTACGTCGAGTTCCGTCGCGCTGCCTGGCTGACTGCTTTGTTCAGTATAGAGCTGTTGAAAGTCCTTTAGAATAGGCGCTATTTCCTCGTGGTTGAAAAAATCCTGGATGAGTACGAAGCCTTGCGTTTTCCAGGTGTCCACATCAGCGGGGCTGTGTCGGCGGTTCATTTCTGCTTTTCCTGCTTGACCAGCCTAAATCATAAGTTGCATCCATTGCTGGGGCAATATGTCAGCCCATCATCTGGGAAATACTGAGACTTTCGGGTTGGCTGCTGTTTTATGTTTATTTTTATCTTTCGTTCGAGATCAAACTCCGCTTTAATCGAGTGAGAAGGAGATGGGTATGGGTATGGCTATATCGAAGTTAGAGAGAAGTCCAACATTCTGGTTTTACGGTTCTGCAGCAATTTCATATGGTGTGAAGAATAATGCGTTCAGTTATTTATTGCTGATCTATGCAAACCAGGTTCTGGGGTTACCCGGGTATCTTGCTTCTATTGCGCTCGCTATAGCCATGCTGTGGGACGCCATATCAGACCTATTGCTCGGCCATTGGTCCGATAAAACCAGCAGTGCTCTGGGACGACGACATCCTTTCATGTATGTAGCCCTGTTCCTGTTGCCGGTGACTTTCTATGCCTTGTTTAATCCCGTTATTGAACTTAATGAAAGCAACACCTTTGCTTATGTACTGGCGTTGGCCTTGCTGATTCGAACGGGCACGACCCTGTTTGAGGTGCCTTCTACTGCATTGTTGCCTGACCTTGAGACTGACTATGATCGTAGGAATAAGTGGCTTGCCCTGCGTCATGCTTTTGGCTGGTATGGTGGTAACGGCATTCATACCGTTAATATGTACCTGTGGGTGGGAGCTTACGGCTTTGCGGTGCAGACTGGCTACAGCATCTATGGCGCTGTGGGCGCTATTCTGATAGCCCTGGCAATACTGGTATCGGCACTGGGCACCCAAAAGGCGGCCGCTGCCTTACCGAGACCCAGCGAAAAATTCAGGTTTAGGGAAATTTCTCGGGAAATTCGCCAGATATTTCAATCCGTCAAAAATAGAAATTTTGCAGCACTTTTTTTCTATGGGTTAACCGTTGGAATTGCGGGTGGCCTGGGCATGGCACTCTACCTGTATAACACCACGTATTTCTTTGCTTTTACTGGCGAGCAGATTGCTGTCACCGGGCTTGGTGTTCTCGTGTCTCCGGCGGTGGCCTATTGGGCGGCTCCCTTCTTCGGTAAAATGCTGGGCAAAAAGCAGGCAGCAATTGCTGCGATTCTGGTGAATATTATTTTATACCCGATACCTTACATTTTGGTGCTCAGCGGTTGGTGGCCAGAACTGGGCAGCTGGTTGTCTCTCTACATATACAGTTTTGTTATCGTAATGGAAGTGATTTGTGGGATCATCGGTGGCGTGCTGCTGGATTCCATGATGGCGGATGTGGTCGAAGATAGCGAGATAACGACCAATAGAAGATCTGAGGGATTGTTCTACGCGGCACGCGGGTTTGCTGCTAAAGCTATTTCAGCGGGGGGGATTATAGGCGCAGGAGCAATTGTCTCTATAGTTGGGCTGGACAGCATTAGCTCGGTGACTGAGGTTACTTATGAGATAAGGCGAGACCTTGCCACGCTGTTTCTACCCCTATACTGTGGCCTGTTTTTGCTGGGGCTTTGGGTAGTCTCCACTTACAGGATTAGCAGAGACGATCATTCCTCAAATTTATCTGAACTGGCTTTGCGTAAATCCAGTAGTGGGGGTGCAGGTGATAGTATCGGCACCGATACTGTCAGCGAGGTGTGATTGAACTCAGTACTTGTATCCCCTGATGTCTAAAGGCGCCGCAATTCGGGGTCTGCGCCCGTAGAGCCCTTGGTAACACCTGAATATCTACCGGTACGGGCAGAGGCTTTGGGGAACCGTCTGCTCAATTCAGGACCGGCTGCTGTGAGTCCACCATCAACGATGATGTGTTCACCAGTCACGAATTCTGCATCATCACTGGCTAGAAACAAAGCCGCTCCGGCAATGTGATCTCCTCTGCCCGGTTCCGGCCAGGGTTGAGCTTTGCCAAAGGCTTTCGCTGTCGCCTCGGGGTCTCCGCCATCTGCCAGGGGTGTATTGATAAAACCTGGGCAGATTGCATTAACCCGAATTCTATCTGGACCCAGTTCAACCGCTGCAGCCTTGGTCATACTAATGACTGCGGCCTTTGCTGCTGAATAGACCAGTGGTCCTGCATCACCACTGAGTCCGGCAATTGAGGCTGTATTGATAATAGACCCACCTTTGGCGAGCGCCCTGAAAGCTCGGGCAGCATGCTTGATACCGAGGAACACACCTTTTGCCAGCACGTCAAAGGTATAATCCCAGTCGTCGGTGGTGGTTTCTGTCAAGGGGCCTATGGCGCCTCCCACACCCGCATTATTAAAGATGATATCGAGACCACCGAAGTGAGATATGGTACGGTTAATCATTGCTTCAATATCATCTTCTGAGGCTACATCGGTTTTCTGGAACAGAACTTTTTCGCTGAACCCTGCCTGGCTAGCCTGATGTACAGCCTCCAGGCCATTATGTTCATTGAAGTCGGCTATAACAACGCAGGCACCTTCGTCCAGGAAGCGATGTACCGTGGCCAGTCCCATACCGCTGGCACCGCCGGTGATAATTGCAATTTTTTTATTAAGCCTCATCTGATACGCTCCTGATTACTGTCTCTGGGGTTAGATATTTACTTGTGGGAAGGTAAGAAATCCAGACAGTTTCTGACTCCAGTTTGCATTGTGCATTAATTGGATTGATTCTGCTGCTGTTTATTCCACCAATAACGCAGTCTGATATCAGTTAACTTATTGGCTAACTTGCTGGCGCGTAAGAGAGGGTTAGAGCGACCTGGGTTACCCTTTATCGACGTATTCTCGGTAAAAGGGTTGTTAGCTCTGGTTACTAGCTGGACCAGCTTAAAAGGAGTTGTGCGGCCGGTTGCTGCAATAATATAAGAGTGAAGAGGCCCACTTATGACGATTGACAAGAGCGATCATGATTTCGATTTTGCACCCATTAAACTGAAAATGCAGAACTACATCGATAAGGGGTTATTGTCGTGCATCAGTACGGTCATTTTACGCGGTACTGATGTGCTTGATGTTCAGCATCTGGGTTTCCAGGACCTGGAGAGAAAATCAGTTTTGCGGGAAGATGCTATTTTCAGAATTTATTCCAATACCAAGATCATTACGTCAGTGGCCCTAATGCAATTCTATGAGGCAGGTCGCTTTCGGCTGGACGATGCCTTATCGACCTATCTGCCTGAGTTTGCTGATATGCAGGTGCTGAACCCGGGGGCAACTGCAGCGCATGACCTGAACAGTGCCAAGGGTCCGATCCTCATAAAGCATATCCTGAGCCATAGTGCAGGCTTGAGTTACGGTCATTTCGAGCCAGATTCAGTGATTGATCAGCTGTATTCCGAGCAGGGTATCGGTGCTGTGATGGAAGGCGGTGGTGATCTGGAGGCGCTGTCGCAGCAGGTGGCGAGCTTACCGCTGGTATATGAACCCGGTACCTTCTGGCGATATTCGGTGGCCACTGATATCTGTGCGCGACTGGTTGAAGTGCTTTCCGGTGAGAAGTTTGATTCCTATCTGAGAGACCATATTTTTACTCCGCTACGGATGGTTGATACGGATTTCTGGGTTCCAGAGGATAAGGTTCATCGTTTCACGACCCTGTATGCACCGACTAATTTGATGGATCCCATGAATACAGCACTGGTGAAACATGATGATGCTATCAGTGGGCGATTTAATAGTCCTGGTCGATTCCTCAGTGGTGGAGCTGGGCTCGTGTCGACGGTTTCAGATTATCTAAATTTCATTCGCATGATTGCAAATGGTGGTGAGTGGTTTGGCCAGCGCATAATAAAATCAGAGACCCTAAAGTTAATGCGTACCAATCAGTTGGCGCAAGGCGTGGGAGTAAATTTCTTGATGTGGCAAATGCCAGGCACTGTTTTTGGTCTCGGCTTCGCACTTAAATCGCAGCTGTCCCAGACTGATCATCCGGATTCACAGGATGAGTACCACTGGGGTGGCGTAGCTGGCACGCATAGCTGGTTGGCGCCGCACGCTGACATCGCCGGGATGTGTTTTACGCAACGTATGCCAGGCTTCCTTCATCCGTTCAGCTTTGAATTTAAATCAATGGTTTACGCTACTATGGCGGGTAGCAGTTAAAGTCCTCAAAGCCGGTGCCGAAGTCACTAGCATCACAGTAGAAGGCAGCTGGCAGTCTATTCATGAATCATCAGACCTAAAAGGTAACGGCCACAAAATCAGTTGTTTGCTTTGGTCGTGGTGGTATCGTGTTTCTGGCGGCAATCTTATTTAATGGCCTGGCAGCGGTTAAGGGAGACACTCACATGAACCATAACGTCGAGACGACCTATGGCTGGATAGTCGGTGATGACACCGATACTGATCCAGCAATACGGGTTTTCAAGGGTATACCCTATGCACAGCCGCCGCTAGGTAACTTGCGCTGGAAACCCCCGGAAGCGCCTATGGCGTGGACCGGAATGCGAAGTGCCAGTGAGTTTTCGTTGCCTTGCTGGCAGTCCCATAGTGAGGATGCTTTTGTCTGGAGCAGAGGTGTCTTTGAGCGCAGTGAAGACTGTCTTTATCTGAATATCTGGAGCCCGGAAGATGCTGACAAGCTACCTGTGATGGTCTGGTTTCACGGTGGTGCCCACACCGGTGGCTGGGGTCATAACGCGCTTTTTGATGGAACAAATCTGGCTCGACAGGGTGTTGTCCTGGTGACCATCAATTACCGATTGGGGCCCTGGGGCTTTTTGGCACACCCGCTGTTATCTGAAGAATCGCCTAATGGTTCCTCGGGTAACTATGGGCTCCTCGATAAAATAAGTGCACTTAAATGGGTTCAGCAGAATATTTCTGCTTTTGGTGGGGATGCAGCTAATGTGACCGTATTTGGCCAGTCCGCTGGCTCCCAGAGTACCTGCGCTTTGATGACCTCTCCCTTGGCAAGAGGTTTGTTTCACAAGGCGATTGGCCAGTCGGCCAGCTGCCTGGGAGCCTTTTCCAGTGATGCTAATGGTTTTGTAACGGGCAGGGAACTGGTATCAGAACTAGCTGAGGATATGAGTCTGGATCAGCTCAGGGCGGTCTCTAATGAGCGATTGCTGGGCGCTTGCCTGGCAACAAACTGGGCCAGTCGGAGTCGTATCACGATCGATGGCTGGGTCCTGCCAGAAGTTCCAGAAAACGTTTTCAGGAAAGGTGCAGCAGCCAGGATGCCGCTACTGGTGGGTTGCCTGGCTAACGAAGGTCATTTACTGATTCCTCTCAATCAGGGCCTGACCCATGACCAGTTTGACGACTATTTGTTAAGGAACTTTGGCGGTGGTGAAAGCCAGGTTCAGGCGATTAAAGCGGCTTATGTAGAAGAAATTCAGCAATCCCCGGGAATAGCCCAGCATGCGATTGCCACGGATCTGTTCATGGCATTAAGCATGCGACAATGGGCCAGCTTCAATAGCCGGGCGGATCAACCGACTTTCCTTTATTTTATGGATCATGTCCCACCAGCATCGCGAATCTATTTGCCTGATACCGCCGAGCTGGAGCTTCCTGGTGGTCCGCGAAGCGCTGGTGCTTACCATTCGGGTGACCTGGCTTATGTCTTTAATAATCTGGATAAAGCAGGCGCCTATTGGTTACCAGACGATTACCCGTTAGCGGAGCTTGTGAGTCATTATTGGACTAATTTTGCCAGGAATGGCAACCCAAACGGTGCTGATTTGCCCCACTGGCAGGCCTACCATCCCCAGGGGCATAGCACCATGCTATTGAATGCAACTGCTCGATCCAGCATGGGTATTCGCCTGGCTAAACTTGATGCCCTGCAGGCGGCTATGTAGTGCAGCATCCTACACTTTGCCAGTCACTATCCACAGCGGGTCACCGTGCTGAGGCGAGCAATCCCGAAATTGTGACGATGCATATCCAGCCTGTTCAAGATAAGATTTTACCAGTTGAATTCTTTCATTAGCGGGCAAGACCTGGAACGCGGCAATGGCCTTGGTTGGAAAACAGCGATGCGACATGGCTATGGCAATCTGGCCGCCGGGTTTCAGGCACTTCCTTAGGGAGTCGAGTACAGCAATAGGTTTTATTAGATATTGTATGGACACCGTGATCATGGCGTAATCAAACCTGGCCGGATCCAACGGGCAATTTGGATCCTGATTAAGGTCATGGACGCACCAATCGGTCAATCTGGGGTTGCGGCGCAGTTCTTCGGCGTTCATACCGAGCCCGGTGACTCGTCCAAACTGCATCTCCTCGGGTAAATGCGATACCCAGGAGGACATACAGTCCAATAAATCAGATCCTTCCTGCAGGAAATGTCGATAATATTCAGTCAGTTGATCGATGGTTGCGAGGTCGATGTGCTGCACCAGCCTGGGTTGCGCATAGAAATAATGGTCTGCCGAGTTATCCTGTCGATCAAACCAGTGGCTGGGTAGGGTCTTGTCGGTGTCTGGCATGATGCTAGCTCGTCAGATAGATTCTGATCTAGTTACGGTTTACCCCGTATTGCTTTGCGGTGGCATCCAGTGCAACCGCAAGGCGGTGGATCAACAGATCTATTTCTTCTCTGTTGATGATAAGAGGCGGTGCGCTGATAACTGAATCACCTACCTGGCGAATCATGAGATTATTGTCGACCGCACTGTTACGGCAGAATACAGCGGCCTGGCTGTCTGGTGCTAATCTGGTTGTGCTGTCCTTGTCGCGAACCAGCTCAAGGGCACCGAGCATCCCCTGGCTACGGGCTTCACCGACGATAGGATGTTCTGCCAGGGAGGCCCACTGTTCGGCCCAGTAACGCATGGTGTCAGACTGGATTTTTTCCAGCAGGGCTGTTTGCTGGTAGATCTTGAGGGTTGCTTCCCCAGCTGCACAGGCGGCTGGATGTCCTGAATAGGTAAAACCATGGGTGAATTCACCCCCTTTGCTGGTAAGGACTTCAGCAATGCCATCGCGTACCGCGACGCCGCCGAGAGGCTGATAGCCATTGGTAACCGCTTTTGCGAAGGTGATGAGATCAGGTTCATAGCCAAAGGTCTGGCAGCCAAACCATTGACCGGTCCTGCCAAAGCCGCAGATGACTTCATCACTGATCAGCAGCACTCCCCGCTGCTTGCATATCAGGTCAATTTCGGGCCAGTAGGAATCCGGCGGTATGATAACGCCACCGGCTCCCTGGACAGGCTCTGCTATAAATGCAGCTACCCTGCCAGCACCGAGCTCATCAATCTTGTCGGCGAGTTTATTAGCATACTGTTTACCGAATTCATCCCTGGTTAGATTTTCGGCTAGTTCAAAACTATAGGGTTGTTCGATATGGTGAACATAATTAAGCCCGGTGAATTGCTCATGCATGCCCTTCATGCCGCCAAGACTGGCAGCTGCTATGGTACTGCCGTGATAAGCATTTTTTCGGCTGATGATCAGTTTTTTTTCTGGCATATCGATGAGATCAAAATAGCGGTGTACCAGCCGGATATTCGTGTCGTTGGCTTCTGATCCGGAATTGGTGAGAAAGAAGTGATTGAAGGCCTCTGGGAAAACCTGGCTGAGACGCTGGCTCAGGCGTATGGTGGCATCGGTTGTGCAGTTAAAGAAACTGTTATAGAAAGGCAACTTTTCCAGCTGTTCTGCTACCGCGGTTTTGATGCTGTCCTGGCTGTAACCTAGGTTAGTGCACCACAGGCCAGACATGCCATCGAGAATTCTATTACCGTCGGCATCTTCAATATAAATGTGCTCGCCGCCCACATAAGTGCGACCGCCTTGTTTCTTGTGGTGCTTGAAATCGGTAAATGGGTGCAGCAGGGAGCTCCGGTCCAGATTGGAAAGCTCAGTTGATCTATCTTGTCTGCCCATTTTATTTGTCCTTGATTGAGTCAGTTATTTAGGTGGATTGCGATTCTGATTAGCGCTGCAGCTCAGTGTTTCAGGTGGCCATGGATCCGCTGGTTAGCTGTGTATCAGTCAATCTTGATACTAGGTTTAAAATCGAGAAATGCCTTCAGCAGATGGTTGCTTTCCTTCCCAGTTAACAGTACAGCGCGAAAATGAGGCGCGACCCCACGCTTATTAGCATTGTCGGGTGCAATAGATCTGATCATATTTGCAGGAATGTGGCAATCACACAGACCATAAATTGAAGCTCAACAGGGAGCCAAGGGTTTGAACCGTTAATCAGGAAGGGTTGCAAATCTGATTCGGAACTAGTCCCATGATCCAGAAAATTCGATTGTTATGGTATCATCTCGATGATTGATCCAGATCCACACGATCTTGAGATTCTGACTTTCCCGGAACAGTACGATTTCGACGAGTAGACAGCAAGAATGCCGTTATCTTTATCCGCAATGAACGAAGCTTATCCTAAAAACAGGGGCTTTTTCATGCATCAGGAGGACAAGGTTGGAACTATTGAAGATGGCAAATGGACTGATCCGGCGGTGCTGGAAGAAGATCTATTTGAAATCCCAGCGGCCCATAGCGGAGACGCTAAAGTGCACATGACCCTGCTTCAGGGTGAGGTCGTTTATCGTAGATGACCAGACCTGTTGTGTTACTGCCCTGTGATGTCAAGGCCATGGGCGCCTATCCATTCCACTGTGTTGGCGAAAAGTATATTAATGCAGTCACTCATGGCGCTGGTGCTTTGCCACTATTGCTGCCGGCTTGGGGCCAGGGCCAGGATATGGAGGCCTGTCTGGAACCTTCGAGCCTGGCACCGCTGCTTGAATCAGTCGATGGATTATTTCTGACGGGGAGCGTGAGCAACATCCATCCAGACCGTTATGGTTCGGATATGCCGGCATCACGGCCTGATCTACAGAGAGATGATCTGGTATTTCGGCTGGTTGACTGCGCGCTGGATATGGGTTTGCCCGTGCTCGCTGTTTGTCGGGGTGTCCAGGAATTAAATGTTGCTCTGGGTGGCTCGCTTAATCCCAGTGTTCATGAAACACCCGGTTTTCTGGATCATCGGGAACCCCCCGAGGTATCCAGGGAACAGCAGTATTCGGCACGACACCGAATTCATCTTTCTGATCAGGGTAGACTAGCGCATTGGTTGAGCGGTAAAAATCACTGGGTCAACTCGCTGCATAGTCAAGGTCTTGATCGCCTGGCGGAGTCTTTGTGTATAGAAGCCACGGCGGAAGATGGCTTAGTAGAGGCCGTTTCAATACCGGGTAGTTGGGTGGTCGGTGTGCAATGGCACCCTGAGTGGCATTTTCAGGAAGATCTACTTTCAAAAACGCTGTTTCAACAGTTTGGAATTGCTATAAAACAACGCCGGGAGGCCCGCTCCTGATCGCCTGGCTGACAAAACATCATTTTGCATTGTTTAAGTATTTCGTTTACCTGGCGTTAGCCGCTGATGTGGGCTTCTTTTTTGTTGAAGAATGGATAGCTGCACAACATGTTTTCAAGGATGGTCTGTCCTGGGTCCAAGTGATTCAGGGATTTGCAGCGACTATCGATACTGCTGCCTGGGTCATCCTGTTATTGATGTTTGAGCTGGAAACGTTTCAGTTGTCCGATGCCAGCCTAACGCCTTCGCTGACCCGTAGTTTAGTAGCGATCAGAGGCTTGTGTTATGCCCTAATCGCTTATGCCTGTTATGGTTATGTGTTAAAAGCTTTTGCGCTGGCTGATTATCAGGCCGTGATGATGAGCGCCAGCTGTGATTATATTGTCAAGGGCTATGGCGTTCTTATTGCAGTTGACGAGTACCAGGCCCTTACCCCAGAAAACTGCGGTGCCCTGACCGGGCTGGTTTATTTGAATGAGGCAATAAAGGCACTGGCTACATCAGCAACCTTTGAAGATGTGGTGAATCTGGCGAGAATTGATGTGATTAATTCGCTTAGCTGGATACTGGTTGTCATCATTCTGGAACTTGATGTCTGGCTGGGGGTCGAGGGTCGTCTCTCAAAAGGTTTTGAGTGGTTTAGCTGGCGACTCAAAATTGCACTTTATATTATTCTGTTGATCGTGGCAGGGTATTGGGGCTGGGCCGGGGATTTCCTGGATTTTTGGGATGCTTTCCTGTGGATTCTGGCATTTGTTTTTATAGAAAGGAGTGTGTTTGTGTGGGAACAGGATAAAGCAGGTAGCAGATCCTGGGCAGTTTACTCATGAACAGACCAGAAGCACTTGCCAGCCAGATAGATTTGCTCTTGTCGGATGCCAACGGTGTGCCCCGTGGGAAAACAATTGATTCGGCCAGTTTTGACGAAAATGATCTGCCACGGATGGCCGAGGCGATCCTGTTTCAATGTATCAATGGAGACTATACGGCGTCTGCCATGGCGTCTTTTAATCCCAAGGACGAAGACCTGATTATGCAGCCGGACTGGTCAACCTACCGGGCAACTCCGTGGAAAAAGGGTGAAGTTGGTCAAGTGATCTGCCGGGCTCTGAACAAAGAGGGTGATCCCCTTCCATATGATGCAAGGAATGTCTTAAACAGGGTGATCAAGCGCTACCAGGATAAGGGCCTGGAACCGATCGTCGCGCCGGAAATGGAATTTTATCTTCTCGATCCACCGAAACGAGGCGATGTTAGCTTAACGTCAGGTTCTGGTTTTGATGGCCGGGACGAATTCGGTGGTGAAGCTTTCAGCTTCGACGCTCTGGATCGTTATGGTCCATTGGTCAGTTCATTGCAGGACATGTGTGCCCAGGCACATATCGACCTCAGCGCCATCGTCCATGAAGTAGGTCCAGGGCAGATTGAATTGAATGTCAGTCATGGCCCTGTGTTGGCCATCGCTGACCAGATGTTCCTACTCAAACGCCTGGTAAAAGGCTGTGCATTAAAGCAGGGTTACCTGGCCAGTTTTATGGCCAAACCCTCCTTTGAACTGCCAGGTTCAGGTTTGCATGTGCATTGCAGTATGCTCAATGCTCAGGGGGCAAATATATTCAGCCTGAAAAATGGACAGGCGCCCGCTGCCCTGCAACATTTTATTGGTGGACTGCAGCTCTACCTGCCCGAAGCATTTGCATTACTGGCGCCGAATGTGAATAGCTATAAACGATTTATAGGCGATCAGTCTGCGCCGATTAATCTTGCATGGGGTTATGATAATCGCAGTACGGGGTTACGTGTACCTTATGGCCCGGATGACGCAGGTCGGGTGGAAATCAGAATAGCCGGAGCTGATGCAAACCCTTATCTGTTGTTAGCAGCCATTCTGGCAGCAGGTTTGATGGGGCTTGAGGAAGCGCTGACGCCCGAGGCGCCGAGCGAACAGGATGCCTGGGATTTGACAACTGATCTGCCTGATAATATGGCGGAGGGGCTGCGTCGGTTGCAGGCCAGCGAAAAGTTTGCCGAAGCTTTTTCGAAAGAATTTATAGAGGTTTATCTGTCCGTAAAAAGGAGTGAACTGAAAGATTTCAGCAGTCGCGTTTCTTCCTGGGAGGTCCATTATCTGGGCAGTATGCTCTAGC
The DNA here is from genome assembly GCA_012960535.1 of Gammaproteobacteria bacterium. Lineage (GTDB taxonomy): Bacteria > Pseudomonadota > Gammaproteobacteria > Pseudomonadales > Azotimanducaceae > UBA9926. The sequence continues at coordinate 229,974 of DUBB01000027.1, forward strand.
TGAGCGGCCGAGATTCTCCTTGCCAAGATTTGGTCGAGCCTGGTGCCAGGCTTTACCGGCAAGTAAGCCAACCTGTTGATCGGGATTGTCTCGGCCCAGTTGCTCGACCTTAATTGAATTAACAGGCACACTAGCGATAAGCTAACCATAAGACAGAAAGTATGAGCATCAAACAACCACACCCAAGGCAGGATCTGTTGGGCACAGAAGGTGCCGGTATGACCTATGGTGGTCAACTCTCTTTTCTCAGACGACAATACACCCAGGATATAACCGGTGCCGATGTTGTTATATCAGGGCTGCCTTTTGATGCGGCGACGACCTTCAGACCTGGAGCCAGGTTTGGACCACAGGCGATAAGGGCCGCCAGTGTGCAATTGGCCGAACTCAGCGCCAACGCTTTCCCGTATAATCTGGATCCCTTTGCGAACTTGGCAGTAGCAGACTATGGTGATTGTTATTTTGATAGCGGTTATCCAGAGCATGTGGTCGAGGTTATTACAGCGCATGCGCGGAAACTGCTGCTGCAAGATGTAACCATGCTGAGCTTCGGTGGCGACCATTTCGTAACTTATCCTCTGCTGAAAGCACATGCTGAAAAGTACGGGCCGCTGTCGCTTATTCATTTTGATGCTCATGTTGATACCTGGCCCGATGACGGCCAGCGACTCGATCATGGGTCCATGTTTTTGCGTGCAAAAAATGAAGGCTTGATTGATTCCGCCCGTTCCATTCAGTTGGGTATCAGATCATTCAGTGAAGATGATTGCGGCTTCACTGTTTTGACGGCGCCATGGATACAGGAACACGGTAGCGCTCAGGCGATTACAGAAATCAGGCGAGTGGTAGGTGACCATAAGGCTTATCTGACGTTTGACATTGATTGCCTTGATCCTGCATTCGCCCCAGGGACAGGGACACCAGTGCCAGGCGGGTTAACCTCCAGTGAAGCTTTTGCAATCTTCAGGGCAATGGTGGATTTCAACATAATCGGTATGGATATAGTGGAAGTTGCACCTGCTTATGATCATGCCGAGATCACTGCCATTGCTGCTGCAACCTTAGCCCATGATTTTATTTGTCAGCAGGCCATTCGTAAAACAGGCCAACACCATTAGATCTGAGGGTCACTCAGGTGTAATCAGGGTGAATACCTTGCTCGTGGCGTTCACTTTTTCTAACGAAGTAGATGACAGCGTAAACGAATGGGGTGTCAATCAGCGCGATAACGACCTTGCAAAGATAAGCAACTACGATTAACTGTAACAGTTGGTTGAATGACATGAGCCCGTAGAAGGCTAACCCATAGAAAATAGCGGTATCCAGACCCTGGCTGATGATGGTGGAACCATTGTTGCGTATCCATAACCTGGATTTACCGGTGTAGCTTCGGATCTTATGAAAGGCCCAGACGTCAAAGGTCTGGCTGGCTAAATAGCTAAGCAGGGAGGCCAGGGTGACTCGCCCAGCAAAACTCATGATATTGGCAAATGCTTGCTGATCCGGGTAATAAACACTGGGCGTCCAGTGAATGCTGAACTGACTGGCAGCGAGCACTATGGGATAACACAGGGCGGTTCCCAGGACAGCAGATTGCGCCAGTTTGGGGCCATACAATTCCGATATGACATCGGTAATCAGGAAGGTACTGCTGTAAATCAGGATTGAAACAGATATAGCAACTGTGCCAAAACCAGGGATGCTGAGATCGCCCAGTTTCCCGGCAATAAAAATGGAAGTTACCACAGAGCCGGCCAGCAGAGGCGGTAGTATCTGTGCTCCCAGCCATCTGGCGCTGCAGCAGATCAGGCTGGTAAGAATCACTGTGCTGATAAGAACGATGAATTCGTACACTGGATTTTCCTTGCTGTCAGAATTATAAACCGGATTGTGGTAGTTTTGATGCAGTTCTTAAACCTAGCACAGCAGGTTTGTGCAGGGCGAGTTCTTCATCGCTGAGGCCGTTTAGTTCGTAGGGTAGTACCAGCCAGTTATTGGTTTCATGGAGGAAATAGTCAGGTTGAAATGCGACCCTTGACCGCTTTGGTTTTCGATATAGACAGGCAATGCGAATCTGCTCGGGCAGGTTTCGTTTCAGGCGGTCTTTGAGCTTGGCAAGAACGGCCTGCATGTTAAGACCGGAACTGAATACATCATCAACAATCAATAGCCGGTCGTGTGCATTGAGCGTCTCCAGCAGGTATTGGGTACCGTGAACCCTGATGTCAGGGTTTTCTGCCTGCAGCATTTTTCTGTATTCATGTTCTCCGGCGTAAGAGGTTCTGATAGCAATATGGTCGGTATTGATACCCAGGGTTTGCAGACACTCCTGAATATAGATACCGATTGTGCTGCCACCACGCCACAAACCGACGATAAAGGTAGGATTGAACCTGGAGCGATAGATTTCGACGCCAAGACGGAAGCTGTCTTCTATAATAGTGGTTTCATCAATAAAGATTTTTTGTTGCATACTGGCTACTTTAGTTGCTGTAAATTAGTTGCTGTTAACTGTTTTAGTTGCTGTAAATTAGTAGCTGTTAGCTGCTTTAGTCGCTGTTAATTAGCTGCTGTTAACTGTTTTAGCTACTGTTAGAAGGATAACCCAATATGTCTCGGAAACGCTATCTTGATGCCCAGCAACTGCTGGAAGACAGCTGGCTTCTGGGTGCGCGGGTGTTGGCGAGCGGGTTTAAACCCGCCTTTATTGTGGCCATATGGCGAGGTGGTGTTCCTATTGGCATTGCCGTTCAGGAATATCTGGGATTACAAGGCGTAAAGGCAAATCATATTGCTATTCGCACTGCCTCCTATTCCGGCATCGATGGTAGAAGTGACCAGGTGCAGGTTTACAGTATGAATTATCTGGTAAAGCATGCTCGCCAGGAGGACGCATTGCTTATCGTTGATGATGTGTTTGATACGGGCAGGAGTATAGCGGCTGTCATCGATCATCTGTCAACCAAAGCGCGAAGGAATACGCCTTCAGATATCCGGGTGGCGGTACCCTACTATAAGCCAGCAAGGAATCTGACGGAGCGGGTACCGGATTACTTTGTTCACGAAACCGATGAGTGGCTTAAATTCCCGCACTCTCTGGAAGGCTTGAGTCGAGCTGAGATTGCCCGCCATCGGCCACGACTGGCCGCCATATTAGATACGGCTAAACTTCCCGGGCCTGATGGGCCGACATAGACCCTGGGCTGTCTCAAGCGTAGTTAATCCTGGTTAGCTTTAACTTTAACATAAGGAATTTGTACATGGCTCATATTGGCCCTTTTGTTCAACTCAATGACCCGCTCTTTATTCATGATACGGCGCAATTGCACGGCAAGGTCTGCATTGAAAAGAATGTCTCCATCTGGGCAAATGTAGTGACGCGATGCGAGCAGTTCGAAATTGTTATAGGAGCAGGTTCTAATATCCAGGATTTCGTGATGATCCATGAGGGTGCGCAGACGCCAACTCTGGTGGGGCGGAACTGTTCGATCACGCACCATGTTACCCTGCATGGTTGCAGCATCGGTGATAATTGCCTGATCGGTATCAATGCGACGATTATGGATGGCGCTGTGATCGGCGCAAATTCAATAGTGGCGGGTCATGCCATTGTTAGCGAAGGGTCGGTTTTTCCGGAAAATTCGGTCATCGGTGGCGTTCCGGCGAAGCAGATTAGCAGCCGTAACTGTTCAGTTGCGAACATGGCGAACGCGGCATATTATCGCCAGCTCGCGGCCTGTTATGCCGATGGCAGGGATCGGATTTAAACAGTCCATGTCACTCAGGGTTATGAGTGCTGCGATCGATTGCATCTTTGTGTTTAGATAAATTGAGTTTAGCGAGTAGAATAACGGCTTATTTTCTTGGGAGCTACATTATGACGGGTACAAAAATTGGCGTAACCATTGCAGCCGTTCTGATCTTCTTGTCTCTGGCAGCCTCCAGCTTTGTGGTGGTGGATGCTGGCTACGTGGGCGTGGTAAAACGATTGGGCGCGGTCCAGCCTGAATTTCTGCCAGAAGGGTTTCATTTCAAGGCACCTTTCGTAGATGCAGTACAGAAATTTGATGTTCGTCTGAGTAAAGCTGTATCCGATGCAGGCGCATCGTCAAAGGATCTTCAGATGGTCAGAACAAAAATAGCCGTGCAATATTCGATGAATGCCGCGTTGATGCCGATGACGCTACAGAGAATTGGTACTCGACTGGTGGTCGAGAAAACGCTCATAGATCCTGCCATCATGGAATCGGTAAAGGCGGTTACGGCGCAATATACAGCCGAACAGTTAATTACCAAGCGGGACGAGGTCAAGAATCGAATTCAGGCACAGATTGATAGTTTCCTGAATGAAACGCTGCAAGAGAAAGAGCTGATTGGTTCTCTGACAATCGCTAATATAGCGATTACCGATTTTAATTTTTCAACTGAATTTAACCGGGCGATTGAAGAGAAGGTGCGGGCAGAACAGGAAGCCCTGAAGGCTAAAAACGAGAAATTGAAACGGGTGACTCAGGCAGAAGCTGCTGCAGCAGAAAAGACCCTGGCGGCTGATGCGATGGCCTATGAAATTGAAGTGCAATCTAAGGCCAGGGCTGATGCTATTGAAAGAGAGGCCAAAGCCCTGAAGGACAACCCACAGCTGATTCAACTGCGTATAGCAGAGAAGTGGAACGGTGTTCTGCCTCGATTCACGGGCAGTGACGCGATCCCACTACTTTCTATTGAAGGCATGAATTAAGCACTTCTGATAAGCCGCAGAGGGTTAACAGGTAAGGCCATTAATTGCTGCGTGGATGTCACAGGCCAATCGAGTTGTGTTCCTGATTGAATTTATGGGCCCAATGACGGTTAAGCCTGATGCGGTAAAATCGGGTCTTCGCGCGGATCAGGTCAAAAACTTGTGGGGTAATACCAGCGCTGATAAATTAAGTATTTTCTATTAGAGTAGAAGGCTAAAGGGTTGCTTTGTTGTCTCTTATGGGTAATAAGCCATCACTGTTTATGATGCTGTTCCTGTATTCAGGCTAAATTCATGTACCGGATGCGAGAGTATTAGCAAACTTGCCGAGGACTAGAAAGTGAAATGGATAGCTGCAACCTCCGGTCTAGCAGGTCTTGGTATAAGACAGGGTGTTGAGTATGTATCCCGATTTAAAAGTGCTGTAAGAAACAGGGCAGCCCTGTGCTTATGGGCACTGGCCTTATTGGTGAGTTGTGGTGGTGGTTCTGGTCAGAGTTCTGCTGTGTTATCACCGCCTGTAACAACGGCACCGAAAACTGGCTTGCTAGTACCTTTCCAGTCTGATTCGGCGCTTTTGTCTTCGGTTCAGTCAAGCCTGAAACGTGAACTCTCGGAATCTCAGCAACGGCAGGTGATGTCTGCCGAGGCCAGCGCTTTGGATGCGGATACGAGCACGACGGGGAGTGGTTTTACCACCACCTATACTCAGGAAGCCAGTGTCGATGAGCATGATGTTGTGAAATATGATGGCAATCGACTTTTTATTGCGCCGACCAGAAGTCTGTCCTGCTGTTTTATCGTTGATGATGCCCCCGCCGAAGGCGCGGTTGCCGATGCGGCCGCTGCTGAAGATGCAGTGGTTGCAAGCGTTGATCAGCGCTCTATCAGGATAATGACGACCAGCCCTGAAACTGCAGGTATAGAAGAAACGGGTAGGATTGCGCTCAGTGACGAGCAGTCGGTAGAGGGCCTGTACCTGGATGAAGCACGTTTAGTCACGATCACCAGCACGGCCTGGTGGGGAAGTTATGGACGGTTTTTTGACGAGCTCACGACCTGGCAGGGACAGACTGCAGGCCTTAATGTCTATGACACCGGCACGTCTGAGAATACCCTTGTGAGCAAGGTCGAAATAGAAGGGGTGTTTATCACCAGCAAAAAAACGGCGGATGGAATTTATCTGATCAGTCGGCACACGCCGGATATCGCGGACCTGAATTATTACCCCGTAACAGAAGATGATCTGCTCGCTAACCAGGAAATTCTCGATGCTTTAACAATCGACGATCTGCTTCCAGACGTGAGCGTGGATGGCAGCGTAGTAAATGCTGTCGATTCCGATCAATGTTACCGTATCGATGCAGAACATGAGCTGGCACCCAGTGATCTGGGTTTTCCCGCCATTACCAGTGTGCTGTTGATTGATCCACAGCAGGGGACCATAAAGGATGTATTGTGTTATGTGGAATCAACCAATGGTGTTTATATCTCGGGTAATGCGCTGTATCTGACCCAGTTACATGCTGTACCGGCCCTCGCTGGAGATCAGGAAATGACGCTGGTTCATCGCTTTGACCTGACAGATGGCCTTGATTATGCCGGGTCTGGTGAGGTCAGCGGAGGCCTGTTTCTGGGTGACAATAGAGACTTCAGAATCAGCGAATATAATAATAATTTGCGGCTGGTGACCAGTCGCTTTACAGGAGACGGTAACGATCTCTGGGAGCATCAGCTTTTTGTCCTGGGACTGTCTGCGGATGCGCCTGAATTAGAGATTATAGGCAAATTGCCCAATGCGGACAAAGCCACCGCCCTGGGCAAGGAAAACGAAGACCTCTATGGTGTCCGTTTCCTGGCGGACCGGGCTTATCTGGTTACCTTTGAACGAATTGACCCGCTTTATGCTATAGATTTATCGGATCCAACAGATCCGGTCATTGCAGGGGAACTGGAAGTGACGGGCTTTTCAAACTTTCTGCATCCGGTAACCGAAGACCTGCTGCTCGGCTTGGGCATGTCCGAGAATAATTTGGCCAAGCTGGAGTTGTTCGATGTCAGCGACCTGAGCCAGCCTGTGTCCAGGACCGCACTGGAAGCAGGCCGTGACCTGCAATACAGCTACTCCAGCGCAGAGTACGATCGTCATGGTTTTACCTATCAGGTACTCAATGAGGCTGAGGACCGGCTGGCGATTCCAGTCAGTGGCTGGCTTTCAGGGGAGGCTGGTTATGAAGGTGTCGAAAGGTTGTATTTGTATGAGATTACGGATAAGAGCAATCCGGCCATGGCTGGTATCACAGAAGCGGGTTATCTCAAGGTACAGGGTTTAGCCGACGGTGAGTATGCTTCCAACCAGAGTCGGTCGGTGGTTGATGGTGATGCGGTTTACTTTATCAATGGTGACGCGGTGTTTTCAGCGCTCTGGCAGGACCCTGCAGGTCAGCAGGGGCCTCACTAGAGGGTATAACCGGGCCAGGCTGGCTGGGCAGCAACAATGCCGTGCTTCTGGGCTATAATGGCGGGGATTGTTCCCGGGAAGTTGTGATGCTAATTCAACCAGTTATTCTCTGTGGCGGCGCCGGCACGCGTTTATGGCCGCTGTCCAGAGAGCTTTACCCGAAGCAATTACTCTCTTTTGGTGGTGATGCAACGCTGCTGCAGGCGACTGCTATGAGGCTACTCGGTTTTGACAACGTACTCGATCCGCTAGCAGTCTGTAATGAAGCCCACCGGTTTCTGGTCGCCGAGCAGTTTCGTGATGCTGGGATTAACTGTAGTGCTATTTTACTTGAGCCAACAGGGCGTAACACGGCCCCGGCTATTGCTCTGGCTGCGCTGGCAGCCAGGGAGCAGCAGGTCGACGATGAAATCGTGTTGCTGGTATTACCGGCCGACCATCTGATAGGCGATGTTAACGCTTTTCATGTCGCGGTGGAGCAGGCCGTGGAATTGGCCGGTCAAGGGCATCTAGTGACCTTCGGAGTGCCCGCCGAATACCCGGAAACCGGTTATGGTTACATCAGCAGAGGTGAACCCATCGGGCCGGGTTTTGCTGTGAAGCAGTTTATTGAAAAACCTCAGTTGGAACAGGCGCAAGCCTATATTGAGCAGGGCGGGTTATACTGGAACAGTGGTATGTTCGTGTTTTCTGCAACCTCGCTATTGCACGAATTAGCGGTTTACCGGGGCGATATACTCAAGCAGGTTTCAGCGTCCTGGGACCAACGTAGTAGCGATCAGGACTTCGTTCGCCCGGATGCGGCTTTATTTGAATCCTGTCCGCCTGATTCGATTGATTATGCAGTGATGGAACACACCCGGCAGGCAGCCATGGTCCCCCTGCAGGCAATGTGGAGTGATGTAGGCAGCTGGCAGTCCCTTTGGCAGGTCAGTGACAAGGACGACGACAGGAATGTGCTGACCGGTGATGTCTTGACCCACGATACGGTTTCCAGCTATATCAGGGCCGAACACCGCATCGTTGCCGTGGCCGGCCTGGAACAGGTGGTGGTGGTGGAAACAGCGGATGCCGTTCTGGTCGCATCCATGGACAAATCCCAGCAGGTCAAAGAGATCGTTGCCATGCTGACCCTGGCAGAACGCGAGGAGCGGCTGACCCATCGGAAAGTCTTTCGGCCCTGGGGATATTATGAAGCCTTAGATCATGGACCGGGTTTTCAGGTTAAGCGTATCATGGTCAATGCCGGTGCCAGTCTGTCCCTGCAGAAACATCATCACAGGGCCGAGCACTGGGTCGTGGTTTCGGGAACAGCCAGGGTGACTCGCGATGACGCCGTATTTGAACTCAGCGAAAATGAGTCTACCTATATTCCACTTGGCGCCGTACACCGGCTGGTAAACCCGGGCGCGAGGCCGCTTGAGATCATTGAAATTCAGTCCGGTAGTTACCTGGGTGAGGATGATATAGTCCGATTTGAAGATCACTATGGTCGAGCTGACCAAGAAGATGCCGCCAATAAAAAAGGAAATACTCAGCATGATTAGAAAATGCCTGTTCCCGGCGGCAGGTTATGGTACCCGCTTCCTGCCTGCAACCAAAGCCATGCCGAAGGAGATGCTGCCGATTGTCAATAAACCGCTTATTCAATATGGGGTGGAAGAAGCCGTGGCTGCAGGGCTGTCACAAATAGCCATTGTCACGGGTCGGGGCAAGCGTGCCATTGAAGATCATTTCGATATCAATTATGAGCTGGAACACCAGATTTCCGGTTCAGACAAGGAACTTCTGCTCGAAGATATACGCTACCTCATAGAACAGTGTGTGTTCTCGTACACCCGGCAAACTGAAATGAAAGGGCTAGGCCACGCCATATTAACGGGACAGTCGCTAATAGGCCCGGAACCCTTTGCTGTGGTCCTGGCGGATGATTTCTGTGTCACCAGTGGCGATGGCGTGCTAGCACAGATGGTCGCGCTCTATGAGCAGCACCAGTGCAGTATTGTTGCGATTGAGGAGGTGCCCAGAGCCCAGACGGCCAGTTATGGCATTGTTTGTGGCGAGGAAATCAAGCCGGGGGTTATCAAGGTGGCCTCGATGGTGGAAAAACCTGAACCAGAAGAGGCGCCCAGCAACTTAGCGATTATCGGTCGGTATATTCTGACCCCGGACATTTTTGACATTCTTGAAAGTATTCCACCGGGTCGTAATGGCGAGATCCAGATCACGGATGCACTCGATATACAGGCTCAACAGGGTAAAGTTGTTGCCTGCCATTTTAAGGGTCTGCGTTTTGATTGTGGCCAGATAGAAGGCTTTGTAGACGCCACTCAGCATGTGTATAAAGCCTATTACGAGCAGGGTGGAAATTATCCGCTGAGCCTGATGGAGAAGCTCTCTTCCCATTAGGCGCTTTTTTTGCCGCGATGAACCAGGTAAAGTCGTCCTAAAGTATGCATAGTTAGTGACTATTAGCTGCTGTCCTGTGGCTAGTGGCGTATAACAAATGGCTAGTGGGTCTTAGCCTGGAGTTGATGAACTATAATCTGGAAAATCACAATACACACTATCAGGCCGGCAATATCTCCAAGCATAAAAAACAAGAAATAGGACGGGCTGAATAGAGCCGCAGGGGCATCTACCGAGAGAATAAGCCTTGAGCCAATGTCATTGATAAGCGAAGCAATGATGCCTACCAGGAGCAAAGCCCGCCAGTTCAGGGATTGCGCACCTTTTGAATGATACAGATTGATATCGGCCTGCCTAAAAATTTCAAAAGCCAGGGGTGCACAGCTGGCACCTACCAGGCACATTGCCAGTGAATTGCCAGGATGAGGAAATAGCTGTAAGCAGATCAGCTGGCCAATCAATAAGGGTGGCAAGGCACGAAACCCCATGAAATAAGTCGCGAACACGCGAATACCGTGGGGCAGGAAGAGTAGTAAGCTCAGGCCATAATAGGTTTGAGATTCTGAATTCAGGCTGGCGTTCAGTGCTTCAAGAACACCGTATGCCATTACAAAGGCCCCTATCACTAGCCCCCACGCACGGGTACCAGGCAATAAAGTTGCTAAGTTTGGTAAGGTTTTTTGAATCAGAACGACCCGAAGAGCATGAGTTTAGGCGCTGGAGGTCATTCTATACATAGTTGGTACAAGCCCGTTTTTCTACCTTCAGCCGGTTTAAGCAGGCTTTTTTGTAAAAGGGACTTTAATGCTCGATGATAAGTAGGCGAAGACAGAGACTTGCAGTAAAGGCTATTTCGTAACTGTTTTGAGGAAACCAGGGAAACATCAGGGCCCAGTGTTTCGGTCATCGCGCTGAGTATGCGGATTTCCTGTTCAGTTAGCTTGCTTAAGCCAAAATCTTGTTCCATGTCGATTAATACGGCTTTTAATTGGGCGAGTTTCCGCAGGTTTTGTAAGTTCATCCAATACTCCCATAATGGTAATCTGATTCTACCATGATTTCTCAGGGAATAGAGGGTATAGGCTTACTTTGCAACGAAATTTCTAGGCGTGCAGCTGAGTTGATCTGTACCACCGAAAAGTCATCATGGTAATGATCATGAAAAGGGCCATACCGAGCACGTCGCCTATGATGAAGGTCAGGATGAAAGACTGGCTTTCAGAAGAGGAAAATTCACCGCTGAACAGGACATGGGAAGCTGCCGCATTGAGTAATGCAGCGACAATGCCGGCTAATACCAGAATTCTCCAGTTCAGAGTTAAATTATCGGTCGTCGCGAAACTGGGTAAGCCAGCGAACTGCAACATCTTAAAGGTGATAAAAGGCAACACCTCACTGACCACAGCCGGCCATAATAGGAAGCTATCGGAGCTGTGACCAAATATAAACCAACAGAGCCAGCTGCCCAGCAGCAGAGGAATAATGGCCCTGGCACCGAGCAGCCAGGTAGCGAGAATTCGAACGCCATGCGGCAGGAATAACAGCAGTGCATAGAGCGGCTGATTTTCCAGGAAATAACGCTGCGCTGTTAGGATAGGGTAAAAGGATAGGCCGTAACATCCAAAGTAAAGTGCAATGACCCAGGCATAGTCTTCATATTCTCTGAGATGTTTTAGTAGCCTATGCACAATCTGCCTTAACCGCCTTGGAGTAGCGGAGAGTTGCATTGACATCTAAACATAGCATAAGCACGCACCAGGTGTGGATTTTTTATTTACAACCGAACAGGTTAAGGTTAGTTGCAATCAAGCCTGCGGGGGCCAGTTTCGTCTATGCCAAGCGCCTGCCTAAGGCAGCAACCATAGCATCCTTTTCTGGCTGGTGCTGTAGACCCTTAAACGCAAGGGTTACAGAACTCGGCCTCAGGGTAAATTCGAGGTTACCCGTCGATTTCCGAGACAGGATCCTTCGGCTTTTGTGCTTCAGACTTTGACGATGGTCTTACCAAAATTGTTGCCAGCAAATAGATCGGCAAAAGCAATTCCACATTGGTCTACGCCTTGATAAGACTGCACAAAGGTTTTTAGAGCTCCTTCGCCCATCCAGGCTTTGAGTTGCTGCCGAGCTTCGTCATAACGCGCTAATTTGGTATGGGTCAGAAAACCCTCAAGGCGGGCACATTGGGTGACCAGCATAAACAGGTTACTCGGTCCGGAAGGCGCAGTGCGACTGTAGTCTGCAACAGCGCCGCAGAATGGAATGCGGGCGCCTTGATTGATCTGGCCCAGCACCGTTTCCAGGATAGGCCCACCGACATTGTCAAAATAAACATCGACGCCGGCTGGACAGGCTGATTTTAGTTGCTCATCAAGATTGCCTTGCCGGTAATTTATGACTTCGTCGTAACCGACTTCCTTGATCAAGCGCTGCCGTTTAGCCTCCGTGCTGGTTATGCCAACGATGCGCTTTGCTCCCATTATCCTGGCGATTTGCCCGGCAACATAACCCACTGACCCGGCTGCTGCTGATACCAGCACAGTATCACCAGGGCCGGGCGCGGCAATGTCTTTTAAGCCGAAATAAGCTGACATGCCTGTGTCACCCAGGATGCCCAGGTGATAGTGTTCTGGAATTGCGTCGTTATCATCCAGGGGTACCAGGAAATCATCACTGGCCAGTGAAAAAGACTCCCAGGCTAATCGGCCCATAACAAGCTTGCCAACCGGCAGGCCTGGATGCTTCGAGGTGATCACCCTGCCGACAGTCAGGCCCATGACGGGTTGCCCTAAAGGCATGGCGGGCAACACCTCGTCTCCTGCATCCTCGTCCATCCAGTTACGAAAGCCCGCATCCAGGGAAATGTAAATATTTTCAATGAGTGCCTGACCATTGTCGGGTTGAATTACAGGCGTTTCTCTTATCGAAAAATCTTCCGCAACAGGCGTGCCGTTAGGTCGTCGAGCCAGTACTACCTGAATATTCTTCATGAAAAGTCCTCGAGTTTGGATATAACTAGTTCTGTTAAATTAACATGGTTTGTACGCGCACTCTAGCGAGTCGGTGGAGCCAGACCGCTTCCCAGTTGATTGAGCAGACTGGATTATGCGCGGGCATTGCCTTGTACGGCAATTGGTGGTTAAGTCGGATCAGGGAATGCCAGGCGCTGGGAATTCTGAGAGATTCAGGGGCACAAGAACATTGAGCAGCTACGGGCTATTTGATCGCTAGACCCTAAGGAACAGTTGGAGCAGGATATGTCGAAAATAACAAAAAAAACACTATTTTTTTACGGTTTGACAGATCTGCCTATTGCCATGTCACTGTTCCCGGTTATGGTGTTCATCCCTCGCTTCTATGCCAGTGATATGGGCGTTCCTCTGGTACTGCTGGGCACTATTTTGTTTTTTGTGCGGTGGAGCGATGTAATAACTGATCCCTTGATGGGATATATCAGTGATCATACGCGTTCGCGCTTTGGCCGGCGTAAAATCTGGATTGTCCTGTCGACTCCGCTGATGATGTTATCGGTGTACCAGCTTTTCCTGCCGCCAGAAGACGCGGGTGCTTTGCACCTGGCCCTATGGAGTGTGCTGCTGTCCATTGCTATTACGATGATGCTCATTCCCTATTACGCCTGGGGAGCTGAGCTGTCCAAGGATTACAATGAACGATCCCGGATTACCGGGAGCCGGGGTATGTTCAGTGCACTAGGTTCTCTGGCGGCACAATTGATTCCGGCGTTGGCTTTGCTGCTGTTTGGTATTGGCGGCACCAGTGTCGTGCTGCAATTGGTTGGACTTACCATGCTGGTGCTGATGCCGATTTGCGTTACTCTGACCGTAATGAACGTGCCAGAGGCTGAATATGAGCCTGCAGCTGAGCGGGTGACAGTGTCCGAAGGGTTACAGTTGATGATGTCAAATGGGCCGTTTAAGCGGCTGATACTGGCTTTTATGATCGGCTCGATTGGCCTGAATATAACCACGCCGTTATATATTTTCTTTATAGCTGATGTCCTGCAGGCAGAGGATAAAGCCATTTATATGCTCAGCGTTTTTTATATTATGAATATCTTAGCCGTACCTTTCTGGGTCTGGCTGGCCAAAATAGTTGGCAAGCACAGGGCTTATCTGGCCTCCTTTTTTGTGCTCGCCTTGGCCCATCCTTTTTATCTTCTCCTCGGAGCAGGGGATTTCTGGTGGATGCTGCCGATGACGATGATGACAGGCTTTGCTGCCGGCGGCTTCTCGCAGACCCTGCCGAACTCCATGAAAGCAGATGTCATTGACCTGGATACCCTGCAGACTGGCGAAAACAGAGCTGCCCAGTTCTTCTCGGCCTGGTCTTTTGCTCAGAAAGCCACGGCTTCTCTGGGAGGCGTCATTGCTTTGTTTGGCCTGAGTTTAGTTGGTTTTGAAGCAGGTGCAGGTTCGACTAATGGTGCTGATGAATTGTTCGGATTACGTTTTCTTTTTTCAACCTTTCCTTCGGTGTTTTTCCTTACAGGCGCGGCTATCGTCTGGAATTATCCCATCACAGCAGAGCGACATGCGGAAATCCGTGCTGGCATAGAGGAAAAGGCATCTGGATTGAAGTGACCTGATGGCATCGGTAACGACATAGTGTGTTTTCGGATAGCCTGTTTGGGACCTGGTTAACGGCGCCTGATTGATTGCACAGAGTCTTAATCGGGACTGGGTGTTGCCGGTTTTTAAAAGCCCCAGATGCATAAAAGATGCATAAAAGATGCATACAAGGTGCATAAGAGGAGCATAAAAGGTGCATAAAGGGTACAAAAAGGGGCATAAAAGATAATGCTAAGGAGAACGAAATGCAGGAATCGATCGGGAAGGTACCGGATTTACAGGGTCTCGCACATCGATCTGCCATAATGGAATTATTATCCAGTCATAGTCGCTGCCTTGATCGGCTTGATGCTGCTGGTCTGAAAGCCCTGTATTGGCCTGATGCGCAGGTGGACTACGGCGGATTCAAGGGATCTGCGCATGAGTTTGCCGGGATCGTGATGGTTGCCCTGCAGAAACAGTACGAGTTAACTCAACATCGGGTGAGTAATACGCTGATTCGCTTTGATGCAGAAACTGCCTTTACCGAGAGTTATGTATTTGCAAAGCACCTGGTCAGGGATGGGAATTCTGAAATGGTGTTCTCGGGTCGCTATCTGGACCAGTTTGAATTGCGTGAACAGTTCTGGAAGTTCAGACATCGACATGTGGTCATGGACTGGAGTCGAACAGGGGCGGTTGAAGACGAGCGTGAAAGCCAGTCCTTTAAGGCTTTATCGAAAGGGTCTCAGGATGCCAATGATTTATCCTGGCATTACCTGCCATAAACTATTGAAACAGCATAAATGAGTTCTAGAAAAGGAATAAACAGCATGGAAGATGTTTTGCAAAGGGTGGTAGCGAAACAGGAAATTTATGAATTGTCCTGTCGATACAGCCGCGGCCTGGATCGCCTTGATCGGGAGCTACTACTGTCGGTCTTTACTGAAGGTGCTTATTGTGAATACGGTTTCATCAACAGTAATCCAACACTATTTGTAGATTATGCCCTGAACGCGTTGAGTAACCACATTGCCAATCAGCATATGGTGGGAAATCACTTGATTGAATTTGAAGGCGAACAGGCTTTTGGTGAAATTTACTTTAATGCCTATCACAAGTTCGAAACGGGTGGAATTAATCAGGATATGATAATTGCCGGGCGGTACCTGGACCGGTACGAGATCGAAGATGGTCAATGGAAGATGGCTTATCGCAGTGAGCGAGTTGACTGGAGTCGTTCAGAGCCCAGCAAGGACCCTTACTTTGCCAATGCACCCAAGACCCTGCTGGGTGAGCGGCAGAGCGATGCCGTATACAGGCGGGATAATCGATGTTGGCCGGAATGATTCCGGCATTGTCTCAGTCGGTGCCTGGAGATAGATGGATCATCCTTCGGCCCGACTGAATCGCGGAATTAATTCATGTTTCTGGATTTTCCACTGACCATCAACCTGGACCATTTCGCTACGATAAGTAGCCCAGAGCGTAAACGTTTTACCGGGTTCGTCCTTAAGGCAGTGTAGAGCCCTGACATCGGTCCGTGTTGTGGCATTATCACCCTGTATGCTGGCAAGTTGCGGGCCGAGCATATGCTGGGTCGCACTGTATTTTGATAAGGCCTTGCGAACGAAGTCCATCCAGTTATCAAGCCCATAGACCGGTTCAGGTCCCATACCGAGTACGGTAACATCCTCACTGAAACAGCTACGATATTGATCGAAGTCTCGATCGTCGACGCCGGCAGCGTAATTTAACATCACATCCTGCAGAGCGATGCGCTCTTGTGCCATATTATAATCCATGTTCTCTCCTGAATAGCCATCAATGTTACTTTTAATCGGCCGTCTGGTGCGCCCCAGAACTTTCAACATAACGCAGGAATTGTCCAATTGCGACGTCTTTATACTCGGTGAGTGAGTTTAAGGTGGCGCTCGAGGGTGTCGTTGCTAAGCCTGTTATTTGAGAATGCTGTCCAGGTAATCGGCACTTTCCAGCTCGATTGCAGACAGTGCTTCCAGATCCCGGGCCTTGTCGGGATAGGCCGGTACGAATGCGGGCCAGGCCCGGGCGCCTTGTCTTTCCGCGGCTGCCTGAATCGTCATTTGATCAATCGCGCTTAAGCCTTCGAAAACATCAAAATAAGCCTGTTTTGCCTGGGGGATGAATTTGTCTACCAATTCCCGGTGCTGGCTGGGAATTGGTAGCAGGGTATCGATGCTATCGGCGATTTCCTCCTCTCTGGCGGCGCAGACCAGGAGCCCTGCACGGTGCTGCGGCACAGCCTCGGCCCAGCCACGATAGCGTTCTGCCGCGCCTCTTTCTAAGATAGCTAGCGCCCCTGGTTTGGCTTCATCTGGGATCTGGGAAAGATAGGGGGCCAGGAGTTCACCGAACATTGGAATAATAGGCTTGTTCATCGATTACGGTTCCTGAATTTCTGGATTGTTACCTTACCGGCAATGTTGACGCTAATAATCACGGGTAGGGCCTGTTGGTCGCTGCAATCGGCAACGAGTGGAGCGATCGCCGCCCCAGTTAATCTGCTTCAATTGTCCTGATACTGCTAAATTAGCGACACTGGCTGATAATAGCAACATGGGAGGGTTTAGCGCAGATAATAACCGCGGTAAGGTGCCCGACGGGTTGGTGATTTCATCTTGTCAGTGGCTCAAGGCTGAGGGTTATTCGGATTTTTTAAGGCTTGCAAGCACTTACCTCGGGCGCCTGTACCGGGGGCATTGGAAATAATGAATATGACGCTGATGCAGTGGTAATGCCATAGTCCGTGTCAGCTAAGTGATTGAGAAACCCTTCCCAGAGATCAGATGGGCTCGGTAATGATAGGGGAAACTGATATCCCTGCCTGGTTCTGCTGGGGTGAGCAGGCAACTATCTGCAACACTCGTACAATGGCGGTAGCCAGATGCAAGGCTGCCTGTTCATGATGTAAGATTGGGTCAAAGTTTCAGGCTTTATAACCCATGATTGCTATACTGTTACTGTACTGTTGCTGTACTAAGGGTGTCAATAATTTGTGATGGTTTCTATCTGGTGGTTGTTAAATGAAAGAAGATTTTTTTTCGGGATTTGACGAAAATCCTTTTCATAGATATTTAGGTTTGACTCTGGTGGAGGCTAAGCCGGATTGCGTGCGTTTACGCCTGGTCAAAACTCAGACCACACCGACTGGCATTGGCGGCAGTGTCAATGGCGGCGTGGTTGCAACCATGGTTGATATGGCTGCTGTTGCAGCCGTTTTCAGTAATCTTGCTGATGGCGCTGTTCCGGCAGGCACGGCAGATATGAACGTGACATATCTCAGGCAAGCGCAGGGCGCATGGATTGAGGCGCATGCTGAGGTAATCAATCGGGGCAGGCAACTCTGCGCTGTGGAGGTCAGTATCGTTAATGAGGATGGTCAGGTCAGCGCCCGAGGGCGTGTACTGTACGCATTTAAAGCGGAACTGAGTTAATTTTGAGTTCAGTTACAGGCTATTACCTGCCAGGTTAGGCCGGCATATCAATAGGGAATACCCTTTGAACTGAATGTGGCTACAGCCAGGTTCTTATCCTAAGACCTGAATTACGGGGTCAGTCACAGCATCAGAAACAGTCTGCAATAGCACTGCAAAATGACGTTGTGGAAGCATCACCACCCTGGTCAACCGGAATAAATTTACCCTGGGCGTAGACCTGGGTTACTGCCTGTTGCAGGGTTTTGCTGTGCTGGGTAAAGCCCAGGTATTCCAACATCATGGCTGCTGAAAGTATCGTTGCGGTGGGATTGATGATATTAAGCCCGGCAATATCCGGCGCCGTACCGTGAGCGGATTCAAAATAGGCGTAATCGTCTCCGTAGCAGCCAGAAGGGGCCAGACCCAACCCACCAATCAGGCCAGCAGCCCCGTCGGACATAATATCACCATACAGATTGGGCATGACGACAACGTCAAGGGCCTGAGGATTGGAGATCATCCTGCACAGGAAGTCGTCGATAATAAAGGTTTCAAATTCTATGTCAGGATAGCTCGAGGATATCTGAAGTCCGATGTCTCTGAACAAGCCATCTACCTGGCTCAGCATATTGTATTTTGAAGTCAGGGTAACTTTTTTTCTGCCTGCTCTTTTTGAGGCTAATTCAAAGGCATATCGAATGATTCTTTCTGAACCCGATTCAGTAATGGCCTTTATAGCATATCGGCCGGCACCTAAATCCGACAGACTTGAGCGGGCGTGCTTAGAATAGAAATTGAGGGCGTGTAAGTCTTCGATATTTCCTTCCAAGCCTAGATACAGGTCTTCAAGGTTTTCCCTGACGATAATAAAGTCAATGCCTTGGGGATTAGCCATGGGGGATTTGTATCCCGGTATCCATTGGCATGGCCGGATATTGGCGTAAGTCTGTTTTCCCCAGCGCAGGTAAAAAAGCGCCGCGGTACTCTGGCCGCTGGTAGATCCAAAGAAAGTAGCATCAGCGGCATCGATGCTGGCAATGGTTTCGTCGGGAAGAATTTTCCCGTATTCTTTTTCAGCTGCTGCGCCGATCAGCGGGAAGTCAAAATCAATGGCAAGCTCAAGTTTCTGTAAGAGTTCGACAGTGGGTTTCATTACTTCCGGTGATGCATCATCACCATTGAATACGGTAACTTGCTTGCGCTGCATGGTGCTGTCCCCTGTGTGTCTGGATCGTGATTGTTTGGCGTAGTATGGTGCGTAAGTATTACAGAAAGCGAGAGGGTTGTGTCGTGCAGTATGAAAAGATAACAGTTGATGTCAGCATCGGCCCTGTTGGCGCGGTCATTGATGGGGTTGATTTGTCACAGAAGTTGAGTGAACAGGTAATTGTTGAAATTCACCAGGCATGGTTGCAGCATCATGTTGTGTTTTTTAGAAATCAGGATCTCTCGCCTAAGCAGCAAGCCGATTTTGCTGCCTGTTTTGGGGAGCTTGATATTTATCCTTTCATGCAGGCGGTAGAGGATCATCCAAATGTGATTCCGATTATCAAGGAGCCAACCGCAGACCTTAATTTTGGTGGTGCCTGGCATACTGATACGTCGTACAAGGAAAGGCCTCCCAAGGCGACGGTGCTTTATGCGATGCAAGTTCCTGATGAAGGAGGAGATACCCTGTTTGCCGATTCCACTGCTGCCTGTGAGAGCCTGAGTGTTGGCATGCGCTCGTCGCTGCAGGTGCTCACCGGGGTGTATTCACCTAAAATGGTGCACGGAATCGGTGGGGGTTATAACCAGATTGCTGCACGAAAGGGTCTGGGCCAGGCCTATGGCGGTAATGCTGGTTTCGCTGAATCAGAAGTTGAACATCCCCTTATTCGAACTCATGTCGAGACAGGCAGAAAGAGTATCTTCTGCAGTAAGCCGCATACCCATCGAATCAAGAACTGGACCCGTGAAGAAAGCCTGGCAGTGTTTGGCTTTCTTACCCGACACCTGACCCAGGATCGATTTGTAACCCGCTTCAAGTGGGAAGATGGTTCGCTGGCGATGTGGGATAATCGCTGTGTTTTCCACCATGCTTTGAATGATTATCAAGGCCAGCGCCGTCACATGCATCGGGTCATTGTCAAAGGTGAGAAGCCAGTTTAACGGCCGGCTGTCCTTCGCTTGCGCTTGTGAGGTCAAGCAGTTACTTTGGTGTTTTCAGAGTTAGCAGGAATTGAAGATGGAGTTACAGGATAAGGTAGCCGTGATCACAGGCGGTAGTGGTGGTATTGGCAAGGCCATGGCGGTCGCTTTTATTGAGCAGGGCGCTAGAGGGATTGTCCTGGCGGACCTGAATCAGCAGCAGGTTGAAGCAACCGCAGCGGAACTGGGATGTACAGGCCTGGCTTGCGATGTGACCCAGGAGGGCGATGTTCAGGCAGTGGTTGACAGGACCCTGAAGCAGTATGGCCAGATTGACTTGTTTTGTTCTAATGCCGGTGCCGGAGGGCTTGGGTTGCTGACAGATGCCAGCAATGAGGTTTGGCAGAAGCAGTGGGAGTTACATGTGATGTCGCATGTCTATGCGGCTCGCGCTGTGCTCCCTGCTATGCTCGCTCGGGGTGACGGCTATCTTTTGAATACGGCTTCGGCCGCAGGCTTGTTAGCAGCCATGGGCTCTGGGCCCTATTCAGTCAGCAAAGCAGCCGCGGTGAAATTAGCCGAATTTATCGCTATTACCCATGGTGATGAGGGCATTAAGGTGTCCGTTCTGTGTCCCCAGGGGGTCAATACAGCAATGGCGCCAAAAAGGCTGGGCGATGGCCAGACTGATGGTATTATCGAGCCAGAAGCTCTGGCAGCAACCGTTGTAGAGACGCTAAGAGAGGAACGTTTTTATGTATTACCACACCCTGAAGTGGGTGATTATGTCAGGCGTAAGGGTGATAATATAGATCGCTGGTTGCATGGTATGAGACGCCTGCGTAAAAGCACCTTTGACAATGATTGATGTAGGCGATTGAAATTCATGGGCTATAGCATCATACATCGGCCCGAGCCTGCTTGAATTTCAATCCAGGTCTTTGAGTGGTTTCTTGTTTCTCAGCAAGGTCAGTGGAATCAGCAGGATGGGTAATAACTTCTCATAGTGCATGGGCAACAGTCGTTGTGCGATATCGATCAATTTTGCGTCCAGGCCGATAAAGATTCGGGTGCGCTTTTTCCGGACACCCTCCAAAATGATTTTAGCCGCCTTGCTGGGGTGCATGCCGTTGGCTCTGAACATTTCTGCCATCTCGTCTTTTGATGCGGCGGTATCGATCAGTGATTCCCGCTGTTCTATCTCTTCTTCATTGAATCGTGAGTTGTTGACTATGTTGGTGCCAATGTGACCAGGGTGGACGCAGTGAACCTGGATGGGGCTATCTTTGTGCTCCTTGGCCAGGCTTTCCGTGAACCCCCGTACTGCAAACTTAGTGGCGTGATAGACAGATTGATTTGCTACAGCAATCATGGCAAATATTGAAGACGTGTTAATAATGGCGGCTTCGGGCCGCTCTTTCAACAAGGGCATGAAGGCTCGCGTTAGATTGATTACGCCATGAAGATTGATGCCCATAGCCCAGTCCCAGTCTGCTTCAGGCATGGATTCAAAAGAAGAACCAACGGTTACACCTGCATTGTTGAACAACAGGTCAATTTTACCGTGCCGTTCCAGAACCTTCTCTGGCAGGGCCTGAACGGCCTGCTTATCTGCCACATCCAGATTGTGGCTTGACACGGCAACGTTGTAATTCTTCAGCATGTCCAGGGTTTCATTGAGGGTTTCGTCGTTGATGTCACAGATAATGACATCAGCACCAGATCGGGCCAGCAGTATGGCCAGATAACGCCCCATGCCTGAGCCGGCGCCAGTAATCAGGGCTACTTTATTTGCGAAGCTTTTCATGATGCTGCACTCCTTATAAGGGTTTGCCGCAGTTTTCAGTGAGACTAACATGCCTGCCATGTTTACAGCAGAAATGTTTTTTATGGCCTTGGCTTGGGCCAACCAATGCCTGCGGCTTAGTCCGTGTGGATAATTCTATGAAGTTTTTCGACGGCATCTCGATGACGGCTTGTTTCGGCAGTTCCAAAATCAATTTTTGGTTCAGGTAGCAGCTTGAAATGATTAAATCGATCTTCACCTGTAACCAGTACCGCGGTATCCGGGCCCTTGGTTTGATATACATGGCTGGCACAATAGCGAAGAACCATACCTATGCGACGGTCACCTGTCAGGTTGGGTCCACTGCCATGAATTAATCTGACATGATGAATTGACATCTCGCCAGCCCTCAGAGGGACAGTCTCAGCAGAATTCAGATCCAGCTCTTCTGTGATTGTCTGACCCCGGCTTAGCAGGTTATTTTTCTCATAAGTATTGTCGTGCTTATACAGTTTTCCCTGATGGCTACCCGGAATAAATGTCATTGGCCCGGTTTCAAGCCCGGCATTTGATAAGGCAATCCAAACGGTTGCGATATCGTGCGGTTCAAGGCCCCAGTAGTTTGCGTCCTGGTGCAGGCTGACATGCATCTCATCGCCAGGCTCTTTGATAAACCACTGGGTAGACCAGAGTAGCAGATCTGGCCCTAGTAGATCTGTCAGAGGATTAACTATTCTCGGGTCGTTGACGACGCGCCAGGCCCAGCCCTGCAATAAGTGCAGATCGGTAGGTTTAACCGAGGAATTTTCGCCGAACCGGTTTTCAAAAGCTTCCAGTTCAGACCTTAACTGGCGTGCTTGGGAAGTTGAAAACAGTCTGACAGGTGCAAGAAAGCCACGCTGTGCATAATCAGACTGTTGTCTGCTGGTTAACTGGTAGGGCATCGAGTTCGTAATTTTCAAAGTGTAAGAGAACTGAACATAGCACAACCTTGAACCCGCAATAAATATCAGTTCACGATTCCCTCGGGCGGTAGTGGATTTGGCAAACCTTTGATATCGCTTAATAGCCTGCGAAAAGAGAGGGGGCTATCTCAGTTAATGCACTTAAGGCCAGTGTCTCGCCCCTGCAAAACCTGTGTAAAGAGATTCAGAGGGTGTATATCGGTCGATCGGTGAGACTTGATCTGTTACTGTCGTGAACGTCATGGAGTAAGGCATTCGGGTAATAAAGCGCGTTTGCAGATTTGTGGTACGAGATAATAAAAAGGCTGATCAAGGGGCTGCTGATGTCAGGTAACAAGCAACAACGCGAATACTGGAACGGCCAGGCCGGGGAAACCTGGACGTTGAACCAGATCAAATTGGATCGCATGCTGAACCCGCTGTCAGCTGAAGCCGTCAGGATCGCAGCGGCAATACCGGGTGAGCGGGTTATGGATATAGGCTGCGGTTGCGGTGATACCAGTATTGCTTTAGCCAGGACAGGTGCAGTCGTTCAGGGCATTGATCTGTCTGAGCCTATGTTACGCCTGGCGAGTCAGCGGGCGAAATCCATCCAGGGCGTTACCTTTACTCAGGCGGATGCAGCGGTTGTGGCCTTTGCACAACCTGTTCAGCTTTTATTTTCTCGATTTGGTGTGATGTTCTTCGAGGATCCGATTAAGGCCTTTAGTCACCTCCACAGTGGCCTCAGCGAGAAGGGTAGACTGGTGTTTATCTGCTGGCAGAAGCCCAGTGCTAATCCGTGGATGTCCCTGGGCGGTAGGGCCTTGCAACCCTTTCTACCAGCGCCTGCTTCACCGCCGGATCCCCGGGCCCCCGGGCCATTTGCCTTCTCTGATCCAGCTTATGTAGAAGACCTGCTGGCCAAAGCTGGTTTCAATGAAATTGTCATAGAGTCGCTCAAAAAAGATCTGAAAGTGGCGGATACCTTGGACGAAGCACTGATCATACAGGGCCAGGTTGGCCCCGCCGCTAGAGCGATGGCAGAGTTGTCTGGAGATGATTTGAAAAGCGCGCTCGATGCGGTGAGGACGGTACTTCAGGATCATATGAGCGATCAGGGATTATGGCTGGGGTCAGCAGTTTGGCTGGTATCGGCCCGGTTTTAGTAAGCCAGTCTTGTCGGTGCCGCTGGACTGGCAGGAATTCAGGCTACCTCGAACAAGCAGGCTGATTAATACACCCTCTAAAAGGAAGTCATTATGGATATGAAAGGCACAGTGAGTATTGTGACTGGTTCGTCCTCTGGGGTCGGTGCCGCCACGGTACGTCTGCTGGCTGCACGGGGAAGTCATGTCGTGGTTAATTATTCTAAAAGCGCGCCAGCTGCAGAGCAGGTTGCAGAAGAATGTCGGGTTCTCGGTGCTGAGGTACTGGTTTGTCAGGCCGATGTCAGCAATGATGCAGATTGTAGAAAATTAGTTGATGAAGCTGTTGCCCGGTGGGGGCGTCTGGACGTGCTGGTCAATAATGCCGGGACAACCAAATTTGTAGCGCATGGTGATTTTGATGGTCTTGATAGCGATGACTTTAAAGCTATATATGGTGTGAATGTCATTGGTCCATTCCAGATGGTCAGGGCAGCTAGGCAGGCGTTAACGGCATCAGGTGACGCTGCTGTGGTCAATGTAGCGTCAGTTGCTGGGGTTAAGGGGGTGGGATCTTCAATTGCTTATGCTGCCTCAAAAGGCGCATTGATAACCATGACAAAATCACTGGCACGGGTATTAGGACCGGAGATTCGTGTCAACACGGTCTGCCCCGGTTTTATTGAAGGCGATTGGCTGGCTCAGGGAATGGGCCAGGACAACTATGATCGTACTCGGCAGATGTTGCTGTCGCGCGCCCCGCTGCAGGCAGTCTGTACCCCAGAAACCGTTGCCCAGTCGATTCTGTCTTTTATAGATAGTCACACCGTGGTGACCGGGCAACACCTGGTTTTGGACGGAGGGCAACTGTTGCTGTAGGCAGTGGTATTGAGCCGAGAGGTTCAGCTGCGCATGTCTATCATGGCATCAAAGTACGGCCAGCTTGAGCCAGTCGGTTTGCAGGAGACGCCGTTCCCCTGCTTCGGCAGTTGCAGTTTAGTGTAAGGTAACCTAGAACCTGATAGAGGAAGTCGACCATGAGAATGCTGCTATTCCTGGGCTCCATATTATATGTCTGCCTGACCCATGCCGAGCAGAGTCTGCTTGGTTTCGATGCTGAATCTGCTGCCATACAACTTCAACTGGAACAACGTTTTGATGAAGGTCTATCACAAGCAGACCAAGATGCCTGGTTACGAGAACTGTCTGCAAAACCCCATCACGTTGGCTCTGAGGCTGGACAGGTTGTTGCGCAGACTATCAGCAAGTGGTTGTCTTCCTGGGGATATGATACGACGATAGAGACCTATCAGATTCTATTGCCTACACCGAAGGTAAGAAAGCTCGATCTGATCGAACCCGAATTGATTGTGGCCGGGCTCACCGAGGAAGCCCTGCCTGAGGACCCAAGTACGGCGGCCCGTGAAGGATTGCTGGCACCTTACAATGCCTTTTCAGCCGATGGCAGCGCGGAAGGCGAGCTGGTTTTTATCAATTATGGCAGGCCTGAGGACCACGAATTATTGGCGCGCTATGGTATAAGCCTGGAAGGGAAAATTGCTATTGCCAAGTATGGTAAATCGTGGCGGGGCATCAAGCCGAAACTGGCCGCTGAGAAAGGCGCTGTTGCTACCATAATTTACTCAGACCCGGCTGACGATGGTTACGGCAGAGGCGATGTGTATCCCCATGGGGCTTACAAACACGCATCGGCTGTACAACGCGGTTCGGTAATGGATATGCCGGTTTATCCCGGTGATGTTTTAACCCCAGGGCAACCAGCCATTGCTGGCACTGAGCGGCTGGCAATGGAAGACGTCGCGACTATCACCAAGATTCCTGTTTTACCTGTGTCCTACCAGGATGCCCTGCCGCTGCTGAAAGCCATGGGTGGGTCGGTTGTGCCGCAGGAATGGGTAGGAGGCCTGCCAATTACCTACCATCTTGGGCCAGGGCCTGCCCGGGTCAGATTGACCCTGGAATTCAATTGGGATCGCGTGCCGGCCTACAATGTGATCGCACGGTGGCCAGGGAACCAGTATCCGGAGGAATGGGTTATACGCGGCAATCATCATGATGGCTGGAATCATGGTGCTGCCGATCCACTGAGCGGTCTAGTCGCCTTGCTGGCCGAAGCCAAAGCTGTAGCCAGTCTCATTCGAGAGGGTTACCAGCCATCCAGAACGATCATTTATGCGGCCTGGGATGCCGAAGAACCCGGCTTGATCGGATCGACGGAATGGGTAGAACATCACGCCGAAAAGCTCAGCAAGCAGGCAGTTGCGTATATTAATACAGATGGAAACAGCCGAGGGTTTCTCAACGCGGGGGGCAGCCACTCATTGGAAAAATTCGTCGACGAAATTGCAGCGGTTGTAGATGATCCCCAGACCGGTGTATCTGTCAAAGCAAGACTGAAAGCAAGACTTGCAATCAGTGAGCCTGCTCCAAGTGAGGAAGATGCTGAACGGGATGGGCTCAGGCTTTATCCACTGGGTTCAGGCTCCGACTATACCCCTTTTCTACAGCATCTGGGTATTGCTTCATTAAACCTGGGCTTTGGCGGAGAAGGCTCCGGGGGCAGCTATCACACCCTTTACGATACTTACCAGCATTACACCCGCTTCCGCGATCCTGGGTTGGCCTATGGTAGTACGCTGGCTAAGGTTGCAGGTCGTGCCACGCTTCGACTGGCAAATGCGCCGCAGTTACCTTTTGAGTTTACCCATCTGGTGGACAATATCAGCGGTTATGTAGATGAGCTTGAAATTCTGGCCGATACCCTGCGTAAACAGACTGCCCGTTCCAACGCGCTGGTATCAACGGGTCAGTTTGCCCTTGCGCTGGACCCTGATAAAGCTTTAAAAGCGCCTGTAATTCGTGCCGAAGTCCCGTTTATAAATTTTACACCCTTAAAAAATGCCCTGCTTCAGTTACAAGCAGCATCGACCCGATTGGAGCAGGCCAATGGTTCTTATCCGCAGGCACAGATGGGTCGTCTTAATAAGCTTCTGTATCAGTCAGAACGATTATTAACACGGGATCACGGCTTACCCGATCGATCCTGGTATAGGCACCATATCTATGCCCCCGGGCTAACAACAGGATATGGTGTCAAAACCATTCCAGGCGTTAGAGAAGCTATTGAGATCAGAGACTTTGACACGGCAGAGGAACAGATTCTGATCGCTGCGGCAGTGCTTGATGATCTCTCAGCGCATTTGAATGTTATTGCTGACCTTGCCCAGGTTGAGTGAAATTATTTCGCTGTTTTCTGAAAGCCTGGGATCGTAAACGGCCGGCTGGGCCTACCAGGGTCAGCCAGGATTAAACAGCCTCGTCAATGAGGTTACCGACCATCTCGTTTGCGGTATGGAGGACCTTTGAGTTCACGTCGATAGCCATTTCGGCTCGTAATTGTTCTATCAATTTAAGGCCAGGTCGATGTTTGAGTGATCTGGCAGGTTTCCGTCTCTCTGGTAGACTTCTTTGGGGTTTTCAAACTCCTGCGGAGAGGTCGTTACGCCGCCGGATTTCACCGCTTTGATATCCAAGCGCTGTGCTTCATAGCTTTCAGTATGGCTGTTGGCGACATTGTTTGCCGAGACAGAAAGTTGCTGTTTTGCCGCAACTATTCCCGAATAAGCGATAGAATTAACGTGCATCTCAGCAAGTATGAGCTTTCCGGGGCAAATGGCAATTTTATTCAAAGCCTAAAATTGGCCACCATTTTTATTTAGGGCGTAAAATTGGTCTCCACTTTTATTTAAAGCGTAAAATTGGTCGCCATTTTTATTAAAGGCCTAAAAATCACCTCCATTTGTTTCAGTTGTCAGTTTATGGCATGCAGTTGCGCCATTGGATTGTATGAATCCGTTGCTGTTTCAAAAAACTACGCATCGGCTGGTTTATGATACTGCTCGCCTCGGTCAGGGTGATTGCGATGATGTCCTGTTATGGAACGAGCGCTATGAGATCACTGAAACCACTATTTATAACATTTACCTTGGAATTGCTTGCCGGCTTTTTACGGCGCTGCCCCGCAGCGGTCTGTCACCCCGGGTAACAGACGGCATGATGCCGCAAACAGGGCAAACCAGCGAATTGCTGCTCTATTTAAACCCCCCTTAACAGGGCATTCATAATATTCGTCTTCAACCGTGTTCGCGGCTTAATTGCGGAAAAATAAATCTTGCTCTGAAGCCCTCTGGTTCAGCGCCTGGTTCTGCCAGCCGATAGAGCCCGGTAACGCGTTGACTTTAGTCATGGGGATGATTATGTTGGGCGCTGTTATCAGTATTAAACCATCAGGGAGTCAGAGCATGAGTAATAAAGTAAAAGTAGCGGGTGTAGGTATGATTCCATTTACCAAGCCCGGCGCCAGTGACGACTACCCAGTGATGGGTGAAACAGCTGCAAGGCTTGCGATTGAAGACGCGGGCATTGATTACAGGGATATCGGACAGGCGTATGTGGGTTATGTTTATGGGGATTCGACCTCAGGACAAGCCGCCCTCTATGGATTGGGTATGACGGGTATACCCATGGTGAATGTGAACAATAACTGCGCCACTGGTAGCTCGGCTCTTTTCCTGGCTCGACAGGCGGTGCAGGCCGGCATTGTCGATTGCGCGCTTGCATTGGGTTTTGAACAGATGAACCCGGGCGCACTTGGTGCTATCTTCTCGGATCGTCCCAGCCCACTAAAACGATTCTTTAGGGAAAGAAAGAGACTGCAGGGTGTTGATAAGCAGGCGCCCGACGCCGCGCAGTATTTTGGCGGTGCTGGTAAGGAATATGCTGACGAATATGGAACACGTACTGAAACTTTTGCAAAAATTTCTGCGAAGGCCAGGATTCACGCGGCAAATAACCCTTATGCCGTATTTCGTGAGTTGTTGTCTGTAGAGCAGATAATGGAATCACCCCATATTTATGGGCCATTAACCCGTTTTCAATGTTGTCCGCCAACCTGCGGCGCTGCCGCTGCTGTTATCTGCAGCGAGGAATTTGCCAAAAAGCATGGCCTGAATAACGCCATTAGTATCAAAGGCCAGGCGATGACCACAGATTTTGCGAGTACTTTGGAAGAGCATTCTTTGCGTAAACTGGTGGGTGTGGATATGGCTAAGGCCGCGGCTGACCAGGTGTACGAAGAAGCCGGTATCGGACCCGAGGATATACAGGTCGTTGAACTGCATGACTGCTTTACTGCTAACGAATTGCTGACCTACGAAGCGTTAGGCTTGACTGACCAGGGCACTGCAGAGAAGTTCATCTGGGACGGTGATAACACTTATGGTGGCAAGGTCGTTACCAACCCATCCGGCGGATTGCTGTCAAAAGGCCACCCGCTTGGTGCAACCGGCCTGGCCCAGTGTACGGAATTGGTTTGGCAGCTGCGTGGTGATGCCGGTCCGCGTCAGGTGGAGGGCGCCCGCCATGGGCTTCAGCATAACCTCGGCCTAGGTGGTGCCTGTGTGGTGACACTGTATTCAAACGACTAGGGTTTAACGCGGTTGAAATGGCAATAAAATCTGCGAAATCCGATAGCAGGGGTGTCTATGCCTAAACTGAAAGCGACAGAAAGAGATCAATTTTTACAGGAACCAGGGGTTGTGATGCGCATAGCCGTGGTCAGAGCCGATGGTAGCCCCCTGGTTACCCCCATCTGGTTTATCCACGAAAATAATGCTATCTATTTCACGCCGCGTGAAAAGTCAGAATGGTTCAATTGCCTCAGACGGGATCCTCGCGTTGCTTTGAGCATAGATGAGCAGGTTATGCCGTACCGGAAAGTTCTTGTGGAGGGAGCGGCTGAACTGGTTCATGACGTCGGTGAGGATGATGACTGGCGGGAGCTTTACAGCCGTATTGCGCAGCGCTATGTCGGAATAGAAGGCGCCAGGCAATATATTCACAATACCATTGACCAGCCAAGAGGCCTGTATCGAGTAGCCATTGGAGACGCCACGATGGTGACCTGGCGAATGCCGGTTGAAGGAGAAGCATCTATGGGGATCTGGGCCAGTCGCTATTACGTACCCGGGACTGACTTCTAGATAATGCCTGCTCCTGCTCAGGCAGGTATTTATTTATGCTTACGCTGATGGTTGCCAGCGCTGAATCAGGGTTAATCCTGATTTCGAGCCTTCGGCCCAAGCTTGTACGCAGTCATTTGCGTTTGAGATGTGCTGCGGCATAATCATGGAAATCACAAGATTAAAGAGGCCAGGATGGCAGAATTAGAAGGTAAAGTTGCTATTGTTACTGGATCTGGGCGCGGTATAGGTAAAGCCGTTGCCAAGGTCTTCGCTCGGGAAGGTGCTAAAGTAGTGGTTGCCAGCCGCACCCCGGCCACGGTAGAAGCCGTCGCCCAGGAAATACGGGATGAAGGCCATACTGCTCTGGGCGTACCCACTGATGTCAGCCAGAAAGACCAGATTCTAGCAATGGTCGCCACCACAGTAGAGCATTACGGGACGGTCGATATACTGATTAATAATGCCCAGGGCTTTGGCACGGCCGAAAAACCAAGGGCATCAACCATACCAACACCAATTGAAGATACCGATGATGCGGAATGGGACTACACTTTCCGAACCGGTGCTACAGCAACGCTATGGGGTATGCAGGCAGTTTTCCCTTATATGAAGGAACATGGCGGCCGGATTGTCAATTTTGCATCTGGCTCTGGGATGGACGGCTTCCCCGGTAATACGCCCTATAACGCAACCAAGGAGGCGATTCGAGCACTGACTCGCACGGCAGCGCGCGAGTGGGGGAAATATGCTATTTCTGTTAATACGGTTAATCCGTCGTTGCGAACGGATGCCTGGGAAAACTGGGAAGCTAATAATCAGGAATTTGTTCAGGGTCTCAAAGATAAAATGCCGCTGGGGTTCCTGGGCGACCCAGAACAGCATGGCGCACCCTGGCTGGTCTGGTTGGCAGGCAAGGGCGGGGAATACGTAACGGGGATGACCATCATGCTTAATGGTGGCCGGCACATGCCGTAAATAGGTCGGTCTCGTAATGGTTTTGAAGTGATGGTCGGGGCAGGGTAAAAGGGTGGAATATGGGCCCCCGGGGTAAGGAGTCGGATTTTATGAAGAATCAGCTTAATCGAATATTTCAATACGCTTATTTTGTGGAGGATCTGGTATCAGCCGCCCATGACTGGGCTAAAATAAGCCAGGCGGGGCCCTTTTTTATTGCCCCACATCATAAGACCGATCAATTTGAATATCGGGGTACACCAGTTCAGGCAGATGTTTCCTATGCTTTTGGTTATGCTGGTGCCTGCCAGATACAGCTCATTCAGCAGCATGATGATAAGAATTCAATCTACAAGGATATGTACCCAGAGGGTACCTTCGGGTTTCACCATATTGCCATGCTGGTGGAAGATTATAGTGGGGAAAAGCAGCGCCTGCTGAATCAGGGCATAGAAAAATCCTGTGAGTTGTATGCTGATGGTGTCTGGGCCAGCTATTTTGATACACGCGATGCAATCGGATGTTACACCGAACTGCACTCCATCACAGATCGTATAGTAACGACCTTTGATCGCTGGAAAAATGCCCATGATCACTGGGACGATCAGAGCGAGGTGATTGTTGCGCATAAATCCGGATCGTAAACCCAGTGTGCTGACTATCGGCCCTGAACCAGAGATGTATCCAGAATGTTTCAGCAATCCTGCTTAACTAAACCGTGTCGCTTGGTGTGGAAGGCGGTGGCAGCGGGTCTTGATAAGGCGCTTTGTGAGGCCGACGCGCCAGCAGGCCAAAGTTCTCCGGGAATTTTGTCGTTGTTGCCCAGAGGTGATCACCAAATAAAAACGGTTTGAAGGGCGCCATACCAGGCAAAGGCAGCGGTTCTATTCGTGTGTCGGGTCTGGGTTCAAAAAAGAAAGGGATAGAAAAACGTTCTTGACCAATGGGCTTGACGCCGTGTTCGGTTGCTTTCACCCTACCACCGGTCCATCTTGCCAGGAGACCGCCAAAATTAATAATCAGGGTGTCATCCCTGGCTGGAATGTCCTGCCAGTGACCGAGGCTGTTTCTGGCCTGTAAGCCTGGGACGCCTCTGCAGGTTGCCAGAATTGTCAGCAGACCTGAGTCGATATGAGCCCCTCGACTTCGCTTGAGTTTATCTGTCAGGGGCAGGTTATCCCTTGGAATATATCGGAGCAGTCGCAAGGTTGAAATCCCATCTCTGAAAGCATCTCTGAAGATGAACTGATCGATGCCCAGGCCCCTTGAGATTGAATCGAGCAAGGCCTCACCAATGGTCTCCATGGTAAGAAAATATTTTGCGGCTGTTGCATGAAACCCAGGAATATCGGATTCGTCTGGCAGGACAGATTTTTCATAGAGCAGGTCGTCAGTGTCATCGGGTGTTTCCCGCACTATATCGGGCCCCATCTCAAAACCTTCACGACTCAAGGTTGCACCGGAATGCAGCGGAAACCAACCCCGATAAAGGTGTTGGTTTTCGGCTGCAAAGTTCTGTTTCCAGAGTGTTCGCTGTTTATCCTCTGGCAGGGAAAAAATGTGGATCAGGGCTTCTTTTGCTTGTTCATTGATTGCCGAAAAATTCGGTATGCCATGTATGGTCATGAAGCCAGTTGCAGTTGCAGCATGGAAAATCAAGCGATCAGTGATATCTCGCTTCCTGCTGGACGCGGAAAACAGCGGACTTACATCAACTTCTGGTATTTGCAGCATGCCTTATTCAACCTGTGCTGGTTATTTTAATCCCCTGGATACGCTGCTCTGAGTCACTGATCGAACAGACCGGCGTTAATAACAGAGCTAAGGGTAGCCTATTTCAGCGCCTGTTTTCAGGTGTCGCGGTAATTATTGACCCATTTTCCTCCAGACCAATCAGTATGACCGTTGGTCGATGCGAGTTTTGCTGAGGCTTTAGTGGTCAGCGAGATAGGTTCTGGAATCGGGTTTAGGTCAGGCAGGACCCGTGTAAGAAAACCAGGCTCGCCAGGGCGTCCTGGCTGTTAGGGGCAGGTTGTTGCCGCATTAATTCAGATTATGACCGGGATAAGACTGGCCAGTAGCAACAGGGCCATACTGAAATTAAAAATCCGCAGATTGCGTTGTTGATTGAGCAGCGTAGAAAGAGTGCTTCCAAAAACGGTCCAGATGCAGGCCGAGCTTAGTGTAATGATGAAAAATACCCCAACAAATATCAATAAATCAGAGAAAAGCTTATCGGAGCCTCGCGTGAATGCGCTAACTGAACTGATGATGACCAGGACAGCCTTGGGGTTTACTAATTGAAAGAAAGCGGCTTGGATAAGGCTGATAGGCGACGCGTTGCCTTCACTGACCAGTTTTTCTGCTACCAGGATTTTCCAGGCCAGGAAGATCAAAAAGCAGCATCCAACAGCTTTAGATGTCGTGTAAATCCAGGGAAGCGCATTGAACAACCTGGACAGCCCCAGGACTGAGGCGGTAACCAGCAGGCAGAAGCCGATGGTGACACCGGCTATATGGGGAATGCTTTTCTGGAAACCGAAATTAGCACCGGATGCTGCCAGCATCAGGTTATTGGGCCCTGGCGTGTAGGCCGCTATGGTGGCAAATGTTATAAATGCTAGGAGCGTAGGCATATCCACAATAATAGGTTCTCTTATAACGCGTTGTTACCGGTTTTGCCTGGTAAGCGTTGGCGCTGTGAACACCAAATGCTTACCACGCCGTAGAGAACCTGGTTAGTGAGAGCCTAAGGCATGGCCAGTCGTTGCTGGTCCGCCTTCTGCATGGCTGTATCCGCGGTTTTGATTCTCAGCGCCGGGCTAGGCTAACAGGCAGAAGGGTGCAGTTCAATCGGCAGGCGGCACTAACAGACGTTTCTGTCGGGTTACTAAAGGGTTTGTGGGCACGCTCAAGGATGCAGGTCGTAGGAGAGGGGATTAGCAAAGGCAATGGCTGTTCGCTTTTTGTAGTTCTTGTTACTACACTCTTTTTGACCGATTAGGGCGGCTTTGAGGCAGCAGGTGCGGAATACGCAGACATTATTGTCAAGCTGACATTGTTCAGAGGTTCACTTTCTTAAGGAGATTTATACTATGAGCAGACAAGCCAGAACAGTTCTTGTCACGGCAGGCGCCTCAGGTATTGGTCGGTGGATTGCCAAAGGTTTTTCCGCACAAGGTGCACAGGTGCATATCTGTGATCGCTCGACTGCTGCCATTGCGGCGATGGCAACTGAGGAACCTGGAATTACGGCGACCCTGGCAGATGTAGCACAGGTTGATGATGTCAGCAGGGTGTTTGAAGACCTTAATGATCACTATGGTCGACTGGATGTTCTGGTTAACAATGTGGGTATTTCAGGCCCGACTGCGGCTATGGAAGATATTGAAATAGAAGCATGGGATGAAACTATAAATGTTAATCTGAACAGTCTGTTTTACGTCAGCAGGCTGGCGATTCCCCTGTTGAAACGTTCGTCGGGCCAGATCGTAAATATGGCGTCTAATGCGGGTCTGTACGGTTGTCCGCTTCGTTCTCCCTATGTCGCCGCCAAGTGGGCCATGATTGGTTTGACCAAAACACTGGCAATGGAATTGGGTGGCTATGGGGTCAGGGTTAATGCTATCTGCCCGGGTAGTGTTGATGGACCGCGCATTGATAAGGTAATAGAAAATGATGCCATCAGCAGAGGGGTCAGCGAGGCAGAAATAAGGTCAGCGTATTTGACCCAGAGCTCCATGGGAAAGTTCATTGATGCTGAAGATATAGCCCAGACGATATTGTTCCTGTGCTCTGACAGTGCAAAGTCTATAACCGGGCAGGCCATACCCATTGATGGTCATACCGAAAGCCTTTCTACCCGACCATGATGAGGTCACGGCATTAACCGGCATGTCAGTGCAGTTCTTTTTTTCCTGCAGAGTTGCTTTATCATGAATAGAATATCACCCAGTTTGATTGTTGAGGCATTATGGTAAATAAACGGCTAGCAGAACTGTTATTGGTTGTGTTGATTGCGGCTTATCCTCTAGCGGCTGTCCCTGCTGGGCGGTTTATAATGGGTGGCGTCAATGTGACCGGAGTTCCTGTGGAGACTGCCAGGGTAAACAGTTTTCTTGGTGTGCCCTTTGCCCGGGCACCCACAGGCGGGCTGCGCTGGGCGCCTCCACAAGCCTGGCAGCGAAAACAGAAGATAAGCTATAAGGCAGATAAGTTCGCGCCTGCCTGCTTTCAGGGTCCGCACATCAGTAACTGGTATAAAAACGTGGTCAGCGGGTTTGGAGGAGACCCTGATTCGGTAGTACCACCACAGGTCAGCGAAGACTGTCTTTACCTTAATATCTGGCAGCCCACAGGCAGCACAGATAAACCGTTTCCAGTTATTGTCTTTATCCATGGTGGCAGTAATAAAGGTGGCTGGTCGTACGAGCCCAATTACCTTAGTGAGGGCCTGGCTGCGAAAGGCATTATCGTTGTTACCATAGCGTATCGCCTCGGCGTATTTGGCCATTTTGCCCACCCTGAACTGGAGTATTCGAATTTTGGTCTGCTCGACCAGATTATGGCCCTGCAATGGGTGCAACATAACATCAGCGCCTTATCAGGTGATCCTGGCAATGTCACGGTAATGGGAGAGTCTGCCGGTGCAAATAACATTGATTTTCTCCTGGCATCACCCTTGAGCCGTGGCCTGTTCCAACGTGTTATACACCAGAGCGGTGGCTCCGGTTTGACCGGCACAAGCTCCAGACTAGACCACTTGGACCTCGGTGAGGAATTTGCCAGCAAGCTGCTGGGCGCAGACAAGCAACATGCGGTGCAGGAAATGCGGCAGATACCGGCAGAGCAGGTCCTGGCAGCCGCAGATGCGGTCTATCAGGGACATTCCTTTGGACCTGTGGTGGATGGTCATAGCGTTGTCAGCAGCCTGATTGGAGCAGTGCAAGATAATCGTCTTTATCCCGTTGATCTGTTGATTGGGTCAAATGACGATGAATGGTTGATGTACCTCGAAGTTGAACCAGATGTGTCGTCCTGGCTGGCTGATAATGTAAATGAGCAGGATGCAGACTTGTTAAATACGATCCTTGAACCGGAAACTGACCCTGAGCGCAGTCTCGATCTGCTGATTACGGCCAATGCCTTTGTGTGCCCTTCTCTGTTGTTAGCGGCGAAGCTCAGCCAGCAGCAACAGCAGGTCTGGGTCTATCATTTTTTGAGGCAACGGCAGGGTGAATTGGCTGCTTCAATGGGTGCCTATCATGGCGCTGAACTGCCTTACGTCTTTGATACCCATGACACCTGGTTACCTACAGACGTTATTGATCAGCGCTTAACCGATCGGATGCAGGCATATTGGGTCGCATTTGCTAAAACTGGTGATCCTAACGGCCAGGGTCGACCTTATTGGCCTGCCTACCGGGATCACGCGCCAACTGTACAGATGCTGGATGACAGGATCTCCACGGGCAGGCATGGCAGCCAGCAGCTGTGTGACGTGCTGCTGCCAATTTGAGGTAGGCACAGGGTCAATTAACCTCCGCTAAAACCAGTATCCAACTAATCTTCACATGGCTCCTTATGGGGCATTAATTTAATCTTTCGCAAGCTTAGATAAGGCAAAGATATGAAGTATCGATGGGTCTAAACCTTAGGTATGGGCGCCATAAATAATGAGCCGGTGAAAAGCGGTGCCGGGAAGGTGATGCAGGGCAAGCACAACACTGTCCCTGGTCAGCTGTAAATCAAAGAGGTGCATTACCACTTGTTTCTACGGGCCCTGAGTGCCAGGAAAACGTCTTTTTCACTGCCATCCAACAACCCCAGGGTGGTTTTTATTTCCGTGTTTTCCAGCCTGAAAAAGGTATTTAACTGGTGCTCATCGCCTATAGTAGTTAGCAGAGGGTTGATGGCTGGGTTAGCTGCTTCTGCCTTTTTAAGCCACCGTTGGGCTATACCGTTGGAGCCTTCCAGGTCCAGGGTGAAGCGAAGATTATTTTCCAGGTAATCGTGGCCAGGGTAAACAATGACATGGCCAGGAAGGGTATGGAACTGTTTGCTGATGGTCTCGTAGAGCACAGCTGGGTCACCACCATTATGACAGTTCCCCACCCCGGCGTTGAACAGAGTATCTCCGGTAAACACTGCTTTGGCTTCACCTTGCTGCAAAACGACAAAGCACAGGTGAGCAAAGGTATGCCCAGGGGTATCAAGGACATTAAGCTCAATACCGTCCTCTAGGCTGATTTTCTCATGGGCAGCCAGGGTTCTGGTGAGACCGGGGATTTTGCCTTGACCGTTTTCGTGGGCCCAGACTTCGCATTGATGCTGGTCCACCAGGGCCTGGTTTCCCTGAGTGTGATCCCAGTGCTCGTGGGTGTTTATAATCACCGACAGGGTCAGTTGTCGTTGCTGCAGGGCCTGATTTACCTGTTTTTCATCCCATGGATCCAGTACCAGGCAACTTGCATCAGGTAATTCGATCAGGTAAGTGAAATTGCGCAAGGCATTGTGGGTATAGATGGGATGTATTTTCATTCGTTAACCTCTTGATGGGTTCGGTACTACCGGCCTGCAGGGAGGTCAATAGACACTAACCATTTCCCGGCAGCACCTTCAAGCTTGTTCGGGTTTCTCTTGTTGTTTAACCACTTCAGATAGATCCGGCGCATTGGGTGATCGCATTGTGGTCTGTGCGGTGGCTTGTTCCTGCATTGCTGCTGCTGCCTTGTCGTTTTCCATGATTTTAGCAACCACAGCAGCACCGGCTCTTTCAAAAATCGCTCGATTTTCTTTGACATACGCTTCTGATTCGCGATATCCATCCAGCAGCCCATTGATCTCAGGCACGACATAACGGGCGAAAAGATCCCAGCTGTTTGCGGTATCCTTGGGGTTAGCCCAGTCATGTACAAAACCGATTACTGTACCGAAGCCACCGGTTAGTGCGATCATTTTATTGATTGCAATGATGAGATCGTCGGGTGTGCCAATTACCGCCGCGGATTGCTCCCCGGTGGCCATTTCCTGAATTGCCAGGGCTGGTGTGTCATAGGCCTGCGCACCAGGTCGCTGCAGGGTTGCCACGGTGTAGTCATTGTGCCAGCGCATCAAGCCTGGGCCTGCCTGCTGCTCTGCTTTTTCCTGGGTTTCGGCCAGGTGCCATGACATCACAATTCGCCAGTCGGCGCGGTTCACCTGATTGCCATGGTGGCTGGCTGAGTCTTCAGCAAAACCCCATTGCGTTGGCAGTGCCTGTAGACCAGCGGTTGACATTGAACCAATGGAAAGGACACCGGTACGGTGTTTGCCTGCCAGTGTCATACCTGATGGGCTGATACTTGATGCCACCGCAAAAGGCAGGTTTTCCTGGAGCGGAAGCAGTTGCAGTTTGGCGTCTTTCAGGGTGAACCAGTCAGACTCATAGTCAAAGCGATCATCTCCAGCCAAGAGTCTGCGAATGACGCCCAGGGCTTCATCCTGGCGGTCTCGCTGGGTCATCGGATCGATGCCCAGGGTGAACGCATCCGATGGTAGTGCGCCGGGACCAGACCCGAAGATTGCGCGACCTCCTGACATGTGATCTAACTGGACAATTCGCTGGGCCACGTTGAAAGGGTGGTGGTAAGGTAGCGATATGACACCGGTACCCAGCATAATGCGGTGGCTGCGCTGAGCGGCTGCCGCCAGAAACATTTCTGGAGAAGCAATGACTTCCCAGCCGGTAGAGTGATGTTCGCCGCACCAGAATTCATCTACTCCCAGCCGATCGAGTTGTTCAACCAGATCTAGATCGCGCTGCAGCTGCAGCATGGGGTGTTCGCCGATCGGGTGATGCGGGGCTAAGAAAGCCCCGAATTTCATTTTGCCCATAGTTCACTAACCTCTTTAATGAATCCCATCCTATCAGATCACAATTCCTGATGGGTGTATTTTCATACTTCGAACGCTATACCGGTGAGTTCGGCTGACAGGTCCCATAAACGACGGGCAATGGTTTCATCCATGATCTGACTGGCGATGATCGCCTGGCCAGCTGAGCGGACACTTTCCCCTCTTTTTGTAGGCCCATAGTAATCCATACCTTTGACAGTGGGGCTGGTGGCCGCAAACAGGCAGGGCAGTGCGCCCTGTGCCGCACTATTGAAAAAGGGATTCGCCAAGGGAGTAATCAGTTGCAGCCAGGCAGGGAAGTGACGGCCTATTTCTGTGGTCGCTATGCCAGGATGGCAGCCCACAGAAAGCGCTGATTTGTTGGCGGTAAGCAACCTTCGATGTAATTCAAGGGTAAAATACAGATTAGCTGCCTTGCTCATCTGATACCTTGACATGGCTGAGTATGACTGGGCGCCAGTAATATCGTCGAAATCAATTTTCCCGGATCGATGAGCCAGGCTGCTGACCGTGACGATCCGGGCTCCTGGGCTGGCAGTCAGGTTTTTGATAAGCAGTCCAGTCAGTGCAAAGTGACCGAGATGATTCACGCCGAACTGGTGCTCAAAACCATCTCTGGTGAGACTTCGCGGCACCGCCATGACGGCCGCGTTATTGATCAGAATATCCAGCTGGCTTTCTTCTGCAACGGATGCCGCTGCCCTGATGGAATTCAAGTCGGCTAGATCCAGAGGTAGCCATGTCAGATCTGCCTGAGGATGAATGTCGCGGATGCGAGAGATTGCCAGCTGAGCTTTTGACTCTGACCGGCAGCCTAATAGTACCCGGGCATCTTTGCCT
Organism: Gammaproteobacteria bacterium; assembly: GCA_012960535.1. Lineage (GTDB taxonomy): Bacteria > Pseudomonadota > Gammaproteobacteria > Pseudomonadales > Azotimanducaceae > UBA9926. Next base: position 269,347 of record DUBB01000027.1, read on the forward strand.
GCGAATATGCGTGCAGTTTCATAGCCGATGCCGGTATTCGCACCGGTAATAAAAACCACCTTGCCTTGCTGGCTGGGGACCTGTTCTTCTGAGTAGACCATGGTCTTAGCTCTCATAAGGATCAGGTCCCTGCTCTGATAGTGTGGTAGGGAAAGCGGTCTTTCAGGCGGTTGAAGCAGCTGGATTGCTGGCTGCCGGTGAACAGGGTTTTTGGCCAGCTTCTGCGATCCGACAAAGTTTTTGTTTGTTGATTCTGCAATGTTATATTCCAGACGCGGTAGCACTTAGTATGCCTTTGAACAATACTCACGACTATAAGTTTGTGGCTTATTCTTGGTACTCTGTCGATGGTGGTGGTCCTGGTGGTTTGCCTGCCAGCCTGGTTTCGATGAGTTTGTCAGTTCGGGGAAGTCCGGCAATAACCACCTTGCCACTTTTAAGAATTTCATGATCAAGTGGCAGGGGTGTAGTGAGAGCGGGTTAGGCTATGGCAGAGCCCAGTGCTATTAATAGAAGGTTTTAACACATGTTCTTAACAAGTGTTATCAACAGGTGTTATTAATCAGATTGCAGGCGACAGAAACGGGGTGAAAAAGCGTATCAATAGTGGAGGGTCACGAAATGCTATTAAGGGATACCGGTATGAGGCGCATAGCAAGGCCTACACTGAACCCGTCATTAATTGTGGTTGTCCTGTTACTAGCTCAGTTGCTGTCAACCGACAGCGCTGCGGCTGAGAAAGTTGACCTGAAAGTCGATACGCTGATTTTCGCTGACAGGTTGGTCAGGAGCGATATGGGGCAGTCTTCGACAACGCTGCAAAGGGTCGATGCTATGAGGCAACCCGGCAGGGCCGGTGGCTCCGATTCGGAAAGCTCGGCCGGTGCCGAAGCTGTTACTCCGCCTAGTAGTGATCGCGAGTTCAGCACATTAACGCCACACCAGGAGATCGCGTCGATTGGCGCGGATGTCCGCACTACATTCAATGGCGTGCCTGGCTTTAGTGTAGACACGTTTTCTGTCATCCACGGGCAGCTTACGGCGGTGTCAATTGATGCAGCGACTTTAAATACGGAGCCGCGGACGCAGTCCACCATGGTTGTGAAAGATGGCAGCGCTGCATCACCGGAAATTCTTGATATTGATGGTGATGGCACGGCCTCGGCACTGACCGATGGTCTGTTAGTTATCAGAAGATTGTTCGGTTTCAGCGGAGAACCCCTGGTCCAGGGGGCGACTGGTGAGGATGCAACCCTGACTGACCCGGTCCAGATTGCTGAAAAAATTGATGGCCTGATCAGTAATCTGGATATCGACCAGGATGGCGAGACCGGCGCCCTGACAGATGGGCTGATGATTATAAGGCACCTGTTTGGCTTCAGTGGAGCGTCGCTGACCGAAGGTGCCATCTCTGCTGATGCGACTCGAACGGACCCTGAAGACATCAAGCAGTACCTGGAAGAAATCACGCCGGTGACAGCAATCTCAAATGATCCTCCCGAGGTCTCTGCTGGAGTAGATCAAGTCGTTGTCGAAAATGACCTGGTCTCGCTGGTTGCCGAGGTGTCCGATGAAGGAACGCCTGCGATCACCTGGAGCCAGGTCTCAGGAACGCCAGTGACATTATCAGACGCTTCTTCGAGCAGCACCGGATTTACGGCACCCCAGATTAGCGCGACTGAACAACTGACGTTTCAGGTATCCGTGGATGATGGGGTCAATAGTGCCGTTGTTGACACCATTGTGATCACAGTCAATCCAGCGGCCCCTGAGGTCCTGGCTAAATGGATTATTAATACCGCTAATCGGTCAACCAGAATTTTTGAATCCGCCAGTAGTAGCCTTGGCGTGCTGGAGGATGTTCAATTGGTTAACCCGGAAACCGTGGCGTCAAGGGATTATGCTTATGTAGAGGCTAGTGGAATCCCTAATTACGATGTGGGAATAACCCAGAAAATCATTGATGAACTCAATAGCAGGCCGCGTCTGGGTAATGATTTTGTTGCTGCAGCCACCTCTGCTGTATTGGGCTCCATAGTGAAATTCGGTGATGACATTGGTTACAGGAGTAGCACGGCCAACTGTCTTTCTACTGGGGGGGACGGTTACTGGCCGCCAGGGCCCGCCTGCCCGACCAACCAGAGCAAGCAGGAATACCTTGCGGTTGAACCCGTACCCACTGCTACTCGTTGTGAGACGGGGTTGGGTGCTATCGGGTTAATGGTTAACGGTACCAGTATATATAACTGGGGCGACGGTCAAGCCTATGGAAATGGTGTCTGGTATAATCTGGCACCCATTGCAGAACAATATGACGTGGATATCTGTGGCGGGCACGCGCCTCCCAGTGGCGATTACCACCATCATTTCTATACCAGCTGTCTGGCGGACCTGGTAGCCGATGAAGGCGATGGCCATTCCCCGATATATGGTTTTGCAGCGGATGGCTATGCCCTTTACGGGCCTTTTGAGAGCGCCGCTGTATTGGCTGTCAGCGGCTGGCAAATGCGTGATTATGGGGCTGCAAGTGGGCAGGGTGGCTGTGCTACCCAGGGGCAGCGCAGCTGCGTTTTAAATGATGTTTACGACCTTACCCAGGGCGTAAGTACGGTGACCCAGGGCCCCGATATCGGCGCAACGGTCACAACCTTGTCTGGCAATAGTCTCGCCGCCGCAGATGGTTATTACCTGGAGGATTACTATTATTCGGGTGATCAGGCAGGTCTTAGCTACAGGCTCGATGAGCATAACGGTCATGACAATAGTGATGGCCGCGGCTATCATTACCATATCACCTTGCTAGCCGAACAAGACAAACTAGTGCCGAGGTTTCCGTTCACTATTGGTCCTGAGTTCTATGGTGACCTGCCAGATAATGCCATGACATCATGTGGCGGTGCCGGCGGGGGTCCACCGCAAGGACCACCCCCTTAAGCCGGGCTCGTAGATAGCTCAGGGTGCAGTATGGAAGCCAGATTGAACCAGAAAATGAAACCAGCGGCGATTCAGCTGGGCTTATTGCTGTTAATGAGTTGTCTTGTATTAACGGGTTCCTGCTGGTCGGTCTCAGCGGCAACGGCGCTGTATCCGGAGCATGCCCATCTGCCCATTGAGGTACCTGCCCGGGCACCGCTTCCTGGCCTTAGTCTCAAGCTATCCAGGGACGCAATTGATGGTTTTAATCTGCAGGTGCTTACTGAGAATTTTACTTTAGGTGCACCACCTGTGGCTAAATCCCTGGCAGAGTTGACCGGGTTAGCCGGCGATGCGGATTCAGGCTTTATGCTGGGCCATGGCCACCTGTATATTAATGGCCAGAAACTGCAAAGACTCTATGGTACTCGTGTACATTTACCGTCGACGCTGTTTTTTGGCGGAGTTAACCAGGTGACCGTTACCCTTAATAATCACGGTCACCGGTACTGGGCCATTGATGGCAGGCAGATCCTTGCTACCTTATTCATCAATCCAAAAGCAGAATCCTTGGTGGTCTATCGCTTCGATAGCTTTCCTGTTGCTGCCAGCAAGATCAAGTAGGAGGTCGGCCACCCGGCGCCCTGGGCAAGCTTTGATCCCTGCAGGTTTGTCTTGCGACGCCATTGTCTGGCAGGAATGGCTTTAGTTCAGTGTCTGAATTGCTTCATTGACTAGATCCTGCATCACATCGGTAACCGACCTGACCTCATTAAACCAACCAATGCCCTGTCCGGCAGGGGAATGTACCAACGCGTCTACGCTGTGCTCATCAATGGCGCCCAGCAGGTCGCCGACCAGAATATCCTGAAACGGCATCTTCAAGGGTGCTGGGGCGTCGTCGGCTGCCCACTCCATACTCCAGGCGGAGCGGATCTGGCGTAAGGTCTTACCGCTGTCAGCCCGGGATATCACAGTGTCTTCAGGGCCGGCTTCGAGCAGTTTTTTCTGGTTCAGGGCAGACATGTGGTCCTGGTGCTCATAGGTGGTCAGCCAGGCTGTTCCAATCCAGACGCCGACTGCACCTAGCATCAGAGATGCAGCGATGTGGCGGCCTGTAGCGACTCCACCGGCCGCCAGTACCGGTAAACCTTCGGCAGCTTCAACAATCTGCGGTATGAGGGAGAAAGTGCCGATCTGGCCTGTATGGGCGCCGGCGTCATATCCCTGGGCAACGATCAAGTCTATGCCTGTGTGCAGGGCTCTATTCAGGTGATGCGGGCTGCCTACCAGGGCACAGGTTTTCTTGCCCAGCGCCTTAGCCTGGTCAACCGCGCGTGGCGGTGCGCCTATGCCGCAGGCAAACAGATCGACATCGGATTGCATGACTGCCTCAAGTTGCTGATCCAGCATTTCCGTTGAGCGGACGAAACGTGAACGCATTCCCGGTCCAGTGCCTTCAGGGACCTGGTATTTGTCGCGGATACCCTTGACGAATTCTCGATGCGGTTCCGGAATTTCGGCTTCGATGGCCGCCCTGTTATCCTGCTCTGGCATTCCCGGTGGCATCACCAGGTCAATGCCAAAAGGTTTGTCGCCAACCCCGGCGCGAATGGTGGACATGGCCTGTTCAATTTCTTCAGGGGTTGATCGGGTTCCACCGAATACGCCCAGCCCGCCGGCATTGGTAATGGCGATAGTTGCATTGATGCTATGCGCAAAACCAAAGATGGGATAAGTGATGCCATAGTCCTGGCAGATCGAAGTCGTTAAATTTTGGGACATGGGCCATGCATCCTTGCTCGATGATCAGTTGCAGAAGTTGTTGGGAAGCGTATGAGGATATACTTGATGAGGTTAGCAGGAAAACAGCAGCTGATGTCATTTAAGTTACGCGTGCACAGCATCAGCCGGTTCTGGCCGGTTATGCGCTGGATTTGGTGATTTGGGCCTGAATAAAGGTTTTGTTTTTCGCGTAGAGTTCAGGAAACGCCCGCATTTCGTTACCGCCAAGTTCAGTCAGCGTGTAGATGCCTCGTTGTACCCTTTGGAACCAGCTGTAGTGATTGTTGGCGAGGATGCTAAGCGTTTTCTCGCCTGTGCCAAGGGTTTTGAGCTTTTTGGCTGAACACTCACCGAGCAGTTCGAGCCCCGCCGCAATCAGTAGTGCATTTTGGCGATAGGCTGTCAGTAATTTCGCGTGATGGCTGCCGCCGATATTATTGTCGATTTGCCTACCGGTAATTTCCGTGATGATGGCGTTACGTTTCCTGGCTAGTTTGTGTCGTTGTGCTGGCATTGGGTCAAACAGCTTTTGTACGGAGGCACCGGCGGGCGAGAAGCTGACGGTGAGGAGTCCCAGTTCCAGTTGTTTTACAACTCGTTGGATTCCCAGCCAGTGCTTATTCCTTGAACGTGGTGCGGGCACTGCGATGTAAACTGCGTCAGTAATACGTTGCCGAGCGGTAGCCTGAATGAGCAGTTGCATACTGGCGCTGGTTTTGAGCTCAATAATAACCAGCTCTGTTCCGCGTACTGCAGTGATATCACAATCCTTGACTTCAGCATTAACGGCATATCCATGCTTTTCCAGGTAGTCTTTTACAGGTGCAAATAAGGCTGTCTCAAGCATTGCATCACTCTATTGTAATGGGCGAGCCCGGTTACCGGCATCTCAGCCGCCATTCTGGCAGGCTGTGAGTATATCAGTGTAATCGAGTTCTTGGGGTGGATGGATCAGTCTACAACTGTTGAGTTGGGCGCCTTATCTATCCTATGCTGGTCTGGCGGGTGATTTGTGTGTCAAGCCTGCGTAATCGAATCCAGGAAGGAAAGTGTAATGAAAGTGCAATATGGAACATAGAATCTCGGCAGCAGATGCACCCTTTGAAATAGTATGGGATGACCAGGGCATACCCCATGTGTTTGCTTCAACCCAGGCCGATGCCTATCGGGGGATGGGCTATGCGGCGGGTTATGAACGGTTATGGCAGATTCACCTAAGCACTTGTTATGCCAATGGAGAGGCCGCTGCTTTGCTTGGCGAGCGATTTGTTCAGCAGGATGCGTTGCTGCGAGCCTGTAATGTTCCCGGCAGATTGACCGGTATGCCGGCCAGCAAGGGAGACTGGGTGGTGTCGGCCTATCTGGATGGATTGAATGCCTATATTGATTCGCTCACGGAAATTCCAGGTGAATTTGCCCAGGCCGGAGCCGAACCTCGCCAATTCACAGCCGAGGATGTCGCTGCCCGGTATCGTTTTACATCCTGGTTTCAGCATAAGAGTTGGACGGAAAAACTGGTGATAGGCCAACTTATGGCGCGCCATGGTGTGGATTACTTTCGTAACAATGTCCTGCATTTTTCTGTGCAGGACGAAAAGTTGATCGAGCTGTTATCGGAACCGCTGCAAAAATTAAACCCGAGGATGATTCAGTTGGCATACCCCGATGCCGTGGTGCCGGACTTGTCAGGTAGTAATAACTGGGCGGTAGCCGGCGACCTGTCGCAATCAGGTGGACCCCTGCTGGCAACAGATCCGCACCAACCACATTCAATCCCGAACACGTTCTTTTATGTACACCTGCATGCGGGTGACTGGGAGGTGTTCGGCGCTGCATTCCCCGGCGTGCCCTATTTCATGATGGGCTATACCGCTGACGTTGCTTGGGGTCTGACCACCGGTTGTGTCGATAGCTACGATGTGTTTATTGAGAAAATGAAGGGCGACAGCAGCTACTACAGTGGCTCTTGGGTGCCTTTGAACCATCGTCGTGAAGAGATAGAAATAAAAAACCATAGCAAGCGCTCCTTCACCGTTTCAGAAACTGGCAATGGTGTCCTGCTCGAACCGCTAATGCAGGAACTGGGTATGGCAGCCGCTATCGATCCGGTCTATCAGACCAGCCTGCAATGGTCCCTGGCCAGGGTGCCTACCTCGGCAGGTGCACTTGCGCTGCTACCGATGGCATCCTCAGCAGAACAGTTTGGTGAACTGTTGTTTGAGGATGATGTCTGTCCGCTGGTGAACAATATCATCTGCGTTGATCGCTTAAGTCATCTGCAACGGTATATCGCAGCGACCCTGCCAGTGAGAAAGGGTGTAACCGGTTCTGTTCCGTTACCAGGCTGGGATGATGCTTATCGGTTCGAGCTGTCCCGCGCGGCTGAATTGGTGGTGGAACGCGACCCAAAGCAGCAGTTCATGCTCACGGCTAACAACGACACCATGGGTGAAACTGGTGATTTTTATATCCATAATTTCCCGGCCCATAGCGCTCGCGCTGACCGAATCCGGTCAGGGTTGCTGGCCAAAGATAAATTCAGTGTTGAAGATTTTTGCGCCATGCAGTTGGATTTAACCGATACCCGCGCAGTTGATCTTTTAGCGCAGTTGCTCCCAGTGCTTGAACAAAGCGAGGATGAGGATGTGCAACTGGCCTGGCAGCAGCTGCGCATTTGGGATTGTAAAGCAGCGAGCACTTCCCTGGGAGCTTGCTTTTTCTACCCCTTTCTGGACCGATTCTGGCCTCGGGATTTCATGTACCATGTGCTTGGCGATGACCTGGTAAAGTCTCTGCCATTAGCGGCGCCTGGTTTTAATCGTCTGGATATAAAGCATTTTATGTCAGCGGGCAGCCCCTGGTTGGCCCACAAAAAAATACTTGGCCAGATAATCTACGAGAAGATGAAAGCCGTGGTATTAGGCTTGAGGCAAAGCCTGGGCCCTGATCACCGGAAATGGCGCTGGGGTGACCTGCATCAAATTGAATTCTGGCATCGTCTGCATAAACAGCCGCAGTGGTCCCACCTGCATCTTGGCCCGGACCCAATCGGCGGTAGCCCGTTTACCTTGGCCATGGCCGTTCATATGGGCAGAGGGCCGGGAAATTCAGCTGCAGGTGATGTGCCCTGCCGGGTCTTTCACGGCCCGGCTTATCGTCTGGTGGTAGACCTGTCAGACTACCAGCATGCCCGCTTTGTCATAGCAGGCGGCAATAGCGGCCGTTCCGACAGTGCGTTTACAACCAATCAGTATGAAAGCTGGCTCAAAGGAGACTATTACACAGTGTATCTCGACAGGCATGAAATCACGGAATTTACGGCCTGGCAGATAAGCAGGTAGTTGATCGAGCCCCTTCGCCTGACAGTTATTGGGAAAACTACATTTCCTTTGAATTGATAGACAATCTGGGTAGGTAACCCCTGAATAGCTAACCGCAGCGGGGTTGCCAGTTTGGGTCCGAGCAGCGCGGCCATGGTAGACAAATAGCGCTTTATTCAGCTCTGTTCAGGATGATGAGCGCTGTGTAGATGATTGCCGCGCAGTGTCATCCAGGGTTTCCAGTTCACTTGCAATACCTCTGCCGGGTTTGCTGCCTGGCTGGGATAGATGAACACCAGGCCAGGGTTCTGCGCAGCATCGGCTGGGACTATGCTGCAGCGCTTACCCACTTTCTGGATCAATTGTAAGCCTGTTGGCGTGTCCACAAAGCCTTTGATGCGCTCGATCTGTGCAGGAACGGTTGCAAGCAGGTCGCTGAGTTCTTGTATATCTATTGGTTTATGCTGCTCCAGGGTGCAGCTACTGAATGAGGCCATGTCGGAAGAAGACCCTGGCTTGTAGTTAAGGCCCTTAACGGGTTCCAGCAGGTGATAAATGAGCTGGGGGTCAGTGACAGAGTACTGCTTAGCCGGTGATAAGTCTGTGCTATTAGGCCTGCCCGGATCATGGCTGTCAGGCAATTCGAAGCTGCCGGCAAGGTCCAGTTTGGTGATAATTAGCGTATCGGCCTGCAGTACCTGCTGCTGGACCAGATTGCCTACATATTTGTCCTGCCTCTTTTTATGGTAATTTTCTGCATCTACGGTCACTGCACAGTGCTGAGGAAAGTAGCCAGGGTAGTGGCATTGGGTCCTGAGCTTGTTCGGTAGTGCCACGCCGCTGGCCTCGAGCAGAACGTGATCGATCGCTAAGCTGCTTATCCGCTCGAAGGTGTTGGCTAAATCGTCCTGCAGCGTGCAGCAGACACAGCCATTTGTAAGGGAGACAACACTGCCGTCATCGGAAATCTGGGCAATCAATTTTGCATCAATGTTGATGTCACCAAAGTCGTTGACCAGAACAGCCACTTTGCTGGGAAGAACATCTGCGGCCAGCAAACGATTGATAAACGTTGTCTTCCCGGAACCAAGATAACCGCTGATGATAGTAATGGGGATTAGTCGTTGCTTCATTGCGGTGAGCGGCGCTGATTATCAGGAGTCAAGGGGGAATACCTTACCTTCAAATACGGTTGCATGAATGCGTAGATCTCTGATGCGCATGGCATCGCAGGTTAATGGATCTTCATCAAGAATGGTAAAATCAGCGTATTTACCGGCTCGAAGACTGCCAGTGTCTGCAGCCATGCCCAATACATGAGCAGCATTGATGGTAATGGCTTCGAGAGCCTGCTGAGCAGTCAGACATTCTTGCGCGCACATGACCTCGCCTGCATGGTTGATTCGATTGACTGCAACCCAGGCGCTATTGAGCGGTTCTGCTGGAGCCATAGTGAAGTCTGAATGTAGGGCGGTATTGATGTCGTTTGTAAAGCAGGAGGCAAGCCTCGACATCTGCGATGCTCGCTCGTAACCAATACCTTCTCTAGAATAGATGTCTGATAACTCGTGTAGGTAATAAACGTTAGCCGAAACCTGGGCCCCCAGTGCTTTAATCCTTTTGATTTGTTCAGGTGTACTGAAACCAAAATGCTCTATGGTGAAGCCGTGGTTAAAACGGGGTTTTTCAGCCTGCATTTTCTCCAACAGGTCCAGGGTGAGTTCAATGCCGAGGTCACCACAGGCATGAACATGAATTTGGAATCCAGCATGCCAGTAGGCCCGCATGTTCTGTTCTAAGATCTCCGGCGGCATCAGCCACTCGCCCTGGTGGCCATCGATATAACCAGGCTCCATTAATTGTGAAAGTTGGCTGAAGAAAGCGCCATCACAAAAAAGTTTAATATGTTTGCCAAACTTTAGACGGTGGCTGTTACGTTCGATTAATTGCATCGCCAGTGCTGGACCGTCTTCGATCGATTGGCTCCCTTTGAGTATAGCAGTGCCGTGTGCAACCAGTCGTGTTCGAAACGGCACATCATCCCCATCTAGAATTGACGCCAGGGCATTGGCTTCAGATTCAAAGTCGAACAGACCCGTCGCCAGGTCGCCTATGCTGGTGTGTCCGCCGTGTTGAACGACCTGTTTCAGGCGCTGCAGTCCAGCGGCATATTTGTCCGGTGCCAGCAGCCAGGGATTGAGCCTGTTGATTGCCAGGCCTAGGCCATTTTCGTAAAAATGACCGTTACTGAAATCAACCTGCGCGCCGGGCTTTATATCTTGCTCATTGATTTCGGTCATCTTCAGGGCCGCATCGTTCATGTAAAGTTCATGAAAAGAGCGGTGCCAGACCACCATTGGCCGCTCGCTGCTGACGTTGTTGATGCGTTGCTTACCCATGGGGCCATGCCATAGTTGATGATAGCCCCAGATGAACAGGGGCGCATCAGGCTCTTTTTGGGCATGCAGTGCAACCATACGCTGATCAAACTGTTCTGCCGTGGTAGTTGGTTCAACGATTCCCCAGGGTAGTTTCCAGCGCATGGCTGTTATGAATTCCATGGGCAGAAGTACCGCTGCCATAGTGGGGTGTAGATGGGGGTCGATAAAACCAGGGCAGATTACTTTCTCGGAAAATTGCCGGTCTACCGTGTGCGGGTGGGCATCCAGCCAAGGCTGCATCTTGTCCTCGTGGCCCACTTCTATGATGCGACCATCACCAACCAGAATGGCATCGGCTGCAGGCATTGACGGGTTCATGGTGATTATCGATTTTGCGGTAAATAAAGTCAGCATTAATATTCCCCAGTCTTATGGCTTGGACTTACTAACAGCGAGGCAGATCAGGTAGGCAGTCAGAATTCTGGCCAGGCTATTAGGGTCAATCAAAATTAAAGACTAAAAATACCCTGGATTCAATGCAGGACAGTGACTTGTTGTATCTTTTTGGTTGAGTAAACTGCCTGAGCAATAAAGTGAACCCAGGATTGTCTACTGCTAGGTAGATTTAGGTTATGGTTGACGGCGAAACCAATAAACACAGATTTAGCTGGAGGGTATATGGGAGATGTGAAGGTTACCGCGTCGGGATTGCGATACGAGATAATGGCAACAGGAGATGGCAGGACGCCGGGACCGACCGATGTTGTGTCTGTGCACTATCACGGTACCTTCGAGGACGGTCGTGTATTTGATTCGTCGGTCGATCGGGGTGAACCCCTTGATTTACCCGTAGATGGCGTCATTGCTGGCTGGACTGAGGCATTGCAGATGATGCAGGAAGGTGACAAATGGAAATTGACGGTACCGCCTGATCTGGGCTATGGCGCCAATGGCGTGGGACCGATTCCAGGCAATGCGACTCTGGTTTTTGAGGTTGAACTGATTACCGTTCGTTGATCTGGGTTGGTTTAGCAGCTGTGCTGGCCAGACTGATTACTCGTAGTGAGAGTCAGATCTGGTTGTCTGCGGGATGCTATGGTGCTGGTTTGGCTTCAGCGGTCCTCGTCTAAAAGAGCTGCATAGTTTTGCATTGATAAGCTGCCACCCTCGTCATTGACTCTGTGCTGATCATCAGGGGGAAGAACATCCTGGAATAAGTCGAGTTTTTTCCAGTCCGCTAGCGGTGTCTGCAGGCCAGGCTTTGGAATATTGGCTGAATCTTCGAGTTTCTGCATTCGCGGGATGTAACGAGGGCAATTCACCCACATTCTGCTGAGCTTCACTTCTACCAGTAACTCAGCCTCTGGATATTGCTGCATGAGCTTGTGTTCGCCTAGCACGCTGGCATGGCCATGAAAGCGTATTCGATGGGGATGCTCGAAGTTTATGAATAACAGACCCACCGCTGGGTTACTTTGAATATTACCCATAGACAGAAACATGCCATTACCATTGTAACTTGGGAACACGAGGGTTTTATTGTCCTGAACCGTTACAAATCCCTGATTCCCGCCTTTATACGACACAGTCGGGCTGCCATCGGTTGTGATGGATGATAAAAAAAAGAATTCCTGCGCTTCAATAAACGTTTTGTCCGCGCTGGTTATCTCTTCCCTGACCACGATATCTTGCATTTTATCGGCGAGGTTCCTGGATTTGAATCGCTCCTGAAAGCGTCGATGATGTCGGTTATATAGCGCCATTTGCGGATCCTCTCAGCGTGATTTGTGTTTTATTATGAGTAACGCCTGACCGCAGCACTGCTGATGCCGTGCTGAGGGGCAAGCTGTCTGGATTTAAAGAGACGCAGTGGCTTGTCTTTCTAGCCATCGTAAAAACCAGGTCTGTGAAGCCCGATAAGGGTTTTTTCGCGTCTAGAGGCGGCTCGCTTAATTGCTGCCTGGCTTAACTGGTTTGTTTGTTCAGCGGTATGCAGTCGCTGCTGAATATCCCTTCGCCCATAATGAACCTGCAGAAAGAATCTGCCCTGGTCGCTGCTGCTGGTGGGCAGTCTGCGGTGCCAGACATCCGAAACAAACAGCAGTACATCACCTGCCTGACCGGTTAACGGGGTAACCTGCTGGCCATTGTAACTCAGTTCATTATCGAACAATTTATCGCCTGGCGGGGGCCGTCCAGACAGGTGGCTACCAGCGATGATGCCGGTTGGGCCATCCTTGAGGCCGCAGGCTTGCAGGAGAATGTGACAGCCAATAGCAAAAATGGGATGAGGAATATCTTTTGGCCAGAGGACACCTTCTGCCAGCGGTATATGTGGACCAGCATCGATATGCCAGGCCTGGGAAGGGTCATTGGGGTTGGCAGGGTTTTTCCAGGCTGTGTTGGCTATCACATGGCAATCTTGTCCCAGTAAAGGCTCTATAACGGCCAGCAGGCGGGAATGGCCGACGGCTTTCTGGCAGGCCTCACTGCGGTTGAGCATCTCGTAGCGGAAGTGTTGGTCAATGTCATCTGGACGATTGGGATTGCGGCCGTCAGGCTGGCGGTTCTTATAGATCTGATCAATCTCTTCTGTTAATTGCAGGACTTCTGATTCAGAAAAGACCCTAGGCAGCCTGCAGGCGCCGGATTGCTCAAGGGTCAGGCTCTCCTTCGGAGCGTGATCAGGCGGTTTGACTTTTAGATAGCCGTGTTCTCGAGTAATCATGAAGCTGGCCTCCTTTTGTAAATATAGCTTTTTGTAAATATAGCTTTTTGTAAATATAGCTTTGTGGATTTAGCCGTACAGATATAGCCTTATAGAGTATGCCTCATAAAGTAAGTCCTATAGTGACTGCAATATTAATGTAGTTGTATCAATGTCGTCCTGTAGATGTAGGTGTAGGCCTAAATTTTTATTAGTAGATGTCGCTTTTTATTGAATTCATAGCTCACTGATTAGTCTTGCCAGGGTTATCAGGGAGAAGCGCTTCGCCAATCAGTATTTTAATCTTATCGCCTCTGGCTTGTCTCCACTGGGAATGGTAACTATCAGGGATAATACAGGCGTTGCCGATTGAAATGACCCTAGCCGTAATTTACCTTGGCAGGCAGCTGGTGTAGATTGGTAGTGTCATCCTTAACTTGAAATGATCATGCCTGAACCTGTCGTGTTAAGCCGCGCTAAAAATGCCATTCTCGGTGCCTTTGTTGCCGATGCTGCAGCTCTGGGATTCCACTGGTTGTACAGCCAGACACGGATCCTCCAGTTAGCCCCGGAACAACCTGAATTCAGAGAACCCGATGAAGCTGATTTTACCGGTAATGTCGGATACTTTGCTCATCCGGGAAAGCGAGCTGGGGCGTTTTCCCAGTACGGGGAGCAATGCTGGGTAATGCTGCATTCCCTGCTTGATAATAGCGGTCAATACAATAAAGACCGCTATCAGGATGCCTTCAGAGATCATTTTGGTTATGGCGGAAAGTTTTCAGGCTATATAGACCGGCCGACCAGAGAAACGCTGGATACGATTTATCACAGTGAACATGAAGCGCTGGCGAGAGCGAATGCGGTACCCTTTGCGGGCGACGCGAAGCAGAAAACCACGGTCCTAATCAAGATTTTAGCCGCGGCCAGGCGTTTCCAGGGTGATAGATTAGAGCAGGAGGCAGTTTATATAACCAACGCCATGCCAGCATCAGAAGCGTGCCTGGGCTACGCCAGGGCAGTGATACAGGCACTGCAGGCAACGGCAGAATTCCAGGGAGCGGAAGACGAACAGCTTCCAGCAGTCAGTAAGTTACCCGCCCTGATCGCTCGATATGCCGGTGACCCGGATATGGCTGGATATGCTGAAAGTGCCATAAGGGTGACTAATAATACGCCGCGGGCGGTTGATTTTGGGATGATCTGTACGCAATTGCTGGCCGCGATCATAGCAGGCAAGGATGTTAATAAAGCGATAACTGCAGGCCTGGAGGCTGCTTCCGGGACCCAGCGTCGAAAGCTGGAAACAGCGCTGGCAGACAATGGCTCTGTGCCGGAGCTGACGCGCCAAGTGGGCATGCATTGTGATCTGGGCGCGGGTGTGCCCAGTATTTTGTTTAATCTAAAATCAACTTCGTCCTATGTTGATGCCATCAGAGCCAATATTTATGCGGGCGGCGATAATTGCGGCAGAGCGATCATACTGGGCGCGGCCTGCGGGGCACTTTATGGCGTCGGCGGTGAATGCGGTATACCCCAGGCGTGGCTTGCCAGATTGGAGAATCGAGCTGGGCTAACAGCAGATATCGACAGCTTACTGGCCTCTGTGATAGCCCAGTAGCAGAGGTTCACAAAATGAATAAAACGTTAGCGGGGCAGGAACATGCAGCAGGAATTTTTTGACCGGGTAAGCTATGAAATAAAACATAGAGTAGCCCTGATAACCCTTAACCGGCCTGACAAAATGAACGCATTTGATGCGGCAATGTACCAGGGTGTGAATCAGGCGCTGGATACTTTCCATTCGTCTGAAGATGCCTGGGTGGCGGTCATTCAAGCAGAAGGTGACCGGGCATTTTCAGTGGGCGCTGATGTCAATGCGCTCAATGATTTAGCCAGTCAGGGCATAACCAGTGGTCTTGGTGGGCTCAATATTGATCAGCGGATGGTGACAGACAAACCTATTATTGCTGCCGTGCAGGGCTACTGCGTGGGCGAAGGCGTTAACCTGGTACTGGCGTGTGACATGGTTTTTGCGGATGCAAGTACACAATTCATGATCTCGGAAGTTAGGATTGGCGTGAACCCGGTTGATATACCGCTTAAGCTGGCTCGTCGTTTAGGTTATGCAAAATCCTTTGCCTTTCTATCACCCGGTGATGCCAAGGACGCGAGCTGGGCCCACAGCGCAGGACTGGTCGAACATATCAGTGCGGCTGGAGAATTGCGCACAGATGCTTTTGATTTTGCTCGGCGGTTGGTGCAGGAGTGCGCGCCACTTGCCTTGCGGGCACAGAAGGCGACTCTCTGGCAGGCAGTCTATGGTGATGAAGCATCGGCGAGGAAGCTCGGCGACCAGCGCCGCGCGCAGATTCGTCTGTCGGAAGATTATGCCGAAGGCAGATTAGCCTTCATGGAAAAACGGGAGCCCGATTTCAAGGGTCGATAGCACCCTGAGGCTAAGAGCCCAGATAGCGATTGCGAGCTGAAGGGCCGTTCCCAGGGTGCTGTTTTAGGTACACGATGGTCTACCAGACCGGATAACAGGGTTCACAAAGTATTAATGAGTAGCCGACATAGAATGCTAAAATCCATGCCGCAAGACTAATCAATATTACATGAACTCTATTATATGAATTCTATGACATGAACTCTATTACATGAACGTTTCAGGCGGACAGTCGCTATCGGCACCAGATCAACCGCCTGGTTGGTCTGCCAATTTATCGTTGCAGTTTGCAGTTAAAGGCAGCCGTACCATTATCGCCGGTAAATCTTTCCAAGGGCCGTTGGCGGTACAGAAACCCTTTTATCCTGAAGGTGGTACCTGCCACGTTTATGTTTTGCATCCGCCCGGAGGCGTTGTAGGGGGTGATCAGTTAGCCATTGACCTGACCTTGCAGGAGAGTAGTCATGCTCTGGTAACGACACCGGCAGCCAATAAGTTTTACCGTTCAGATAAGCGCTCGTCTCGTTTGCTACAGAGCCTGTCGCTGCAGCAGGAGGCGATGCTGGAATGGTTGCCGCAGGAGTCGATCTATTTTGATCAGTGTAATACCAGAATAAATACCCGTATAGAATTGGCCAGCCATTCAAAATTGATCGCCTGGGATATGATCTGCCTGGGTCGGCCGGCATCTGGGGAGACTTTTGCTCAGGGGGCCATCCGTCAGACCCTGGAAATAAAGCAGCGGGGTAGAGTACTGCTGAACGATCGGTTACTCATCGAGGGCAGCAGCCCAATGCTTAGCGAATCCTGGGGCTTTCATGGTTATGGCGTAATTGGTTATCTGGTTGCCACGCCGGCCACGCCGGATATCCGTGATAAAGTAAGAGAAATAGCCGGTTTTGAGAAATCAGTGCGGCTTACCACTACCTTGATTGATGGCTTACTCATTTGCCGGGTTCTGGCTGACAAGGCTGAGCTGGCCCGTCGAAAACTGATCAAAGTATGGCAACTGATCAGGCCTGAAATCATGGCAAAGGAAGCGATACAACCGAGAATCTGGCATACTTGAGTCGTCGTCTCTGCCACTGCATTTCGGTATCAGCAGTGCCAGTCTAATCAAATCATAGAACCGAGCGGTGGAAGGGGAAGGCTGTATGGATTTGTCACCAAGGGAAAAGGATAAGCTGCTTTTATTTACGGCAGCTCTGTTAGCTGAGCGGCGCAAAGCCAGGGGTGTAAAACTGAATCATCCAGAAGCAGTGGCCTTTATCTCAGCAGCCATCCTTGAAGGCGCTAGAGACGGCCGCAGCGTAGCTGATTTAATGAGTTATGGCGCAACCCTGCTGAGCACAGAGGATGTGATGGATGGTATTGCCGATATGATTCCTGATGTGCAGGTTGAAGCCACCTTTCCTGATGGAACCAAACTGGTTACGGTCCATAATCCCATCACCTAAGCCACCTTCTTAATGAGAAAGCGTTTATGAAACCAGGCGAATACTTTATTGAACCCGGAGAGATTTCCCTCAATGAGGGTAAAACCACCTTGAAGATCAGCGTGGCTAATAAAGGAGACCGACCGATCCAGGTGGGTTCTCATTACCATTTTTATGAAACCAACAGTGCGCTTGAATTTGAGCGTGAGCTAACTCGGGGTTTTCGACCCAACATTCCGGCGGGTACGGCCATCCGTTTTGAACCTGGCCAGGAACGTGAGCTCGAGTTAGTTGAATATGCGGGCAACCGGCAGGTGTTTGGATTTAACGGCAAAGTGATGGGTAAGCTGTAGAAGGCCATAACCATCGTTACGCTATCAGGGAGAAAACAGTCATGGTGAAGATGACTCGGCAGGCCTATGCTGAGATGTATGGACCCACCGTCGGTGACAGGGTTCGTTTGGGCGACACAGAACTTATTATCGAGGTTGAAGAAGACCGGACCAGCTATGGTGATGAAGTTAAATTCGGAGGTGGCAAGGTTATCCGTGATGGCATGGGCCAAAGCCAGTCTGGTGCTGAGGAAGTCGTTGATGTCGTTATTACCAATGCTCTGATATTAGACCACTGGGGCATCATTAAAGCTGATATCGGTATTAAAGATGGCAGGATTAGTGGTATTGGCAAAGCCGGAAACCCGGATACCCAGTCCAGTGTTGACATTGTGATTGGCCCAGGCACGGAAGCCATTGCCGGCGAAGGCATGATTACCACACCCGGCGGTATTGATGCGCATATCCACTTTATCTGTCCTCAGCAGGTGGATGATGCCTTGATGTCTGGGATCACGACCATGCTCGGCGGTGGTACCGGGCCGGCAACCGGAACCAATGCGACGACTTGTACGCCAGGGCCTTGGAATATTCATCAGATGCTCAGAGCCGCCGATGAGTTGCCCATGAATCTCGGTTTTATGGGTAAGGGCAATGCCAGTTTGCCAGAACCGCTGTTGGATCAAGTCGCCGCGGGCGCCATGGGGTTAAAACTTCATGAGGACTGGGGTACCACGCCGGCTGCCATTGATAATTGTCTGACTGTAGCTGAGCAGGTCGATGTCCAGGTCGCTATCCACACTGACACATTAAATGAATCAGGTTTTGTTGAGGACACGATTGCCGCCTTCAAGGATCGCACCATTCATACCTTCCATACCGAAGGTGCTGGCGGCGGCCACGCCCCCGATATTATAAAGGCCTGCGGGCAGGCCAATGTACTGCCTTCAAGCACAAATCCAACTCGGCCGTATACGGTAAATACGGTAGACGAGCATCTGGATATGCTGATGGTCTGCCACCACCTGGATTCGAGTATTGCTGAAGATGTGGCTTTTGCCGAGTCACGTATTCGCCGGGAAACCATCGCTGCCGAAGATATCCTCCATGATCTAGGTGCTTTCAGCATGATTGCCTCTGATTCGCAGGCCATGGGGCGTGTAGGTGAAGTGATTACCCGAACCTGGCAGACGGCCCATAAGATGAAAGTTCAGCGCGGCGCGCTGAGAGAGGATAACGACCGTAATGATAATTTCCGCGCCAAGAGGTATATCGCAAAGTATACGATCAATCCGGCTATTTCACACGGTATCTGCCATGAAGTTGGCTCCCTTGAAGTCGGTAAACTGGCCGACATAGTGTTGTGGAAACCGGCGTTCTTTGGTGCTAAACCGGCCCTGATTATTAAAGGCGGTATGATCTCTGCAGCAGCAATGGGTGACCCGAATGCATCAATCCCAACGCCGCAGCCGGTTCACTTTCGCCCTATGTTTGGTGCCCTGGGCAAAGCCAGGAACGCCACCTGTATGACCTTCATGTCGCAGTTAGCCATCGAGAATGATATCGCCAATCAGCTTGGACTCAGGAACCGGGTCAGTGCCGTGCGAAACACGCGAAATATTGGCAAGAAGGATCTGATTCATAACAGTTACCTGCCTAATATTGAGGTCGACTCGCAAACTTATCAGGTCAGGGCCGACGGTGAGTTGCTGACTTGCGAACCCGCGCAGGTACTGCCGCTGGCACAGCGCTACTTCCTGTTCTGAAACATGAATCTAAGTGGTTGTGATGACATCAGCCCGCCTTGTTTTCTGATTTATTAGAGAAGATTTTTTCCTATGGCCTATTTAGCAATATCTGATTTGGCGGAGACCAATGCTATTCCCCAGGCAACGCTGACCCTGCCTTTTGAATTGCGCCAGAAGGCGCGTTTTAAATCAAAGCTGGACGATGGCAGGGAAGTAGGCTTGTTTCTGGAGCGAGGCAACACGCTGCAGCACGGCGATCTGCTTGAAGCCGAAGATGGTACCGTGATCCAGATTAGGACCGCTGCGGAGGAGGTCACCCAGGCTGAGACGGATTCTCCTTTGCTTATCGCCAGGTTGTGTTTCCATCTGGGCAACAGGCATGTGCCATTACAGATCAGTGAAACCTGGCTCCGTTACCAGATCGACCACGTGCTGGATCAACTGGTCGAAAGCCTGGGCGGGCGGATAAGCCATCTATCCGCACCGTTTGAGCCTGAGTCAGGCGCCTATCAACAGCCATCTCATCGACACGCCCAGCATCATGGGCATACGCATACCGATGAACATGACTGAGTCTTTCGCCAACCGTTTTAATAAGGCTGAGTTCAGGCTATGGCAACTGATTTCACCGACTTTGCCGGTGGGTGCTTATTCCTATTCCCAAGCGCTCGAAACCGCGGTTGAAACCGGCTGGGTCAGGGATCGGGCCAGCGCCTATAAGTGGATATCAGGCCAGCTTGAGGCAACCTTGGGCCGACTTGAAGTACCGATTTTTATGCGCCTGTCCGAGGCTTTTGCTAAATCCGACTTGGCTGCTGCAGACCACTGGAACCGGTTTCTGTTGAGCTCCAGGGAAACCAGTGAGTTGTTATTGGAAGATCAGCAATTAGGCCAGGCTTTGTCTCGCCTGCTCAAGGACCTGGAGTTTGAGTTGCCGGATTTTTTCGGTAGCGAGTCGGTCGCCTACTTAACCGTGTATTCGTTTGCTGTTCACTACTGGTCGATACCGCCACGACAGGCACTGCCTGGATTTTTGTGGAGCTGGTGTGATAACCAGGTCAGTGCTCTGATAAAATTGATGCCGTTCGGGCAGACCGATGGACAACGTTTGCTGGCGGAACTGACAGAAATCATAGCCGTGGTTATCGATCAGTCCAGCGCGCTCAGTGACGATGAAATTGGCAATACGGCTTATGGCGTGGCGATGGCCAGTTGCCTGCATGAAACACAGTATTCGAGACTGTTTCGATCTTAATAATCAACTTGGATGAGAAAAAATGACCAAAGGTAATGCGTTGAGAGTGGGTGTCGGCGGTCCCGTAGGCTCAGGTAAAACGGCTTTGGTAGAAGCGCTCTGTAAGAAGATGCGCAACCAGTACGAGATAGCGGTGGTGACCAATGATATTTATACCCAGGAAGACGCCGAGTTCCTGATACGAAGTCAGGCGCTGCAGGATGATCGTATTATCGGTGTGGAGACCGGTGGCTGCCCGCATACGGCAATTCGCGA
>DUBB01000028.1 GCA_012960535.1 Gammaproteobacteria bacterium
TGCTACTTAGCCGGAAATGGTAGGTGGGTGTGTGAGGATTGTTTTGGTAAAACGCTTCTTCAGTGCCTATTGCGCTATCTACTAAACTGAAATCAGGGGTGAGGTTTTGCCTGAATGAGGGAACAATTGAGGGCATAAAGATAAAATCAGATATAAGTGCATGATTTTATTTGACATTTGGCGGAGGGACAGGGATTCGAACCCTGGATAGGCTACAAACCTATGCCGGTTTTCAAGACCGGTGCATTCAACCGCTCTGCCATCCCTCCGCGGCGAAGTTTACGTGATTCGTTTAGGGATGTTAATAGTTGATGACCAGAAAACCACTTTCTTGTAGCCTAGAACGATGTTTGACTGGTTTCTTCTTTTATTTGTAGGTGCTGTAGGCCTTTACTGGCAATCGGCGTCGCGCATGGGTGAACTGGCTATTTTGTGCGCCAGGCGTGAATGCAAAAAATATGATGTTCAACTGCTGGATCATACCGTTCACACTATTCATCTTTCGATGAGCCGAGATCATAACGACCAGTGGTGCCTGTGGCGGGAGTATCAGTTCGAGTACACCGTCGATGGACAGGCTCGTCAACAGGGTCAGTTGGTTATTCTCGGTAATCGCTTGATCAAGATCACCCTGGAGTCCAATAACACCCTGATTCACTAGAAGGATTAAAGGCCAGCTAGCGGTGCTGACGTTCTGTCTAATCCGGGTCAATCAGCCTGCGGTAATTCTGAAGATGTAATAGTGCCAGGTCGTGTTCGCCTACCAGTTCGTACAGGCGGGAAAGATTATAATGAGAGTCTGCAAACTGATCGGCATCCTTATAGGCGTCAATGGCATCTTTTATGCGGCCCAGATCTTCCAGCAGGGTGCCCAGGTTAAAGGTTGCCAGAAGGTTGTCCTGATCAAGTTGCAGGGCTAGGCGATAGTGGCCTTCGGCCTCTTCGCAATTGCCACTTTCCTGTAGGATGCGACCCAGATTAACGTGCGCATCACCGTGAGTCGGATCAATCTCCAGTGCTCTTCGATACGCAGCGGGGGCATCATCAGGACTGACTGCTTCAAGGTCTACGCCGAGGTCAAACCAGTCATCGCTGGTCAGTTGCTCTTCCTTTTCTGACTTGGCGGATTGCTGAGCAAGGCTTGCTATGACACTGCTGTTTTCAGTGAGTTCAAAGTTCAGGTGAAGCTGGCCGCTTTCAGCGTTGAATAGGCGGTTGTCCTCACGAATGACCACGGCATTACCATCACCACTGATTCGCAGTGATGTCAGCGGCCGGTTAGTCGGCAACTGGCTCTTTAGCTGGGATAGGGCACGGTGAATACGACTCTTGCGGACACCATCTTCAATGAGGTCCTTGGCAGTTCGCAGTATGATAATGTCCTGAAAGGAAAACCGGTATTGTAGCGAAGTCGTTTTTTCCGGATCCAATACGCCCGCTCGAGCCAGTTCCCAGATGGTCTGCCTGGGTAGGTCAACTAAATCAGCGACTTCTTTGGTGGAATACCCAGCCATGTTTTTCTTGTGTTAGGGACTGTTATAAGGCTACCGTTTTAGCCCCTTCATTGGCTAGTCATTTGTGGTTAATTGGCCCACTATCTGAGATTTGTTGGTGTTTACCGATAACGATTGATCAGATCCTTGGCAATTACCGTCTGCTGGATTTGTGATGTTCCTTCATAGATCCTGAACAGCCGTACGTCACGATAGAACCTTTCGATACCATCATCTTCCACGTAGCCTGCACCACCAAAGATCTGAACGGCACGATCGGCTACCCGGCCAACCATTTCGGTGGCAAATAGCTTGCAACTGGCCGCCAGCACACTGACGTTTTCGCCTGTGTCCCGCCGTCTTGCGGTTTCTTCCACCATACAGGCGGCGGCGTAGGTTTCTGTCTGGCTGTCAGCCAGCATGGCCTGAATGAGCTGGAAATCAGCAATCGCCTGGCCGAACTGCCGGCGATCGACA
The DNA here is from genome assembly GCA_012960535.1 of Gammaproteobacteria bacterium. Taxonomy (GTDB): domain Bacteria; phylum Pseudomonadota; class Gammaproteobacteria; order Pseudomonadales; family Azotimanducaceae; genus UBA9926. The sequence goes on from DUBB01000028.1 coordinate 1,971, forward strand.
GCATAACGAGTCGCGTCTTCGATCAAACGCTCGGCAATACCAACACTGATGGCGCTGATATGCAGCCTGCCTTTATCGAGTACTTTCATGGCGGTGGCAAAGCCGACGTTCTCCCTTGCGCCGACCAGCTTGTCCTGGCTCACACTGACATCATCGAACATGACATCACAGACAGGCGCACCTTGCTGGCCCATTTTCCGGTAAGGACTGCCCAGGGTAATTCCAGGCAGATTCCCGTCAACCAGGAAAGCAGAGACCCCCCGGGCCCCTTTTTCCTGCGTATGGGTACGGGCAAACACAGTAAAAAGATCAGCACTGGGGGCATTGGTGATAAACCGCTTGGTGCCATTAATAAGGTAATTATCACCCTGTCTGATGGCGGTGGTTTTTACCGATGCGGCATCGGAGCCTGAATCAGGTTCGGTCAGACAGAATGAACCTATTATCTCTCCTGTGGCCATCTTCGGCAGGTAGTACTCCTTCTGCGCTTCCGTGCCATCTATGACCAGGGATTGCGAGCCGATGCCCACGTTGGTCCCAAAAGCGGACCTGAATGCCGGTGAGGTATGACCGAAGACCCTTGCGACCGCGACTTCTTCACTCATGTTGAGACCCAGTCCGCCATAGGCTTCCGGAATGGTCAGGCCAAACAGGCCAAGTTGCTTCATCTCGTCGATAATGTGGTCGGGAATTTTGTCATCCTTGCCGACTTGCGATTCAAGAGGACGAAGACGCTCTTTGACAAAACGCTCGAGCGTATCAAGTAATAACTGCAGGGTTGTTGAATCTATTGCCATCAGATCGCCTTATTAGAAACCTTGGAACTAGGCTGGCCCATGACTTAGGAATATACTCAACCCAGAACCCGTTATTGTACGGATGACACGAACCAACCTAAAGAGGAAAGTATGGCAGGATTCAAATGGGATGATCCTTTTTTACTGGATGATCAACTGACCGAAGAAGAAAGACTGATAAGAGACACGGCGCGCGATTATGCGCAGGACCGGCTGATGAGTCGTGTGCGCCAGGCTTATCGGGATGAGCATTTTCACCGTGAAATCATGACCGAGATGGGTGAACTGGGCTTGTTGGGCCCAACCCTGCCGGAGAAGTACGGCTGCTCGGCCGTGAACTATGTATCCTATGGGCTGGTTGCCAGGGAGGTTGAGCGGGTAGACAGCGGTTACCGTTCTGCCATGAGCGTGCAGTCTTCGCTGGTGATGCATCCCATTAACGCCTATGGCTCAGAGGCGCAGCGGGAGAAATACCTTCCCAAGCTGGCAACGGGTGAATGGGTCGGCTGCTTTGGCCTGACGGAGCCAGACCATGGCTCAGATCCAGGCAGTATGATCACCCGCGCCGAAGCCACGGATTCCGGGTATCTGCTTAATGGCGCAAAAATGTGGATTACTAATTCTCCCATCGCTGACATTGCTGTGGTCTGGGCCAAACTGGAGGGTAAGATTCGCGGTTTTATTGTCGAACGGGGTATGCCCGGGTTTGAAACACCAATAATAGAGGGCAAATTCAGTCTGCGCGCGTCCGTTACGGGTGAGATTGTGCTTAGTGATGTCGAGGTGCCCCGAGAGAACCTGTTGCCGAATGCCAAGGGCTTGGCCGGACCATTCGGTTGTCTGAACAAGGCCCGTTATGGCATTGCCTGGGGTTCCATGGGAGCGGCTGAGTTTTGCTGGCAGGCAGCACTTGATTATACCCTGCAGCGCAAGCAGTTCGGCAGACCACTGGCGGCGAACCAGTTGATTCAGAAGAAACTGGCGGATATGCAGACGGAGATATCTTTGGGACTGCAGGGCTGTTTGCGAATGGGAAGAATGATGGACGATGATGATTGCCCGGTTGAGCTGATTTCGCTTATGAAGCGCAATAATTGTGGTAAATCCCTGGATGTCGCCCGTAATGCTAGAGATATGCATGGCGGTAACGGTATTTCAGACGAGTATCATGTGATTCGCCATGTCATGAACCTTGAAACGGTGAATACCTACGAGGGCACCCACGA
>DUBB01000029.1 GCA_012960535.1 Gammaproteobacteria bacterium
GTAACCTTAAGACAGCCGGGTGCGACGTCATCGGTGTGCCGACGGATGTCTCCAAGTGGGAGGCTATTGAGGCTCTGGCAGACAAGACCATGGACGCCTTTGGGGCGGTACACATCGTCCATAATAATGCCGGGGTGGTCGTTTCTGGCCCGGTCGAACAACTGACCCTTTCAGACTGGGAGTGGGTACTTGGCGTTGACCTGTGGAGCGTGATCTACGGTATCAAGGCTTTTGTTCCCCTTATCAAGCAAGCCGGTGAGGGCCATATCATTAACACTGCATCGACAGCGGGTCTGCAGGCATCATCCGGCATTGCACCCTATAATGTAGCGAAGTTCGGCGTCGTGGCAATCACGGAAACACTGCGTAAGGAGCTTGAAGCCGATGATTCGTCAGTTTCCGCATCGGTACTCTGCCCAGGTGCCATCAACACCCAGATCGTTCAAAGTAAACGAAACCGTTCCGCGTTATCCGCCAGTGATCACAAATCCAGTGCCCAGGAGCACAGGTTTGAAAAGCATGCCGGAGAGTTGTTGTTGCAGCAGGGCAAGGATCCCTCTGAGGTGGCAGACCGGGTTATACAGGCGATCATAAAAAATGACTTCTGGATCCTGACACACGAAGACTGGAAGCCTATCCTTGAGCAAAGGGTGGCTGCCCTTATAAGGGATAATTCGCTACACGAAGGATTTGGAGGCTAATCCCAGGACTGTGCGAATGGCCACAAATACGATTAATACGAATTTGAATGCAGCCCGCTCTATTGCTTCAGCCACTTACCAAAGACCGCACTGCCCTGGCTTATGACTGGCCAGTGCACATCTGGTTACTCCCGTTGCCGGATTTTTATTCAGGCTTAGCGGTCACTTCCAGTGGCACCATTACATGCACAAAATCATTGCCTTCCCACATCACGTAAGGCCCACCTGCATAAGGATCCCTGGGCATATCCTTCATCAGACTTGCCGGCATCAGCATCATTAAATGCGGACCTTCCTGTATCCAAACCCCTTTTGATCTATCGGTATTAAAAGGATCATTGTTATCGACCATGGCATCACCCTGGAGCATATAGGTCATGCCAAAGCCTTCTTCCTCTGAGTTATAGGGCGCCTGCGCCATAAAAGCCGAGAGCCATTTCTGCCAGGCTTTATCGACACACATTGGGTTTACATTTTCATTCGGGGGTGTCCCAGGCATACAGGTCCAGCCATTGGTTCCTTCCCGCAAGACTGTTCCAGCTGAGTTAAGGATTGTTGCCTGTGCACTTATATTGTCGGGTGCGGCCGACATGGCAATCTTTATAATTTCGGCTTTTGATATAGTGTGTTTCACTGGTTCAGCCCCGATAGAAGAGGCAAATACCGTAGCAAGGAAAAACCCCATGGTTAACTGAATAATCTTCTTCATCAAAGCTTCCTCTGTAAAAGTTATTAGATTGATTAATTTACTCGATTTCCCTGCTCACAGTCCACCTGGCTTGTTCCACATCTAAGTACTCGCTTTAATGCAGAAACAACTAAAGCCAGGCGATATCCCATTAAAAAGCCGAATAATTCAAACAAGCATTCTCGCTATATCATATGAAAACCCATGCCAGCTTTCTGCTGCAGGCGCTTAACCAACTGATCCCCCATGGCCGACGCCGGTGTTAAAAAACCACCCCCCTCGGTTAGACTATCCATGGCCAGGCAAACCGCAGATTCTGCCAGCATCTTAGAGGTTGCTCCATATCCGGGATCCTTGTCACCAGTCACCCTGATGCGGATATTCTTGGACTCATCCAAAGCGTGCTTGCCAAGCAATTCGATATTGAAGTGACCCGTATTTCGGGCTTGTTCAGACGGTCCCTCGCCCGGCGCCGGCAGCATCTTTTTCAACAAAGCGCGAGTTGGACCCAAGGCGGCCAGCAAACCCATTAATCCAGTACCCAAAGCAACCAGTAACGCTCTGATATAACCACCCGGTCCACTTCCCGTAAGGATTGCTTCGCTATATCGAAACTCCCTGCCGTAGGAATAATTCAACAATGCATTGCTGCGCCTGACCACCCGTGTATTGATACCCGCCATCATGAACGGACCTGTCCACTGCCTAAAATCATGATCATATACCGTGCCCATCTGATCATTGCCATCTGGACCACGAGGCTGATTCAGCGGGTTGAGCGCATAGGGATCCTGCAGGGTTTCAAAAATTGATTTATCAGTTTTCGCTTCATCCATCATATTCATCATGCTGGCTACGGTTCCACCACTGACGCCGCCAGCACTGGATACGACTCGATATTTAATCTCGGCGGCCTGTACTGAATACTTCTCACGCATGCATTGCTGCAGAAAATAGACACCTATATCGGACGGGATGCTGTCAAAGCCACAGGTATGCACGATTTTCGCGCCGGATGCCTCTGCTGCTGTCTGGTACTGATCAATCATCTTACGCATCCAGGGTGTTTCACCGGTTAAATCGCAACAGTGCGTGCCATGTTTCACACAGGCTTCGACCATGACCGAGCCGTATAACGCATAGGGGCCAACCGTAGTACAGATTACCCGGGTTTTCTGAACAAGCTGGTCAATTGAATCCGGGTCATTTATATCGGCAAGTAGTTGAGGCAATTCCTCCGCCTGTGATTCGCGTGCCATGCTGGCTATCGAGGCAAGCTTGTCTGCGCTTCGACCTGCAATTGCCCATCTCAATTCCCTGCCAACCCCATACGTGAGTGCTAAGTATTCAGCCACCAGCCGCCCGGTAAAACCGGTTGCACCCCAAACAATTACATCAAAATCACGATCGCTGCCTTCCATTTCTCTTCCTCCGTTAATCTGTTTCCCCTGCCGGGAATGAATAAGCCACTTGTGGCATCTTAAATCTAAGCATCAAACAAATGGGGCGCAAAAGCCTGGGGCACAAAAGCCTGGGGCACAAAGCCTGGGGCGCGCCTGAGATTACCGACTCAGATTTAAGAACCAATTATGGGCAATATCCCCAGGGACATGGCCAGAACCAAAGCCCAGTCTGTATCACTATCAGCGCCATCAACCCGGCAATCACATCATCCATCATAATACCCAGGCCACCCTGCCAGTGCTGATCCACATATCGAACCGGCCAGGGCTTCCAGATATCAAACAGCCTGAACAGAACAAAACCAGTCAAAATCCACCAACCGTTCAAGGGTACGGCGATCAGCGCTATCCACACACCGACAATCTCATCCCAGACGATACAGGCCGGATCCTTGATTGCCAGCCGTCTGGCAACTCGAGAACAAAGAGGAATGCCTATCGCCAGAGCAGCCAACACCACCAGGATATAAAGCGGTGTAGGTAACAAAGACAGGGCCGCAAACAAGATCACGCCGACCATAGAACCCATCGTGCCCGGGGCCTGGGGGGCCAGTCCTGAGCCGAAACCCAACGCCAGCAGATAATCGGGCTGAGTGAACACTTCCTTCATCGACGGTTTCATCGAAAGTGCCGATAACCAGGGTGTTTCGCTAATAAGGCCGTATCAAGGTCTCCTGGAGCATTTTCAAATTCGACGCCCTGGAGTTCGATAATCCGGCCGATCCGGATCAAGGGCAAGTGTAACTGGCGGCTGATAAGTTCCAGTGCCTTGCGCTGATCAGGCTCTGCTGTAAAACAGACCTCATAATCATCGCCAGCAGTTAGCGCAAACCTGACGCTATCTGCTACCCCGCAGGCAGCTACTAACTGCGCATCTGCTGATAAAGCAGCCAGATCAATTCGGGCGCCGACTCTACTGGCGGTCAGCAGGTGTTGCAAATCCGCCAGCAGACCATCAGACACATCGATTGCTGAATGAGCCAGGCCATTGATTGCCTCGCCTAATTCCAATCGAGGTGTAGGCTGGCTGTAATGCTTTGCAAGGCTGGCGGTAACATCGCGGCGCTGTAGCAGGCAATCCAGGGCATATCCCGCTCGACCAGG
>DUBB01000030.1 GCA_012960535.1 Gammaproteobacteria bacterium
CTGTAAGCATGGTGCTCATCAAATTGCGAAGCGCCACGAAGGGTTATTGTTGATTCCTGTTTGGAGCAGGCGGTGAATAACAGCACCAGTGTAAGACAGGTACCAAGGAGGAATAATGATCGAAGCAATTGTCTTTTCAAACGGTGTCCCACGGGTGAATGAGAATTCGACTTAAGATCCAGCGTAGAAATCAGAGTATCATTTAGTTGTGGGTAGTTGTGGATAGTTGTGGATATTTCTTCCTGCAGTCGCCGTTGAAGAAACGCGGGGTTATTTTCAGGGTCATTTAAGGCCAGCAGTACTTTCGCCTTAAGATCATTTGACTATACCCTGTGGCAGAGAGTATTTTATTGACTATTTCGTCAATAGTGTTTGTCCCTTATGGTAGATCTTGAAACTTTCCGGCACGAGACCCGAGGCTGGCTCGAACAGAATTGCCCCGAGTCCATGCGTACCCGTATGGTTCCAGGTGAAGATATCGTCGGTGGTAGAAAACGCATGAGCACTAACCCAGATGCTTATGTATGGTTGCAGCGCATGGCGGAGAAAGGCTGGACGGCGCCAACCTGGCCGAAAGAGTATGGTGGTGCCGGGCTCAGGAAAGATGAGTTCCTTGTCCTGCTGGATGAACTGCAGATCATCAAAGCGAGACCACCGCTGGTTGGGATGGGCATCAGCATGATCGGGCCAACCTTACTTGAATATGGCACCGATGCGCAGAAGCTAAGGCACCTTCCTGCAATTGTTCGAGGAGACCTCGCCTGGTGCCAGGGTTACAGCGAGCCGGGAGCAGGGTCTGACCTTGCCAGTTTACAGACCAGGGCGGAGGACCAGGGTGACTACTATCTGGTTAATGGTTCTAAGATCTGGACATCCGGTGCTCTGCATGCGGACTGGATCTTCTGCCTGGTACGAACTGATATGCAGGCACCCAAACACGAGGGCATCAGTTTCCTGCTTTTTTCCATGGATTCCCCAGGCGTCAGCGTCAGGCCTATCGAGATGTTAAATGGCAGCTCACCCTTTTGTCAGACCTTTTTCGAAGACGTTGAAGTTCCCAAGATTGATCGCGTACACAAACAGAACCAGGGCTGGAGTGTTGCTAAACGACTCCTGCAGCACGAGCGATCGGGTCTTGAGTCACTGGCCAGTGCGGACAAGGCAGGACCCCTGCAACGAATTAAGCCTTCGATGCCACTGTCGGCGCTGGCAAAACATTATGCCAATGCCAGCGAGATTACGGATTTGGTGCTGCGTGATGAAATTATCAGCAATGACATGCGTAAGCGGGCATTCACTTTGACCCAGGCGCGTGCTGTTGTTGAGTCTGAGGCGAATACACCGGGTGCGACCACTTCCATCTTTAATTACATCGAAGCGGAATATGTCAAAGATCAACTGGAACTGCAGAATCGTATCCGGGGTACCCAGGCATTTGGCTGGGAAGGCGATTCGTTTACTGAAGAAGAGATCAGTATGTGCCGTTTGAATCTGGAGGCTAAGTCGATTTCCATTGCTGGCGGATCAAATGAGATTCAGCTTAATATCATTGCAAAACGCGTCCTGGGACTGCCGGATTGACCATGCTCGGGAAAGCAATTAACAGACGTCGGCGGCTTTCAAGGGATCAGCGAATTGAGGAAATTCTAGATGCGGCTTACCAGCTGGTTCAAAATGACGGCATGTCTACCCTGACCATGAATAAGATCGCCCTGCAAGCCGGCGCCAGCAAAGCCCTGCTCTACAGTTACTTTCCAAATCTGCCAGGGTTACTGCAAAAGCTCTATGAACGCGAACATAGGCAGCTACAGTCGCTCCATCTGGAGGCGCTCAACTCGCCTTATGAGTTTGAAGAAATGGTGAGACTTACAGCGAAAATCAGTCGCCAGAATTGTTTCGGACGCCTTTTGCTGCTTAACCGGCTTGAAGCGGATGCCTCATTGAGAAAGCTATTGGCTGAGACGGATCGGCAGGGTCGGTCTGATGTCGTTAATTTCCTCAGTAAGGAAATAACCGATAACTTCGATGTTCCAGGAGATATTGCGGCTGACGCGGTCAAGCTTGCACTGCACTATGGTGAAAAGAACTTGCTTAGTAGTGTGGAAGATCAGCTAAAACAGGATGAAATCTGGGCAGCCATGATGGTAGGTGCCATGCAGGAACTCGAGAAACGATATGGTAACAGGAGGAAAAAACAATGACAGAAACGATTACAGGCCCGCTATGGGCTGCGCGGAACTGGTCAATAGATGCAGGTGCTGGAAGCATTCACGACGATGAAACTGCCGCTGACCTGGGCTTTCGGGGTGGCACGGTTGCAGGTGATATCCACATGAATCAGTTCCCGCCAGTACTGGTAAATATCTTTGGTGAGCAGTGGTTTGAGCGCGGCAACCTGTCCCTTAATTTCAGAAATGCAACGGTAGATCTTGAAAAGGTACAGGTGTTTGCTGAACCCCTGAAGCCGGGTGAAAACCAGATCAGGGTTTGGATGGAGCGAGACGACGGCATGCTGGTGTGCAGTGGCACGGCGGCCTTGGGTGATCATTCCCAATCAGAACTGCGTACGCTTGATTACCGACCCTGCGACCCGGAAGCGCTGCGGATACTCAGGAAAGTAAAGCCCGGTATGAGCCTGGGTAGTTACGATGTTATAGCGACCACGGATAAACAATTTGAACGGTTTGATGAAAACCTGATTAGTGACCCGATGCCCTGGTACAGGCAATCGTCACCCTGGGGAGATCCCGTGGCGGCGCCGTGTACGATTTTGGAATTTCTCTGGGGTAATGCCATGAAAGGGTTGGGCCCGCTGGTGGAAGAGTCAACCGGATTGTTTGGTGCGATGGAGATTGGCTACACCAACGGTCCTTTCATCATGGGGCGACGTTACCGGATTGAATGCAAAGTGGTTTGTGTGAGCCAGAGCCCGAAAACCGAGATTGTCTGGTATGACGCTGATGCTTACAGTGAAAGCGATGAATTGGTGGCGACTTTGCGAATACAATCCAGGGCGATGAAAGCCTCCTCGCCCCTGTATGAATCATAGGCTGTTAGCACACAAACGCCGCGGAGATGCCAATGGCTGAGATACGGAGTCGCTGTTAAGCCAGCGGCTTTCGCACAGGGTCTCCAGCAGGCTCCCTGCGAGCCCTGTTTGATTCGTTGAATTAATACGAATATTTTCAGTACTGGGTCAGTGCTGTTACACTTCGCTCAATAGAGAAGCGAGCTAGGCCCTATGTCCGTTCAATTCGTAGCATCCTGCCAGCTACCCACTCGTTATGGGGAGTTTGTCATGCACGGCTTCGAGGATACCGATACCGGGCAGGAACATATTGCTTTAACGCTGGGTAATGTTGCGGACGCATCGGAAGTACTGTGCCGGGTTCATTCCGAGTGCCTGACCGGCGACTGCCTGTTCAGCATGCGGTGCGACTGTGGTGCGCAACTCGACGGTGCCCTGCAGAAGATCTCCGAGGAGGGTGCAGGGGTTCTACTGTACCTTCGTCAGGAAGGACGCGGTATTGGTCTTATTAATAAGATCCGGGCTTATCAGCTCCAGGATGCTGGAGCTGATACTGTCGAGGCCAATGAGAAACTGGGATTTGATGCAGACCTGCGTGATTACACGGTTTGCAGGAATATGTTTGCGCACCTGCGGGTGCAGCAGATCCGGTTGATGACCAATAATCCTGTTAAGGTCAATGCGTTAACCAAGTTAGGGATCATAATCAGCGCTAGAATTCCACTGGAAACAGGCCACAACGACCATAATGCTCGATACCTGCAGACTAAAGCGGGCAAATTGGGACATCTATTCTCCCAGAAGTAATGCTTTTTTTATGCCGTCAGGTTGGTTGAGGTAATTGAGTCGGCTGGTGATGGCATCTGAAATGCAATCTCGGTCCAGACCACAGGCTTGCAACATTTTCTTCGGATTAGCTGGCTGAATGAATTCGTCTGGGATTCCGAGGTTAAGCAGATTGGTGTTCAGTCCCGCGGCGGCAACATAGTCATTAACAGCTGAGCCCGCACCGCCCGCTATGACGTTTTCTTCGACCGTGACAAGTAATTGGTGACTTTGGCTCAGCGCGTCGATAACAGCATGATCAAGGGGTTTGACAAATCGCATGTCGATCAGCGTTGCATCGAGTTCGATGGCTGCTTCCTTGGCAGACTCCAGCATGGTACCAAAGGCAAGGATAGCCACCGCCTGTCCTGTCCTGATGGTTCTGGATTTACCGATGGGCAATTGCGTCATATCAGGCTGAGGCTGAATACCTATACCACTTCCCCTTGGGTAGCGAACCGCAGCAGGACCTTCATGCTGAAATCCGGTGTAGAGCATCTGCCGCAGCTCATTTTCGTCGGAAGGCGCCATAATAATGAGATTGGGGATGCAGCGCAGGAACGAATAATCGAATACACCAGAATGAGTTGGGCCGTCTTCGAGAAGGCTTGCACGGTCTATGGCAAACAGAACATCCAGGTTCTGGATAGCAACGTCATGAATTAACTGATCATAGGCTCGTTGCAGGAAAGTGGAGTAAATTGCCACCACCGGTTTGGCGCCAGCACAGGCGAGCCCGGCGGCGAGGGTGACCGCATGTTGCTCGGCAATGGCAACGTCAAAATAACGGCTCGGGAACTGTTCCGAAAAAGCAACCATGTCTGAGCCTTCCCTCATAGCCGGGGTAATGGCCATCAGGGTTTCATCTTTGGTTGCCATATCGCACAACCATTGACCAAATATATTTGAGTAGCTTGGTCGTTTTATGTTTGACCCGGGCGGCTTTTCCAGTTTGCTCAGGGAATGCGAGCCGATCGGTGAATCTTCAGCCGGGCCATAGCCCTTGCCTTTCTGCGTTACCAGATGTAGAAACTGTGGACCCTGCTGATCTTTAATATTATTCAGGGTGTGCACCAGATTTTTAATATCATGGCCGTGGATAGGGCCCATGTAATTGAGACCGAGTTCATCAAACAGAGTGCCTGGAACGACCATGCCCTTCATGTGTTCTTCGGTGCGCTTGGCAAATTCCAGCGCGTTAGGCATGCCACTGAGGAAACGTTTACTGCTTTCGCGCATGTTCAGGTATAACCGGCTGCTCAGGATTCGGGCGAAGTAGCTCGCTAGGCCGCCAACATTTTCTGAAATTGACATGGCGTTGTCGTTTAAAATAACCAGCAGGTTAACACCGGAATCAGCTACATGATTAAGCGCTTCGAAGGCCATTCCGGCTGTCATGGCACCGTCACCTATGATGGCGATGGTGCGACTGTTATCGCCTCTGGCCTTTTTTGCAATCGCCATACCCAGGGCAGCACCAATCGAGGTTGATGAATGGCCCACACCAAAAGTATCGTAAATGCTTTCTTCTCTTGAAGGGAAAGGCGCCAGCCCCCCCTGTTGTCGCAACGAGCCCATCTTTGCGCGCCGGCCGGTTAAAATTTTGTGCGGATAGGTCTGGTGGCCTACGTCCCAGACAAGATCATCATCGGGTGTCTGGAATACGTAATGCAGGGCAATGGTTAATTCAATCACTCCCAGTCCAGCACCAAAATGACCGCCGGTCTGGGCGACCGTATAGATAAGGAAGTGCCTTAGCTCCTCGGCCAGGGTTTCCAGATCATTTTCTTCTAATTTTCGCAGCGCAAACGGATCTGATACCTGATCCAGGAGCGGTGTTAGCGGCTGATCTTCGGGTATCGAGTGAAACATTGCTGCTTACATAGTTAGCCAGGGAACGGCAAGTTTACACGATCTGGGCCAAAAGAGCTTATGCCAGGGCTTAATACTCACGCCCTGCCACATAATGGCCAAGCAGTTTAAGGCCCTGGGCACTGCTGCCCAGAGAGTCGATTGTGCTGATCGCTTCAGTGGTGAGCTGTTCGAGCCTGGATTGTGCTGCTGAGAGACCCAGGATGGAAACAAAAGTTGATTTTTGGCGATGCCGGTCGGCGCCGGCCTGCTTGCCAAGCGTTGCTGAATCTCCGATTTCGTCGAGGATATCGTCCCGAACCTGAAAAGCCAGGCCAATGATTTCTCCGAAGCGACGCAGCTTTTCTCTGGTGTCGTTATCTACCTGGGCGATGATGCCGGCTGAGATCATACTGAACTCAATGAGGGCACCTGTCTTGCCACGATGCATGGCGATCAGCTGTTGTTCGCTGGCCTTTACCGTCTCATGGTGCATATCCAGCACCTGCCCGGCGACCATCCCTTTTCGACCCGCTGCCATAGCCAGTGCATGGATCAACTGGGTTCTGCTTGTTGAGCTCAATAATTCGTCTGCGGCGATACTCTCGAAGGCGCCGGCCTGAAGTGCATCTCCGGCTAAGATTGCCATTGCTTCTCCGTATTTCACATGAACGGTGGGCTGGCCTCTGCGCATCAGATCGTTGTCCATGGCGGGAAGGTCATCATGAATCAGGGAGTAAGCATGCATCAGTTCCACCGCCGCAGCGCTTGAATCTGCAAGGGTTAGGTCTACCTTAAGGGCCTCGCAGGTGAGATAAACAAAGGCGGCACGCAGGCGTTTACCGCCTCCGAGGACGGCATAATGCATTGTTTCCTGCAAATCCCGGGGAACACCCGTATCAGCCAAAGTGGCCGTTAGCGTGGCCTGAGCACGTTCCTGGTAGGGCTTCAGGAATTCATTCATCATCGCTGACTGTAAACTCAGTGGTCTGCAGTTGGCCGTTTTCCTGGAGCAGTAGTTGGACCTGTTGTTCTGCTTCGACAAGGGCTTTCTGACAGGACCGGGTTAACTGGATTCCTTGTTCAAATGCCTTGAGTGAATCTTCCAGCGACATGTCACCCTGTTCCATTTTTTCAACGATGGTTTCCAGCTTCTCTAGGGTCGCTTCGAAAGGAAAACTTTTCTTGTTGGTCATGCCTATACCCTGAATTGGTGCCAGTGTTGAAGATACTCATAGGACTCCTACAGGTCAATGAAACTGTGCTAAGCTCCCTAGCATCTTGTGTCTGATGGAGAATATTATGAAGGGTTTGTTGCTATTGGTGGGTTGTGTTTTTTCATTTTCAGTTGTCGCCGATGGTGAGGCTGAATATAAATATCGAGAAGGCATCATGAACTCTGCTAAAGGTCATATCTCGTCCATGGCGGCCATTTTAAAAGGTCAGGTACATCTTCAGAATTTGTCGGTGCACGCTGATGGTATGGCTGATGTTGCAGGTATCATGCCTGATGTGTTTCCAGCAGGCAGCGGCACCAGTAAATCTCATTCCCTGGCAGCGGTCTGGGAACAGCCGGATGCCTTTAGTGAGGCCATGAATAACTTCGTTAGCGCTGCCCAGGAAATGGCGGTAGCGGCGAAAAGTGGTGACATGGGGCAGATAGGGCCCGCGATACAGGCGCTGGGTGGTAGTTGCAAAGGCTGCCATGATGATTTTCGCGAGGAGCACGATCACTGAACCATAGCTTTGAAGCATAGCTTTGAATCAGAGTGCTGAACCAAAGTTCTGAATCGGTATCGCTTAATAGTTAATTAGCAGATAGACCCCCAGGGCACTGAAACACAGGACCAGGGCGGCACAGATAATCTCTCGAACAAAGGACAATGGCACATCGATATCTTTTACGGTCTTGTTCCCTGTGAGCATGGCTTTCACCAGGTTTTCCCTGAAGTAGAACTGGTGCAGGGCGATCGCCAGCAGATGGATCACGGCGCAGGCGCCAAGAAACCAGATGTTGACTCCATGAATGCCCGTTAACCAGCGGCTGGTTTCGTAACTCACTGCACTGGCCAGCGGCCCCTCTGTGAAAATATCGTCATTAGAAAAAAGGCCAGTGCCCGCCTGCACGAAGATCAATATCAGAATAACAATTATATTCAAAGCGCCCAGAGGGGTATGCCCGGCTCCCTGATAGGGGTTTTTCAGAACCGAGGTTAAATGTTTCTTGATTTGCCGGGGTCTGGGCAGGAACTCTCTGAATCGGGCGTAGTGGGTACCGGTCAGACCCCACAGGACTCTGAAAATAACCAGGGTCAGGATGCTGTAACCCGACAGCATATGATAGTCCATTTCATAAAAACCACCGGTTAATCCGGTGTAGCAGGAAATGATCAGTAAGCCGACCAGCGCCCAGTGAAAAAGCCTTGTCGGAATGTCCCAGACTCGAATCGAATTTTCCAGTGCAGTTTCTATTTCAGTTTCCTTTTCAGTTTCTTTTTCAGTAGGGTTCCCTGAAGATTGATCCTGGCTAGAGTCAGCTTTCATTTCAGGATTCCGATTTCCAGGTAAGGTCATAGCTCAGCTGGTGCTGGCCCGCCTTGAGCCGATATTGCTCGAGCGTGTCAGGCCCACAGCTGGCGCCACCAACCCCTCTCTGCATGACATCAAGGCAGAGCCAGACGCGATGATCCGGGGCGACTTCATAGGTATGGTAAGCGGCCGTCAGCATTTCCTGAGGATAGCGACTAGCCGAGCCTTCCATGGGCTGGTGGGCGTCCATGCGCAGCAGACTGTCTGGCTCTGCACGCAGTTCCAGCCAGCGCAGGTCGGTTATGTTGCCGTGTTCCTGGGGGAGAATATAGGGGATATATTGATTTGATACAGTACTGTCGTGCCTGGCGATGATGCCGGACTGTTTACGATCACAGTAGGTTTCATGGGGGCCTCTGCCAAACCAGCTGAGTTGTTCGAACTGGCCAGACAAAGGGTATCGAAGCCCAAGCCTGGGCAGGTCAGCCAGGGCGCTGGGTACTTCGAAATGATGCTCGATACGGATGCTGTTGGAGCCGTCTATGGTGTAGATACATCGGCAACGCACGGTACCTGCCAGGGTTTTTACGCTGCTGGTCTGGGTGACGGTAACAGCGCCATCGACTGTTTCTGCGGCTTTGGCACGATTCCAGTTTTGCTCTGCTTCGAACAAGCCCTGGTTTTTCCACCGGTCAAGGGCTTTATTCTGATTACCTGCCCAACCTTTGATGCCATCGTTATCCATGGGCGCCCTGACAATGTTGACCTCAGCGGCTCCTGCCAACAACTCCTGGCCACTGTGGAGCCAGGAAGTAAAGCCATCGCTGCTAAAGGTGAGCGTTGCCTGTTGGGTTGTGACCGTCAGGTCTTGCCGGGTTGATTTAAAGCTGGCTCCGGCAGGTGCTGCTCGTTTGCGCCTTCGGCCCGTTGTCAGCTTCACCTGATCCCAGGACACAAGGTGCCCTTTGTCTGCCCAGCGGGTATTTTCAGCCAGCTCGAAGGTAATCAATAGGGATTGCTCGGCGTTGCTCTGCCTGGGCGTTGCAAGTTCCGGTAGGGCAATGGTTGCCGTTTCACCTGGGGGTATGGCGGGCACAGCCAATATGCCAGATCGTTCAGCGCTGCCATCGATCAGTTGTGACCATCGGGCGCGGTACGCTTCTAACCCGCTAAAGTGTTGTTTGTTGGTGATGACAAGATGGCCTTTGTGTTTTCTGACAGAGACCGGCTGGATTATTTTCTTATACTCAACCAGGGAGCTATGCGGTGTTCGATCGGGCCAGCACAGGCCGTCACAGACAAAATTCAAGTCGTGGATATCCTCACCAAAATCACCGCCATAAGCCCAGTATTGCTGGCCGTTTGCGGTACTTTTTATACCATGGTCGAGCCATTCCCAGATAAAGCCGCCCTGCAATCCCCGGTATTGCTCAATGGCCTGCCAGTATTCCAACAGGTTGCCGCAGCTGTTTCCCATAGCGTGGGCGTATTCGCACATGATGACCGGCCGTGGATCTTTGGAGTGCCTGGCATGCTCAATGATGTCTGCCACAGAAGGATACATGGGGCAGACAATATCACTGCCCTGGGGATTGCTGTCCCAGTGCCGGGACACGCCCTGTTCACAGATGGCATTTTCGTTATGGATGGGGCGACTGGGGTCAAATTGTCGAATCCAGCCAGCCATGGCGGTTTGATTAGGGCCAAATCCTGTCTCGTTGCCCAGGCTCCACATAATGATGCTGGGATGGTTTTTGTCTCGTTCCACCATGCGAATAGCACGGTTCAGGAAGGCGTTAGCCCAGTTCGGATCCGCGCCTAATTGGGCATAGTGGTGGTGGGCTTCGATGTTGGCCTCATCAACCACATACAGGCCGTATTCATCGCAAAGATCATAAAATAATGCATCGTTCGGGTAATGGCTGGTGCGAACTGCATTGATATTGTGCTGCTTCATTGTTTCGATGTCTTTGCGCATGAGTGCTTCGGATATGACTTTGCCCGTGGTATCACTATGGTCATGGCGGTTAACACCGCGGATAAGAACGGCCTTGCCATTGATTAGCAATTCTCTGTTTTTAATGACCAGGTGG
This sequence comes from Gammaproteobacteria bacterium, assembly GCA_012960535.1. GTDB lineage: Bacteria > Pseudomonadota > Gammaproteobacteria > Pseudomonadales > Azotimanducaceae > UBA9926. The sequence goes on from DUBB01000030.1 coordinate 10,327, forward strand.
CGGAAGCCTATTTTCAGCGATGTTGCCTCAATGGTCTGGCCCTTATCATCAATCAGGCTGACCAGTAGTTGATAAAGAGCGGGTTGCTCCGCTGACCAGGGGGTCACCGTGACAGGTTCAGTTTCAAGGGTGAGCAACGGTCCTTTACCGGTCACCGGATAAAAGTTTGATTTGTTTATGCTTGCTTTCAGGTCTTTTTTGATTGCCCGCCTGCCAGCTGGATCAAGCAGCCTGATTGAAACTGAATGGTTAAGGCTAAGGCGATGTTCTCCGCCGATTCTAATATCGACTGCAAGTTGCCCCTGCTGTTGGTCCAGCAGGTATTCAGGCCGGCAGTGGATATCTCGAATAAAAACACCCGGCGTTGAATACAAAGCCACTTCTCTGTGTATGCCAGCATGCCACCACTGATCCTGGTCTTCGATATAGCTGGCATCACTCCAGCGCATGACTTTCAGGGCGATAATATTTTCCCCTGCTTGCAGGTACTGGGTTAAATCGATCTCGGTTGGTAGTCTCGAATCCTTGCTGAAGGCGATTTCAACCCCGTTTATATAGACGAAGTAGCAGCTTTCGATGCCATTGAGCATGAGCAGGGTGCGTTGTCCCTCAGGCAATTCGGTATCATCCAGGCGATAGCGGTACAGGCCGGTTGGGTTTTCCTTTGGTACCAGTGGCGGCTCGGTTTTAAAGGGCATGCGCACATTAGTATAGATGGGCTGGTCTTCGACGCGTTCATCCATGGTCCACAGGGCGGGTAGCTCAACCGGTAGAAAATAGCTGTCATCGAAGCTGGCCGTGTTCCAGCCTTCGGGTGCTTTATCCGGGCTGCCGCAACGATGAAAGCGCCAGTGACTGCAAAGGACTTTCTTGCGTGGCTGCTGGCCTGTTTTGGCATGCTGAGTCGAGCCGAATCTCTCAAAACTGGCCCTTGCTGGCAGCCTGCCATAGCCAATTGTCTCAGGGTTCTCCCAGAACGGGTTTGCCATTTGTTATCCTATTTTCTCATTGGTTAGCGTACTGGCTTAGTCCAGGTCGCGGTAGGCTGGTACCATAAACAGCACCAATATCAGGCCTACCAGGCCAACTGCAGAAATACCCACCGCCAGTTGAGGTCCATAATAATCGGCAAGCAGGCTAATTGGGTAGATGCTAACGGCCAGGAAAGCCATTTCTAACATATAGATGCTCATCACCCTGCCGCGGAATTCATCATCAACGTAAGATTGTATCAAAACATTTGAAAGCGACATCCTGGCCGATTGACCAAAGCCAACCACGGTCAATAGTGCTACCGATAACCAGTAGTGGGTCGACAGGGCGAAAAAAAACAGCGATATACCCATTATTAAAGCACCCCAGAGGAGAACCCTGGCCCGACCTTTATTGCCATAGGATGCAATATAAAGCGAGCCCAGCAGTGAGCCAATGCCAGATATGGAAATCAGCAATCCTAATCGATCGGGTCCTGCCAGTAGTACGTCTTTGGCAAACCCGGGCAACAACATGAAATAAGTCAGGCTGAAGAAAACCATGAGGAAATTACAACCCAGCAGCATGTAAATAATTGGTGTGTTCAGGACGTAGGAAAAACCGAGTCGTAATTCTGTTAAAACAGAACCGGTGGGTAGCTCATGGCCGGGTTTGTCTTCTACCGAGATCATGATCAGGATTATCACGGCCCATAGGTATAGTGCGGACATAAGGAAGTAAACCCATTGCGCCGGCTCGATGTTACCGTTGCCGCCGCCCAGGGCCGCTACCAGGCCACCGGCGAGCCCGGGTAGCAGCAGGCGGGCTGTGTTCATACCAGAAGTACTCAGGGCAATGGCATTGGTCAGTTTATCAAGGCCGACAATATCTTTAGTGAAGGCTTGCCTGGCTGGCATCATGGCGTTCATGACGATGCCCTGTAGAATGGACGAGCCGAGGAGATGAATAAACTCAAGTTTGCCCATGGAAATGAGCACGGCTATGGCTAAGGTAATCAACGCATTGGCAATGCCGCTGATCTGCAGGACGAATTTTTTCTGTTTGACCCTGTCTGCAATGACGCCGCCCAGGGGTGCTGCGACCAGACCGACCAGGCCGCCGGCCGCGGTCATCCAGCCCAGTTTCTCGTAGGATCCGGTAATTTCATAAACCAGCCAGCCGCGTATAAACATCTGAATATTCATGGCAGCAAAGTTGCCGCACAGTGCGGCAAAGAACCATCGGTAGTTGGGTATGCTGAAGGCATCGAAGGTGCTGCGCCATCTGGACGGAGGCCGGACGGCGACTCCCTCTTGTTCGGCTGAATCGGGTGTCAAAGGTTGCTGCATTGATAACAATATAGCAATTGCTCGTGCACTTGGATATGACATTCGCGGTCGTTAGCGTCGCAGTCACCAGGATTAGCCTTGTCTGCTATGCTAGCGCGCCTATCCGGTCCGATCAGGATGAAAGATGAATTGCCCTAATTTGGGTTCCTATGGCGATGGGTATTGATGGCTCGGGTCGTATGCCTGTTTTTAATAGCTTGCCCTGGTGGCCTTTGAGATAATGCAAAGACACTGTTTTCTGGCGTGATTTACCCTGGCTTTCGATGTTGATAACAATGGACATCTGCTTTATTTCAAGCGGCGTTGAGTTAGTTACCTTCAGAATAATTTCCTGATCCCTGACCAGGGTCTGGATATCGATATAAGCCTGTGGATTTGCCGTTATGTCGAGCTTAACAAACTGTAATTTTGCCGTTTCAGCCTGGGCTCCAGATCCCTTCATGACAGCTCTGAAATACTCCTTAGCTGCTGATTTATTGCCCTGCTCCAGGCTGATCTCGCCCAGCGCATGGGTTGCCACGGCATTAGGCAGTAACTGATTACTTTTTTTAAGGTCCGATATCGCGGCTTGTTTCCGGTCCAGCTTATACAACACCAGACCCTTGCCCAGATAGTATTCATAATAGTTGGGGTCTATTTTCAGGGCCGTCTTGTAATGCGCCATGGCTCTGAGGTATTGCTTGTTTTCATAAGCAATTTCACCTTGCAGGCCGAAGAACCTGGGCTCCTTGGGCTCCTGTCTGATCGCAGTACGAATTTGCTGATCCGCAGCCGTCAGATCACCCTCGTGAACGGCTTGCCGGGCTTTGTCGAAAGCCAGATAAGCTTCGGATTTGGACGCCAGGTAAGCAAGTTTTTTCTGATAACGGTCCGCTCCGACTTCAAAATCACCTCTGATGGTTTTCTGTAACTCGAACACGGTCTGTCTGTTTCGGTTGACTCTCTCCTGTGACGGTGGGTGACTGGCAAACAGCCCTGCCAGCCAGGTCTGTTTTTGGGATTGAGATAACACAACGAAGGTTTCCTGCAGGCTGACGGCAGCGTTGGGGTCATAACCCGCGCGGGCCATGTAAACAATGCCAAAGTGATCAGCTTCGAGTTCCGCTGAACGACTGTAACTCTGGCTGATCAGTTGGGCGCCCAGTTGTGCGCCGCCCATGATCATGTTGTCGTAGCGGTCCTGGCTTTTGTCCAGGCTCATTGAGGCCGCCCTAAGGGCGCCCTGCAGGAGGGTTCCCCGTTCGATGGTTTTGGCACCATGCCGCGCTGCGGCATGAACGATTTCATGGGCCAGCACAGCAGCTAGTTCGGCCTCGCTGCTTAGCCTGAGCAGCAGGCCCCGGTTAACGGCAATTTTACCACCAGGCAGTGCCCAGGCGTTGGCAACACCGTCATTGAGTACAACGAATTCATAAGGCAGCTGTCGATCGCTGGCCTGGGCGAGTCGCTGGCCAACTTCATTGACATACTGTGACAGGCCCGCATCGACGCTGTACAGGCCACCCTGGGACTGCTGCGTTGGCAGATACTGTTTATCACCGATCCGAATCTCGCTGGCCTCCGAGACCAGCGATAGCTCGTTTTTTCCGGTTACCGGATTCACAGCACAGCCACAAACCAACAACCCTGCCAATAGCAGGAGCAATGCGCGGCCAGGAATCTGATTCCTGGAAGTAAAGTGATGATATAGCCGACTTGGACCTGACTTCATGATATAACAATCCGTTGTTGTAAAAGTTCTGCAGTGCCCTGATTAAGAAAACGGCGCTGGAACACAAACAGGTCATAAATGATCGCGTAAATTGGTCCGTTGATCCAGCCTGGTGTTATTCTAGCAGTACTTTTACTACTGAACCGGCTGGTACGGCTGTTCCTTCATTAGAATTGATTTGCCGGCTCATGGGTTTGCGATCGCAAAGGAGTTAGATGTTAGTTTTTCAGCCCGAGTACGTTCAGGATTGCCTCGCCGCACAGCCAGATCTAACTATCGATTTTAATGCCCCGGGGCGGCACGCGGCAGTTGCCATTGTGCTGGTGCCCCACCAGCAAGATACCCAGGCTCTGTTTATTCTTCGGGCCACGAAGAAGGGTGACCCCTGGTCCGGGCAGATGGCTTTCCCGGGCGGTCACTATGAGCCTGAGGATAAGGATCTGCGAGTCACTGCAGAGCGGGAAACCCTGGAGGAAGTAAGCCTTGATTTGGCCCGATCGGGGCATTATTTAGGTAGCTTTTCGCCTGTAAAGGCCAACCCTAGGGGTAATCTGGATATGCTGGTTGTGCCTCAGGTGTTTGCCTTGGAAACAAAACCTGAGGGGTTACAGGCCAACTATGAGGTTGCTGATATCCTCTGGGGCGACCTGGGCAGGATGCTGGACCGGCAGCTGTTAACGCAGAGCACCTTCCCGCAGTTCAATCGTTCAACTGTGTTTCCCGGCTATCAGGTCGGTAAAGAGGTTGTCTGGGGTTTGACCTTTCGCATGCTCAACGAATTCTTCAGTTTACTGGTTCCGGATTGGCAGGCCCCCGCAGACTAGGCTGGTTGTGATGATTCCCATAGAAAGGAAAAGTCCTCGCCCTGGCGCTGTACCTGGCCTGCGTGGCTGGGGCCAAAATGGGCGGGCATGAGTAGCGCATTTTCCGAAGCGCAGGTTTCAAGTAACTGCCGTCGCGTATCTATGGCCTGTTCGGGGAGCTCGCAAAAGGCGCTGTTCCAGTGCGGTTCGTAGACCTGGATGGGGTGATGACAGATATCTCCACAGAAATAGGCGTGTTCATGATCTGCTGACAAGCGAAGGGTAACACTGCCCGGGGTGTGCCCGGGAGTAATGGCGATAAACAGGCGGTCACCGATAAGGTCTTCATCCCTGATAATGAGCTGGCTCTGGCCCAGGATGGGTTGCACGCTGTCCTCAAAAGTCTGTTTGTTGACGCTGGCAAAGGCATCATCGGCTGCAGCATTGGCATGCTGCTCCTGCCAGAACTGGAGTTCAGCTGCTGACATGACGTATCTGGCATTGGCAAAGGTGGGGACCCATTCACCATTGACCAGGCGAGTATTCCAGCCCACATGATCAACGTGCAGGTGGGTGCACAGGACAAAATCGATATCTTCAGGTGCCACCCCTGCAGTAGTGAAATTCGCAAGCCAGGGCGTCTGCATACGATGCCAGTTCCGATACGGCATGCGCTCTTTGTCATCACCGATGCAGCCATCGACCAGAATGTTGTGGTGCGGCGTCTGGATCAGCCAGGAATGCATGCTGGCGATGATCCGTCCACTGGCTTCATCACAGTGGTTGGGATAGAGCCAGGCCCGATGTTTCTCGAAGACTTCTGCCTGGTAGTCTGGGAAGAACTGGGTCGGGTCGAATAGCGGCCCGGTGAGTTCTTCGATTCTAGTGATTCGAGTGTCGCCTATTTGCCAGGATTGATTCATGAACACGGCTCGCTGGTTGCTGTACTCTGACTATATTTTAATCCTGGTTAATGCGCTATTACCCGGGAGAGAAAATGCAGGCTGCAATTTGTTGATTGTTGATTGTTGATTGTTGATTGTTGATGAGCCAGCCTGCTTGGCGGGCAATTGTCTATGCAGAATCTTTCTGCCTGAGATAACGGCAATACAGCCAGGTGAGAAAGCGCGCTATACCCAGTTTGACGTGTTCGCTTCTGGGTGAGGCGAATAGGTCAAAGGCGTGCTGGGCGCCTTTGATTTCGGCGTAGGCAACAGGTTCATTAGAAGTCGCCTGCAATGCTGAGGCAAAATCACGGCCCATCGTGACCGGTACCAAGGAGTCTTTGTCACCGTGAATGATAAGAAAGGCAGGTGCCTGGTCGGTTATGCGATTGATGGGTGATGCGCTCAGGTATGCTTCCTGGTGATCTTCCAGCGACTTCTTCATGACCGAATTTTCCAGCATTTGCTTTAGCCCCGGATTGGGCATACGCCGCTTTGCGTCAGTGAAATCGTAGACACCATAAAACGGCACGCAACCCTGAACCTGGGTATCAACCTGCTCAAATCCGGGCTGGAATTCGGGATCATTGGCTGACAGGGTCAGCAATGAGGACAGGTGGCCGCCGGCTGAACCCCCGGTCACGACGATGAACTCGGGATCGCCGCCGTACTCAGTAATATGTTGCTTTATCCAGGCCAGAGCCGCTTTACAATCGATGATGTGTTCCGGGAAGGTCGCCTTCGGGCTGAGTCGGTAGGAGATTGCCACGCAGGCCCAGCCGCGCCTGGCCATGTGCAGCATCAGGGGAATCGCCTGCTCGTTCTTGCTGCCCTTGTTCTCGGTCCAGGCACCGCCATGAATCTGCATCAGCACCGGCGCGTTACTGCTACGGGAGGCTGGCAGGTAAAGGTCGAGCTTGAGTCCCTGATGATCGAAACTGAGATCCTTGATCACTTCAACACCCGTTCTGTCGCGCTTAAACGGTCTTAGCAGTGCCGTCCGGTCGATGCCTGCGTCGAGGCACTGGCTTTTGTATTCAGGCAGGATCTCATCCATGTAAGATGCGCCCAGGGCATGGGTTAAAGCAGTCTCCATTTTTGCCCGGGCATCGATGCCCCGGAAATGAAAGCGGGCCAGTGCCAGCCAGCACAGCACGCAGACCACCAGGCACAAGCCGTCGAGGCCACCGGTGATCTCACCAAAAATCACGAATAAAAAGGTGATACCTATTTGCCAGGCGATGTGATGCAAGGCGAGTTCACCAGTCAGCCAACCTGCGGCGAAGCTGAATATGCTCAGGCTTTTGTGCCTGTAGTTGGGGAAATACACATTGGTCGCCATTAACGCCACGATGAGGGTAAAAAAAGTGTAGCTGTTGAACATGTCGGTATCCTTTTTTCAAACTCGGGTTACTAAACCTGATCCAGTAATATTAGCAGAAGCGCAATGCTACCCGCCAAGGCCTGAAGGCCAGAGCTCAGCTTGGCTCCACAGTGGAGGTTGTCCGAGTTTCCTGGGTGCTGGCATGCCTTAGGAAATTAATATTGAAAGAGATAGCTGCTGTGAGCTTAGCTGTGCTGATTGATCAGGGTGCGGATCAGTTCAACATGATCCTGGGTGGCGTTAAGGGCTTTGATATAGCTGAATTTCTTACCGCCGGCAGCCAGGAAGATGTCACGGTTCAGGATTTTAATCTCTTCAATGGTTTCCAGGCAGTCAACGGCAAAGCCGGGGCAGATGACCAGGATATTCTTCCTGCCCTGACCCGGCAGCGCTGCTATCACGTCACTGGTATAAGGCTTAAGCCATTGGGCCGGGCCGAAACGGGATTGAAAGGAGACCCGCCACTGGTCCTTATCTAGGGCAAGGGCATGGGCTACCCGTTCAGCAGTTGCCTGGCATTGCTGTTCATAGGGATCACCTTTGTCAGCTTGTGATTCCGGGATGCCATGAAAGGAAAACAGCAGGAAGGCGCCTTCATTGATTTGCCGGTTGTAGACTTCCACTGACTTGGTCAGGGCGTGAATATAAGCGGTGTGCTGATGGTATTGGTCCAGGAAGCGGTGCAAGGGTGTGATTCGTTGGCGCAATGCCCGGGTGACCTGATCGAAAACAGCGCCGGTGGTTGCACTGCTGTATTGTGGGAAAAGCGGGATAAACAGGAAATCATTGCATCCTTCATCGCAGAGCTGGTCTACCACAGAGGTAATAGATGGATTTCCGTAGGTCATGGCCGAGGTCACCTTGATTTGCCGGTCTGGATCTTCTCTGGTTAACTGCTCATGTACCCGTAAGGCCAGCGCAGCGGTGATGTTGCGGATAGGGCCGTCATAGGTACCCCAGATCATCTTGTACTTCTGCACCAGTTTCCTGGGACGGACGTTGAGGATCGCGCCGTGCAGGATCGGCAGCCATAGAGCGCGGGGCAGGTTAACGACCCGTGGATCAGACAGAAATTCCGCCAGGTAACGTCTTATGGCAGCCGCGCTGGGTTCATCAGGCGTGCCCAGATTAACCAGAATAGCTGCAGTTTTTTTCCCGTTGGCCAAATTAATCTCCTCAGCTCTAGCCAATAATGCCTTTGCCTGGCTGTGGCCGTCCAGTGGCATCTTCGGCATCTGGATTTATGCCAGGTAATTATTGGCAGATATCCTACTCTTTTCGGCTTATACTATCGCCTCTGGGGGTGATATGGCTTCGACGCCGATTACAAAACCTAAGGTGCATGTCGAGAGGGTAGTGACTCTCGTAAAACAATCGCTGTAACTTGTTATAGTTGCCAACGACGAAAACTACGCACTAGCTGCCTAAACCTACCTTCGGGTAATTTAAGTTAGCTTACCTCGGGGCGGATGTGCCCATGTATTCAAACCGAGGGCACGACTCATGGGATCGCTGTCAGACCCCGCTTGCGGTTAAAGCAGTTAAAACTAAAGTAAGCTCGCCACTTAATCCCTGTTTATCGGGCCAGTGAGTGGTTAAATAATAGATAGACTATGCATGTAGAGCCGAAGGCGGAGAATTGACGGACGCGGGTTCAACTCCCGCCACCTCCACCATTTTATAAGGGTTTCGCCCTTATTGTTGACCATGAATTAGGCTGTATTAAGCTTATTTAAGCTTGCTTGGTCAACATTTTCCACTAAGCTGAGCTTTTTGCCAAAAGCTTAAGGATTAAGCTCGCCGAAATTTAGTTGACCGAGAATATTTGCAAATGTAGATACTAAGAAATATGAACCGGCGCGTAGAGTTTATGGAGACTTTGCCCAAAGGTTCGGAGAAGTCGTAACGGTCAATTTAGAACGGTCTCTAGCGGGTCTGACCTTCTCATCTATTTGCAATTAAGAAAAGTTAGCATAAGTTAGCGCTCACTAACGTCAGGTTTAGCTAGGTTCTGGGCTTCCTATTCAATCTCTCCTCTTGAATAGTCTCTTTCAATGAACATATCTTCTGTCTACGTTTTCTTTGGATGACTATTCATAGAAATCTAACTTCTCACTCAACAACACACTCGCCAAAGTACCGCTCTACCAACTCCCCTGCGCACTTTACTAAAACCATTCTTGGTATTAGTCTCCAGTTTACCCCGTCAGCACCATGTGGACCAATTAGCCTGATTGCCTAAGAGACACTTCTGGTTCATCGTTCGCCCGAGAGGAAATGATGATGACAGAGAAAAGAAGTGCAGAGAAGACGGTGCGAGATATTCGCAGACGAACCCGCAAAAGTCCCGCATGGCCTTCGGCTTTTTTCGTACATGGATTAAGGGAAGAGCCTCTCTCATTGATACCGTGAATGCGGATACTGCGATCGACACTGACGGGTAAGGCTGTTTGTCACAACTCCATCGTGACGCTCGAACTTGCCATCCAATGCATTCCAAGACCATTTCTGGCCTGTTGGTCCATTTCAGTACCAGCGACATCAGCCCGAGAACACGCTACTTTATCAACTGGTAAAAGAACACTGGCCTCAGTTCCAGAACATGTTAGCGGCGCAGGGCAGGGGGCTGCCAGGGTATGTTGTCAGAGAGTTTGAAGACTACCTGAAGTGCGGTCGTCTCGAGCATGGCTTTCTGCGTGTTCGATGTGAATCCTGTCACCATGAGAAACTTGTCGCGTTCAGTTGCAAGAGACGTGGTTTCTGCCCTTCGTGCGGGGCCAGGCGCATGGCAGATAGTGCTGCTCATTTAGTTGATGAGGTCTTGCCCAAGAGGCCGATCAGACAGTGGGTGCTGAGCGTGCCTTTTCCCTTACGTTATCTGTTTGCAACCAATCCGAAGGTTATGAGCCGTGTTTTGACTATCGTACATCGTGTGATCAGCACCTTTTTGATCAAACAGGCGGGGAGGACGGTGAAGTCGGGGACTCAGAGCGGTGCGGTGACACTGATACAGCGTTTCGGTTCAGCACTCAATCTAAATCTACACTTCCACATGCTGTACTTGAACGGTGTCTATGATGCCAAAGGTTATTTCTGGCCAGTGAAGCCGCCTGCACCAGGAGATCTTGACGAGATCACACATAAGATTGCCAGACGTGTTTCCCGGTATCTTGAGCAGGCAGGGTACCTGTATCGGGATGCAGAGACCGAGTATCTGGACCTTGTACCGGATGAGGATGATGCGATGAACGGTATCATGGGCGCTTCGATAACGTACAGGCTAGCTTTTGGGACAAATGCTGGAAAGAACGCGCTGGCACTGCAGGCTGTGCCGACCAGCGACAACAGAGCGAAATCGAGCGAACTGGTCAGCAAGCAATCGGGTTTTTCGATGCATGCGGGGGTATCCTGTAAGTCCAACCAGCGGAAAAAGCTTGAGCGTCTCTGCCGGTATATAACGCGTCCTGCGATCGCTGAGCAACGGTTATCATTGGCCAGCAATGGCAATGTAATCGTCGCCTTAAAGACGCCTTATGATGATGGGACCTCACATGTAGTTCTAAATCCCATGGAGTTTATGGGGCGTCTGGCGGCGTTGGTTCCGAAACCGAGAGTGAATCTCACGAGATTTCATGGTGTTTTCTCTCCTCGTAGTAAGTTGAGAGCGCATGCCGTACCAGGAAAGCCAGAGGCTGAATCGGAGCAGGTCTCACCATCCGCCATAGACAAGGCCTATGCGATGACGTGGGCGCAACGGCTCAAACGCGTCTTCGCTATAGAAATTGAGAAGTGTGAGAAGTGCGGTGGCAAGGTAAGAGTCATTGCCAGCATTGAAGGCCCGGAGGTCATTGAGAAAATTCTGAAACATCTTGAACTTGATGAAGCCTCTCAGACGAGAAACCGGTCACCTCCGGTGAGCCCTTTTTGATCACTCGCCCCAACTATTCTGACACCTGCTGAAGCTGATGGGATCTAACTCGGCTTGGCCGCCCGAACCTGCTAAGAATTCGGGTTGGGCAGAGTAGCAGGCACCGTTAGCCCGTTCAAAAATCACCAGATTTCATCGAATACTGCGCTAAACTCTGTTTTTGGCGGAGGCGTATACCTGGCTGATGAAGCAGAAATGGGAGACCCGTGGGCGAAAGCCAATCTCCCTTACTTCCAGCAGTTTCAATGAAACGCAGTGAAATAGCTATTATAAAGACCTGATCCCAGTCGGCCGCCCTGACACTGGTGAGATCCTCCTATGCACAACAGGGTATGCTACTGGATTTGATTGTGACACGCGCTCAGCTCTTTGGGCGGCATAGGTGGTCACCCATGGATCGGTTACCTGATAGCAGGAAGTGTATCTATTAAAATCAGGCAGCCCCGGCGGCTGCCTTTTTATTGCAGGTATAGAGCGATCTATGCACGTCTGCGCGGCTCAGGCACCTGAACCATAGCCCCATTAGTCAAAACCTCCCCGATACGGTAAAAGTACGGTATTGATAATCTTTTCGTATCTGGGAGAGGAAGAATGGAAGCACTGCGCATTAATTTAGAAGTTTCGAGTTGGAATGTTGGTACAAGGACGCTGGCAATCGCCACTGTCGTATCGGTTTTGCTAATCTCGATGCACATGGAAGGGCTATTTAGCTTCGGCGCCGTTCGGCCGGAAACACTTTAGTTTGCAATGCTTTCAGTTATCTTTCCTACGCTTCATGGGGTCTAAATCTCTTAACCAGCCCATCAATTTTTGTGGTCGGGGCTGTATTTTTTTGCTATTGGAAACACTCGCTAAGAAGCGCGCAAGTCAACAGCTTGGCAGTTCATCGCACTAGCAATCATCAAAGCCCCTGCGGTAGCATGATGACAACTTATTATTAAGGACATCCGGATGTTACTTACGTCACTAAAGGTTTCGAAAAACGAATTTGAAAAAGGCACGGGCTGGCAATTAAAGCCAGAGGGCGCATGCAAAGGTGATGTGTGCATTCCTATTCCGAACAGCGGAAACGACACTGTAGACATTAAAGCCACAGCTGAGGCGATGAACCTACCACTGGTAGAAGCAGCGGATGCTAAGCTTTGGGCACTCGGACCGGCATCCATTGCCGGTAAAGCACTCGTCACTGCAGAGGCCCCTGAACTGTCGCTTCCTGATGTCGATGGCAAAGTCTTTAACCTATCCAGTCTGAAAGGCAGGAAGGTACTCGTTTATGCATGGGCACCCTACTGAGGATGCTCTGCTGATCTGCCCGTGTGGCAGGCATTGCGAGAAGAACTCAAAGACCAAAATTTTGAACTTGTAACGGTTGGCCTCGACACCCTTGGTGTTGAAGGTTGTAAAGCATTTATTGATGCCGCTAACCCTCAGCACCCATCCTTAATTGATCAACATCATGTGATGGCCGATTTGTTTGCCGTGGTGAATATTCCTAGCAGCATCTGGATTGATGAAAATGGCATGATTGTTCGCCT
>DUBB01000031.1:0-72555 GCA_012960535.1 Gammaproteobacteria bacterium
GCAAATACTTCGGCGAGTTCAAGCGCTTTGGAATTGACCCAGGCATTGTGGCCGCTGTCATCGCTGAGAACGATGGCGGCATCACCTGAGACCTCATCAAGGAATGACCTTGGCGATAACATCTCAAAACGCTCGAAAAAGCCACTGTCCCACTGACCGCCGGTAATCCATACAGCATTCGGTCTGTTTTCAACACAATCTGCCATCGTTTCCCTGATTAGATCAGGGTCCGCAGAAAACGGGAAGTTACACTGGTACAGTTCCTTGACTGCGCCCCCCAGCGGATGCAGATGCGCATCTATCAGGCCTGGTAACAGCAAACGTCCTTCAAGGTCTACAACCTCTGTATCCGGCCCGATATAAGCAGCGGCAGTCGCCTCATCTCCGACAAAAACAATCTTGCCTGCGGATACCACGATAGCCTCAGCCATCGGCTGATCTGCCGTGACGGTGTATATCATGCCACCCCGTAGAACCAGTTCGGCGGCTTGCTGCTGCTGCTGACAGCCCGATAGCGCGAGAATCAGTAGGGCGCCCGCAACGGCGCTGCATGATATCGCTGGATTCACCAACCAGTCACCCTGCAAAAGCAACAAAGGCCGGCAAATCAGTAAGCACCGATTTTATAATCCAGCGATACACCCCAGGTACGCGGCATCCCATTGGCTCGAATCCACGGCCCATTTCCCCCCTGATAAGCAGCCGGGTAATAGTATGCGTCGGTGATATTCCTGCCCCAGAGTAATACTCGCCACTGTCCATCATCAGTGCCATAACCTAACCTGAGATTGGCAACATGGTAAGCTTCTGTTGCATCCGAAGGCTGGCTACCTCCCGTGGTTGAATCGGTATAGCTGTAGTCAACTGCCAGGTCCATTACCTTACTGTCGCCAACGGACCATTGTCTGGCAATCTGGCCATTAAATTGCATATGAGGCGACATCGCCAATTCACCGCCAGAAGCATCCTTTCGGACAATAGTCGGCCATGCACTGAGGTCCCGGTCTATTGCCATCCACTCCTTTATTTCCGTATCGAGCAAGGCCACACCCAACTGGACCATCCAACCATCAGCCGGTGCCCACTGTACATCAACTTCAGCACCCATTATTTCGGACTTATCAACATTTCCCAGACCAGAGATATTTCCTACAAAAGTCACGGCAGCATCCTGCTCCTGTTTATCTTTGTAGTCATAGAAGAAGGCAGCGGCATTAAATTGCATTCTACCCTCCGCCAAGGTTGCCTTGATTCCAGCTTCATAGGCTGTCAGGACCTCTTCCCGGATCGGTTGCAACTGGCGGGTTCCGTTAGAATTTGCGCCGTTAAAGCCACCCGACTTGAAACCATTCGAGACCGTCCCGTAGACCAGCACATCGTCATTGACTGAGTAATCCAGTGTTACCTTGCCCATCAAACGATCGGTTTCAATGGTATCGCTGAATACGCTGAATGCCGCATCCGGTGTCCCTGCTATGAGCATCGACAGGATATTGGTCGGCGAACCTGGGTCATCGTCAATGGTTGCACAGTCCCCCACACCCATGGACGTCCCGAATGCGAAATTCATAAATCCTGCCAGCGTGCCATCATCGGCAACAAAGGTGCAGCCAGTCCAGGCCCGCTCCTCGCTGGTGTAACGACCCCCTAAGGTCAGTCGCCAGGCATCACTGAGCCGCCATTCCACATGACCAAATACAGCAACGGAGTCCGTTTCCTGGGTGTATTTTGTATCAAGCTCCATAATTGGCGCGACCGCGAATGGCGTGGCCAGGCCCCAGTCAGCAGAAGCAGCACCATAGAGAGAATCAGACATGAAATAATGGTAATACTCGTCCATCTCATCAGTTGAGAAGTACACACCAGCAATCCAGTTAAGGTCATCATCACCGCCTGACAAACGAAGCTCCTGAGAGAACGTTGACAGATCGGTTGTGTTGATGTTGCTTGAGTCATTGTAAAACCCGCCATCCCAGTCATTGGACTCTACTCTGTCAAACTGATCAAAGCCGGTAATTGACGTCAGCAATACATTACCCATATCCCAGGTAATGGTCGCCGATAGACCAAACAACTGATTATCACGCTGCGGTCTGAGATCAAAAGTCCTTCCCGTCTGGGCGCTGGTATAGCTATTAGTCCAATCGGCTGCGTCATTTTCTCCCGTGGAATACCAAGGCGGGGTCTCACCCGCATTAGCACCAAAAACATAGTTCCCAAGGGGTGAATACGGCGTTGCAAATTCGCCCAGGCCGATAACCGTTCCGTTATAAGCGGTATTTGCCCGGTTCTCCGACTGATCGTCCACGTAATGCAGATTCAACATCACACTCGTGTTATCACTGAGGTCTATATCAAGCATGGCTCTTAGGGCCAGGGTGTCCAGTTCGCCGAGTTCATCATCCCGGGTCGTGCTCTTCTGCCAACCTTCGCCGGATTGAACTGTCCGGATGGCTAGCCTGCCACGTGCTGAATCACCCAAGGAGCCACTGGTATATCCTTCCAGGTCAAAAGTCCCGTAGCTACCTAAACCTGCTGTGAGGCCTGCTTCATATTCATCTGTCGGCTTTCTGCTGACGAAATTGATCTGACCGGCTGTGGTATTACGACCATAAAGATCGCCCTGGGGTCCTTTAAGAACCTCAACTCGTTCAACATCAAACATCAGACCGCGGCTCATTACAGTATAAGGTATGGCAACCCCATCGAAATACAGGCCTACGGTCGAAGATGCTGCGGTGGAATAATCCTGATAACCGACACCTCGAATGGTATAAAGCGGTACGCCGGTAGCCGCAGTTTCATTGACAGTTAAGCCAGGCGTGAACATCGCCATATCTTCGGCGGTCTTAAAACCCCTGTCTTTAAGTTGCTCACCCGTGAACGCGTTAACCGTGATACCCACATCATTAACACCCTGTTCACGTTTTTGCGCCGTTACAATGATCTCTTCAATAACCTGCGAAAAAGATGCCACGGGCATCAACGTTAACCCCAACATCAATAGGGCACTGATTAATCTACGCATAATTACTCTCCCTGTAACTTCTTATCGTGTAAATCCTTGTCGTGTGAATCCTTGTCGTGTGAATCTCTGAGATTTTTTTATTCGTGGTATTCTGAGCTCCCGACAGCAAAATAAAAAAATCCCACTGAATACAGTATGTCAAATTCAAAATGCATTTACTTGACTTTTTAGTGCATATAATAGAGTTTTAGCTACAAAACCCCGCTAATAGGGCCTGTTGAAATGTTTTCACCAACTCATGAGCCCATTATCTCAACATCAGTCCTATTATCGATCTATAACAATCTTAGTGACCAACGGGCGGTGTTTAATCAGGGACTGAAGCAGTTCGGTATTAACACTGAGGAATTACATGATTTTCATGGCCAGATCAGTCTCCGGCTTTTCGTCCAGATATTTGAATGGCTAGCTCAGGCACTTGGTGACCCATGGCTCGGCCTGAAAATTTCTCAGCGAGCTGGCCCAGATGCACTCGGCGCAGTGGGCTACCTGTTCCTGAGTTCTGGCAAACTGGAAACGGCACTGCAAAGCCTGGCACGTTATCTGGATGCCATTCAGAACTCTTCCAGAATCGATATTGGCTACGTTGATGATCTTGTCCAGGTGCGATATCGCATAATCGACGAGACAATATCACCCAAGCGGCAGGACAGTGAATTCTCGATTGGCCTGATATGGCGTTATATAAAGCTCCTCAGCAGGAATAAATGCAAACTGGTACAGGTAAGCTTTGAGCACGACAAACCTCAAGCAACCCCTACGCTACCCACTCGCATCTTTAAATCGCCGGTGCTGTTCAACGCAGAATCAAATAGCCTGGTCATATCACGAGAGGACTTGCAGTATTGGCATGAAGGGCACGATCCGCATCTGTTCCCCATTCTAGAGGATCACATCTCGCATACCCTGGCACAGTTAGACTCGGCCACCACTTTCACTGAATCAGTAACGCAACTGATTACCGATCAAATACTCGACCAGGGGGCGAGGGCAAAGTTAATTGCCGGGATAATGAATATATCTACTGCAACACTGCATCGGAGACTTAAAAAAGAAGGTTTCGCATTCAAGGAGCTAGTGGATTTGCGCTGCAAGAAGCTTGCAAAGCGGCTACTGGACCACAGCAACCTGCCTATCGCAACGATATCACGTCGGCTCGGTTATACCGATCCGGCAACATTCAGCAGAGCCTTCCGGCGCTGGTCCGGTGCAACACCGCGGGACCACAGGCAAACTACCAGGCAACAAAAGCTGAGGGAGTTCAGGGCCAATAGTTAAGTTCATTTCGCTGTAGCCGGTTATTCAGGCAACCCGGGATGCACCGCCGACACTCTGATTACGATGCCGGAGGTTTCATGACGCAAATACCTCTGGCGTATAAAACCCGTGGAATTGGTGCGGAACATGATGTTTCAACTTCAACGAACAAACCTGATCAGAGATGTCATCAGCTCGAAAGATGAGCAGCTCACTGTTGTGCTCAAAGCCGTTGTAAACCACTTCCATCAAGTAGCCATCATCTTCTTTCTTGGCATTTAACTTCGGCACAAACAAAGGTTCTGATCCATAAAACCCGGGCGGCAAGGTGACCACATCGGCTTGACCATCAAAGGTAACCCTTGAAATTGCGTTAAAGAAGCTATTAGCCCCATTGTCCACTGAGCAAGCGGTATAGGTCACATTATTCTTGGTTCCCAGGAGCTCGTTATTGAAGGTTGGGAATTCAGATTCCACGTCACTGACCTGTTCGGTGTGCAGATCGCCAGTTTTCATATTGAGACGATACCGCCTATACCATCCACCACCGAATCGCCCGGCCCTATTAAAAACATCAGCTAAAGTATCATTGGCTTCAAAGTTATCCTGGAACATGCCATCTACGATGATCTCATCACCCTGCTCGAAAGCGTTACCAAAATGAATAATGGCACCGGGCGTAGTCTCAAAGCGTTTTACTTCCTTGAACGTATTGAGATCAACTACGACAATCTGCATGGCTATATCATCGTCAAACCTTACCTGTTCCGAAATCGTCCTTGAACCCAGGATTACTGGCAGCATATTGCCAAATACAATGGAACCAAGAAAGAAGATCGCATATTTGTCTGACAAAGCAAAATCATGGCAGAACGGAAAATTTTCAAGGGGAATCTGCCCCTTCCTGAACAATTTTCCTGCTGAGTTAATGCGATACATATTAATGCAAGGCTTGGGACCCTTAAGGCCAAAGCCAGAAATGCCCGCACCATAATTAATGTAATCTCCGGTGCTCGGATGCACCTTGCCATGGGCACTGAACACCATCGAGGGTTCCAGTTCACCTTCATAAGTAAACTCACCGAGAGTCTCCAAGGAGCCTGGTTTCAAGGCCCAGGGTTTACCCCCTTCGTTTAACGCGAGCAGATGACCGCCGTGGTATACGCTGCTGGTATTTGCCGGATTGGCTGGCATCTTGAACAGATTGGCAAACAGGCCGCCTTCAATCTGAGTGCCAAATCCCCGGTAAAGTACTTTCTGCGCAGCGGTTTCATCCAGGTATTTGGGCGTTCGCACGTAGCGATTACGAAAATGTGCCCTGCCCTCATTAAAGGTAAACGCGCATAGCATGCCGTCACCATCAAACCAATGACCGTATGCTGTCGAGCCGATTTTCTGCCGACCCGGGCCATTTCGAAAAAACGTGCCTTTAATATCAGCAGGTATGCTGCCTTCCATTTCAAGCAAGTCATAGTCGTATTCTGAATCAAGATTTTCCAACCCGCCATGACAGGTTGGAATCTCGTTTTCGCCTGATGCTGGTAAGCTCATTGCACCCTCTCTATTCATTAATAGGACCCAAAGAAAAACAGATTAATCACCATCGAATACTGTCTTATCATCCCTCGATTACTTCTAAATCCAGTTTCCACCTGCCATTCGCTGCATTGAGATAAAAAATCCTCCGGTCGTAAATTAGCTTTCTTTAGCCGTTAGTAGCCGATATTTAAGCTAACTGGTCAACAGAATCAGTGCAGATTGTGCCCTAAATCTAACTCTACATCTAGCACGGCTGGCGCTCTCTCATACTGCTTTACTCGCCCATTGATCAGAGAGGCCCATAGCCAATTCGGCTCAAGTCAACTTTCTAAGCAAACAGCCTCTAACAGAAATGCGGCAACTGTTTTTTCATTTCCCCTTGCAACACAGATATAATCACTTCCCGCTTGGACGCAGTTGCAATGCCAATAGGCTAATTATGGATCGAGTAAAATTAATGTGTATTATGTCTTAGCACTGCAACTATAAACATGAATAGCCGGCAACTACTAACCAGCAAGCAGAGCCTACAGTGGAAGCGGACCAATTATTGGTGGAGATAGAACATGAGTGATATCGAATTTGAGATCGACAAAGGGGTGGCAGTTCTCAGGTTAAACCGACCCGAATCTCTGAACAGCTTTACCGACGAAATGCATATAGAAGTAAGTGGCGCACTGACCCAGGCAGCACAGGACAAATCAGTTCGAGCTGTGCTTATAACCGGCAATGGTCGTGGATTCTGTGCAGGTCAGGACCTCAGCGCAGTTGCCTCGCCAGGCGATGGGGAAACCGACCTGGGCATTACCGTTGGCAAATTTTACAACCCATTGGTCAGGCTTATTACTACCATGGAAAAACCCGTGATCTGTGCAGTAAATGGTGTCGCTGCAGGTGCTGGTGCCAATCTGGCATTCTCCTGTGACATTGTTATAGCAGCTCGACAGGCCAGTTTCATTGAATCTTTCTCGAAACTGGGCTTGATTCCTGATACTGGCGGAACCTGGATTTTACCGAGATTAGTGGGCATGGCCAGGGCAAAAGGCCTGGCCATGTTAGGACCCAAAATTACTGCTGAACAGGCCCTGGACTGGGGTATGA
This sequence comes from Gammaproteobacteria bacterium, assembly GCA_012960535.1. Classification (GTDB taxonomy): domain Bacteria; phylum Pseudomonadota; class Gammaproteobacteria; order Pseudomonadales; family Azotimanducaceae; genus UBA9926. The sequence continues at coordinate 6,926 of DUBB01000031.1, forward strand.
TCTGGCAAGTCGTTGACGGAGAGAAACTCATGGAGACCAGCATGAGCCTGGCCAGGGAACTGGCCACGCAACCCACTCGAGGATTCGCGTTAACTAAACAGGCATTTGCCGCATCAACAGTAAACAGCCTCGATCAACAACTCGAACTCGAGAAGGAACTGATGCGAACCGCGGGTAAGACCCACGATTACCAGGAAGGCGTTACTGCTTTCCTTGAAAAAAGGCCACCCGTCTATATAGGAGAATAGCTGTTGAACCCTCAATCCCTGGCCAGAGCCTGTGTTGACGAAATGCTCAAGGGTGATGCCTGCTCTGCAGCGCTTGGCATGCAGGTCACCGAGATTGATGTCCAACATGCTTGCGTGAAAATGGCTATTCGCCGTGATATGGTAAATGGTCATGGTGTGTGTCATGGCGGTATGATTTTTTCGCTGGCAGACAGTGCCTGCGCATTTGCCTGTAACAGCGAAAATCACAGTGCTCTGGTAGCAGGTGCACAGATTGATTTTCTTGCACCGGCAAAGCTGAACGATGTGTTAACCGCGACTGCCAGCATGGCAAACCAGAGCAAACGTAAGGGTATTTACGATGTTTCTGTGGTCAATCAGAAAGATCAACTCATTGCACTTTTTCGGGGGCACTCACATCGGCTGGGTGTGCCTACCATAGAGCAGAATTAACGGCTTACCAAGCAGCTAAGGTCGGTGGAGAAATCTATGTCAGAAGAAGTTAAGTCAGAACAAGAAGTTCTATTCCAGAAACGCATCGACGCCGAGGAAAAAATCGAACCGAAAGACTGGATGCCGGAAAAATACCGCCAGACCCTGATTCGGCAAATGTCGCAGCATGCCCATTCCGAGGTGATTGGCATGCAACCCGAAGGAAACTGGCTTACCCGCGCACCGACACTTCATAGAAAATGTATTCTACTAGCCAAGGTACAAGATGAAGGCGGTCATGGACTGTATCTATACAGTGCCGCCGAAACGCTGGGTATCAGTCGTGACGAACTGGTTAAGGCACTGCACGATGGCGTTGCCAAATACGCGTCAATTTTCAACTATCCGGCGTTGACCTGGGCAGATATTGGCGCCATTGGCTGGCTTGTCGATGGCGCAGCTATCGTCAACCAGATATCCCTGCAAAGGACATCCTATGGCCCTTATGCTCGCAGTATGGTACGAATCTGTAAGGAAGAAAGTTTTCATCAACGGCAGGGCTATCAGATCATGGTGACCCTGAGCCAAGGTAGTCACGAGCAGAAAGCCATGGCTCAGGATGCCCTTGATCGCTTCTGGTGGCCGTCGCTTATGATGTTTGGCCCCCACGATGCAGAATCTGCTCATTCCGCCCAATCCATGAAATGGAAGATTAAACGCCAGAGCAACGACCAACTTCGCCAGAAATTTATCGACCAAAGCGTTAAACAGGCTGACGTCATTGGCCTCAAGATTCCTGATCCAGCATTGAAATGGAATGCAGATCGCGGCCATTACGATATTGGAGCAATTGACTGGTCTGAATTTGCACGAGTCATTAAAGGCGATGGCCCCTGTAACCGACAGCGCCTGCAACACCATAACCGCGTTCATGCAGAAGGCGCATGGGTGCGCGATGCCGTTGCCGCCTATGAAGCCAAGCACAAACAACGATCAACCAGGGCGGCCTAGCTAGCCCACAAAGGCACTTATTATGAAACTTTATGAGGTTTTTATTCGTTCCAGGCGAGGTCTGGATCACAAACATACCGGGAGCCTTCACGCAGAAAACCCACAGCAGGCGCTCGAATATGCCCGTGATATCTACACCCGTCGCAGCGAAGGCATCAGCATCTGGGTTGTCAATTCGTCTGATATTGTCGCTTCGCAGGAATCAGATTGCGAGAGCTTTTATGACCCTCATGACGACAAACCTTATCGGCATGCAGCGCACTATCAATTACCCGATGAAGTCAACAATATGTAAGGTGAAATACCTTGATTGATAAAGAACAGCTAAAGGAGTTTGTGCTCAGGCTCGGTGATGATTCACTGGTGCTAGGCCATCGCCTTTCCCAATGGTCCAGCAATGGCCCGTTCCTGGAAGAGGACTTAGCCCTGACTAATGTTGCCTTGGACTATGTGGGTAGGGCCAGAATGTTTTATGGCTACACCGCAGAGATTGCAGCAGATGGCTCCACTGAAGACAGCTACGCCTATAACAGAGATTGTCGTGATTTTACTAACCTGCTTATTCACGAACTGCCTCGCGGCGACTTTGCCTTTACCATGGCACGTCAATACCTGGTAGATGAATTTAGCCTTGCCTACATGAAAAGGCTGAAACTCTCGAGAGATAAGACCCTGGCAGCGATAGCAGAGAAAGCCTACAAAGAGGACCTCTATCACCTACGCCGCAGCACCAGCTGGATACTTCGTCTTGGCGATGGAACTACACAAAGCCATGACCGCCTGCAGAATGCCATCGACGACCTGTGGGGTTATACAACCGAGTTATTCGAGATGGACGAGCTCGACCAGGAAATGTCTAAAGCCGATGTTGGCGTGGATGTTGCCAGTCTACAACCCGAGTGGATCAGGCAAGTCACAGCGACCCTAAGCGACGCCACCCTCACAGTCCCAGCGAACGACTGGGTCGTCACCGGGGGCCGCAAAGGCATACACACTGAAGCCCTAGGCCATATGCTATCAGATATGCAGTTTCTGCAGCGAGCCTATCCGGGGCAGCAATGGTAACTAACCGCTCAGCTTACAATCCTGGAATTTCTTTACTTCCTGCGGAAAATCATGCACGCAACGGGCGCAGGAAAAATTCGGATTGCGGGTCTCTGTGGGATTTGCTGGATGCCGTAAAAGACCCTGAAATTCCCGCTCTGAGCCTCTGGGATCTTGGTGTTCTGCAGGACATAACCCAGATTGACGGGGCGATCGTGGTGACCATCACACCCACTTACTCGGGCTGCCCTGCCATGCAGGTTATGGCAGAGGATATTGCAGCAACGCTTCGTCAGGCAGGATATGACAACTTCAGAATTTCAACCCGGCTCGCGCCAGCCTGGACAACAGATTGGTTATCTGAGCTCGGCAGGCAACAGTTAAGGTTGTATGGAATAGCACCACCTCGCAATGAAAGCCCAATCCATTGCCCCAGATGTGATGCCACCGAAATACGGCTGATCAGCCAATTCAGTTCGACACCATGCAAGGCGCTGTATCAGTGCAGGGACTGCGCTGAACCTTTTGATTATTTTAAACCAATCTAGGAACAGCAGTGGCAGAGACACATTTTTTTTCCCTGACAGTGGCCAGCATCGCACCCGAAACAACCGATGCAGTCAAAATCGGATTTGACATACCCGCCGCGTACCGGAACAGATTCCGCTACAAGCCAGGACAGTATCTAACAATCCGCTCCAAGCTTGGCGGTGAATCTGTGAGTCGTTCCTATTCAATCTGTTCGGGCATCAATGACCCCATAATGCAAGTAGCTATAAAACGGATTGACGGTGGCCTATTCTCCAATTTTGCTAACGACACAATCAAGGTAGGTGACATTGTCGATTGCATGCCCCCTCAGGGAAACTTCAGTGCTGAACTGGCTAACGGCCATGAGAAAAACTATCTCTTTATCGCTGCTGGAAGCGGCATCACACCTGTCATTTCCAATATCAAGAGCATTCTTGAGGAAGAACCAAAAAGCCGGGTAACGCTGCTGTTCGGCAATCAGCGCACCAGCACTATCATGTTTCGCGAGACATTGAGCTTTCTCAAGAATCGATATATGACCCGGTTACACTGGGTCAATCTATTGAGCAGAGAAGACCAGGGTGCGGACTTGTTAAATGGCCGGCTGAATAACCAGAAAGGCAGTGACTTGAGCAAGACATTGATTGACCTGCGCAGCTTCAGCGAATATTTCATCTGTGGCCCAGAATCCATGATCTCTGAGGTTTCACGAGGCTTGCGAGAAATGAGTGTCAAAGAAGAACACATCCACTATGAACTATTTTCCTCTTCTGCTGAAGACGCACAGCGAGTGATTGAAAAACATCATGCCAGAGCAAAACAGTATGCTGGCAGGATGAGCCACGTAACCATTGTTATGGATGGGCGATCAGTTGGTTTCGATCTCTCTGCAGCCGGTGCAAACCTGCTCGACTCGGGAATTGACCAGGGTTTGGACCTGCCTTTCTCCTGCAAGGATGGCGTCTGCTCTACCTGCAAAGCAAAACTCCTAATTGGCAAAGTGGACATGGATATCACCCACGCTCTGGAACCCGCAGAAATCGAAAACGGCTTCATTCTGACCTGTCAGGCCCACCCAATCAGTGACAAGGTGGTCATCGACTTCGACCAGAAGTAGTACTGCTGACTCAACCCCATTCAGTCACATAAGCCGACCCAGTGATCGATTGCTCTAGCACGCAATCAAAACCAAAAACTGAACTCTGTTACTGGCCGATTAGGTCAACCAAACTGAGAAAATGCCGTTATTCTCTACTCCAGCTGAACTTACAGCGTTGTCTCTAATAGCGCTAAAAACAGGACCACTGACAATCAATTCGGCAGTGATTTATCCTACTACCATCGACGATAAATCGTAAGGTTACCTAATAGCGAAGGCGACTGACTATCAGCAGACCCGCTTGACCGCAGTTAACGCGCCTCGCTGCGAAGACCAAGAAACAAGCTCACCATCATCAAAAACATGATCAGAGAAAAAGGGAACGCCGTGGCTAAAGCCAAAGCCTGAATGGAGGAAAGCCCGCCTCCCAGCAGCAGCGCTATACCTATCAAGCCTAAAGCTACACACCAGAAAATGCGCTGGGTGACTGGCGTGCTAATCTTGCCTCCGGCGGTCATCGTATCGACAATTAACGAACCCGAATCCATTGAAGTGACGAAGAAAACGAGAACCAGAGCAATACCCACAATAGAAGTAATCAGCGTGAAATCAAACTGACCAAGAAAGACAAACAAGGTCAGCTCAGGCTGAAAATTCCTGACGCTATCGGCTATATCGAGCACACCCTGATCAAAGTACTGAACCATTGCAATATGGCCGAAGATAGTCATCCACAACATAAATATCAGGGAAGGCGCCAGAATTGTCGTCAAAATAAATGCCCTAACGGTACGCCCAGTGGATATTCTGGCAACAAACATACCTACAAACGGAGAAAACGCAATCCACCAGGCCCAGTAAAAGGTAGTCCAGTCATGCATATAATAAAAATCAGTTCTACCAGACCAGTTACTGAGTTCAGGTAGGTAGCTAATGTAAGCAGCGCTGTAGTGGAAGAATTGCTCCATTATTTCAAGCGTTGGGCCACTGAATAACACAAACAAGCCCAGGCAGGCAGCCACCGCCATATTCCATTCGCTCAATCTTTTAATTCCGCCATCCAGGCCATTGAGTACCGAGGTCAATGCCATTGCCGTAATAACAATAACTAACAGGATATTGGTGGCAGATCCCATGGGCACGTCAAAAAGGTAATTAAGGCCACCTGCTGCCTGCTCAGCGCCATATCCCAGCGATGTAGCCAACCCAAATAGCGTTGCAAAAACAGCAATAATATCAACTATATGACCGGGCCAGCCCCAGGTTCGCTCACCCAATAAGGGGTATAGTGCTGAGCGAATGACCAAGGGAAGGCCCTTGTTGTAACAAAAAAAGGCCAGCGACAAACCCACCAGGGCATAACCAGCCCAGGGATGAAATGCCCAGTGGTAAATAGTGGCAGCCATAGCCAGCTCCCTTAACGACTGCCCTTCCATGGATTCAGCATTAAGGGGGGGTATCAGGGCGTGGTTCATGGGTTCCAGAACACCATAAAACATAATACCGATACCGATTCCTGCCGCAAACAGCATACAAACCCATGACACGAAGTGATAACGCGGGCTCGCCTGCGGCCCACCTATCCGAATTCGTCCATATGGTGACAGAACCAGGAAAACACAGAAAAGAAGATAAAGGTTCATGGCGCCCATGAAAAACCAATCCAGGGTGGTAGTAAGCCAGATTCTTAATTCATTGAAATAGACAGCTGCCAAATCGGGTTGGCTTAAAGTAAAGACTATAAAAGAAACGATAGTGCAACTGCTGATCAGGAACACCGGGTTATGAATATCAAGCCCGAAAGGTCTGATATTGTCCTGACCCACCTGGTAAGTAGAAGAATATAAGGATTCTACGGCTAGCGATTGCTCGGGCTGAGTTTCATCGATCGACAAGATGTTCCTGCTGACTGTTATTCATAGGCACCCTAGCATGGTGACACCTGTGATGTCATGTATACAAGCATCGGGCAACCGGAAACCAGTTTTAGTCTTTAATCGTCGCGAGCAGCTGTTGGCCCTTTCTGTTTTACGTAGACGCCCCGTATCACCTCAAATACCGCAGCACGCAGGTCCTGTTGGCTATCGTCTTCCTTGAAATAGCTGGTAAAAACCGCAACCAGGTCAAGTGCTGGGTTCACCAACAGGCCCTGCCCACCCCAACCTCCCTTGAACAGAAAGCCTTGTCTATCAACATAGTCCCATTGGTAGATATTGTGACTTCCATCGTCCCGAACCAGATTGGGATTAGCCTTATTGAATAGAAAATCGATGTGCTTGGCAGAGATAATTTTCGTTTCTGAAACAATGCCATAGGAAGGCGTAAAAAGTAGTCCAAACCGAGCCAGGTCCCTCATATTAGACAAAAAGCCGCCATGGGTAAGCGGTATACCGTAACGGTAAGCAAGGTAAGATGCATCGGCTTCCGCGCCAATCAACTGCCAGATCTCCCTGGTGAAAACGTCCTGGAACGGTTCACCAGTCAGCTTCTCCAACAACCAGGCCAATACAAAAGTATTCAAACCGGAATAGGAAAATTTTTGGCCCGGCTCAGCGTGCTTAGATACACGCAGCGTTTTCAGAAAGTCATAGGGATTATCCGGCGCAGACGCTTCCCTGAAGCCATCACCGATGGCCATAGAATACTGGTAATAGCAGGATTGCCGATTTTCGTATTCATCCTGGCAGTCAAGCCCCGTGGCCATATCAAGTATATTGCGGATACTGATTTTAGCGATATCAGAACCCGCAAGTTCCGGCAGGTAAGATTGAATCGGCCGACTCACATCAACCAGGCCCCGTTCCTCATAGATCCTTATCAGCGTTGCCGGCAGCACCTTGGCAACCGACCAGTAAATCGGTTTCTCGTAGGGCTGCATGCGCGGATAGTGTTGATAGACGATCCGGCCACGATGCAGTATAACCACGCCCATTGCTGTGGTGTGTTTACTTCCCAGAAAATCAGAAAAGGCCATTGCACCACTGGCAGTGCTGATTTCATAATCTCCAATCGATGCATTCGGTTCGACTGCCAGCTTACTAACTGGACCACCTCGATAGACATTTACAGTGGGAAACAGCTGATGCACATTTTTGTGCATCCAGCCCATCTGCTCACCAGTCACCGTCCACCAGATATCGTCAATCGGCACCAGCCTCTGCCGCCTTTGAATTTCCGCCGGGGTGTAGGCCGATTCAAAGTTTGCGTCCCACTGTTCAGCAATCCCTGGTTGAGCAAACACAAAGATCAGGGTAGATAAAACTAGAGCAAATAAATTAGGCATGGCAGGACCGTTTTTCATATTAATATAAGTAAGCATAAACAGGAATACAGTCAGGGTGAAGCCCTGATGCGCCTACTACCACCAGGTCGCATACAGCGCTACCAGAATCAGTGTCACCAGGGCAGCGGCCAGATTAAAACCGCCACTTGTGGCGAATTCGATGTCCCGGAGTGGTACCGAACCTGTTTGATCGCGATTACCAGCCATGATTGAAATGATTAACGCTATGGCAATACATAACAGGAAGACAATCCCAACCCGATCAATAAACGGCAGCTCCGGCCAGAGCATCTTGAAAGCAAAAGACAATAGAGCAGAAGCGATTGCCGCAGCAAGGGCACCCAGGGAGGTCGTTTTCTTCCAGAACATTCCCAGCAGGAAAATCACCACAATACCAGGCGTAAAGAAACCCGTAAATTCCTGAATATACTGAAATGCCTGATCAAAATTACCTAGCAGGGGTTTAGCGCAGATCATGGCCATCAGCATAGCCAGAATCGTCACCATTCGGCCAACCTTGACCCTGTTGCTGCTGATATCACTTTCAGTGCTGAAGCTGGGATAAATATCCAGGGTGAAAATTGTTGCAATACTGTTGGTCATCGAGGCCAGCGACGATACGATAGCAGCCAGCAACGCGGCAAAAACCAAGCCCTTGATTCCCGACGGTAACAGCATCATGGCCTCAGGATAAGCCTGGTCTGGCACCGTCAAGGTCGGCGATAATACAAAGATCGCAATCCCTGGAAGCACCACGATTACCGGCATCAGTAATTTGAGAAAGGCGGCGAAAGCTATACCCTTCTGTGCTTCCCTGAGATTTCGGGCGGCCAGCGCACGCTGAATAATATACTGATTAAATCCCCAGTATGAGATGTTCATAATCCACATACCACCCAACAGCACAGACAGCCCGGGCAGGCTCATATAGTGCGGGTTGTCCGGACTTAGGATCAAATCAAACTTCTCGGGTGCACGGTCAGTCAGTAACTGAAAACCTTTTAAGATACCTTCACCAGCGGCCACCGTATCGAGCAAAACCCAGGCGATCATCAAACCACCCAGCACCAGCACCAGGACCTGTATTATATCTGTAAAGGCGACTGCCTTGAGTCCACCGTAAAGTGAGTAGCTCACAGCGAACCCTCCCAGCAGCACCATACTCAGCACAATATCAAGCCCAGCGACTGTATTCATCGCCAGTGCACCCAGCCACAATACCGATGTGAGATTCACAAAAATATAGACGCCAAGCCAGAAAAAAGCCATGACCATACGAACCTTATGATCGTATCGCTGTTCCAGAAACTGCGGCATAGTGTAAATGCCTCGCTTCAAGAAAATGGGTAACAGAAATTTACCCACCAGAATTAGCGTAATGGCAGCCATCCACTCGTACGAGGCAATCGCTAAACCAATGGCGTAACCCGAACCAGACATGCCAATAATCTGCTCAGCCGAAATATTAGCTGCAATCAGCGAAGCGCCAATGGCCCACCAGGGTAACGATTTACCTGCAAGGAAATAATCCTGGGCGTTCTTCTGATACCCCGATTCTTCCTGAGAAACCCATTGCGCTAGTGCGAACAAGCTAATTGCATATAAAAAAACAATTGTAATATCAAGAACAGACAACACAGCTTAATACCCCCTGGTAAGCCAAGACAGGTCAGAGATTCAAGAACTCAAAAACAGGGCTGCTTTTCTCTGTGGCATCCAAAAAAGAAGCATCCTCCAGCAGACGTTATTTGAGCCCAGGAAAAGTGGCGGCTTCTTTGTACAGGCGTATACCTGCACCCCGCCTACTATCCAGGACGATGAATTTACCTTCTCCTGGCTTTGAGTTCCAGAGTCGCCACAGCGGCAGTGATCCACCCCGGTCCTTTCCAGGTGAACTGCTGTAGGCAAATTGGGCCCATTAAAATGAAGGCGGGGGCGAACTTACTTAATTCTACGCCGCCTGCCAGCTCGGCCGCGATGACCTGGCTGGGCTTTCGGCATCGGCGGTTCAGCGGTCGGAAGCAACTCGGGTAGTGCGGTCTGGCTTTTCAGCCCCGAAACAATTAAAGCCCGCATTGCAGCATCGATATGAGGGTCCGTTTCGAAAGGCGTATAGTTACGCAGCCTTTGCTCAACCTGCCTATTAGCCCGCTGCTGCAGTTCTTCCGATCCCGCCTCTTCCCAGCTTTCACGGTTTAATCGGTCAAAAACCGGATCAGTCAGGTAAAGCTCATTAGGCCAGTGCTCAAGGGTATGTGGCGAAGTAATCAGGTGATCGTCTTGAATCAATTCTTTAACCAACTCTTCGGTGGGTAGATCACCCTGCACTTTAATTTCCCGAACGAAATGAAGCGACTGCCCACATATCTCGTTATCAAATACGAGTTTAGCTAAGCTGAAGGTGAGTACGAAATCCAGCATCCCCGGGCCTGAAACGGAATTTATACCTGCAATCGCAGCCAGCAGGGCACTGCTGAAGCTCTCCCCACCTGCCTGCGCATCGAGTAATTTACTGTCGCTGAGCGCCATGTATGCCTGAGTTGGCAGATTCAGAGACTTGGCAATTGCAACATAAGCCACATTGAGGTGCTGCGCCTCAATGGCCGCCATGGGAGAACTGGCAGCCTTCATATGAAAAGTGGCAGGTGCTCCACCAAACAGAACCGGTGCACCCGGCCTGATAATCTGTGCCATGGTCAAACCAGATAGCACATCAATACAATGAAACACCAGCGCGCCAACCAGCGTGACCGGCGCAATAAGCCCCATCAGGGTTACCGGTACGATCTCGACCGGAATACCCGCTTCAACACAATCCAGTAAATTCTGGCAGGAATCTTCTCCATAACGGAAATTACCGGTCGCAGTGATAGTGAAAATGGCCATAGGTCGGTCAATCAAGTCTTGTCGATCGTTACGGAACATCTGTAGCATTTCTGCCATTACCGGTACGCCATGTTCACTGAATGCGCCGGACACGACCGGCTTTTTTGATGAAATCAGCGTCATGTAGAGTCGCCATGCATCTGACACCTGGGACTCAATATCATGATTAGTTGAGAATGCCGTTGCCAGGTAAGCAATATGCTCCAGACCATCACAGAGCCGGGCATACTCAATGAAGTCGTTTGAGTCCGCCAGCCTGACCTGCCCATTCCTGTGGTCAAGAATCTTTAATCCACTGGAACCCGGCACGTAGTGCACATTATTACCACCAATTTCGGTATAGAAGTCACCATCCCGATTGAAAAGTGAAAATGACTTAGGGGTGTCTGCTATAGCCCTGTCCACAACATGCTCTGGAAAGAGTATGCGCTGGCTGACCGGATCCGCCCGCAGGCCATGATCCAGCAACCGCTGCCTTAGTCCGTTGCCACGTATTTCGATACCAACCTCTGCCATCAGGCGTTTTGCTTCATCCAGAATGCGGCTGATCATAGTGTCGTTCAGGGTCTGTAATAGTGGTCGCATCTGTTTGTCCTGTGACTCTGATTCAATTTTGCGCTATCTCTTTTTTACGCACATCCACATACTCGTTCAAAGCAGTCAAGATTGATTCATTCATTTCCGGTTGTTCATATTCTTCGAGCAGTTTCTTCCAGATGGTATTGGCTCTGGTTGCCGTATCCTGTGCACCCTGTTCTTCCCAGCTCTCGAAGTTTTCTCGGGTCGAAAGCAACGTAGGATAAAAAGCGGTTTGGTAACGAGCCAGGGTATGCTCAGTAGCAAAGTGATGGCCCCCGGGTTGTACTTCTGCAATCGTTGCCAGTGCCAACTCATCTTCGTTTACTTCTATGGGCTCAAGCGTCTGCGTCATCATCTGCAACATTTCCGCATCCAGAATAAGTTTTTCAAATGAGGCGGTCAAACCTCCCTCGAGCCACCCGGCAGCATGATTAACAAGGTTGACATGACCCATCACCGAACCCCATAGCGACATTTCACTTTCATAGGCTGACTGAGCATCGACACAATTCGATGAGGTTGTATTACTGGAGCGGCTCGGTAAACCTAGATATCGGGCTATCTGGCTGCTGGCGAGCGTCATCTTCGTATATTCCGGCGTTCCCAGAGCGGGAGAGCCACTCTTCATATCAACATTGGATGCAAACGATCCATACATTACCGGCGCGCCAGGTCGCACGCATTGTACGAGTGTAACCGCTGCAAGAACCTCCGCTGTCTGCTGCACCAGTGTTCCAGCCAGGCTGATCGGGCTCATGGAGCCAGCAAGCGTAAACGGCGTCACACAACTTACCTGACCCGCGCTAGCAAGCTCGATTATAGCCTCTGACATGGGAACATCCAGTTGCATGGGCGAATTGGTATTAATAATACCGAGAACGGCAGGCTTGCGCTTGAGTTCAGCCCGGTCCGTAGCCAATGCGATACAGGTCATTTCAAGGCAGTCGATAGTCCGGTCCCGGCCCAGAGCGTATGCCTGAACGTTCTTATCCAATAAAGTGAACTGCGCCAGGTATAGATCAAGATGACGTGAAAGAGGCGGTAGATCCATGGCCTCAAATGCACCACCACCTTCCTGATGAATCACATTGATACTTTGGACAAGTCGCAGATAGTCACATAATTCTGCATAGGTTCCTGGACGCCGACCTTTATCAAGATCACTGCAGAATGCCGGACCGCCGACAGAGGTAAAAACGATATTATTGTCACCAATGATCAGATCACGAAGGGGATTTCTCGCCCGCAGGGTGAATGATGCAGGTGCGTAAGAAAGGTACTCGAGCACCATTTCACGATCAAAACGTATGGTCTGCTGCGCTTTGTCAGCTTTCCCTCCAGCGGCAATCAGCCGGTGGCGACTTTCCTCGTGCAGAAATCGCATTCCTTTGGTTGCAAGTATCTTTAACGCGCCATCAACAATTTGCTCAACCTGATCTGGGTTTAGAATCTCTACGGCAGGATATGAATTAGTTACACCTTCATATGGCAGTTGTGTAACAGCACCAACCTTCCTTCTATTGCCCCTGATACGACCGCGCTTGCCACCCATGTAGCTTATCCTCTTATCTCTACTTCGAAGGGTTGTTTAGTTTTCAGCGTTTTGCATGTTCAGAGCCTAACTTATCAAAGCTAAGATCTAAACTCCTGTTGCAGCAAACCATCCTCAGTTCGGCTGTACGGCAGCCACCATACTTTTATATTATTCACCTTTTGTTAAATCACTTACCACGCGAGACCTGGTTCAGTTTGGTACTCCTGAACAGCTATCAACAACAATCTCTTAGCATTCTTTCTGAAACAGCATGCTTGTGTGCACTGACCCGTCGCTTGCCGGATTCTGGTACAAATACCCCAAGCGTTACGGCTGCAAGAGATGATGGCGGTTGAAAATGACTCAAAAATACCGGAGTATTCACAACCTGATCCACTTTGATGGCATGGAATCTCTAACAAGCGCCGAGTGCCCTTAAAACCAAAACAAGAACCTGATCATAGGCGCCCCATCAATTGCTGCTGAAAGACAATATGTCCAACCCACTGACCGACCTCCTCAATGAACGCGATTATCTCCTCGCTGACGGTGCCACCGGCACCAACATGATGGCCATGGGACTACCGGCCGGGCAAGCCGCAGATCTTTGGAACCTGCATTCGCCCGAAAAAGTAACGGATCTGCACAACGCCTTTTTAAAAGCGGGCGCAGATATTATTCTGACCAATACTTTCAGTTCAAACCAGTTTCGACTGAGCCTTGATCACGCCGAACATCTGACCACTGATATCAATGTAGCCGCAGCAAGACTGGCCCGCTCAGCGAGCCAGTCGGCAGGACACCCGGTCATAGTAGCTGGATCAATGGGTCCAACCGGGGAACTCATGGAGCCCCACGGCACCATGAGCCACGAATCTGCCGTCAAAGCTTTCACCGAGCAGGCCAACGCTCTAGCCGAAGGAGGTGTTGATGTACTCTGGATCGAGACCATCTTCGCCTTTGATGAATTACTAGCCGCGGTCACAGCGGCTGCCTCTACCGGCCTACCCGTGGCCTCGACCATGACATTCGATACGGCTGGACGGACCATGATGGGCAAGACCCCAGAGCAGGCCAGCGAATTCATGCGTTCCAATTTACCGCCACTGATTGCCTATGGTGCAAACTGTGGTGCTGGACCTTCCACACTGGTGGATACAATCTCCAGATTCAGTCGATGTGCTGCTGAGGATGACATCATTATTGCCAAAGGTAATTGCGGCATTCCACAATCAATTGATGGCAAGATCGTTTATAGCGGTGACGATGAAACCATGTGGCACTACGCCCGTCTGGCACGCGATTGCGGCGCGCGAATCATCGGCGGCTGCTGCGGTACCACACCAGCACGACTCAAGACAATTGCAGCAGCACTGCATGGCTATACACCGGGAGATTTTCCCGATGTGAAAACCATTGAAGCATCGCTGGGCCCGATTCAAAAAAGCAAAAAACGCAGTAAACGGCAGAATGCGAGAACGTCCGCCTAAATCGAAACCCGCCCCTATCCTAACCAGTCACTTGAGTTCCCCGATCAACCCCGGTTAAAACTCAAGCATCAGAAACCGTCTTTCAATCCGAAAAAAATCGCGTAGCTGGCACAACTTCGCTTTACCTCGCTTTGCGGTATCATTAACTTTTCAGTTAATGGAGTAATAATGCCCACTCGCGATCCACGCTATGACATCCTGTTTGAGCCTGTCAAGATCGGACCCGTCACTGCCAAGAACCGTTTTTATCAAGTGCCCCATTGTACCGGGATGGGCTGGTTGCGACCCCGTATGGCTGCCGCTGTTCGCGGCATCAAGGCAGAAGGCGGCTGGGGCGTCATCTGCACTGAATATTGCTCCATCCACCCTTCCTCTGACGACACCCCCTACGCGAGCCATTCTCTCTGGGACAGTGGCGACATCAGGTCACACCGCCTTATGACCGACAAATGTCATGAACATGGGGCTCTGGCGGGAGTCGAACTGTGGGTCGGCGGCGTCGAATCAGCCAATTATCTGAGTCGCGAAGTGCCATTGGATGTGGTGTCAATGTCGAACTGGAAGGGCGAGCCGTATCAGTCCCGGGCAATGGACAAATCTGATATCAAAGCACTTCGCCGCTGGCATCGAAATGCTGCGCTGCGCGCTAAAGAAGCCGGCTTTGACATTATCTATGTCTATGCCACTCACCAATACCTGCTTGATAATTTTCTAAACCCGACTATAAACACCCGAACCGATGAATACGGCGGAAGCCAGGAAAATCGCATGCGCATCGTTAGGGAAATTATCGAAGACACCCAGGAAGCGGTCGGTGATTCCTGTGCAATAGCTGTACGTTACAGTGTAGACGACGGCGACGGACCGGACGGCGCGCCTGTTCATGCCGACCGCCTGGAGATTTTTGAGGCTCTTGCTGAGCTGCCCGACCTCTGGGATATCAATATAGAGGATTACTCCTGGGAAATGGGCTCGTCACGCTTCACCCGGGAAGGTGCCCTGGAAGCATACCTTGCAGAAGTTAAATCAAAAACTTCCAAACCCGTGGTATCGGTCGGACGATTTACATCTCCAGACACTATGGCAAGCCAGGTCAAACGCGGCATAATTGATTTTATCGGCGCAGCAAGGCCCTCTATCGCCGATCCGTTTCTACCGAGCAAGATAGAACAAGGACGACCTGAGGACATCCGGGAGTGCATCGGCTGCAATATCTGTTATACAGGGGACAGCAAGCACTACCCGTTACGCTGCACTCAAAACCCAACCATGGGGGAAGAATGGCGTCGCGGCTGGCACCCTGAAAATATCCAGGTGAAAGGCTCGAACTCGAAGGTGCTCGTTGTTGGTGCCGGACCGGCTGGACTGGAGGCTGCGCTGGCGCTTGGCCAGCGCGGTTACCCGGTCATGTTAGCCGAAGCCACCCGAGAACTCGGTGGCCGGGTTACCCTGGAAAGCCAACTGCCAGGATTGGCTGAATGGGCACGGGTGCGAGATTATCGAACCGCCCAGCTGAGTAAAATTCCTGAAGTAGAAATCTATCGTGAAAGCAGACTTTCTCTGCAAGATATCCTCACAGTGGGTGCCGATCATGTCGCCATCGCGACCGGCTCACAATGGCGTCGCGACGGCTATGGCAGTCATAACATAACCACCCTGAATCCTCGGCCACCCCCTGAAAGAACCTATACACCCGACGACATCATGGCCGGAAGAATACCCGTTGGTCCGACCATCGTATATGATGATGACCGGTTTTATCTGGCAGGCCTGATCGCCGAAAAACTGTCCATGAATGGCCTGGAGGTCACTTATGTCACGCCTGCTGTCAGAGTTTCAAACTGGAGCACGCACACAGAAGAGCAAGAGCGCATCCACCGCAGATTAGCCGAGCTCGGCGTCAATATCGTCCTGAATCACAGCCTCGATAGCTTTGACGGCAACCAGGCAATCATAAGTTGCGTTTATACCGAAACCGAGCAGACCCTGTCCTCTGACAACCTTGTTCTGGTTACCTGTCGCCAATCACAGGATAGCCTTTACCACGAACTACTAAGCGCCATGGAGCAGAAACTGGAAGGTACGCCGCTAACGGTGAAACGCATCGGTGATGCTGATGCGCCAGCAATCATTGCAGCGGCCGTGTACTCGGGTCACAAGTATGCGCGACAACTGGACGAGGATATTGACAGCGATAACCCGGCCAAATACGACAGGGTGTTTTTTAGTGAAGAATAAAACCCATCATCCTTGCAGCGATACTGACTTTGATCGTTACCCACACCGATACCAATTGCATCGGAGTCCGTCATAAACAATCCCCGGTCTAACACTCTAATAGCCCTGCTAAACAAAAATACCTTTAACCGGTGGCCGCTGTGGCTGCTTATCTGCCTGCCGCTATCAGCAGGTATAATCATTGCCCTGAGCAGCAATAATATGGCCACCGCGGCAGGCGTTTCTGCCATGATTCAATTTTCGGTACGCTGCGCGGTACCCTTTTTGTACCTGGCTTTTGCCGCCTCTTCTGTGCACGCCCTGTACCCAGGTCCATTAAGCCAGTGGCTATTGCGCAATCGGATTATTTTCGGACTGAGCTTTGCAACAGCAATGGCTTGGCAACTGATATTCATCTTGTGGCTGGTTAACATCCATACCGCACATTACATTAACGAGGTTTATGTATTACGCGATGTCATAGAGGGTGTCCTGGGCTACGGCTTTTTAATTGTTATGGCATTAACGTCCTTTAAATTCGGGCGACGCCAATTAAGCCGCAAAAGCTGGAAAGCGCTGCACAAAACAGGAATCTATTTCCTATGGGCATATGCATGGAGTGTCTACTGGTATGAATTATACTATTACAACGATGTGCAGATAATTGATTACCTCTATTATTGGCTAGGCTTGTCGGCACTGTGCCTGCGCATCGCCGCCTGGTTCCAGAAGCAACGACGCGAGTCTACAAATAACGCTAGTCTGAATAAACCAACATCGTTTATCGGTTGCACGGTCATCATCAGCGGATTTGTAGCGGCCAGTTCCGGCTCCAGCTGGAGCACACCGGCGCACACTTTTCTACTTGATAACCCGCTTTTATCCTTCCCTGAACTCTACCTGCCTTACTATCCGTTCGTGCCATTTCTACCTGTTTTTACCATCATCGCCGGTGCCTGGCTGCTGCTCAGGCTTCAACCGGGTCAAAACGATTAGTGGCGACTGTTTGAACCAACAAGCAGGATCAGACATGACAAAACCAGGCCCAAACTGGGCCGCGGAAATATCGCGGAATTTTCTTTGCAATTACTATGAGCGGCATAAATAGGCTGATCGGCCTATACCCATCAGCAACCCAAAACAAAAATAGAGGACTTCCACCGTAATATAAAAATCCTGCTCACAAATCCAGCAGCACCACTAACCGGTCCGGGATCAGATCATCTCCGCCGTAGATCTCGCCATTAATACTTAGCGCAGGCGCACTACGAATGCCCTTCTCCTGCATCAATTTAGCGGCTGCTTCATCCACCATCAGGTCCCGAACCTCAAAGGCCAGTCCTTCTGTCGTCAAGATGCGCTTAAGTACCTCACACGGTGCACACAAGGGTGTGGTATAAACAATAATCTTTGCTTGCATGAATCAGCTTTCGCTCGATTTCAGTTTACGATACCGTTCTTTAGCAGCCATCCAGTTGTCATAGGCTTCTCCTTCAAGGAAGGGCTGCTCCTGCGTGAAAATCGTTTCTTTCCAGTTTTCTCCCTGAGGCCAGCTATAGGGCGCGACCACGGTCTTGCCTGGCGCATCGGCCGACTCCAGCAATCCCAGCGCTATATCCAGGATACTCGACTGCATAGCCTTATCGAAGGGCACACCACAAGGGTTGCCCAGAGGAAAATCGACAAATACCAGCCTCGGTACGCCGCAATATTCAACAATATCGCGCGCGGTCGCGATCATCACTGTCGGGATGCCATTATCCTCCAGGTAACGGGCTACCAGACTCACGGTCTGGTGACAAACCGGTCACACGGGTGTGAGGACAGCAATATCCACTTCATCCTCTCGGCACCTTTTCAGTACTTCCGGGGCATCCGATTCCAGTGTTTTCTTCTGGCTATAGGCTGTGTAAACACCATGGCAACGTGGCGCCATACTACTGATTCGTCCCTGCTGGACCTTCTCCTGCAGACGCGTCACGGGAAAATAGGAATTCACATCATCGAGGTGGGTCGCGTGCTGATCAAAATGTTCCTGGCGGCTAAACAATCTTTCTACCGGCGTATTGGTGGGTATGCTATAAGCATTACCGACCAATAGTTCATCGCTCTTATCGCGCCCTTCACCATTAGCATTACTCACAGCAACATCACTGGTCGACACCAACGCGACGCGGCACTCAGAAAGCGGCTTGCTAAGCCGACTGAAAGGGATATCCTCAAAGTGAGCCCATTGGTAAGGTTTTTTATAGCCCTGGGAAAGATAGTAGTCTCGGGTTCGGTCAATGTACCTGACTGGATCGCTCACGGTTATCCTCCGGAATTAATAGAACTTCAGAATAGAGACTACTCCTTGCTACGGGTCTCAGCAATGGTATGGCTAAAACGTGATGCCATTGCCCCCGGGCGGCAAATTAGGGCTCACTAATATCAGCCAACAAGCACAGCGAGACTTGAACAAGACCCGGTATCGCAGACAGCATTTACAGGCCCATACAGCCAACCAAAGACTGACGGGCTCACAATCAAAACCGAAAACCGTCATTTCAGAGTTCGGCGAATGGTGCACTTTAAGTGCCTGAGCAAACCCAGATCATGCCCAGACATTCAAAGTCGCTGTATTACCAAGCAGCTATCAACTTCCAGATCGCCAGAATTGGGTTTTTGGCTGAGCTGAATCACTTTCTAGAATATCATCTGCACTTTCGACAAAATCCTGGTAATCAAAGCCAGTGCCTAGATCAACGCCCCTGTTGGCATAGACCATGTCTGATGCGAATCTGCCCCCTGCAGCCTGGATTATTCGGCCATTGGGTGCGTCATCTGACGCCATATATAACACCGCTGGACTCACCAGTTTGGCGTGATTGGAGTCTTCTGGATTGTCCGCGTCAATATCACTACCCGGAACGCTGGCGGTCATCCTTGTAGCGGCACCCGGCGATAGACAATTCACATGAATATTATGGGAAGCGCCCTCTCTGGAAAGATTATTCATCAGGCCAACCATACCCATTTTTGCTGCACCATAATTTGACTGACCGAAACTACCTAGAATACCGGACACAGATGAGGTAAATATCACCCTGCCAAAATTCTTCTCATACATTATTGGCCAGGCATGCCAGGTGACGTAAGCGGACCCATTCAGGTGAACATTGATCACCAGGTCCCACTCATCAAGACTCATCTTCTTGAAAGACTTGTCCCGCAATATCCCGGCATTGTTAACGACGATATCGACCGTGCCATATTCCTTCACAGCCGTTTCAACTATACTCCTCGCCCCGTCACGGTCCGACACAGAAGCTTTATTGGCAACAGCCTCGCCCCCGGCAGCCCTGATCTCCTCTACCACCGAGTCAGCGGCATCACTCTGCCCGGTACCATCCACAGCACCGCCCAAATCGTTCACTACGATGCGTGCACCATGTTCGGCTAACAGCAAAGCATGTTCTTTGCCTAACCCACCCCCTGCGCCAGTAATAATGGCAACTTTACCTTCCACACTCATGATTGAATCTCCAAATTATCTAAAGGGGCAATTAAGCATTTCCTGACCAAGTTAGCAAGATGGGCAGGCGAATGCCCCGATACAGGCGAATGTCTTTCATTTCGCGATCTGGCAGTAGTGAACTTATCCAGACTGCGAAGGACAACGAATTCAATTCATGCCTGTTAACGGTTGACTGATAACCGCCTGAGCAGGCATATCACCATTCCGAAGAAACGGTGTGCCCAGTCGACTCATGCAAGCTGCAAACATTACAACTATCGAACCGATTTGCAGTTAAGTAGACTATCCTACAAACCAGCGGAGGAGAAAGATGCAAGGGAGCAAAGTCGAGCAGTTGCGCATTGAAGGCCGGGTAGCGCCGGGGTTTGAGTCAGTGCAACGATTATATGAACACAACATGCGATCATTGGCCGAAAAAAACACCCAGCTCTGCGTTTACTACAACGGCGAAAAGGTCGTAGACCTGTGGGCTTCGACAATCGCTGACAGCGACTTTTCTGCAGACTCTCTGGTAAATGTCTTCAGCAGTGGCAAGAGCCTTGAAGCCATTGCCATGGCATCACTGGTTGACAAGGGTTTATTGAAATATGACGCCAGGGTAAGCCACTATTGGCCCGAGTTTGGCGGTGGTGGCAAACAAACCCTGACAGTGGCCGAACTCATGCGTCACGAAGCGGGTCTCGCCGCCTTTCATACAACCCTGGACCCACAGGATCTGCTTGCCGACAAACTCAAGGAAAACAGGATCGGCCGGATTATTGAAGGCCATTCCCAGACGTTCCGCAAGGCAGCGGGCAGCAAGCGCGAATACCACGCCATCACCCGGGGCTGGATTGTTAACGAGGTTTTTCGCCGAGTAGATCCAGCGGGTCGAACCATCGGGGAATTCCTTCGTGAGGATATCAGCGAACCGCTGCTGGCAGATGTCATCATCGGTGTCCGCGAGGCAGAATTAGATCGCATTTCTGACGTAACGCCCCTTGGTACTGGCTTTCAGTTTAAAGAAAGTCTGAAACCAAAATTCCTGAGAAGAATGGAACACAATATCTTCCAAATCCTCGGCAGAATAATCCGCCTGATGCCGATGCTGCGTAACGGCACAATGGCCGGGGCGCCCACCCCGCTTAAGGGTATGAGCGGGCTAGTTTTCTTTAACGATCGCACCTTCAGAATGGGAGAAACCCCCTCCGCTAACGCCAACTGCAGCGCAAGAGGCCTGGCTAAACTCGCCGCCATGATGGCTGCCGGTGGCAAATGGGCCGGAACCGAATATCTGAGCGAAACAGCATGGAAATCACTGCATGATCACCCGGTTACAGCAGCGATGGGGCCCAGCAACACCACTTTTACACAAGGCGGTGTGGCATTTTTTTCAGAGCCGCCTGAGCCCAGCACGCAATTTGAAAACGCCCTCAATACCGGCAGAGAGGGATTTTATGGTTGGATGGGACTGGGCGGTTCCATCTTTCAGTGGCACCCTCAATACAACATCGGTTTTGGCTACGTTCCGACTTCGCTCAATGTTCTGGATATCGTTAACGAACGAGGCAAGGCTTATCAAGCTGAAATACTGCGTTGCATCGAAAAATCAAATAGACCCTAGCACCACTTGTTGGCGATGTTTCGTTAGAAAATTAGAACCCTATTCACGTCAATGCGTGCCCTGACGGCCTGTGAGTTACGACCGAGTGCGGTCTCGATCCGGCAAGATCAAAATCGAACACCATTAGCTTCAACATCATTTGAACTGGCATCCTGCAATACTTGGTCATTCATGTGAGAATGTAAGCTGTCCGTTGAATTTACGAAGAGCCCATGACCCCTAATACTAGTTCAGACCAACCTGGAATCACCACCGCACCCTGGTATCGCTGGTATGCGCTGGCGGTACTGGTGCTGGTATTTACCTCAAGCCATGTCGACCGGCAGATTATGGGCATATTACTTGAACCCATTAAACACGACCTGAACGCCAGTGACACGCAAATGGGTTTCCTGATCGGGCTGACCTTTGCCTTGTTCTATGCCACCCTGGGTATGCCCATCGCCATGCTCGCAGACCGGGGCAATAGAAGAAATATCATTACCTGGGCTATCACCATCTGGAGTGGTATGACCGTTCTCTGTGGCTACGCCCAGTCGTTTGCCCAACTGGCCATCACGCGTATTGGAGTCGGCATTGGCGAAGCCGGTTCCAGCCCTCCTTCGCACTCGATGATTTCAGATATGTTCCCAATGAGACAACGCGGAACCGCCATGGGAATTTACGCCCTGGGCGTCAACCTGGGCTTACTGATCGCCTACCTTGCTGGTGGTTGGATGAGTGAGAACTGGGGCTGGCGCACGACTTTTATCGTTGTTGGCCTGCCTGGCCTGGCGATCGCTCTACTGACTCGTTTTACTGTGGTTGAGCCGAAACGCGGCCAACAGGAAGCAGAGCGAAAAATTCCGCAAGCGCCTCCATTTAACGAGGTAGCCAGGTACATGTGGCACACGCCTGCTACGCGCCACGTTGTATTTGGAAGTGCCCTGGCGGGCTTCGTAGGTTATGGCATGGTGCTGTGGCTGCCCGCATTCTTTGTCAGATCGCACGGCCTGAGCCAGACTGAAGTCGGTTTCACGCTGGCCCTGATGACCGGCGTGGTCGGTGGCACCGGTACGTTCCTCGCCGGTAAACTCGCCGATGTACTCTCGGCCCGGGACCAGCGCTGGTTCGCCTGGGTTGTGGCAATCGGTAAAGGTGGATTGGTGCCCTTTCTCGTCTGGTTTTTCATGATGCAGGAGTTTCTACCTGCTTTACTGATCTATCTTGTTCCCGCTTTTCTGGGCGGATTCTACTTGGCACCTACCTTTGCCATGGTGCAGAGCCTGGTGAAACCAGAAATGCGCTCCGTTGCAGCCGCAATTTGCCTGTTCCTGTTGAATATTATTGGCCTCGGGTTGGGTCCGCAAGCGGTGGGCATTGTCAGCGATCTGCTAGCCGACCAACATGGCAAAGAGTCCCTGCGCTATGCATTAATGATTTTCAGCCTGGTTAACATCTGGTCTGCCCTGCACTATTTTCTCGCTGCTCGAACGCTGCGTGAGGATATCAAAAAGGCGGCGACGTGATTTACCCCACCGAAACAAATGACTGACCCTGTCACAGCCAATAGAAACCACGGCAGGCAAGCCATCATGGACAGCAGGTTTTCTCATTATGTCGAGCCAGACTTTGGCCATATCTGCGGAAACAGAGGGTCATGCATGGGTTCGCCGGGTACCAGATCCAGCTCGCGGTAAGGCGGGGATGTCAGCCAGGGTCGCTCAGCGAAACGAGCATCATCGCCCAGCCAACGGGTCGAAAAACCACGACGACGGGTTGTCAGACCCTGGGTTGCAGGTGCACCATGAAGAACACGCATCTGAAAAACGATGCAATCACCCGGTGACAAATCCCAGCACAGGATGCGGTGAAAATCTCTCTGCTTATCAATATCGGGGACATCGTCAAAGCCCGGCGCATTGTCTGCGTAACTGGAGTGATCAATAAACAGTCTTGGCGTATACAACGTGCCATCAGAGTGGGATCCAGCAACAAATTCAGGGCAGGCGTTTTTGGGGACCGGATCCAGCGGCAACCACAGGGAGCAAAGCTGGTCGCCGTCCACGCCATAGTAAGGCTGGTCGTGATGCCAGGGGGTGACCTGCTGAGTGCCTGGTTCCTTAACCAGAACATGTTCATGATAAATTCGTACACTGGCTGACTGCATGAGCCGGCCAGCGATCTCTGCCGCTGGCGACTCGGTAATGAAATCCCGGTATTCATCGATTCTTTGCCAGTTACAATAGTCATCGTAGAAACGACCCGGTTCGCCTTGTGGTGTATAGTTCATGCTATCCGGCCCAGGGTCGGAAAAGTTTTTTTCTACCCCGACAGCAAGATGCTGCAACCATTTCTGGTCAAATAGTCCACGCAGACAAACAACCCCATCAATATCATAGTCTTTGATTTCATTATCAGTGATATCAATCAAAAAAGGCGCCTCCTCTAAACGTCTGTGTGCCATCCCGGTACAGCCAGGCTTCTAATAAAACCAGCCCTGCTCAAACCGACCCTGTCAGGCGCTTTCTTTAGTCTGTCGAGATAATTTCAGAAGCTTGCAGCGAGGCTTACGGCTGCGTGCTCGCTTGCCCCTATCCCAGAAGATTATAGCCAGAGCCTAACCTGCAACTAACCAGGGGTAAAGACAGCTAGCGACAGTTGGCTATGTATCAGGTCCCCAACAGACCAGCTTTAATCTGCAAACCCATAGCATTCGTGCAAGAATGTAATGAGTTGACCCTCACCAAAGTGCCTGAAATGGATTTATTGCTGGGCACGCAAATTCTCGAAAACCAATATGATAATGGGTCAAGGCATCATTTGAATACAGGCAAACAGGTATAATACTAAAAGCAGTCCAGCCAGCTCGTCTGGGTGAATATTAAGGGTCTTCAATGAGTCGCATCGCCACAACTAAACCAGGTCTCTGGAGGCAGGCAACTGCCATGGCCACGCAGACGCCCGAGTCACGCAATCGGTACGTCGACTTTCTGCGCGCCCTTTCAATTGGAGCCGTCATTTCCGGACACTGGTTGTTGATTGCACCCCAGATTATTGATGGCAATCTAACCCTTAGCAATATGCTTGAACTGGAACGTTGGACTCATTGGTTCACCTGGACCTTCCAGGTGATGCCGATATTCTTCCTGGTCGGGGGATATGCTAATGGGGTTTCCTGGAGCACGGCCATCAGGCAGGGACATGGCTATAGTGAATGGCTGAACAATCGACTTGGAAGACTAATCAAACCGGTCCTGCCGCTTGTTCTCATCTGGGCGGTTATCGGTGCTGCAGGAAATCTGCTCGGCATTCGTTCTGAGATTCTATCGGTGGCATCACAGGTCGCGCTGGTGCCTGTCTGGTTTCTATGTGTCTATATCGTGGTGGCACTTCTGGTTCCTTTGACCTGGAAAGCCTGGCAACGATACGGCCTGGTCTCGTTCTGGTTTCTGGCCCTGCTGGCGATTGCAAACGACGCGCTGTTCTTCGCAGCGGGAATAACCGAGCTAGGCTGGTTCAATTACGCATTCGTCTGGCTGGCGGTGCACCAGTTAGGCTATGCATGGAGAGATGGACACCTGAGCGGCCTTCGAAACGCTGCAACCTGGGCAATCGGCGGAGCGCTATTGCTGTTTGTTATGACGTATTTCGGCCCCTATCCGATTGCCATGGTGAGCGTACCCGGTGATGAGGTCAGCAACACCTTACCCCCCAAATTCGCCATGCTGGCGCTGGGTATGACGCAGACAGGCATCCTCCTGGCGTTTGAGTCACAGGCACAACGCTGGCTGACTCGAATTGGACCCTGGAGTGCGACCTTACTGATCAACAGCATGATCATGACGATCTATCTATGGCACCTCACCGCCTCAACTCTGGTGATTGGTATTGCCTGGCAGCTAGGCAATATTGGCCTGGATGTAGACCCGGGTAGCCAGTTGTGGTGGTTGTTACGCCCCGTCTGGCTGGTAATTTATATTGTTGCTCTGAGCCTGTTAGCTGCGCTGTTTCATGGACTGGAGCGCGGTACCACCGGTACGCTCCGTCCCATTTCCAGCTGGAGACTGGTATCGGGCGCGATGGTGGTGTGCGCAGGTCTTGCATTGCTGGCCCTGGCCGGCATTGTCGGTGACCAATGGTTGGGGCTTCGCCTATACGTACTCTGCCTGCCTTTTCTGGGTGCCGTCATTGCCGGAATTCTACCATTTCAGAAAGTTTGAACCGCTGTTGCAGTGCCCAGGCCTGTCAACTTATATCCGCTGCAGCCGAACAGGCACAGCTTTGATACCGCCCACGAACTTATTAGGCAGTCGGATGACGTCGCCGACTCTCTCTACCCTATGAAAATGCTTCATGATTTCTTCCCGCAGTACCTGTAGCCGCAACGCTTCCCAACGCTATTTCATGTCGATACCGTCATCACTGCTGACCTGGCGTACCGTTGTCTTAATATCCGACCAGTGAATCAACTTGTGACGCTCCTGGTGAGGAGGATCAAAGCGCATAGCGCGCATGCGTCCGGTCATTTCGATACTCACTTCCTGCATCCAGTTGAATATCTCGCCGACGGGCAGGTTTCCAAGTATACCAACCGCAAGCTCGCGGAAAAACGGCTCAACCTCAGCCAATTTCTTCGCGGCCTTGGCGAGTATTACGGTCTACCGGCTTGGTCCGTGCCAAGGCAAGTCTAGCTGAAGAAAACTTTTACCCTGCAGCCCCTCGCTGTTAACCGCGCCTCAGGATCGATAATCGCAATACCTACGGATTCGAAAGAAAATACCTGAAAATACCTGAAAATACCTGAAAATACCTGATGAAGGGTATCAACTTCTTTGACGAGGCGAGAAGGGGTCACAGACCAGAAGGCATCATTGTCCCTATAAGCAAGATAATGAAGCGGGACTTTGCGTCTTAGTCGAGAAAACCAGTATTTAATATGCCCACAAGCGGGCGCCAATAATACCATAGTAGCTTAGATACACCGCCGCAATCACAAGGGCAGTCGACACCATAAGCGAGTGACTCCATACCCAACTACCCGTTTCCAAGCGTCTATGCCGATATAGGATTACCTGCGCCAAAGACACAAAAGATAATAAAGCCCAAAAAATGGAAAGCACCCAATAAGCGACTGAGATTGTTGAGAAAGTTCCCAGGTCGCTTGTATCTCCTGCTAACAAACACGCGATTGAACCTAGCAGGCAGATAATGGTTAACAACGGCAGCAATCGCACCCACAGATGATTGATTTTCGCTGGCCTGCCAATAAGCCGGCCGAAGACCCATATGGGCGCGAATATAACTGAACTGGCCATCATCAGGCCAACATAGACCAGCAGCCCAATGCTCAGGTAAGCCACAGCCTCCGGAACCTGTCTTGCTGTCCCGCCTCTTCCCTGCAAAAGTTTCACGCCCTGCTGTGACTCCAGCATCATTAGCGAAGGCAGCGCATCACCCGTCTTGATAAAAGAATGACTGGCCACAGGTAACAATTCAGTGGGTTCTCCAAAGACGGGGCTGAAAATCATGCGGCCTCTTTCGAAATCCACCCTGGCCATTCCCAGCAGTTTTTCCAGCCCTCTGGTCATTTCCATTCGAGGCGAGTCGGGTTGATAGAACCCGATGTAGCTCGTGTCAAAGACAGGGTCAGTGATCACGGTAACCGGTTCAGGCTTCTCCAGCGCGCTGGTTAGAAAAGCGGTAAATTCATCATCAATAGCTGAAAAGGCCATGCCATTGGCCGCGTTAATGGAGAAAAAATAACCTAGCCCGGGTCCTGGGAGGTAAGCATAGGCTGAGAGAAATCCGTCGATGCCACCATCATGACCATGGAAAACAAATCCATCGCTCTGGATGTACATGTTGCTTAAGCCATAACCTGCCTGAAGGCCATTTCGGGCAGCGAGGCTGGACTCGGGTGTTTCCATACGCGTGATCGAGCTTTCCTGCAAAATCCGCCGGCCGTCAAGCTCTCCCCTGCCGATAAACATTCGAAGTAGCTGAATCATATCGTCACTGGAGGCATTCAGCGCGCCCGACGGCCTGACTGGAATATGAACGTATGGCGCTATAGTCTTACCATCGTAGGCGTAACTCGAAACAACTTTTTCATCAAAATAAAAACTCGCGCCAGTCATGCCCAGAGTACTTAAAATCGCTTCGTCTGCAAAAGTTTCAAAGGTCTTCCCCGTTACTTTTTCAAGCACCAGAGCAGCTACCGGTGGCCCCATATTCGAGTAGGAAACTCGACTGCCGGGCCGCCATCTGACATCTCGAGAACCCTGATTAAACTCAATACCATCAAGCGTTGTGACCTCGGGGTCACTGAAAGCGAAATCCCTGACGTGGATATCATCAAATCCGGCAGTATGTTCAAGAAGATGTACCAGCTTTACAGGATCACTGGAATGCCAGGGGTTCACAATGCCTGCCTCAGGTACCAGGTCCTGTACCGATTGATCCAGTGACAGCTTTCCTTGCTCAACCAGTTTAAGAATCGCCAGGGACACAAAGGTCTTTGAGATTGACCCTACCCGAAACAGACTTTGCTGTGTAACTGGCTGCTCAGACTCAATATCAGCGAGTCCAAGCGCACCCTGCCAAATCAATTCCTTATCGGAAACAATGGCACCAATCAGACCCGGCGTTTTATTTTCGGTTAGAATACTGGTCAGGCGCGACTCAAATTCAGTGACTGATTTCGCTGCCACAAACTCATCCGCCTCTGTTGCCGATAGTGTCGACATGCCCAGGGAAACAAATACCAACACTATTAATCTTAGAAGGTCGTGTGTAGTCATATCTAACAAAGCCTGACAAGTTGGTTTTCACCACTTTACCTTTTTTAAACTACGAATCAAGATAACGCCAGATATCCAACTCGCAGAGCGATTAATCACGACTTTATCTTTAAACCAAGCTTTCCCTGGACGCCAAACCATCCGTGTGACTGCTCATCTCACCTGCCGTGACACGGTGCTGCTGTAACCAGGGACCTCCATTTCTGAACATCCTAATCAGACCGCTATCATTCCAATTGGCCTGGGCAGTGATTCGCTGATAACACCCTTCTGCAAATAGCGTGAACGCCTACTTCTGCAGAAAATCTGACCCATCGATAGATCAGCGATATTGTAGAGATTCCAGGTGCCAGAATTTTCTGGCTTAGTTAATCCCCGACTAGGCAGTGAAACCTTAAATCACCAAGACATTCATTATATGACTGGACTATATATGACTGGACTATATTTGATTGGACTATAGAACTGAATATCAGATAGCGTTAAACACCGAATCATAAGGAACGGCTGATGAAAGGCTTCCTGCCATACAACAAACCCCTGCAATCGTATAGCGTTACTTCCTCAGACTCCCTGAACAGGCTACACGACATTGCCAATCAATTACCGAAATTACTGTTAACCGGGCGAGTGCCCAGAACCCTTGGGTTACTTCAGAAAAATGACCTGGCCATTGACGAATTATTGGCAGACCACCTGCACCAGGACCAGCGGCTTGCCATGGCCCAGCTGAGTTTTATAGCCCATGCCCTGATTCTTGGTGGACCGAGCCCGATTAGGATCATTCCGGAAGTCATCGCCAGACCCTGGGTTCAATTATCAAAAAAACTGGGCAGGCCGCCGGTATTAAGTTATGCCAGCTATTGCCTGGATAACTGGTTTTTATTGGACAACAAAGAAGAAATTTCGCTGGAAAATGTGGGTTTGATCACCAATTTTCTGGGCGGGATAGATGAAGACTGGTTCGTTACAGTCCACGTCTGTATTGAAGATGCTGCTGCAGATGCCATTGCAGCAGCTGCCACATTGGCGACCTGCTCCGAGAGTTCAGACGAAAACGAAATCACCTACCTCCTGAATCGGGTTGCTGAATCGATAATTCAGGTTAACCGCATCTTCTCCCGAATGCCCGAGCGATGTGACCCGTATATTTACTATCAAAGGGTAAGACCATTTATTTTTGGATCCAAAGACAATCCTGATCTCAAACAGGGGCTCATCTTTGAAAATCAATTTTCCAATAAACCTCAGTACTTCAGGGGTGAAACAGGCGCGCAAAGCAGTATCATCCCCAGCCTCGACGGTGCTCTGGGAATTAGACACGAGAACGACTCACTCAGGCACTATCTAAACGAAATGCGTAACTACATGCCACCCGAGCACAGGAGTTTCATCGAAAATATAGAGAACACATCTCAAGTCAGAAGTTTAGTAGACCGGTCCAACGCCATGAAAAATGCTTACAATAGCTGCCTCGAACAATTAAGAATTTTTCGATCGCTACATCTGAACTATGCAGATACCTATATTCACCAGCAGGCGCAGATAAGCAACCCTATTGGACGGGGTGGATCCACCATAGTCGGAACGGGTGGGACTCCTTTCATGTCCTATCTAAAAAAACACAGGGATGAAACCGCAAAACAAAAAAAATAGCCTGGCTAAACTGAAAGCCTGATGGGCGAACCCAGCTAGGTCTGCTACTCTGATTTGAACTATTCACCATGGAGTGAAACGTGCAGAGAATTACCGTACTAACGCTGATGCTGCTGAGCCTGCCTTGGGTATACGCAGAACAGCACAGCCAAGCCGTCAACGCAGCACAGGGAGTACTCGACCAATTTATGCGCGAATTCAACAATCGTGACCTGGTGGCCTTGGCTGAAACATTAAATTATCCCCATGTCCGATTCGCCAGCGGCACCGTTAAAGTTTTTGCCAGTGCAGAGGAATTCTCCGCTCGGCCGGTTTACAGGGCACTAACTGCATCTGGCTGGGACCATTCTAGCTGGCGAGCCCGGGATATCGTGCTAGCCTCACCAGTGAAAGTTCACATAGCCACCACCTTTGAAAGGTTCGACCAGGACAACAGGTCAATCGGATTGTATCCATCGCTCTATATCGTTACCTACCTAAACGGCCACTGGGGAATACAGGCACGATCATCTCTGGCGCCCTGACCCAATTGGATTCAGCAATGCTGTTAGCATCAGGCTAACGTCAGGCGGTACATGATCTTAAAGCACGCCGGTTTACTGCCCTTTAAACTGAGCAGCGCGTTTTTCCAGAAATGCCGCAACCCCTTCGCGGCTATCAGCACTTTGCTGAGCCTGGTGCTGCAAATCCGATTCAAGCTGCATCTGCTTGTTAAAATCATTTTCCCAGGAAGCCCAGTAAGCCTTGCGAATCAGCCCCAGCGACATGGGACCGTCGGCAAGTCGTATCGCCATTGCCATGCCAGCCTCAGCCAGATCAATATCCGGGCTCACGCTATTAACCAGACCCCAGTCTAGCGCTTTGCTGGCGGGTAAGCGCTCTGCCAGCAAGGATAATTCCATAGCCCGCCCCCAGCCTATTAATCTCGGCAGATACCAGGTAGCACCCCCATCCGGGACCAGGCCGATTTTTGCAAAGGCCTGCAGGAAATAGGCACTTTCTGCAGCGATTACAATATCGCCCACCAGAGCCAGGCTCATGCCAACGCCAGCTGCCACGCCATTGACTGCGGTTACCATTGGAAAGGGTAAATTACGCAGCTTATTCATGAGTGGCGCATAGTGAGTTTCTAATACAGACCCAGCCGGCTCAGCTGACTCTGACGATGCACTGCCCTGCAAATTTGCGCCTGCACAGAAACCTCTGCCCACCCCGGTTAACAGCAGGCAGCGCACCTGGTCAGTATGGGTTGCCTCAGACACCGCTACCGACAGTTCTCTTACCATTTCTCCAGACAAGGCATTCAAAACATCGGGCGCATTTAATTTCAAAACAGCAACCTTACCTTTTACTTCCAGGATCACTGATTTATAAGACATCATCACCCCCTACCTTTATATTTAACGGTTCAGCACTATCATCACCCAGTTAAATAGCTGGCACAAGAGACTCCACTCGGGTCTTATCAAGTCTTCAGGGGTTGTGGCAGTCCAGCATTTCCTGGCCGACTGACTTCCCTGCGAGATAACCGACCAGACCCCCAATGAATACAGCTGTTTTATTATTCCTTATCATCTTATGCTTACCCTGGGTTCAAGGAGGCTCAACGATGGGTGGCGAACTGCACATCAATGATATTGTGGATTTTCATACCTACCCGTTAGCCAGCACAGATGCCAAGGCACGACGAATGCTGGTTGACCCGTTCAAGACCCAGCTCGTCCAGAAGCAGTATTGTGTGGTCCCTGGATTCGTATGTCCCAAAGCACTGTCTCTCATGACAGCGGAAGCAATGGCAGGTCGCCCCTTTGCTTTTGACAACAATTCAAGACGAAACGTTTACCTGCAGAGGCAACCGGACCCGGCACTTCCTGAAGACCATCCCAGAAACGTATTCTCCGATACCAGCACCCGGATGATCGCTTATGATCAGATTCCTATTCGCTCTCCTCTGAAGACTTTTTACCATTCAGTTGAAGTTCGCAACTTTATAGCAGACATCGTCGGTGTTCAGGCTCTGTACGATAACGAAGACCCTTATCAGCCAGCAAATTACATCTGCTATAACAAGGGGGACCGTTCCTCCTGGCACTTCGATGCCGACAATTCATTTACTGTCACCTTGATGGTGCAGAAAACAGAACAGGGCGGTGAATTCGAGATGTCACCAAACTGCCGGACCGACCAAGACCAGCAATATGACCGAGTAGGCCAGTTCCTGCGCGGCGAGCTGGACAACAGTATCGTATCAGTTAATAGAGAACCCGGTGCGCTGTGCATCTTTCGTGGCTGTAATTCCCTGCACCGGGTTTCGCCGGTGCTGGGTAGTGCCATGAGGATCATGGGGGTATTCGTTTATGAGCGGGAACCCGGCATTATCGGCGACCAGGAGGTCAACGAAACCATCTACGGGGAACGAGTGCCCCGTTAGTATTGGATTAACCCCTATCCAGCACATTAGTGAGTGTCGCGTCCCGTTGTTAAGGCCTGATAACCCAGGTCTAAAATCATTGATTTTACCTCGTCAAATGGCACAATATCCGTATGCCGTCAATTATCTTCCACAACGTGAATTTCAGTTACGATGCACCTTATACGGAAGTTTTCAGTGAATTATCACTCCTAATTGATACTAGCTGGAAGACTGGCCTGACAGGCAGAAATGGTAGAGGTAAATCCACCTTGCTTAAATTACTAGCCGGCGATATCCGGCCGGATAAAGGCCAACTGGAGACGTCCACCCGAACTGCCTATTTCCCCTATGCACCCACTGACTATACCCTGTCTTCCTTTAATGTCATCAAAGATGCTGTCGCACCCTTTCGACAATGGCAGGCGCGTATGGATAAGTTATCCGCAGCCACCGAGAATGATTCGCTACAGATTTTTGCAGACATTCAGGAACAGTTCCAGCAGCAAGGCGGTTATGACATCGATGGTCGAATCGAAAAAGAAGCCGATCTAATCGGTATCGACCCGAGCCCTGCTCAAGCGATCATTCGGTTCGCTCAGCGGCGGTGAACAGACTCGAATGCTCATTGTTGCACTCTTTCTGAAGACAGATTATTACCCCCTCATTGACGAGCCAACCAACCATCTGGATATGCAGGGAAGAATGCTGCTGACCGACTATCTTGCCTACAAAGACGGCTTCTTACTGGTTTCGCACGATCGTTACTTACTGGATGGCTGCGTCGACCATATTGTATCCATCAACCCTCAGGATGTTCGCGTAAACAAGGGCAATTATTCCGTCTGGCGCCAACAGATGGAATTTGAGAATGAATTCGAGGGTCGTCGAAAGGAAAACCTGAAACGAGAGATTAAACATCTGCACCATGCCGCACAGCAACGTCGCTCAGGTTCACTGGCAAAAGAGAAGGAGAAATCCGGTGCCTTTGACAAAGGTCGTATCGGTCATCTAGCTGCTAAACAGATGCAGCGAGCCCTATCTATCGAAACACGCATACAGAAAAATATTCATGCCAAGGAGGCTTTGTTAAAAAATGAGGAAAAAAAACGTCAACTCAAAATAACGACCCATAGGCAACAGCCAGGAGCATTGCTGACCATCAACAATCTTATGATTGAGCGAGGTGGGAAAAAGGTCATCAGAAACCTATCTTTGCAAATATACCCGGGAGATCGTGTTGCTATCACAGGCAGCAATGGCGCTGGGAAAACCACTCTTTTCGACACGATCAGCGGCAGGCTCCAGCCTACTTCGGGAATCCTGAAAATACCGGCTCACAGAAAAATAAGCCGATCTTTTCAGGAGCCGCTCTGGAATTCAGGAAACCTGCGAGAAAAGCTGCTTGCCAGCAGCATTGAAGAAACACAATTTCGACAGTTTATGAGCGTTTACGGTATTGCCAGAGATGTATTTGAGCAGCCTCTGGAGACCTTCAGTCAGGGGCAATTAAAAAAAGTTGATCTGATCCGATCGATGATGGAACCCACTGACCTGCTGATATGGGACGAACCCATGAACTATATTGACGTTCTGTCCAGAGAACAGATCGAAGAGGCTATCCTCAGCAATGAACCTACCTTGTTATTCACCGATCACGATCGTTACTTCGTGGAAAATATCGCCAGCAAACTCATCGACCTGGACCAGTTGAGCTAACCGGATTAGATTCGCTACCTAGCATTGGGCAGCGGTTCTGCAAAACCAGGCCCGCTTGCCCTTAAAAATAACAGCCAGCGTCATTAACCCTGATTCAAGTATCAGGGTACCGGTTTCCCGGTAAGTAAAAACTTTGGGTTTCGGTGACAATCTTGATCTAAGCGTCACCGTCCAGCAATTTTTTTTGGGTAATCCAATCAGAAACCAACCTGTCGAGAACAAACATGGGCGGTTCACCATGATCCAGAATGATCGAATGAAATTCTCGAATATCAAATAGCGCGCCAAGTTCAACCTGTGCCCGCTCTCGCATTTCTAAAATCTTGAGCATACCCATCTTATAACTGCAGGCCTGACCGGGCCAGACAATGTAGCGTTCAATTTCAGCACGGACTTCTGTATCCGACATCCCTGTGCTTTCTTTCATATAGCTGATGGCGGCTTGCCTTGACCATTTCTTATAGTGCATCCCCGTATCGACTACCAGTCGAACTGCTCGAAACAATTCGCTCTGCAGCACGCCCAGTTCGTCGTAGGAATTGCTGAGCAGGCCCGCTTCCACTGCCAGCTTTTCCGCGTACAGTGCCCAGCCCTCGCTGAACGCAGAAGTACCATAACCAAAACGTCGATAAAGCGAGAGCGCCTCATTTTCCAGATTCAAGGCGATCTGCAGATGGTGGCCAGGAACCGCCTCGTGAAAGGTCAGGGTACGCATGCTGTAGACAGGCGTCTGTTTGATGTCATACAGATTTGCATAAAACACACCCGGTCGACTGCCATCCAGACTGGGCTGCATATAGTAGCCACCTGCCTGAGTCTGTTCCGAGTACTCAGGCACCGCTCTCACTGCCACCCTGGCCTCAGGCATTCGGTTAAAGTACCCCGATATTCCTTCCTGGGCATCTTCTACCATCTCGTTAAAATCGGCGATAACAAGGTCTTTACGATCGGCAGTATCCTCGTACAAATACTCAGGATCCTCGTTCAGATCATTCATTAAAAGCCCCACCGCACGACTGGCATCGTAACCCAGGTCGTTCAATATACGCCGCATTCTCGCGGTAATTC
Source organism: Gammaproteobacteria bacterium (assembly GCA_012960535.1). Classification (GTDB taxonomy): domain Bacteria; phylum Pseudomonadota; class Gammaproteobacteria; order Pseudomonadales; family Azotimanducaceae; genus UBA9926. The sequence goes on from DUBB01000031.1 coordinate 42,014, forward strand.
TTTCAACTTCACTAAGGCCCAACTGGTGTATTGTCTCCGGGCTATACTCGGTTGTCGTATAACCACGCAACTGTAACCGGTAATAGGCATCACCAGACGGCAGCGACCATACCCCATCGTGCTTGTTAGCCTGATGGTAGGTTCTTTGCAGGTAACCGAGCAAACCGCTATAGCCGATATTCATATGCTCATCAATGGCCTGATCCAGCTCAGTCGACAGCGCTGAAACCACCTCTGGCGCCAATCCAAGCTCAGCCGTTTTCGTTTTAAATACCTTCCGCAAGGGGTGCTGATCCTGGTAAGCAAGTATCTCTTCGAGTTGACGCATAACATGATCGTAGACGAATTGGGGAGCGAAAATCTGCGCGCTCTGCTGTTGTTCCAGCCAGGACAACAGGTTGGCACTCACTTCATCGAGAAGCTTGATACGGTCTATAAAATCCCTGGCTTCACGTTCGCTTCTGATGGGATGAATGTCAGTCAAAAACTCTATCAGGTTCAGGTGAGCACCGCCGATCTGGTTCAGCGGAAAATCATGAAAGCGAAAAGATTCGAACTCGGTAATCGAATTCTGAGTATCAAACACCGCTATTGCGTGCGTTATTTTCTCGTTATCTGACAAGCCAGCAGTTCGATAACTTTTCAGAACCTTTAGCCTGGCCAGGGTATCCTGATAGTCAGATTCCTGTTCCTCCAGCGTTCGCAGGGAAAACTTTGAGTTATGCCCTGTCAGGAAATTCAGCGAGTCAAACAGGCCAATCGAAGTCAAAGCTTCCGGCGAATCAATGAGATCACTGATCAGTTCCTTAGCCAGGAAGTGATCGAGAAATAATGGTCGCATGAAAAAAAGATTCATCAGGTAAAACAAACCCAGAACCAACAGGGCGGCTGCGCCGTATTTCAATTTTTTCAGAAATGATTTCATAAACAGGCTCTGGCAACTAAATTGAATGTGGTGAAGGCATTAGATTATACCTATTCCAGGCGCCCAGAATAGACTGTAGCCTCCTGCACTGACGGCCCATCGTCTGGCTCAGACCTGAACCCGCCGCTTAGCTGCCGAACTGGCCCATGGGCCCGAACAGCCATCAGAAGACTGTTATGAAACCTATCGTTGCTACTCGTAGGATTCGATGAGAGCCTGATAGACAGCAACGCGGAAATCTTCGCGTAAAGCCCAGGGCGAGCCCATAAGCTGAATCATGGCTAAAGCCACAATGTCTTCTTCCGGGTCGACCCAGAATATGGTGCCGGCAGCACCACCCCACATATAAGCGCCGCGACTGGCTATAGCCTGATTACTGACCGGGTCCAGAATGATGCCAAAACCAAGACCGAAGCCAAATCCCCGGAAACGATTATTGAGCGGATTCTCCCCTGAACCACTAGCCGATATCGTGGCGGGAAGGTGATTCTGGGTCATGAACTTCAACGTTTTTGCACCCAGAATCCGATGCCCGTCCAAGCTGCCCCCAGCGCGCAGCATCTCTGCGAAACGCATGTAATCACGGGCCGTGGACACCAGTCCACCGCCGCCAGAATATAGCGATACTGCGTGGTAATTGCTCATCGCATCGTCACTGGAGTCGATTCCTAATCCAGGCACGGTAGACCCAATAACTTTCAACTGCTTACTGCTGCGATCCCAGTAATGATTGGCTAGAAACCGGTCCAGTTTATCCACTGGCACCTGAAAAAAAGTATCTGTCATCGCCAGCGGCTCAAAAATATTTTTGTGGAGATACTCATCAAAACTGAGTCCGCTCATCCGTTCAATAATCAGACCGGTCAGATCAACCGCAATGGAATAATGCCACTGTTCGCCTGGATGATATTTCAGCGGTAACGTGGCGATCTTTTCAGCAAATTCGCTCAAGTCCTCCGCGCCCCAGAGACCGGCCGCTCGATAGGCCTGATCTACGGCGTCTCTTGGATCAAAACCATAGGAGAAACCGGCAGTATGGGTTAGCAGGTGATGCATTGTGATAGGGGTTTTTGTAGCAACCAGGCTACCATCAGCCTGCATCACCTTAAGGTCAGCCAGCTCAGGAAGCCACTTTGTGATCGGGTCGGAGAGATGAAAGTGCCCCGCCTCATAGAGCTGCATGGCTGCTACGGCAGTGATCGGTTTGGTCATCGAATATATTCGAAACAGGTCATCTTTTTTAAGCGGCTGGACATCATCCACAGAACGTGTGCCCGTGGCTTTCGAGTAAACCATCTTCCCCCCTCGGTTTACCATCAGTACCATTCCAGCAAGCTTACCCGAATCGACGTAAGCATCCGCAAGGGTAACCAGGCGCTGCAATCGTTCACTGGACACACCGGCTTTTTCCGGCTTAATCACAGTTAATTCAGCAGCTTCAGAGGCCATAGCCCAGACACTGAGTAGCAACAAAACAGCATTTCCCAGATATCGATCGTTTAATAAATGGTTTAATAAATGTTGACGCGTTGCCATGTTGCTCTCCTGTTTCTCCACGATAAAGTACCTTACGTCCGATAACTGAGGTTCAAAACAGCCTCGGCATCAAGTGGACTTTGAGACATTGTGACCTGTCTAGTCTGCTTGCATCTACGGGGCGAGCCAAATAAACGCCGGCCCTGAAGCGAACCCCAGCAGTCAGACTTGGCGCAGCCAGCGCACAACAGGCAATGCAACAATTTCTGGAGACCTGCTGCCGCTGCCCGCGGAGCTGCCAGGTTAATCTTTTTCAAATCAGGGTGTGTTAAGTTGGCTATCAGGTCCATTCTAAGGAACATTATGAAAGCCCCAACTGACTATGTCTTGAACCAGACCATGTTGCGAATCAAGGACCCAGCGAAGTCTGTGGCCTTTTACCAGGAAGTCCTGGGTATGACCCTACTGGACAAATACGATTTCCCGGAAATGGATTTCAGCCTCTATTTTATGGGCTATCCACAGTCAACCATCCCGGCGGCGCCCTCAGCCAGGGCCGAATGGGTTTTTTCTCAACCGGCCCTGCTGGAACTGACTCACAATTACGGTACCGAGACAGACAAGGATTTTTCCTATCATGATGGCAACCAGGCACCCCAGGGATTCGGTCACATCGGGATCTCGGTCCCAGATGTGTACAAGGCCTGTGAAAGATTTGATTCTCTCGGCGTTACTTATGTAAAACGCCCCAATGACGGCAATATGAAAGGCCTGGCATTTATTAAAGACCCGGACGGCTACTGGATCGAGATCCTGTCAGCAACTGGCCTGCGGGACCTCATATTAAAATAACAATCCAAACCAACCCAGGGACAACAGTGCACTCAAATATAACTCGTGCTAGATTGCCATATGGAACCCAAAAAGGAGATGAATATGACTTTGGCTCAGGATATAAACCCTGTTAACAGTGAACTCATGGATACGCTGGTTGAAGCCTCAAAAATGGACTGGCTGCAAACCGGCGAGAAATCATTCATGAAAATTCTTTACACCGGCTCGGAAAGCGGCTCCTGGGCAGTGCTGCTGCGCTGGCTGAAAGGTTATACTGCGGCGCCGCATAAACATCTAAGCGGTTCTCACACCTTCATTCTCAGCGGCAAATTGCAGGTAAGAGATGGTGTTTTGAATGCCGGCGACTATGTTTACGAACCCAATGGCATGCTGCACGGCGAAACCACTGCACTGGAAGACACCGAGTACCTTTTTATCTGTAACGGTCCAGTGCTGTTTTTCAACGACGACAACTTCACCAATTATCTGGGCTGGGAAGAGCTACGTAGAATGCAAAACAGTTGACCCATTGCTCTTGCTGATCAACCTATTGCATTATCACGAGGGTTGAAAGGAACTAGCTGGTCTAGACCTGACACGCCCAGCTGTTGCACAATGACAAACGCAATAAACGAACCGACAAACGAACCGACAAACGAGGACAGGCTATGCCAATCGACTTTGATGTAGAACCAGAGTTTCAGACGCAAATTGACTGGGTTGAAAAATTTACCAAAGAAGAAATTGAACCCCTGGATAATTTCCTGCGGGCACCCAAGACAAAACAAGGTGAATCGCTTGACAAGGACAGTTGGAATGCCATTCGCGCGCACATAGACAACTTGAAACAACAGGTCAAGGATCAGGGCCTATGGGGGTTTCATCTGGGCCCCGAATTAGGCGGGCCTGGCTATGGGCAGGTAAAGCTGTGCCTGCTGAACGAAAAACTTGGCCGCACACGCATGGGGCCCACACTCTTTGGTTGCCAGGCACCAGATACGGGGAACATGGAACTCATTGCCCACAACGGCACTGATGAACAGAAGAAAAAATATATGGAACCGCTACTTTCCGGTGAAATGCATTCAGCCTATTCCATGACTGAACCCCATGCAGGGGAACCCGGCGAATTTATCTGTTCGGCGGTCCGTGACGGTGATGAATGGGTTCTCAACGGTGAAAAGTGGTTTACCTCCAATGGTGCAGCCGCCGACTTCCTGATCGTCATGGCGATAACCTCACCAGAAAAAGAACTGCTTGAAAGGGCCTCAATGTTTATCGTAGATCGCGACACACCGGGAGTTGAAATCATTCGAAATGTTCACTCGTTAGGTACACCGCTTAAGGAAAACTACAATGTAACAAGTGGTGGCGGTCACGCTTACATACGCTATAACAATGCTCGAGTACCCGCTGCTAACCTGCTGGGTAATGAAGGTTCAGGATTTGTTGGATCGCAGACAAGGTTAAGTGGAGGTCGAGTGCATCATGCCATGCGGGCTGTCGGGGTCTGTACCAAGGCCCTGGATATGATGTGTGAGCGGGCCCTGAGCCGCAAAGCCAAAGGCACCTTGCTGTCTGAATTACAAATGGTTCAGCAGGACATCGCTGATTCCTATATCCAGCTCAAGCAGTTTCGCCTGCATGTGCTGTATACCGCTTGGCTGATTGACAAAACCAAAGCCTATACGAGGGAGATTCGCAAGGAAATCGCGTCAATAAAGATTACCGCCGCGAAGGTCAATCATGACATCATCTATCGTGCCATCCATCTGCATGGTGCGCTGGGCATGTCCAATGAAACACCACTGGGTGAAATGTGGATGTCCGCACCTCAGATGGGAATTATGGATGGAACCACTGAAGTCCATAAAAGTAACCTGACCAAACTTCTGCTGAGAGACTATGAAGGCTGTGCCGATCTGTTCCCGACTTATCACTTGCCGAAACTGATAGAACAGGCACAGGATAAGTTCGACAAAGTCATCGGTGACTATCTGGCAGGATAAGGGCTTCACTATGACTGATAATCAACGAATCCTGCTCAGCGAAATTCCTAAAGGAAAACTGACCGAGTCGCATTTTTCCTTGGACCAGGTGGCCATTGAAAAGCCTGGTCCGGGGGAGGTATTGATTCGCACCCTGATCCTTTCACAGGATGCCGCCAATCGCGCCTGGATGCAGGGCGCTACCTATCGTAGTGCCCTCACCACCGGCCAGGTGATGTCAAGCTTTGGCCTGGGCGAGGTGGTTGAATCTAATGACGACCGCTTCGCTCCGGGCGATCTGGTGGGCGGAGATCTGTGCTGGCAGGCGTACGCAACGCTCCCGGGTAGACAGATTTCACCGGCTCATACCAACGGTGGACCGCTCAGTCACGGGATTTCACTTCTGGGCGTTGCCGGCTTAACCGCTTATCATGGCCTCATCAATGTGCCAACGATACACGCAGGTGAAACACTGTTGGTTTCCGCCGCGGGAGGATCAGTCGGCTCCCTGGTTGGCCAGATTGGCAAGATCAGGGGTGCAAAGGTTATTGGCATCGCAGGCGGCCCGGACAAGTGCAATTGGGTCGTTGACGAACTAGGCTTTGATGCCTGTTTAGATTACAAAGACACCAGCGCGCCATTAAGAGATTTACTGGCACAGCAGGCCGGTGACGGCATCGATGTATATTTCGATAATACCGGCGGTGATATTCTGCAGACAGCGCTGTTCGCTATGAACGTAAAAGGTCGCATATCCTGCTGCGGCGCCGTGTCCATGTATGATGGCAAACCCAGACCCGGGCCTTTTGGTATCCCCGGCTTACTCGTAACAAAAAGACTGCACATGCAGGGCTTCCTGGTCTCAGACTACAGCCATCTTGACTGGGATGCCCGTCATGACCTTTCGCTCTGGGCCAAACTGGGCCAGTTAAAAGTCGTGGAAGATATTATTGATGGTCTGGAGAACGCCCCACGCGGCCTGATCGGTTTGTTAGCCGGTGATAATCGTGGCAAAAGAATGATACGTGTTGCGACCTAGCGCCCGCTGAAAAAAAATCAGCCTTTCAGTATGTGCTGGATCGGCACCGTGTTTTGCCTTAAAGCGCCTGATCGCAGCACCGAACCGGAATACCTCGCACGTCAATTCACATGATCGTCTTTGACAGATTTAGACGGCTCTCAGCTGTATCATGCTAACCGTAACTGCAAGAGAGAACATTCATCTGGCCAGCATCCAGCTGACAAGGCTTGTTTTTCACTTAGCCAGATTCTATGGTGGTTGAGAGCTTAATCCAGGAGACACGCCATGCCGGAAGAAGGACCCGGTCAAATCAGTACAGCGGAAGTAGGATGCTATACCGTGGCCAGAACCACGCTGTTGGACGCACGCAGGATTATGGCCTATGCCGCCTCTATCAATGACACCAACGAGGCTTATTTCAATGATCTTCGCGAACCGGGCTTGCAGGTTCATCCGGCGATCTGTTTCTCCCTGCAGTGGAATGCCCGCTTCCTGATTGATCGAGCAGTCAATCTGCAAGCAGCGCCTTTTGGTGTCCATGCAGAAACGGACCTCAGGATTTTTCAACCCTTCAAACAGGGCGAAGCCATAACCACCCAGGGGCGTCTAGTCGCTCGAAAGCAGATACGACCCGGTGTCTATAGCGTCGATCGTTACCGAATGACCAATGGCCAGGGGCAACTGGTAGCTGAACTTGACTACAACGGGATCATTCGCGGCGGCAAGCTTGACGGTGCTGATATTGAGCTTGAGCCTGAGATCGATAAACCTGTCTGTGACAGTCTGCCTGAACAACCCCTCTGGTCAGAGGAAATCTACATCAGCATTCATGCAGGGCAGCAGTATACGGAATGCGCGGCTATTTTTAACCCTATCCATACTGAACCCAGTGTTGCCAGAAAGGCAGGCCTTCCGGGCGTGATTCTTCATGGCAGCGCAACTAAGGCATACGCATTGACCGAGGTGATCAATCATTGTTTTGCCGGGGATGCACGCAGGGTTCGCAGACTATGCGGTCAGCTTCGCGGCATGGTGCAAATGGACTCGACCATCCGGGTCGAGTGTATGGGGATTCAGCAGACCCGTGAGGAAAAGCAAGTGTTTTTCAGAGTGCTGAATGACGCCGGCCAGGCGGCCATTACTAACGGGGTTGTGTGCGGAACACGGGACTGATAGTCGCCATCACCATCTGGAAAGCGGCGTTTGCCAGCGGCAGCTATTGGGTCAGCAGCCAGCTGCTGCCAGCCAGACAAACGATTTAACCTCAAAGGCATGTTTTCTGGCAGGGCGTACCTGCGAGGGCGTACCTGCGAGGGCGTACCGGCCAGGGCGTACCTACGAGGGCGTACCTGCCAGGGCTTCATTTTGACCGCCGCCCCAGATCACTGAACCGAGAACAGCCTATGCAACTTCAAGGTGCAGCATATTTCCCGGAAAGTTGACCCGCATGACCTCCTTTGTTCCCTGACTGGCGCCATTCGGCCCGGGTCTGCCTCGGCCAGGTACGCTTGAACTGATCACTGACCTTAAAAGTCAATCGACCCAACTCCTGGGTTTCCTGCTCTACCAGATCACCGTCCTGAAGAGGGTGCAGGCCCTGATGGTTGGTTCCTAACGCAATGATATCACCGGGTTCAAGGGTGGTATTGCTGGTAACAAAGGCAAGCGACTCTGCAATATTGTGGGCCATGTCGCTGGTGTTGTAGTCATGAGTGAGTCTGCCGTTGTTCCACTGCTGAACGTGCAGGTTCATTGGATCAGAAATCTCATCCGCCGTCGTAATCCATGGCCCCAGAGGCGCAAAATCATCCTGACCCTTCATAAAATAGGATAAGCCCATACCGGTCGCCAGTCCTCTGGCTGAACCGTCGACAAAATTCAAGTAACCAAAGATATATTCACTGGCTGCATCGACCGGCACCCGAGTCGCCTTTTTACCAATAACCAGGGCCACCTCAGCCTCGCCCTCGAACACTGTTGCTGGCACGTCGGGCAAGTGCATGCTCGCGCCATGGCCAATGACGCTATGGGAATTCTTGAAGAAAGCCTGGGCAGGGGGTTTCTCCTTCAGCAGACCATTTTCCATGTAGTTAACTGCCATACACACTATGGCCACGGGCTTGGGCAGAGGTGCCTGCAGCTTTACATCAGCCAGTGGCCGCGGCGCGGCAGATAGCAGAAATTCTTCAATTCGGGGCTGATAGGTAGCCCACTGTTCAATGACTCGATTTATTGTCTGCTGTGCTGGCAGAATATCTAACTCAGTGACCACCGGCGAGATATCTATAACGCCCTGGTCGGTTATAACGGCCAGTTTGAAATCATCAATGTAGGCAATTTTCATTCTAATTTCCTTTCCCCAGAACTCTGGAGACCTAGGTTATGATGGCGCATTTCCAGTTGCGCTTTGCCCGAGTCTTCATAGGCAACATCACCGATCATGGCGTGCTGCGCTGAAACGGTCAAATCACGAAAAATTCGCTGTAGTACATTATCATTTGCGACCGCTGCTGCGCCGGCCTGGCGAAGTGCCTTGCCGCCAATGGCAAGGGAGCGTTCCGCTGCGTGTGCACAGACTGCCCGGAGCTTTATAGCCGCGTTCTTGAATGCGACCTGATCTCCCTGGCCAATCCGGGCCATCTCATTAGCACCCTGCTTCACACCGGCGTAAAGACTTTCCCACTCTGCTTGCAATCTACCTAATTCGGTTTGAAAACTCTGCTTACTGGCGACCGTTAACGAGTCGCCCAATCGATACTTGGAAACCGCCTGCAGGGTAACCTCATCTATTGCCCGGCGAGCCCCGCCAAGGGATACTGAGGCATGTTCGATAGGCAGCCTTGACATGGGATCAACCATATTTCCCCTGAGCGGCTTACTGGACAAAACCCGGCTGTGCGGCACAAATACATCCGATACCGAGTAACTGTTGCTTCCGGAACCAGACAATCCAGCAACATACCAATCATCATGAATTGTGACTTCTGTGATCGGTATAGCAAGACTCAGATTCTGTCTGGAATCAGCAACCCGGCAATTAGCAACGATATAGCTAGCATGCTGAATCCCACTACCAAATCGCCAGTGGCCGTTCACAACATAACCCGCGTCGACTGCACTGGCTTCCCCTAAGGCTTTTAATGAACCCGCGGCCACCGGCAATTGTGCCTGCGAAAACACCTCAGCGAGGCCTTCATCAGGCAATCCCGATGCCATTATTGATATGATGGAATTGCCAATCATCATTGTCCAGCAAGCTGACATGTCCGCTCTGGCAACCGCTATCATGACATCAACCTGTGTTGCCAGATCCACATTATAGCCACCGCATTCGACCGGCACCCATAATCGAAAAAGACCCTTTTCATGCAAAGCTTCAACGGCCTGCGGGCATAGCCTGCGAAGCTGTTCCGACTGGGCTGCTGTTTGGTCGAGCAGGGAGGAAATTTCCTCGACTCGAGCCAGCAGTGTTTCGCAGTCAGGACTAGCCTGTGTCACTCCTGGATACCATGTCGACGTGGCTCATAATAGTCCTCACGCGGTACAAATCCTTTCTCATCAGCAAAGGACGATTCAACCCAATCTAGCGCACTGGCCTCACTCAATGAGGTATCCCAGGGTTTACCCTGAGGTTGGGGCACATGCCAGGGTGTGTCCCAGAACACTTCTATGCCATTACCCTCAGGGTCATTAAAGTAAATCGATAGAGTATTACCATGGGATAAGGGTGCCACCTTGATTCCCTCGATACCGTTGAGGGTTCCTGCAAGGCTGGTGACGCTAGCAAACTCTGCTACACGAAAGGCAAAGTGGTGTGTCGAATTCGACGCTGCCTCATCACGACGATTACAGACCATAGCGAGCTGATGGTGTTCTTCCGGCTGCTGGCTCATAAATACAATCTGCGGCGCGCCCTGTGCCGGGCTAATGGGGCCCTGATCAGTCACTACAAAGCCCAGTACCTGGGTATAAAAATCAATCATTTTATCGCGATCACGAACGTACATTACTGCGTGGGACCAGCTCAGTTTCATGATAATCCTCCTATAATTCCTTGAAATTTTTCCTGGTGGCAAATCAACCATCCAGACAACATACCCTGCTAAAACAATGAATTCTCAAGCCCTCTAGGGGCTGCAGTCCTGGCCAAACTGTATATGGGGACAGATAGCAACGTCAATGCCTAGCGGCTAATCGCCTCAAGGACTAGGACAGCCGTGTACCCAGCAGTTGACCTGCTCTAAAAGCATCACAGAAACCCAGCTTTAAAGCCTGTTTAAAGCAAAGACTCCCGCATCTATGGTTTGTTCCAGACAGGTAAAAACAGGAAGATCAATGCTACAAAGTTCACCCGTGTTAGCTGTTAACGAACGACTATAGATTCAATCTCAGTTGTTTCTGGAAGCGTAAATATCTCAGTAAAAGGAACCGAGAAAACCGCAAAGCCCGAATGCTATATACCAATTAATCAGCAGCAGTTCCACTGCCCGTCCAGGATAAAACAGCGCCAAAAAGCACGAGCCCGAATAGTGTACCCATAAGACCACCGATGAACGCCTCTCTTAACATTCTACCTCTCCTTGAAAAAACAAATTAATCCCATAAGATTGAACACGATTAATCATTTCCCAGCCTGCCCACTTCTGCACTCCTTTCTGCACTCCCTTCTGGCCTGGCTCGCTAATCAGCAACAACCTGAAGCGAACTAGAATATCGGGGTTAACATCACTAAGCTGGCACTAACCGGCGCTTGAATAAATACTCATAGTGCGGCCGCATGGCATCTGCCAATGCTTGCTGACGGGCATCCAGACAAAGCTCGCCCGAACCAGGCAAAGAGAACGAGGTCGACTGATAAACTGCATCATACCAATGTTGGGCCCACACCCCATCAGTGTCTCGAGCTCCCTCAGGCCAGGACAACATGGATCCTTCAAATGCAATACCCAGGTGGTCACACCAGGCACGCAAATGCGACTCAGGCTGCCTGAGGAACGCTTTGCTATCAATCACAAGCGGGTCTTCTCCTGTCATTTCAGCCATATAGTCATACAGTGCTACCTGTTGCAGAAAACCTATGTCAGCCGCGTTAACATCTGCTCTAACAGCGGCATAGGAGCTGATGACCGCCTCGGGCTCTCGAATCAAAAAACAATTGTTCAGCTTAGACAACCAACCCCTGGGAACCTCATCCAGTAAGTGCAAGGTCATGTGCTTCTGATAAAACACGGGCTTACCCTCTGCAGGGGAAGCCAGACATTTATCGATAGCGGCCTGCCATTCACTGCCCTGAGCCTCAATCACGTCCGCTGCTCCGGGGTGATCAATACCCGTCTGCTGCAGATAATAACCATAAAATGGTTCATCCAGTACGGTGCAATCACTGCGATTTTCCCAGGCGCGCATCATCGCTGTGGAGATGTTCCTGGGACCCGACCACATAGCAACCGGTAGGCTCATGCAGCTGTCTCGTTTTCCATCATGGCCTGGTAGAGCGCCTGCAGACGCTCCACTACGGGCCCTTTCTCACTGTTTGTAATTTCACGACCATCAACTTCCTTGACCGGGCATAAGCCCGCAAATGTTCCGGTCACGAAGGCCTCATCTGCACCATAGACCTCCATAAGGCTGAAGTTCTTCTCAAAAACCGGGATATTATGCTGCCGGCACAACTTGATGACATTGCCTCGGGTAATGCCGCCAAGACAATAATCACCGGTAGAAGTCCATACCTCGCCCTTACGCACAATGAAGAAATGGGTCGAATTGCAGGTTGCCACGAAACCGTGCGGATCCAGCATCAAGGCCTCATCTGCACCTGCCTTGGTCGCCTGAATACAGGCGGTAATACAATTAATCTTGGAGTGGCTGTTTAACTTGGGATCCTGTATATCAGGGTATCCGCGCCGAACATGTACCGTAAACAGGCTAATACCTACCTGCGCTGTTTCCGGCAGGGCGTGCTTGTACTCTGGGATAATAACGATGGTCGCAGCAGAAATGGTTACCCGTGGGTCCTGGTAGGGTGTTGCTTTTAAACCACGCGTGACCATGAGCCGTATATGCACGCCATCTGACATGCCATTTGCACTGATAAGCGCATATAACCTTGCTGTCATGGCTTGGCGAGTGATGCCGATATCCAGATCCAGCGCCTTCGCGCCTTCAAACAGACGGTCAAGATGCTGGTCCAGAAAAGCAATTTTGCCGCTGTGAAGCCGCAACCCCTCCCACACCCCGTCGCCTAGCACAAAGCCACTGTCGAAAACGGAAACTTTAGCTTCATGGCGCGGGAAATGACTTCCGTTTATATCAATTATAATTGCCTCATTGCGAGGATCATCTACATATTCGTGTGTGCCTTTCATATTTAACCTACTCAGTAACGGCTAATGCCTGCCAAAAAATCTGCTCATCTGCAATCATTAAGAGAAAGTCCGGCTGGGTGCCAGCCCCCATCGCAACCCTTTACACTTCTAATGTCAGCAGGGTCTCGACTGCCTTCTCCACCAGCCTTTGCGTATGGCCGCCTGACAGTTCACTAATCCATTTTATGCCACTGTGGATACCGCACCACCATCGACTGCGACTGGAAACATGAAACCTGCGCCCCTAACAGCTGGCCTGCAGCTGAGCTCAGGCGCTGGCTTCCTGACTCTCAGAAATATTAATCGGTATAGTGCTCGATCGAGTCATACCCGTATAACGCTGCAGCAAGTCGTCAGCGCTGACCAAGATATTGGTATTGGCGCCAACTTCGCGAACCGGCGCCTGCTTGTCGGGGGCCGTACCCCAATTGTGATGCATGGCAACAACTCCCCGCTTAATCCTGTCAGTGGCTTTAACCACAGCGGGTATAGAACCAAAGCGGGAATGAATAACAATTTCACTGTCATCAGCTATGTCAAGATCCGCTAAATCATCCGGGTGAATTAGCGCGGGGTTAGTGGTGCCCATTTTTTTACGCAATGCTGGGAGGTTCAGGCCAAAAGAGTTAAGAACATACTTACTGCGGTAGCCAATTAAAAGGTGACTGTATTCCTTGGAACCAACCGGAGTTTCATCCAGCTCCAGGAATTCGTCAGCAACGCCCTCCGGGAAAAGCTTCAGTCTACCTGTCGATGATGGCGGCGCGGGCTCAACCTCGACCTGCATATCCTCAAAGACATGTCCGCCGGGATTGTCTCGCAAGAACTGAATATCAACCCTTGAACCTGCAGTAATCGCCTGAAGCAATTCAAACTTGGTGGGTTTAGGATCATTCGGGATCAAGTGCCTGCCAATATTGACCTCTAGATTGAGTCTTTGCGCGAGACCCCAGTAAAGCTCCCACTCTTCAATTACATCATGGTCGGTTTCAATCACTGTTTTACTGTATTGACTGTAGGGTTTTTCGTACCAGGGATCCGACAGCAGGGTGACATCCTCTCGCTCCAGGGTCAGCTTAGGTGCTAATACGTAATCCGCTATTTCTGCTGTGGCGGACATGTAGGGATCAATACAGACTAGCAAATCAAGCGCCTGTAAAGCAGCAAGCGTTTTCTGCTGGTCGGGCCATGCCATCAACGGATTGCCAGCAATCACAAACAGAGCTTTCACCTGACCATCACCAGGCATGAGTATTTCATCAGGTAACTGCGACGTTGGCATTTCACCGACCGGGCCAAATTTACTGGGCGAGATCAATTCTCCAAATTCCGGCCTGCTGCGGCAGCGAGCCCCCTGCCCCCATGCAACCGGTACTTCGAACACCTGGGCATAGCGCGACGAAGGCGGCGACAATACGCCAGGATTAGGCACCGTGTCGCCGGCACGATAAAAGCGGCCACAGATGGTGTTCAGTGAAGCAACCAGATGCTGGGTCAGATTGGGATAAGCACTCATTTCAGGGCCGGTCCCAGTTATCGCCCCGCCCCTCGGTCCTGCTGCGAACAATCGAGCAGCCTCAAGAATCAGTTGACCAGGGATGTCTGTTCGATCAGCAACAGTCATCAGGTCAAAACCTTCAACCGCGGCACGCAATTCATCCAGCCCGCTGGTGAACTCAGCACAGAAGGCCGCATCGTGCAGGTTTTCTGCGAGAATGATTCTGATCATGCCCGCTAGCAGGGCTGCATCTTCTCCTGGCTTAATCTGCAGATGTAAATCGGCCCGACGAGCCAGCTCTGTTTCACGCGGGTCGATCGCTATCAACTTCAAGCCCCGCTTGCGCGCCCGTCGCAACTGGTCTGCCGGACTGACCGAGGGCACGCCCCCCGGGGGAGCATAGTGCGAAACCAGAGGATTGTTGCCTATTACCATGGCAACATCAGCGTCATGGAAAAAATGGCTCCCTGCAGCCCAGTAACCCATGCGTGAGCCAACGAAAACCTTGGCCGGCTGGTCAATGGTCACACTGGTATAGTAAGACGGTGAATTTAATGCCGCATGCCAGGCGCGACTGTAAGCCAGCTGCGCCGAATTCTGAAAAGCCACTGTGCCATTATAGGTCGCAATACTACGCGGACCATATTGCTGGACTAATTTCCGAACCTGTTCGGCGATTTCATCGATAGCCTGTTCGCTGCCAATATCAGTAAACCCGCCACTGCCCGTATTAACCTGGCAAGACGTCAAGCGCTCTGCCTGGTACATCTGCTCGACCAGCTGGCGGCCCTTAATACAGGTATAGCCGCCATACATGGCATTGTCTGTGTCGGGCCTAACCTTGGTTACCCGGCCTTCGGATACTTCTGCTAGCATGGGGCAATAAGCGTGACAGTATCGACAGAACGTTTTTTTTATCGCTGTAGCCATAGTTGATTGTTCCCCGTGACTTCTAATTAAGTTGACCATCGCCTGAATAACTACAGAGTTCAAAGACCAGACCGCTAAGTTAACAATATCACATGACACTCTGGCAACTTCAGTCGCCAATCCTCGTCATCGATGGCAATGGTTCCTTTAAGCTAGTTACATACCCATCTGGGGTATTTGATCAGAACAATTAGACGCCTAAAGGGGTGCCTGACCGCTCCGATTTTCTGCATTATTTTTTGACATTTTCAGTAGCATAAACACTCGGTTTAAAATCGCTTCCCAGTGGACCGTCGGGATTTTCAGGGGTCGCCACGTACTGCCCAGGGACAGCATGATCACTGGCGACACGTTTTCGGGCAGCCGCCGGTGTTTCCAAATGCTTTGCTGTCGCCATGGCGGCCTTACGATCCACTGGCTGCGGGCGCAGATCATTGGGCACTGGCATGACATTGGCAGGATAGTAGGCCATCTTCTGCTTACCCGGGTCTAGACTATGAGCCACATTAAGCTCCCGCTGGTTGACACCTTTCACCGGTATCACACAACTACCATCGATGACTTCCAGATCAAACCACCACTTCTTCACCGGGTTGCGGCGACCATTACCCATATAATCATCCAGCCAGACTGCCACAGGTACCAGCAAGGGCTTTAGGACAGGCAGGTGGATTCCGCACCAACTCGCCAGGCGCTGCAATATCGGGCCATCGCTGGTGACCACCTTATTCAAGGGACAGGTTTTCATACATCGCCCGCAGGCCGAACCTCTGGCATTAGTCAGCCGATAACGCGCACAGCGCTCAACATCCGGTTTCCATATCTCATAGCCATTAAACATGACTTTGTCACCCCAGGAAATGGCATCACACGGACATTCCCGAGCACATTTCCAGCAGTTGCTGCAGAAACTCTGAAGGCCAAAATCGATGGGCTTGTCGGCTTCCAATGGCATATCAGTGGTAACAACCACGGTTTTCAAGCGAGGTCCAACAAAAGGGTTTAGTGCTAATTCACCGATTCGCGACAGCTCCCCCAAACCCGCTAGCAGCATCAGAGGCAATTGCAGGACTTCGCTATCGACATTGGTCTGGGAGCGTGAGGCGAACCCCAGCTGACGCAATAGCTCGGCCATGACACCAGCAATCTCAGCACCACGCAGATAAGCCCGCATGGACTGTGAACCGGAAATCCAGTCGTCGCCGGAGGCACCTTCCATGGTGTCAAATTCCTGGTCAATGAGCATGACCACGGCATACCTGTGATTGGTACTTACTGGCGTACCATCAGCACCGTGCGAGTACCAGGCGTAGCGCGGTATTTCACAGATGCCGGTCATATTGGCACCGAGTAAATAGGATAACGATTTGAGCGCTCGGGAATTAGCGGCAGGATCAGCATAAAGCGTGGTATCGGCCTGCTTATTTTCCAAGCCAGATTGCTTAGCAACCATGGATCGCATGGACGGCATCATACCCGCTGTATGAGGTTGCTTGAAGGAAAAACGATGCCGCTCCCGCTGACTCTTATCGCCAAGATCACCGCGCAGTGCCCTATCAAAGAAGGTCGCTCGCTTTGACACCTGGGGTACCTCGTCATCCAGGATCAGGGTTGTTGGCTTATCAACCCGTTTCACCGTTTCCATTGGATAGTCGCCAAGATGCGTCGCCCGACCATTACGACGATGACGTTCCCGGCCTGAGGTGGCACCCCCCTGGCCGAACCAATAGGCTAACCCCTTGGCACTCAGGGCACTTGATGCCAGTGGGCGATCCGTTTCCAGCTCATAGTCAGTGGTGACCACGGCAATAGAGAAATCTCGATCGAAGTAAGGGTTGAGCAGACCCTGTTCACGACGTACTGCCAGACCAGCCAGAACCGCCAGGCGATCCATATCGACCGCGCCCGCGCCCATAACATGCGCTGATGCCATAAAACCCAGCTGCTTTATATGGCCAGCCAGACAGACCGCAATTCCACCAATTCGGCTGTCGGCAGCTTCCTGTAGCGCTGGCCCGATCCATTCTCGGGCCGGGTTACCTGCCTCGGGTAAACGCCCCCGCTCCAGTACCAGGACTACTGCAAATGAGTGATTCAACGGCGCCACTCCCTCGGTCCAGGCATTTTCGGGCATTCGGCATATACCGATCTGTGACGCATTCATGAAATTGCAATAACCCTTCACATCGATCATCCGCCGATGTGGATCATCAGGCACCGGTGCTTTATATTCCGCCGGTTCAGCGCCAGAGTTATCAACAAATATGTTCAGGTAATCGCGTAATATTTCAGCCAGTGGTCCATCAGCTGAACGCTGGTAGCCTGCCGCCGGCACTCTCGGACGCTTGCTTTCAAGCTCGATTATGGCGTCATCGCGCGCCAGTGTTTCCAGAGGATAGGAACCCCACTGATACGGTCGCGACTGTGTCCTGGTTCGGAGAAACAAGGCTGATACCCCGCAATAGTTATATGTTGGTGTGCATATCAACCCTAGCATATACCGCACTGATTGCCATGAACCATCCAGTATCGGGCTGCTTGCCAGTGTCAGGATTGAGAATGCCCCTGGTGGCACCCATCAGTCAGGGATTCTCACAAAAAGCTCAGCAAGCGACTGGCAGCCGCCCCGAAATGGTTTCCTGAGGATATAGAAACCCGTTAGCAGTTAGACATAACGCCCAGCTAATCCATGCTAAAAATAACGCTACAATTGACGCCAGTGAACCCTGGCCTGGGCGTACCCGAATGTGGGTCTATGCTCGGTCACAATGCAAATAATTATCCCATCTACGACTCAGGCAGGTTTAGATTGAAACGTTCGGCAAAGAATTTAATCTTTAAGCAGCTCGGCCGTTTCATCGCGGTGAAAGCCGTTGAATGCTGGCGCGCTCGAGCCCTCCTGTGCTTTAAACAGGAAACCGCCTCGACCATGGTGGATGCCACCATCCACACGCAGGTCAATGCCCGTTATAAAAGCCGCCATTTCGGACATCAGAAAAACGACCGCCGCAGAGATCTCCGCCGCGGTACCGTGCCGGTTGATGGGGGCTTTACGCACCACATTACGTAATCCCTGCCAGGCCGATTCGGGATAGCGGTCAAGGCCTGTGGTGCCAATAAACCCGGGTATGACACAGTTTACCCGGACGCCGGAGGCCGCCCATTCAACAGAAGAGGTAAAGGTGAGATTAGACAAACCTGCTCGTGCTGCGCCGTTGTGTCCCATGCCCGGCATGCCATTTTCATAATCAGCCCCCAGATGAACAATGCTACCGCCATGCTCCTCAAAGCACTGCCGATACATTTCGCGGGAAAGCAGGAAATAACTGGTGAGATTGTTTTCTATTACAGCATTCCAGCCATTGAGGCTCAGATCTTTCAACTTTGCGGGGAACTGGCCACCGGCGGCATTAACCAATCCATGGACACGGCCATGACTATCAAGAATTCTCTGAATCAGAGCGATTACTGCTTTTTCATCTCGAAGCTCGGCCGTGTATATTCCAGCGACCCGGCCTCCATCTTCTGTTATTTCGTCCCGAACCTTTTCCAGCTTTTCAATAGAGCGACCCGCCAGTATGACCTGTGCGCCAAGCGATGAAAGCTCGTGGGCGATACATCTTCCCAGGCCACCCCCTCCACCGGGGATGAATATGGATTGCTGATCAAACAACCCAGGTCTAAATCCAGAGCGATAATGCATATTGATATTCCTACTTTTTACCGCACACCCGCACCAGTATGCCTGGGATAAATTCGTGTACCTGAATATCGGTGAAGCCTGCCTGCCTGAAATAGGAAACACAGTCTGCCCGGGTATGGGTCATACCCGTACTATTTGACATGGTCTCGTACAGTCCCCAGATTGCTGCATCAAGGGGACCGGCACGATCATCATCGAGCATCTCTCCAATCAAGTGCATCTCTCCACCCGGTAATAGCGCATCAAATGCCTTACCAATGACCTGACCGATGATCTGGGAATTATACTGGGGCAGATTACTGGCCATAATGGCCAAATCGCAATCGGCTGGAAAATCATCCCGGGTGAAATCTCCAGCCTGGGTCGAGACCTGCTCTTCGACCCTGTGCTTGGATATGAATTCTTTAGTGATTTCAACAACCGGTGGCAGGTCGAAAACGACAGCTTTAAGGCCTGGGTAGTGCTGTGCAGCCACAATTGAATAGGCTCCGGATCCTCCTCCCAGATCCATCATCTTTGTAGCGGAAGACAGATCAACCTGCTTCGCGAAACGGCGCCCGGAACCAAAACCGACGCTGGCTGTTGCCTCATGATATCTGCGGGCAGCCTCCACCGTCATGGTCTCATAGCTGCCAATCACCGTCGCAGGTTCAGGGTTAGCAAGCTTTTCAGTGAGCTTGCCCCAGTTATCCCAGGCTGGACGGGTAAAGGTCAACCAGGCGGCAGCGTAACTTTTTTCACCTTTAACCAAAAATCGCTGTACGTCTTCTTCATTTTCGAAGTGGTCACTATGCCAATGAAGCAATCCCGATGCGGCACACATGGTCATCAGGCGATCAGAGTTGACCTCTGTGATACCAGCTCGAACAGCGAACTTGCCTACCGTATTGTCACCTTCGGCAACGCAGGTAAAAAGTTCAAGATCAATTGCTGCAAAAAGACTGGCAGAACCAATGAAGGCTCGGCTCATATTCTGCAATCGAACCGTATCTACCTTCGTACTATCGGTATTTTTCATGCAGCTGTGCCCGACCTGCCTGTGAAATATTCAACCGGGGTCGGCCAGCTGTCTGACCAGTCCTCCAGGACACCCCCTATTTCAACTTCCTCAAAAAGCTCAAGCGCACGGCTGAGTATGGCTGTCTGCTGGTCTGCATTAAAAGGCTCACCGAAATTGTTTCCCATGGGGAAATTGACAAACAGACTCCTGGGTGGCTTGACCTGAGCAGTCAAGTCCCTTCCGGTAGAAATACATACAGTCGGTATGCCCGCCTGCTCAACAACTCGACATACCAGACCCACGGTCTGGTGATCTAAGGGTCACGCCGGCGCGGCGACCAGCAGGTCTACCTCATCTTCGCGCAGACATTTAATGAAAGTCGGGATCGATTCTTCTATTAATTTAGTTCGGTTGTAAATACGACCCATAAATCCGCTCCAGAACCTGGGTGCTAAATCACCCAGGACACCCGCCTTTTGCAGCTCCCTTAATCGGTCAATGGGAAAGACACAATTTAGATCCTGGTCAGCATCATCATGATTGTAATAACTGTCATTGATCTGAAAATCGCTGCTATCAACTTCCTGATCCACTGCATCCAGGCGATGATCATTTCTGGCATCAGGATTAAAGCCGGGCATACTGCACAACGAAATCCCTCCAGAGGTTAACATCGTCACCCGACTCGCTGACACAGCTTTGTGGGGTTTTACCAAAGGTGCACTGTCATTAATGGTCCACTGGTAGGGCGGAAACCCCATGGATCCGTAATGCTTGTTTAATTCTTCAACATAATTGATCGGTTTCATTTAACCTCCTCAGCATCAGTCACTCGAGATTAAAACACATTTCAGGCTGAACGTGGGCAGCGCTTCAGCGCGGCCTGAGAATCGATGGGTTTCGCTATTTCAAAAAGAGGCCATCCTGGACAAACAAACCTGAGAAGCTGGCAAGCGGCGGTTCTTTTGTAGATGGCCGATAGCTGAATATCAAAGGCGCTGGGCCATAGCAGGATAGCAAAGGTTAATTGACCACCTGGAGCACAGCCGCCTCAACGATGAGCGCTTATGGGCTGACCGCTAAGAAGCCTATCCACCATAGTACGAAGCGCAGATTCCGCCTCTTTGCTGGTGGTGGCACCTGCTGCCTGCATTGCGTATCCTCCGAATACTGTCCAGCCCAGAACAATCGCGTTAGCGAGAGCGGCTCGATGCGCTGGCGTCAATGGATCAGTATCGGCTACCCGCAAAGCAGTATGGTCAACAATAGCCGCCGTCGCTATATGATCCCCGATCAATGATGTTGCATCATCCAAGATCAGCCGGGCAAGAATAACAGCTGTCACTGGGCCCGCCTGCACCGTCAGATCCATGGGTGAAGAATTACTTTGAACCTGCAATCGCAAAGCCTCATTACGCTCAGCAATTGCCGCGCTGAGCAAAGCTTCCTTGGACCCGAAATGGCGATGCACCAGACCATGATTCACCCTGGCGAGTTTTGCCACTTCCCGGATGGAAAACGACATTCCTCGCTCAGCCAGCAGCGTCAACGCTGCCTTTTGCAGTGCGCTCTTTACTGCAGTCTTACCCACTGGTCGATCAATCTGGCTGACGGAAGCATCACTCATTGAATAAGTGTATACATTTGACTACACTTATGTCTATCGATAATAGAGCGTATTAAATGAATAAGACATCGCGTGTTCGCGGTATTGTCCACAGCAGTCCAATAGAGCGGAACCCTCGGGCCGCCGCCATCCACAAAACTGCGTCGGGCCTGGCCTCCCTGGCCGAGACTAAGACCCGATTGCTCGAGCAAAGCGTGGTCGTAAGGACCGTGGCAGACTTTCCCCATCTGGTCCTTGAGCATCTTGGCGCCACCATCGGCACTGTGGTTCACGGCATTGACATGAGCAACGCATCTGATCAGGAGATCAGCTACCTTTATCATCTGCTACTGGAACGGAAAGTCATCTTTTTCCGAGATCAGCACTGCACCCAAGCCGAACATATTGCTTTCGGCAGGCGTTTCGGGAAACTGGAAATTCATCCATTTAATCCGCAGCATCCAGACTTTGATGAGATCATCCCCATTTATTCCAATGAGCGATACGTTGGTGGTGCAAATATGTGGCACAGTGATGTCATGTGGCGCATGGACCCCAGCCTGGGCAGTATTCTTCTCGCCAGGAGGGTTCCCGCACTCGGAGGCGATACCCTGTTTGCAGATATGGTCGCTGCCTATCAGGGACTTTCGACTGAGCTAAAGTCAAAAATTGATGGCCTGATGGCAATCAATTCCGGTTCTGCTAATGGCTCAAAAGAAAAGGCTCGCCAGCGGATGCAACAACAAGGTGCTACAGCAGACGAGCTGACCGTATTTGATGAAAAATACGCCCATATCCCCATCCCAGTGCACCCGGTGGTGCGTACCCACCCGGATACTAACGAGCAGGCAATTTATGTGAACCGGGCCTTTACCCGCCAAATAGTGGGTATGCAGAAAACAGCGTCCGATAAGCTGCTGGAGCATCTATGGGCACAGTCGAGCATACCGGAGTACCAGTGCAGATTCAGCTGGTCGCCTGGTTCCGTGGCATTCTGGGACAATCGGGCAGCACAGCACTACGCCGCCAGCGACTACTGGCCCGAACGCCGGGAAATGGACCGCGTAACCATATGTGGAGAAATTCCCTACTTCAGCAAGAGCGATGCACAACCGCTGACCAGCTACGCTGCTGATGATGCTCTGTTAGGACAATTATCAGGCCCTGTTTAGAGCCAGCCAGAACCGGGAGATCAATACCTGTGCACACAAGCGCTTGCAGCGCTAGCCGCCGACCTCCTGCAGGATGTGTATTCTTAAAGCCCGGAACCGTCCTCGGAATAGATGACCCATATCTTGGTATAGCCCTGGGTATCCCAGATTCCGGTCCATTCTTTGGGTATGGTCACTGCCTCTCCTGCACTGATGGTCTGCACTGTGCCATCTGATGAGGTCAGCGTGACACTGCCTGTGAGAAAATACATAAACTCATCAACGCCATAGGGTTCCGTCACCTCAAAATGGCTCCTGCCTGACTGGTACATGCCGGAGGCAAATTTCTCGTCGCTGGACAGCAACGTGGTCACATCCAGCGTCACATTGCCACTTTTATGCGCTGTTCTGATGACATCTGCTCTGGCAAATATATCACCAGCGGCGGCTTCTTTACTGATTTTTGCCGGTAACACCGTCTGAACGTTCGGCCCAGCAAGCCCTACAACCGCGACTGCAACCAGAAAAACTATGACTAGGACAACTTCTTTCATGGGCAAACCTCCCTTAAAAATAACCGAGTAAGAGATAGCCTACGACAGAAATGAGTGCCGCTATAATTGCGTAGGGTATCTGTGTAACAGCATGCTGATAGGGTGTGCAGCCCGATGCCTGCGCCGTCAGTACGGTGGCATCAGAATAGAAACCGACATGACGGCCTAAGGTTGGCGCAGATATCATTGCGTAAATAACCGGCGTCATATCAGCGGCAAAAGACCGGGCAGACCCAGTCCGTATGAGAATCCCAACAAAGCCCCCAATAAACCCGAAAATCAGGGTCGGGACGAGTATGATGACACTGGGTTCTGTGCTCACCTCAGGACTGGCCAAGTTGTTCGTTTACGGCACGGTATGCAGCATCAAAAGCGCCATTAACATAGGCCAAGGCAGAGGCGTCTGAATTCGCAATGGAAATGCGGCCCATGCGGGCTGCACCGAGCTGGTGCGGTCCATTGTTCGGCGACCAATCATGGGGATCGAACAGCTCATTGTATTCATAGGTGTAACCATGCGGCCAGCGGTTAACGGTGATACCAGCAATATCGCGCTGCGCATCAAAGCCGCCACCATCAAGAGCACCACTCATAACAGCAACAATATCGCGTTCAAAGTCATCGAAGGACAGCTCATACAGATCGCGCCTGCCCTGAACGTGCTGCTCACGCTCAGATAACCCCTGGTCAGGAACGGTCGGCACGTAGGTGCCATGAATAATAGTTGGCTCACTGGACTTCTGGGTATAGTTATACCCCCCCATACTAACCGGAAAATCCATGCCAAAAGAATGCATAAGCTTTGCTTTAGGAACGTAGAAGCTATGATACCCCTGGTTCTCGAAAGCTCGCCAGTTGCGCACGGCGACACTGATATAAACCAGTGGGATCTTGGTCGCCTTGCCTATAGCTTCAATCTGCGCCTGCGGTAGTTCAGGGCAGAGGTGTGGAACCATGTTATTGTAACAGGCCAGAATCGTGTGCCTGCCACGTACCCTGAAAACCTTGCCGGCTTTCACATAAGTCACATCAACCGCTTTAGCACCCCCAACGTGCCGTGCATCAACGACGGTACTATTAAGGCGAATTCTGCTGTTGTTAGCGGGCAGATCAAGCCGGCTATAATCGACCCGGGACAGCACCAGGTCTTCCATGGTCCTGCCTGGCACTGCGTGAGGAATCAACTTACCAACAATAGATCGAGCTACGCCAGCATTGCCATCAGGGAAATGAAAAATGTACGGCTCCTCTCGATTTGCCGGCCCATAACTTTCTACTTCAAGATCCATATACCAGGCACCCGGCATATCGAGTCGATAGGCCTCCATTGCCGAGAGTGCATCAAAACCAATCCCCCAGTAACCCTTGATGACATCGCGCAATAGCGTCACTACCTCATCATGTGTACCAACCTTATAACGCAGGAAGTCCGAGTAGCTCATTGCCTTGAGCAGTTCAGTCTTTTCTTGCCTGGATTTACCGACTAAATAATCTTTCTCACTGGTTAATAACTCAACAAGGCTCTGCTTCGCCTGCATTGAAATAGGGTAGCGGTTAATCGTTTCTGCCAGGCCAGCATCATCTTCGCCTCTCAATACATTCTTATGCACACTGTCGGCGCCATAGTGGGCTTTATTGAAATAGATACCTCGGGTCAGTTTTCGGTCACGGAAATAGCTTCGATGGAAGTATTCATAAAAAGCTTCGGTATCCACACCTGCATCTTTGAGCATCTGTGCCGCAGCTGCAGAATAGCTGGCTGGCGAGTCTATGGACTGACTACCGCCGTAACCAATCAGCCGTTTGCCATCGACATTGAACTCATTACGTTTTGCGTGGCCGCCAAAATCGTCATGGTTATCCAGAATCAATATGCGGGCATCCCTACCAACCTGCTGACGGTACATAAAGGCTGCGGCAAGACCAGAGAGGCCGCCACCGACAATAATCAGGTCATAGACATTATCGGTCTGTATGGCCGGCCGTGGCCAGCGCGCCTTTCCCCGGGAAATCGCATGTGCCACCTCAAATGAGCCGGCATGACTGCCGCGTAATCCAGTCAAACCCGGTGGATAGGCGTTCGCCCCAGCACCGGCTTGCGCCAGCAGATCGATCGGTGCCATTGCACTGCCAGCTGCCAGGCTCAAGGCAAACCCATTCATGAAATCGCGACGAGAAATGTTTGACTTGTTCATCGTTACCTCTTAGTCGCCAGTCTACCTGCCCATTCAATCCACAACACCCTAGGCATTGCCAGATAGCCTGTCCTGAAATTCAGTTACCGCTGTTTGCCCTGTAACAAATGCGGCACCCTTGTCAAGCAGGCGCTGGATCAGTTCAACGAGCATCAACATCCTGTGACCTCGGCCAACCACAAACGGATGGAATGTGTAGGTCAACACACCCCATGACGTATCTGAACACATAAAATCGAAGTCGCCGAGCCAGTTTTCCAGTACCTGACTGGCGATCTGCAGCCCACCACCACGAAAATATTCGAAGTGGGGGAAGTCATCAAGACTCCAGCTGATGGGCAGTTCGACCAGGCCGGTCTCGGCACCGAAAATAATTCGGTGTTCAAGGATCTGATCCCTATCCCTGGCGTAATAAGGCATATAATCGTGAGCCATCATACTGCTGTCGTACACAAAACCCTCCTGCAACAGGAGTTCGATGCTATTTTCACTCAGGTCCCAGGCGGGCGACCGATAGCCAACCGGAACCTGGCCGGTGACTTCCTGAATTGCCGTTTTTCCCTTGAGCAGGGCACTGAGTTCATCTTCCCGGCTCATTTTCACTGGGGATACATGCGTAAAGCCGTGATGGCCAATTTCATGGCCTGCCTCTGCGATCGCCCTGCATACATCCGGATAAGTATTCAGCGTGACCCCTGGAATGAAAAAACTGGCTTTTATGTCATGGCTTTCAAGCACCTTGAGGATACGCTGCACGCCAACCACACCAAATTCACCCCGGGAAATACTGGTAGGACTGGTCAGCCCCTGGGCCATCCAGAATGAAACCGCATCAAAATCAAAGCTGAGACAAACCAAATGTCTTGAATCGGGCATAACCCCTCCGGGTCAACAGGCGCAATAACCATCACAAGATCGGCTATGCAATTCGCACGGATAAAGTGCTATCTTAAGGGCAGCCACATTAAATTAACATGTGTGAGGCCCTATGAGAGTTGCTTACTGTAATACCCATCTCAATTACGTAAGAGGGGATGACTATAAACCCGTAGAAACCACCATTTACGATGCCAGAGCCAGCCAGCCTGCGCTTGATTTTGATGAGTGTGGCTTTATCCTGCTTAACCATCGATCCAGGGTCACCGACTGGAACGATATTGACCAGCTTAATAACCTTCATTGCAGGGAGATGGCTGATGTAGCCCGAGAATTTACGGGTTGCAGGCAGGCGGTGGCTTATCCGCCTATTGTGAGAAGCCCGGAGGCTGCCCGTACCGAGCCAGACTATGCACCCATTCATTCGGTGCACGCCGATTTTACCGAAGATTATCGAACCATGATTGAGGCAGAGGACCGGCCTTATCGTGACTTCATTATCCCCCTGCTGGACAAAGCAGGCCTTAGCCAACAGGACATTCGCAGCGCCAGTCGCGTCATGATGCTGCAGTTGTGGCGGAACCTGGGTGACCCGCAGCCAGATACACCCTTGGCTGTCTGCGATGCCAGTACCGTTCCCAGAACACAATTAGGTACTTTTCTGCTGGAACAATACGCCGGACAACCCATCGAACTCGAAACCTTCTACGCCGAGGTACCACAGCAGAAAGGTCAGAACCACTGGTACACTTTCCCAGGTCTTAAAGTCGATGAAGTGATTGCCTTCCGAGCCTTCGACAGTGACTATATGGCCAAACAGAAGCCTTTCTGGACAATGCACAGTGCCTTCGAAGACCCCGTTGCTGGTCCAGCCGCCCCCGCCAGGGAAAGCATAGAAATGAGAGTGCTGTGCCTGTGGTAGGCGCAGAACAGGCGCGATCACCTTGAATCGCAGGATGAACCGGGACTTTAAACGGGATATTGTCCGCTATCCTGACCCTGCAGTAGAAGTCATTGATGCAAGCTTCAGCAAATATGTGCTCGGCAGTGCTGCCCTGGAAAGGCTGTGGACGGGTGCCCGGTGGACAGAAGGCCCGGTATGGTTCGGCGATGGCCGGTTCCTGCTGTTCAGCGATATCCCCAACAATCGAATGCTGAAATGGAGCGAGGAAACCGACAAAGTCAGTGTTTACCGCGAGCCATCCAATAACAGCAACGGCAATACCAGGGACATCCAGGGACGGCTGCTCACCTGCGAACATGGCAGCCGGTCAGTGACTCGCACCGAATATGATGGCTCGATCACCGTGCTGGCCGATTGCTTCGACGGTAAACGCCTTAACGCACCCAATGATATTGTCGTGCATCCGGATGGTGGTATCTGGTTCACTGATCCGGGTTACGGCATTATATGGAACTATGAGGGTAACAAGGCAGAATTTGAACTGCCCACTAACGTTTACCGAATTGATCCTTCCGACGGCGGCCTGAGCGTTGTCACATCGGTCCTGGAAAAACCCAATGGGCTTTGTTTTTCTCCTGATTACAGCAAACTCTACATCAGCGATACTGGCGTCACCCATAAAGCAGGCCACCCCAGGGTCATAGAAGTATTTGATGTTGATTCAAACCAGTCCCTCGCCAATAGACAGGTGTTCTTTGATTTGGGAGACGCCATGCCTGACGGCTTTCGCGTTGATATAGACGGGAACATCTGGACGTCAGCAGGCTGGGCCGGTGAAGCTGGCGATGGTGTCATCGTGCTTTCTCCTGAGGCAAAGAAAATAGGCATGATCCACACGCCTGAACCGGTATCGAACTTGTGTTTTGGCGGTGCCAAAAGAAATCGCCTGTTTATCACAGCCGGTCAATCCCTTTACAGCTTGTTCACGGATACCCAGGGCATAGCTTACTGACTGATTTCAGCCCATCGACACCATGCGTTACAGAAGCAAACCTAATGCAACTGACCAGATACCGCTGTAGAGAGGCCTGCACTCCCTGAAAATCGCGTTCTACTCAAAAAAAATCCATGCCAACAAGGATGTCGTCCTAATCATGATTAAGACAGACTATGACCACCATGAAGGTGACTACCAACCCAAAAAAACGAAGGTAATCCACAATGGAGTGACCAAAACCAGCTGAATAGGGACACGAGGCGTCTGAGTCACCTGCTCAGCTATACTGAAGTGCCGCAGTTGGGTAACTGCCTGGAGCTGGGTTGCGGTACGGGTGATATCCTGATCTGATTGGATCAACTGGGCTATGAATGCACTGGCCTAGCTATCTCAAATACCGCTATAGAATCCGCTCGGGAAAGGACAAAAAAGCTCAACGGCATCCAATTTCGAAGGCAGAACATTACCCGTAAGCCTCTGGAGACAATCAACCAATACAGCGTTATCATCGAAAACTGATTTCTGCACTGCATTATAGGAGAAGATAGGGAAAAATCGCTCAATCACTAGGGAAGAGTTAATTATTTTCATTTGATTCTATCAAGGCGATAAAATATATTGTTGAGATGATTATTTAGTTCGGATTCCTAGCAAAACTCTCACAATCATGTAAGTTTCTACAAAGTGGACCCATGAAATCGATCCAGGAGCTTCATCACAAGGAGATAGAATATGAAAATTAATGCCGTGTGCAACGAGTTAGTGGTTCAGTTACAGAAACTTGCGGTGATCACCAGCTTTTGTCTTTGCGGTTTGCTGACATCAATTCAGGCTCAAGGGTCCGCAGCGGATGACTACGATCAAAACAAGCTCAATGAAATTAAGGTACTGCTTGATAACCTCTATGAAAATGGCCATATCCCAAATTATGTGGTGGTGATCAGCAAAAATGGCGAGAACATTTATTCCATCAGCAGGGGGGCGACCGAACTGGGCGGATCGATCATGGCAGGAAAAGATACGATCTATGCGCTTGCCTCTATGAGCAAACCCATCGTTGCCAGCGGTATACTCCGCTTAATAGAGGAAGGCAAGATCGGCCTGGATGACCCGCTTAGCAAATATTACCCTCAGTTTGAAAACATGGTGGTGGCGCCAAATGGCGATCTGGATGTTGCCTTTGAAGAAGCCAAGAGCCCGATAACGATTCGACATCTGTTGACCCATACCTCGGGGTTCACCTACCCACCGGCCGTCCTTGGCTTGGGTGATGTGGCAAAGCAATATGAAGAACTGAGCCTGTTAGGCGTCTCTTCTCTAAATGAATTCTTAGAGATACTCTCGCAAATACCGCTGGTTGCACACCCAGGTGAATCCTTCAATTATTCGGTGAGTATGGACGTTCTCGGTGCTGTTATTGAACGAGTTACCGGCGAAAGGCTCAGCGCCTATCTGAATCGTATATTTTTCAAACCGCTGGGAATGGCCGATACAGCGTTTAGGGTAGACCCTGGCAAGCGCAACCGGTTTGCTCGGATTTACGCGCCGGCTTCACAAAAAAACCCGGCACCGTCGTTCGAGGGTGACAACATCACCTGGCAGATAGCTGAAACGCTTTACTTCGGAGCAACTTATGACCAGCTAGGTCATGGCGGGCCTTGGGATAGCGGTGGTGGCGGTCTTTACTCCACGGCAAACGATTTCGTCAAATACGCCCAGGCCATCGCCAATGGCGGCGAATTAAACGGAGTAAGAGTATTGAAAGAAGAAACCGCCAACCTCCACTTTCAGGACCTCATGCCAGACCTTGGGCTGGAAGCCTTCAGGACTGCCTTTGGTGATGCTGCTGCCTTTATGAAATATGGTGGTGGCTACGGTATTAAAATGGAAGAAGATGGCTCCGGCAAAGCAGATTACTATTTCTGGGGTGGCGCCGCCAACACCTTTTTCTGGATCGATGGCGAGGACCACAGCGCCGGGGCATTTTTTACCCACATTGCGCCACCCAGGTACAACATGAGCGATCAAATCGAACAATTGGTGGATGAAGCAAGGAAGAGATGATGATGCAAATGAAAGTGGTTTTTTCATTGTGGCTGACAGCAGCCCTGCTACTGTCTGGGGCAGCATCTGGTGCTGACGCCAATACTGACACGAAAGTCGTCAAGTCAGTCGAACAACAATTCAAGGTGCTACTATCACCCCTGGTCACGAATCAACTGATCCCCGGCTATTATCTTGCCGTGTATCAGGATGACCGCCTGGTCATTGAACTTTCCGAAGGCCTGGCCAGTGAAGCAGATGGGCTGCTACCGAGCGCAAACACGCTCTACGCAATCATGTCCATGACCAAACCCATTGTCAGCCTGGCAACACTGAAATTAGTCGATCAAGGCAAGTTGAAACTGACAGACCCGGTGAAAAAGTTCATTCCCGAATTTGCCAAGCTGCTGGTGGTTGAAGATGGGGATTTAGATAGCCCGGCCGAAGAATTAAAGCGGGATATCACCATCCAT
>DUBB01000031.1:72605-281293 GCA_012960535.1 Gammaproteobacteria bacterium
GGCCAGGAAGAAATTGCTGAAGTTTACGCGGACCTGGAAATTCTGCCCCTTGACGGACTGGCCAATACGAAAATTGGTGGGCTCAAAGAACATATCGCACAATTAGTACAATTACCGCTGGTAAGCCAGCCTGGTGAAAAATTCATTTACTCGGTAAGCCTGGATGTCTTGGGGCGGGTATTGGAGCTAGTCACCATGAAGCCGCTGGATCAAGTGCTCAAGGATGAGATATTCTCGCCCTTGGGTATGCACGACACCCTGTTTCGAATACCCGCCGATAAAATCAATCGCCTTGCCAGTATGTATGAACCCAGAGTAGCGACTTACCCTATTCCCGGCATCTACAAGCGCTTTCAGCAATACAAGGCATTGCCGAAGAACCAGAGAAATTTTGGCTTGAGTGATCAGACCTACTTGAGTGGCGGAGCCGGACTGATCTCTACTGCCAACGACTATGCAAAATTCCTCAGTTTACTCGCCAATGATTTCCGGATGGGCAGTGATGGGCTGTTCATTACCCCGGGCCTGGGACAGAAGATGTTCATCAATCAGCTACCCGAAGCCCTGGGGGATGAAGGCCTGACCTATAACTTTGGACCTGCTTCAAAGCCAGAAGGATTCAGTTATGGACTGGGTATTCGAGTAAAACCGGGGGGTGATATTAAGGATCCATTAACTTACGATTACTATCACTGGGCAGGTGCGGCAAACACAGGCTTCTGGCTGGATCGGAATAATTCCATCTATGGGGTTTTTATGACCCAGCATATACCCATCCAATACAATCAGGTGCCTGAACTGGTCAAAATATCACGCGGGCTAGCGCCCTAATGCAAGTATAGAAGGGAGTGCGTCAATGCAAATCAGGACCATCCTTTTAGCACTATCCATAGCGGGCACCGTCGGCAGCGCTATTTCAGTGTGGTACGTCAGCTCGTTAAAGGAAGATGCCCAGCAGAAAGCCGAAATCGACCTGCGCTGGAGCATTTATTCTGATGCCTGGAACCGGATTGAAGCAACTGAAATCACTAATTTTACGGCTTATAACAATGAGGGTGAGCGCAAAGGTTTCTGGCTGCAGGAGAATGCGGAGCCACTCAATTTCAAGGTGGGCCAGAACCGAAGCAATTACTTTACCGACTACAGTGGCGCCAGTGAGGGCGAGATTGCCAATCCCATGCTGACCGCTCTGATTAATGGTAAAAAGGTCAGTGATGCTAATCGCTACCTGCGGAGCTTTTTTGGCCCTGCCCTGCAACGGCAGCACCTGCTGTTCTACTCAATCATTGATGCCGAGAGCCTTGAACAGATCACCTGCAAAAAATCCATTTTTTCACGACGTTACAGCCCCTGTTCTTCGATCTATGAAACCACATTTCTGGATAAGGGCTCACGTTTTCAGCTCTATGAAACCCTGGCAACAACCGGCCAGAGCTGGACAGGGTATATGGTTCATTCCACGCCTGAAGAAGAGCATGCCAGTTTGGTTTCAGCCTTCCCTATTAATATCAATCAACAAACCAAGGTCATCGTCGTTCTAGGTAAATCACTTCCCAGGATCATCAGCAACTTCCAAAGGGAGATAAACGTCGATACTACAGTGGTTAACCTGGCTCGCCAGCCTGATCAATACCAGGATGCGGCAGAAGCCGATATTGTCCGCTTTGGTGAGGGCCTTGCTGTTAGCAGGCAGGTAATCATAGAAGGTCAAGGTGTAGCGCTGATGTCCATTGCATTGAACGACCAACCTACGGACAGCCACAATATGGCAGTCGTTCTTAAGCGCGATGTGTCCGAATTGCTTGCCACAGAGAGTCGTTTTAATCGAACCATGATTTATGCGACCTTTGGCGCAGTTCTATTCATTGTCCTTATTCTTCTGCTGGTACAACGATCCATTTTCTCTGGCTTGCAATACGCTATTTCAGTATTGCAACAGTTGACCGATGGTGTTGTCGTAGACAATATATCCCGCCCCAAAGCTCTGATTTCAAGTCCTCGAGATGAGGTAGGCCAATTGATAAAAGCGCTGGGTAAATACAAGGCTAAGCTCGATGAACTAGCCGCCCTTAGATCGCAACAGCGTAAAAACAGACTTGAACGCGACAAGCTTATTATCAGCAAGGTACGGACGCTGGCCAGCCAGCTGGAAGGCGATGCCAAAGAACTGTTGCTGGGTGATATCGTCAGAATGGAAAAGATGGGCGAAGAAATTGAGCAAAGTATTGCGCAAGGCGATAGTAAACAACGTCAAGAGGCAGAAGAGGAGTCCAATCAATCAATCGCCGTGGCTTTTGAAAGGATGTCCGACCAGGTCAGCGCCTTGATCGAAGCCCGAACTTCAGAAATGGAGCTTGCCCGTGATGAAGCTCGCGAAGCCAATCTGGCGAAAAGCAAGTTTCTGGCCAATATGAGTCATGAACTGCGAACACCCCTTAATGCGATTATTGGCTACAGTGAACTACTGCTTGAAGAAGCAGAGGACGAAGGCATAGAGTCCATGGCGCAGGATCTAACCCGAATTACCGATTCCGGTACTCACCTCCTGGGACTGATAAACGATATTCTCGATTTATCCAAAATTGAAGCTGGCCGGCTGGAACTCTTTATTTCAGAGTTTTCTGTTCACAAAGTCATCGATATCCTGCGGACCGTAGCAAAACCCTTGGCCGATAAAAACCAGATCGAGGTTGAATTTCAAATTCCCGAAGAGATTGGTGCCATGGAGTCCGACGAAACCAGGCTGCGCCAAAGCCTGCTGAACCTGCTCAGCAATGCCTGCAAATTTACCGAACAAGGTAGCGTCACACTGACCGCGCGGCCCTACCAAGATGCAGGGGAAAACTGGCTGGAATTCGCAGTTTCAGATACTGGAATTGGCATGAGCGAAGCGCAGATGGCAAAGATCTTTGACGATTTCACTCAAGCCGAAGCGGGAACCACGGCCAAGTTTGGCGGAACAGGGTTGGGGCTTTCGATCACAAAACAACTGATCGAGATGATGGGAGGACGCCTGCAGGTGACCAGTATTGAAGGCTCAGGATCGACCTTTACCATCCAGGTGCCTCGCATAGCCAAATCCAACAACACTGAAGAGAACGCGCTGCTGATGGAAATAGAGGAAACCATGGTTTCCAAATCAGATGCTGAGCTAACCATCCTAGTGATAGACGACGATGCTTTGGCCCATGACCTGGTCAAACGAAAGCTAGCAGGAGAAGACTACCATATTATCTCTGCCCTCAATGGAGAGCAGGGTATTGCAAGGGCCAAAGAATTAAAACCAGATCTCATTTTGCTCGATATTCTAATGCCCGGTAAGGATGGCTGGACAGTGTTAGCCGAACTACGCGATGACGAGCAACTTGCAGATATCCCTATTATCGTCATTAGCATGCTGGACGATGATCAATCGGCAACGGCCCTGGGCGCCAAGGCCTACATGACCAAACCGGTGGATCGTGACAAGTTAGTGGCCAATATTCAGGAGATTTTTGATGGTACAGCTGAAGGAAAACGAGCGCTGGTGGTTGATGATGATGTCCAGGCCCGTGATATAGCCAACAGGCTGTTAACCGGGCAGGGCTTCGAGGTTGAAACTGCGGAGAACGGAGCCATCGCGTTTTCTAAAATTCAGGACGGCTTCGATCTAGTTATATTAGACCTGTCCATGCCGGTAATGGACGGCTTTGAGTTTTTAGCACGGTTAGAGGATTTAGAGCTAACATCACCACCGCACATCATCGTCTACTCAGCAATGCATCTTGATGAAACCATGCGGAATCGTTTGTCTGGTGCCTGCTTCCAGGTTATCAATAAAAATGAGGTCGCATCGCAGTCAACCCTGCAAAATACAATCAAACTAGCGCTCAAAAGAAGACTTAGTCCGGATGATTAAGCGACTGAGCTATTACCTGTTTCTTTGGTCGACTACAAGTCGACTATTCCCTTATGCGCTTATCCTGATTGTTGCCTTTGCCGTCACTGTTATCGGCATGTCCGCCTATTTCTTTGGCCTATTTTCAGCACAGGCACTGGAAGCAGAGGGAATAGACAATAACCTGGGCGGCGGTGTGATCGATTCCTTCTGGTGGTCTTTGAAGCATATCCTCGACCCAGGCTCCATTTCAGAAAATTATGGCGCGCCAATGGGGGTGATACTGTTTGCCCTATTTAATTCTGTCATGGGCATGATTATCACCGGTGCCTTGATCGGATTTATAATCAACGCCATTCAATCTGCTATGGAAAATGCAAAAATGGGCTCAGGGTTTGTAAGAGAATCAGGCCACTACCTGGTCCTCGGCTGGAATAGAAAAGGGACTTCTATCCTGGAACTGCTGAGCAAATTTGGCAATATCGCCAGAGTGGTGGTGCTAACAGAGACCGATATAAGTGAGTTAAGAACTGATATTCGCAGAGGACCACGCGGAGTAAGAAATCTAAAACTTCTTCCGATGCAAGGTTCAATCTGGGTGAACAGTGAATTAAGGCGAGTCGCTGCAGCCAATGCTTCGCATATCATACTGCTAGCTGAAACGAATTCTGGCACTTCAGCAGATTTAACCACCATCAAAACACTAACATTGCTGAATACGCCTACATACCAGAAAAATAGTGGCCACAGAGTTAAGATCGTCGCTGAAATCGTCAATAAGGAGAATACCAGCATCGCTGCAATTGCATCGAAGCACCTGCACCCAATTGTCTCAAGCTCAGATTTTGTCAGTAAAACCATGGTGCAATGCGCTAGATACCCTGGCTATGCGAATGTTTACAGCGAACTGTTTGCCTCGGGGAAATATCGCATTGAAAACAAAAGTATTGCCAACCTTGAAGGAACCTTATTCGGTCAGTTAAGCGGTACCTTTAACAATGGGATTATCATTGGTATCAGTTGGATGGAAGCAAAACCCGATCAAAAACCCCGGCGAGTAAGTGTGCTAAACCCAGAACCGGATTACGATCTTTCTGATGAAGACCAGCTAACTGTTCTGGTACGACTAGATGAAGAACTCAATTTTGTCAGTGACCAAATCCTAGAACTACCCCAGGCCTATCGCCAACAGGAAATTGTAAGACCGAACGTCTTAAAAGTACTCATTCTGGGTTGTAATGTGAATCTGGGGCTCATCGTAACCGAAGTGACGCAACATGCAGCGACCAATATTGAAGTTATGGTTGCCTGTGCAAATGCAGAAGAAGAGGAAGCTCTGATTAGGCAGCGTTATGAAAATGTATTTTCAGAACATCTGGACTTACGCTTCGAGGAATTCGACCTTGCTGAATCCTGGAGTCTGGAAGAGTCCGACCCCTGGCACTATGATGTGATCTTTATAGTAGCCGATGAATCCGACGGTACCATCGATGCCGACAGTAAAACTATAATGCTGCTGCTTTTACTGGGAGAACTACGCGACAAAAAACCAAGCCATACATTTCCACCCGTTGTGGCAGAGCTTCTGCACTCTGAATCAAAAGAACTCTGTGAGGGCACACCGTTAACCGACGCCGTTGATAGTACGGAAATCATCAGCGTCCAGCTCGCACAACTCGTTAGAGAACCCTTCCTTGAAACGCTCTACAAAGAACTGCTTAACGCCGGAGGCATAGAAATTGGCTTAAGACCCGTTACACTTTTTGTTAAGGCTAACGAAAATGTTACTATGAGTGAGGTTAATCGTCAGGCGCTAAGCGCAAACGAAATACCGCTCGGATACCAGCGAGAGAATGAAGAAGTGATTATTGATCCTGCCAAAAATGAACCTATCGTATTTGGAGAAAATGATCAGATCATTGTTCTGGCCCAGCAACTGTATACATAGCAGAGACAATTAGGAGTAAGACTTGTGAGTAAAAAGATCCTTATCGTAGAAGACAACGAAATGAATCGGGATATGTTGTCTCGGCGGCTGGCACGAAAAGGATACGAGGTGATTTTGGCCGAAGATGGTGCTGCTGGTCTTGATATGATGGAAAACGAGCAACCGGATTTAGTATTAATGGATATGGGCCTACCGGTAATGGATGGCTGGACTGCGACTGCCAAGGCCAAAGCAAACCCCAACCTGGCAACGATTCCTGTCATAGCCCTGACTGCTCATGCACTCGAAGAAGATCGCATCAGAGCGATGGAAGCCGGTGCTGATGATTTTGATACTAAACCTGTGAACCTGGCCGGGTTGCTCATAAAAATGGAAGCACTATTACCCAGTTAATTGGTCGATCAGTCAATCATCTAAAGCCACTTGCTGGGCGTAATCCAGAACGCAGGGGTCGCTGACCCCGATGAAAGGCGATTACCCGTCCTGCTCTTCAAGCCTGGCTTAAGACAATACGTGCGTCAACGGCAACAGCGCCATCGGCGTATACGAATACAGGATTCATATCGAGTTCCTGAATTTCAGGGTGTTGTTCGATAAATACACCAACATTAAGGATTAACTTACAAATTGCTGCTTTGTCCACCGCTGTCTGACCGCGCACACCATCGAGTATCGCCCGGCCCTTTATGTCATTCACCATCTGCTGGGCATCTCGCTCGGTCAGTGGCAGGACTCGAAATGAGACATCCTTTAATAACTCAACGAAAATTCCACCCAGGCCAAACATCATCACCGGCCCAAACTGCGGGTCTCTAACCATGCCAACGATGATTTCGGTGCCCTCTACCGCCATACCCTGAACTGCTACACCGGTAATAACCGCATCAGGCACGGCTTGCCTTGAATTAGCCAATATCGCCTCATACGCCTCGCCGACTGCCTCAGCATTTGCCAGGCCGACCTTAACACCGCCCACATCGCTTTTATGGGATATGTCGGCAGACACCACCTTGACAACCACTGGATAGCCGATTTCGCCGGCCAGGCGCTTCGCCTGGTCTGCTGTGGTCGCCAGTAAGGTCTCCACCACGGGAACCCCCGCCTGTGACAGTAACTGTTTGGCTTCGACCTCATTGAGCAGGTCACGACCCTCAGCACGGGCCTGGTGTAGTACAGATTCAAAATTCATAATTCAATCCTATCGAAACCTGACTAGGATAAGTCCGGCAGGCCTTGCCGATATTCACGCCATTCGAGCAACTGATTTACCGTTCGAGCGGCTCTTGAAACACTGGGAAAGCTGGCAATACCTTGCCGGTAAGTCGCCTCCAGGAAATCATCGGGGTCGACGCCCATCATGCGAGCCATGCCGCCACCTCGTATAACACCGATAACCGGTGTTCCTGTATCATCCTGCAAGTGCTTCATCTGGCCCGCGATCAGGTTTGTAACCTTTTTCGCTTCGCTTTGGGAATCCGAAGATGAGTTTTTATCCTTGCCGTTTGGCGATTGCCATCGAGACCGATCAATCAGCGGCGACATAAACACCATATCCATACCTTCAGCGGTGGCAATTAATCGCAGCATATCATCCAAATATTCTGATGGAGGGAAGGCGTCTATGGGATTATTCACACTGCTACCGGCTACCGGGATATATTCGCGCATCTCATCAACAGCACTTTGCGGCATACGGGGTACGGTCAATCCCTCACGATCAATGGCATCTGCCGAAAGTACCGCAAAACCACCGCCACCACCGGCAAACAAGGCAACGCCTCGACCACTGACCTGGCGGATATTGGTCGAAACCGCGACGATAAGATCCTGGAGTTCATCCATGGTCTCAGCTCGTAATGCACCTGTCTGACGACAGACTGCATCAAATATTTCAATTGAACCTGCTAAGGAGCCAGTATGGGAATGCGCCGCCTGTGAGCCGGAACGGGTGCGTCCTCCCTTAAGCACGATAACTGGCTTAACTCGAGCGCAACGCTGCAGAGCTTCAAAAAATTTCCGACCATCCTGAACACCTTCGATATATGCCGCCACAACTGCGGACTCTTCGTCCTGAGCAGCATAGTCCAGGAAGTCATGGGCACGTAGATCAGCGCCATTACCATAGGACACGACCTTGGAAAATCGAACACCTCGATTAGTCAGGTCGCGAACCACCTCACCCGCATTGGCCCCCGACTGGGACAGCAGGAAAACATTACCGGACTCCATGGGGAACCCGCCCATGAATGCCAGTTTGCTGCCTGGCACATACAGCCCCATGCAATTAGGGCCAATTGCCCTGATCCCCGCATCGCGAAGTTTTTCGATCATCTGCCGTTCAACGACGGCCATTTCCTGATCACCGGTTTCAGAAAAACCAGCAGTGAAAAAATGAATCGAACGCACCTTCTTGGCGATACACTGATCAACCAGTTCAGGTACAAATCCGGCAGGCACCTGGGATATGACATGATCAACCGGATCAGGCGTATCCATCAGGGTCGGGTAGCAGCGAGCGCCGTTGATCTCATTTACCTTGGGATTGACCGGGTACAGTCCACCACGGTCGGCAAACCCTGCCTCAAGAAGGGAAGCATAAAAGCTACCCATTCCAGTGGGATTCGGGTTAGAAGAAACACCAACTACGGCAACAGCACGAGGATGAAATACTGGATCCAGCGAGTGGACTGACACGCCAACTTACTCCAAAACAACAACATTGTTAAGAAGCGGTAGGATACATCATCTCGATGTCAAGGTGTTAATCCCATCTTAATAACCCTTGGATAACCTGCCACGACGATGCGCTATGATCTGGATAGCTCCGATATATCAGCCATTCTACCAATGACAGACAGACCCATGGGCAAGCCAATTCAAAGAGGCCAGTGGCTTTTCCTCAACGGTGCGCTCTGAAACCACCGAATACATTCGCAGCAACCCCGTTATGTGGCCGTGGTTTTGGCTTCAGACCCGTGTACTCATAATCTCAAGACATCAACTTAAAGGGCTTATTGACAACGCGCTAAGACAACAAGCTCAGCTGGCAGCAACATGGTCAGAAGACCGAGCAAAAGCTACAATAGGAAACAGTTCCACAAGAGACTGAATTATGGCAGACAATGCGTATCGAAAATGGCAGGAGCGGGCTGAAAAAGAACTCCGTGGCAAACCGTTAGAGGATCTCACCTGGGTGAGCCCGGAGGGCATAGCGATCAAGCCGCTCTACACTGAGGCTGATCTGGAGGACATTGCACACCTCTCATCGTTTCCTGGTGATGCGCCCTTTGTCCGGGGCCCGCGGTCGACCATGTACGCCAACAGGCCCTGGACCATCCGCCAGTATGCAGGCTTCTCCACGGCCGAGGAATCTAACGCTTTCTACCGTCAGAACCTGGCTGCCGGACAAAAAGGACTGTCTGTTGCTTTTGACCTGGCTACCCATCGCGGTTTTGATTCAGATCATCCCAGGGTTTTGGGTGACGTCGGTATGGCAGGGGTCGCAATCGATTCGGTTGAGGATATGAAAATTCTGTTCGGTGGCATTCCCCTGGACGAAATGTCCGTCTCAATGACCATGAACGGCGCTGTCCTACCCGTTCTGGCAGGCTACGTGGTCGCTGCAGAAGAGCAAAATGTGGCGCAGAAAGATCTTTCGGGCACGATCCAGAACGATATTCTCAAAGAGTTTATGGTGCGCAATACCTTCATTTACCCACCGCAAAGCAGTATGCGCATCGTCGCCGATATCATTGGCTACACCGCTGAGCACATGCCCAGATTTAACTCAATTTCTATCTCCGGCTATCACATGCAGGAAGCGGGTGCGAATGCAGTTCAGGAAGTCGCCTTTACCCTGGCAGATGGGATCGAGTATGTCCGCGCCGCATTAGCAACCGGTCAAGAAATTGACAAGTTTGCACCACGATTGTCTTTCTTTTTCTGCGTTGGCATGAATTTTTTTATGGAGATCGCCAAACTGCGCGCTGCACGCATTCTGTGGCACGAACTCATGAGCCAGTTTAACCCGCAAAATCCTGCATCACTGATGCTGCGGACACACTGCCAGACATCTGGCGTCTCACTGCAGGAACAGGACCCCTACAACAACGTCGTGCGAACCACTATCGAAGCAATGGCGGCAGTATTGGGGGGCACCCAAAGCCTGCATACTAACGCATTAGATGAAGCCATTGCCCTGCCTACTCCTTTTGCAGCGAGAATTGCCCGTAACACTCAAATCATAATGGCCGAAGAAAGTCAGATTACCCGCTCAATTGATCCATTAGGTGGCAGCTATTACATCGAAAGCCTCACTGACTCCATCGTGCAACATGCCCGTAAACTGATAAACGAGGTTGAGGGTATGGGCGGTATGACCAAGGCTGTGGTTTCAGGCATGCCCAAACAACGTATTGAAGAAGCCGCTGCGCAGCGTCAGGCTCGTATCGAGCGAGGCGAAGACGTTATTGTTGGCGTTAATAAATACCAGCCCGAATCTGAAGACAGTGAGTTAGATGTGCTGGCTGTGGACAACGCAAAAGTACGTGAAGCACAGCTGCAAAGGTTAAGCGAGGTTCGTGCCAGTCGGGATGATACCAAGGTACAGGCGTCTATGGATGCTCTGACCCGAGCGGCCAGAGAAAATTCTGGTAACCTGCTGGCACTGGCCATTGACGCCACTCGAAATCGTGTCACCGTCGGTGAACTGTCCTACGCCCTGGAAAAGGTTTATAGCCGTCACGAACCGGTCACTAAAATGACGCCAGGGGTATACGCCGAAAGCTATGGCGATGACCCCGCCTTTAACAAAGTGCGCGATGAGATCAAGGTATTTACCGATATCGAAGGTCATGCCCCGAGTATTTATGTAACCAAGATGGGACAGGATGGTCACGATAGAGGCGCCAAGGTCATCTCCAATGCATTCGGTGATTTCGGTTTCGATGTCTCCATGGGATCCTTGTTTCAAACCCCTGAAGAAGCAGCCAAACAAGCAAAAGCCACCGGTGCCCAGGTGGTGGGCGTATCCACGCTAGCCGGGGGTCACAAGTCACTGGTGCCTGAACTGATCGAACATCTCAAGGCACAAGGCATGGAGGATGTTGTGGTGGTGACCGGCGGCGTTATTCCCAAGCAGGACTACCAGGCCCTTTATGATGCCGGAGTGAATGCGATCTTCGGGCCAGGCAGCAATATTCCCAACGCCGCAAGCCAGATTCTCAGGCTTATACCCGGAAAAAACAGATAATCAGGTTAACAGGAGTCATCAATGATCGGACGATTGAATCACGTTGCCATTGTGGTGCCAGATCTGGCCGCTGCAGCAAATATGTACCGCACTTCACTGGGAGCCCAA
Source organism: Gammaproteobacteria bacterium (assembly GCA_012960535.1). Classification (GTDB taxonomy): domain Bacteria; phylum Pseudomonadota; class Gammaproteobacteria; order Pseudomonadales; family Azotimanducaceae; genus UBA9926. Next base: position 83,790 of record DUBB01000031.1, read on the forward strand.
GTCACCGAACAGTTGCCTTTGCCAGACCATGGAGTGACCACCGTATTTGTTGAATTACCAAACACCAAAATCGAACTCCTGCACCCCTTGGGTGAGGGCTCACCTATACAGAATTTTCTCGACAGCAATCCTAGCGGTGGTCTGCACCATGTCTGTTACGAGGTCGTGGACATCCACTCGGCGATAGCACACTTAGTGAAGGAAGGCGCTAGAGTACTGGGTAATGGTCAGCCTAAGACAGGTGCCCATGGCCTGCCAGTGGTTTTCCTCCACCCCAAGGACTTCTGTGGCACGCTGGTGGAGCTTGAAGAGATTAAAGCGGCTTAAAGGGCCGTTCTCAGCGGTCCCAAAAAAATATCGCAAACAACCACAGTCCGGTTTCCTGACGACCGTTCATACTGGCTCTACTCGAACTCTAATATTGCCTGGTCCACCATCAGAGAGTCACTTTCAGAAGCCATCACTTTGGCAACTACACCATCTTCTTCTGCTCTTAAACTGTTCTCCATTTTCATGGCTTCTATGACCGCCAATTCTTCACCGGCTTTAACCTCATCTCCCTCGGCAACGGTTAATCTCACCAGCAAACCAGGCATAGGTGAAAGTAGGAATTTAGATAAGTCTGGCGGCTGTTTCTCGATCATATGTTGCAACAATCCCGCCGCTCGAGGCGTCAGAACTGACAGGGTTGTTTCAGCACCACGATAAAAAGCTCGGACACCAGCCTTGAAAGGCTCTAATTGAACGGTAACAGCAGCGCCATTCACTTGCGCATGGATCAATGCCTGACCAAACTGCCAATCCATGGAGATACGATAGACCTGGTCGAGATGGGTCACTGCAAATTCGTTATCGATGCATTGCACGCTCACCGGGTACGGGTTTTTATTGGCTACCACCACCCAATGGTTCGGTAACTGTCTTTCAAAACCCGGCGCCTGCCCACTGTTCTGAGCCGCTTTCGCCTGACCTAGCATATGAACCAAAGCAGCCAAAGCCACCGGAATAAGAGGATCACTTTGGGGTACATCGGCCGCATGAAACCCGTCGGGGTACTCCTCGGCAATGAAATTAGTGGTCAGCCGCCCCTCGCGAAATCTAGGGTGCATGATCAAGGCATTCAAAAAGCTGATGTTATGGCTAACGCCGCGGATATAATAAGCATCGAGAGCGTCTGCCATACAGTCTATAGCCTGCTCGCGATCTTGCCCATAAGTGATCAGTTTGGCAATCATCGGGTCATAGAACATCGACACCTCACTGCCTTCTTCAATACCGGTATCTACCCGTACCTGCTTGGTTTCCAACGGAGCCGTGTACTTGACCAGACGGCCAATAGAAGGCAGGAAATTACGGAACGGATCCTCAGCATACACTCGGGTTTCCATTGCCCATCCAGTCACCTTTACGTCTTTTTGGGCTAACGACAGGACTTCATTGTCAGCCACCCGTATCATGTGCTCAACCAAATCCTGTCCGGTGACAAACTCTGTCACCGGGTGTTCTACTTGTAATCGGGTATTCATTTCCAGGAAGTAAAAATTCTTGTTGGCATCAACAATAAATTCCACCGTACCGGCTGAACAGTAATCGACTGCGCGTGCCAGCGTGACCGCCTGTTCACCCATGGCTTTTCGCGTGACCTCATCCAGGAAAGGCGAAGGTGCTTCTTCTATTACTTTCTGATGACGTCTTTGAATGGAACACTCGCGTTCGCCAAGATAAATGACGTTGCCGTGCTGATCAGCCAGAATCTGTATTTCAATATGCCTGGGATCTTCAATAAATTTTTCAGCAAAAACACGATCATCACCGAAACTCGACCGGGCTTCGTTACTTGCACGTTCAAAACCATCAAGGCATTCATCGTCATTAAAGACTACCCGCATACCTTTGCCACCACCACCCGCACTGGCTTTTAACATAACGGGATAGCCGATTTCATTGGCAACCTGGACCGCATGCTCTGGGCTACTGATGACGTCGGTATAACCTGGAATGGTATTGACACCAGCGGCCTGGGCCAGCAACTTTGAGGTGATCTTATCTCCCATGCTGGTAATGGCCTTGACTGCTGGGCCGATAAAGGCAATGCCCTGGGCTGCCAGGGATTCACAGAATTCGGCGTTTTCTGAAAGAAAACCATAGCCTGGATGGACAGCTTGAGCGCCTGTGTCTTTACAAGCTTGTATTATTCGGTCCAAGCGTAAATAACTTTCCGAAGAAGCCGCACCGCCGATTAGTACCGCTTCATCGGCCATGCGCACATGCAGCGCAGTCGCATCAACATCCGAATAAACTGCGACGGTCGAAATGCCCATTTTTTGGGCTGTTTTAATAACACGGCAGGCGATTTCGCCACGATTAGCAATAAGTATTTTCTCAAACATGGTGGTATTACCTTATTAACCGAGGCTCAAAGTGGAATGTTGCCGTGTTTGCGCCATGGGTTTTCCAGCTGTTTATCGCGTAGCATGGCAAACGAACGGCAGAGCCTTTCACGGGTCTCCTGGGGCATTATGATGTCATCAATATAGCCACGGCTGGCGGCGACAAATGGATTAGCGAAAAGTGCCTGATATTCGTCAGTCCGTTGCTGGATACCCTGCTCATCGCCCAGTTCTTTGCGAAAGATGATCTCTACGGCTCCCTTGGCACCCATGACCGCAATCTCAGCACTGGGCCAGGCTAAATTAACATCACCCCTTAGGTGTTTTGACGCCATCACATCGTAGGCACCACCATAGGCTTTGCGGGTAATCAAGGTCACCTTTGGGACGGTACACTCTGCATAGGCGTATAACAGTTTCGCACCATTTTTTATAATGCCACCGTACTCCTGGGCCGTGCCTGGCATAAATCCGGGCACATCAACCAAAGTGAGCACAGGAATATTAAACGCATCACAGAAGCGGACGAAACGAGCGCCTTTTTTGGATGAATCAATATCCAGACAACCGGCCAGGACCAGGGGTTGATTAGCCACAACACCAACCGTGCTGCCTTGCAGGCGAATGAAACCAATAACGATGTTCTTGGCGTAGTCTGACTGGACCTCAAAAAAGTCCCCTGCATCAGCCACTTTAGTAATGACTTCTTTTATGTCATACGGTTTGGATGCATCGACGGGAACCAGGGTCTCCAGGGAAGGTTCCATGCGATCTGCAGGATCTTCGTTTGGCCATATCGGTGGCTTTTCGCGATTGTTGGCAGGCAGGAAATCAAAAAATCTGCGGGTATAGGCCAGTGCTTCAATATCGTTTTCAAAGGCCAGGTCGGCAACGCCGGATTTCTTGGTATGGACACTTGCGCCACCTAACTCCTCGGGGGTGACAATTTCATGAGTCACCGTTTTAACGACATCAGGCCCAGTAACAAACATATAAGATGAATCCTCTACCATAAAGATAAAGTCGGTTATTGCCGGGGAATAGACCGCGCCACCAGCGCAAGGCCCCATCACCACAGATAACTGGGGAACCACACCGGAGGCCAGAACATTACGCTGGAAAATTTCCGCATAACCGCCAAGAGAACCCACCCCTTCCTGTATGCGAGCACCACCCGAATCGTTCAAGCCGATAACGGGTGCGCCGACTTTCATTGCCTGGTCCATTACTTTGCAGATCTTCTCGGCATTCGCTTCGGACAATGCACCGCCAAACACCGTGAAATCCTGGCTAAATACAAAAGTCAGGCGACCATTGATCTTGCCATAGCCGGTGACCACACCATCGCCGGGAAACTTCTGGTGTTCCATGCCAAAATCGTTAGAACGATGCTCGACATACTTGTCCCACTCTTCAAAACTACCTTCATCCAAAAGTAGATCGATACGCTCCCGTGCAGTCAACTTACCCTTTGAATGCTGCGCATTAATGCGGTGTTCACCACCACCCAGGAGCGCAGCCTTTTGTTTTTCTTGCAGCTTAGTAATGTTGTCCTGCATCTCGTCTTCCTCGGTAGAACCATTTCAGCTGCGCCGAATAATACCGTTTACCCGCCAAAGGAGCCAGCTTTCGAGCCTCAACCGACGGATACGATATCGCCTCTGCTCATGGCTCATCTCAAGCACATAAGAAGAATACACCACATCCAGGGACTTCGTTCAATGTATCAATCCAGCTGGCTGGATCCACCGGCAGGTCCCTGAACCAAGCAGACGTGCATGGACAACTCTTTACCTGCCATCACATGCTTGGAATAGGTTCACAGTCAACCTGGCCCAATAGCTGACTACACAACGGCAACGTTTGGAATATCAGGATCCACCAGCAGCGCACTGCCGGCTTTGAGATGTCTTTGAACGTCAAAGAGCAATTTGCAAAGCTCCTCGTCAGTGAACTAGGTAATCGAGCCAACACTGTCCTCCCAGTTCTGCCCGTCGAATGGCGTTGTCTGTAGAAATGAGAACCCATCATCCAGACAGCGAGCATTAACATCGTAACCACCCGGATGTGAGCGTGGTCTGCTAAATGGGTGAATCCCGCACGTTTTGCAAAAGCGGTGCTCTGCAGTCTGGGTGTTGAATCGGTAGGTCGCCAAATTGTCCTCGCCTTTTAAGAGAATGAAATTCTCCGCCGTAGCAATCAGATTGATGAAGCCCTTTTTAGTACAAATTGAGCAGTTGCACTCAATCGCGTCGGGTTTATCGAGCAAGACTTTAAAGCGAACCGTGCCACAATGGCAGCCACCCATACGCCAATTGGTTGATGGATTGCTCATTTTTTCGTCCCTAGTGGTTCAAACGCACAGTATAACCAACTGCTTGCGATATCGTGGCATCCCGTTTCATCGCGAGGTTTGCTTATTTAAGCAAAGCAAGCCGTGATCAATTAGTCGCTTTCGGGCGTGACAGGCATATCTATACCGAACTCGGCGAGCACTTCCTCATTGTGGGCGCCGAGTGTCGGCGGTGGATGGTACAGCGTGGTCGGCGTTTCACTGAATTTGATTGGATTAGCTGCAAGGGTGATGTCTGGATTGTCGCCCCCGGGACTGCACGTTTCCAGCATCTGTCGAGCGGCAACGTGTGGATCGTCGAATATGTCCGCCATGTTCTGGACGGGACCGACCGGGACACTGCCGTTCAGCTTTTCCAATATTTCCAGGCGAGTCAGTTGTGAAGTCCAGGCGCAGATCTGTTCCTCTACCCAATCAACATTCTCAAGTCGGGCGGTGTTGGACGCGCTGCGCTCGTCTGTCATTAGATCGCTGCGTTCCATAGCCGCGCACAGCATATCCCAGTGACGAGGCTGCGCCACAGCGATTGAGATACGACCATCTTTAGTTGGGAAAAGATCGAACGGATAGAGTGTCATGGCACGCTGCAAGCCTGGGGGATTGGCCTTGCCGGTAAAACCATACTGTGCCACTGCGCTCTTCTGGAAGGCCATCATCGCGTCATACATAGAAACGTCGAGGAACTGCCCTTTACCGGACTGTTGCGCATTATGGATCGCCGACACCACACCGAGCGCCATCAATGTACCGGGGAAGACATCGGCAATTGCGGGCGTGACAAGGCCGTTGTTGGCGTAGACCAGGCCGCCGAAGCTCTGTGCCGCTGCATCCAGACTGGGCCAGCTTGCGTAGGGGCTTTCACCGGTACGTGGATCGCCAAAGCCGCGCACGCAGGCGTAGATTATCTTCGGATTCCGTTCTGCAATGACTTCATAACCTAAGCCCAGCTTATCCATCACACCTGCCCGCATATTTTCGACAACGGCATCAGCTTGATCGCAGAGTTGCAAGAAGACGTCCTTGTGGATGTCGTTTTTCAGGTCAAGGCAAACACTCCGTTTATTGCGATTAACGGATGCAAAAGGGGCACCAAAGTCAGTGCCAGCCTCACGATCTTCATAGGGCGAGGCGTGGTCAGGAAGAAACGGCGGAATATTTCGGTAGCCGTCTCCAAAGGGTGCTTCGATCTTGATAACCCGGGCACCGAGATCGGCGAGTAGCCCGGCACCGAAAGGTCCGGCAAGCGCCCTTGTGCAGTCGATAACAGTCAAATCCTTAAGGGGTCCGGTGCGCGAGTTGTCGGTCATGATATCGGGTCTGCTGGTTGGTCAACCCCCTAAGTAGAGGACACATGAATGCTCAGGTCAAGGCGCCCTAAAGTTTAGCCATGCGCGGCGAGGACACGAACTTGATGGGTTTGCACTGTGTACACCAGGATTTCCTGGCCTGGTCTCTGCTTGCCCAGGGGACGAATAGCGCGCTAGCGGCATCTCCAGACTTCATCTCTCATGTATCGGGCCATTCAGATCTTGAAGCATCTTGCCCTGGATGACGATTGTGGTGATTCAACATTCACAGTAATTACTACTTTGAACATGGGAATATGGCGTTCACGTTTGCCAGCGCGGATATCGGCCCAACATCAGTAACATCACTGCGCCAATCATGAAACACCCGGAGCCGACCATGAAGCCAATATCATAGCTCTCTGTCTGATCAAACACCCACGCGAACAGCATCGGCGCAATTCCTGATGCCAGCGCCAGTGCTGCGTACATCCAAGCATAGATACGCGGGTAGTGTAGAAGTCCAAAATATTTGGCAGCAAGGAAACTCATCAGATCCAGTTCCGCACCTGCTGCCAGTCCCAGCAGGAAAGCTGCGAACATCGCCAGGTGAACTGAAGTGATGTCAACAAGAAGAAGGCTACCCGCCACTGGCAGACAGATCGCCACAAAAGCAACACCAGGTGCCCATAGCGAATCCACCAGATAGCCAACAGTGAGTCTGCCAACGATAACGGCGATGCCGAATACGCTGATCGCCCGGGCGGCATCTGTCACGGGTATTCCTGCGTCTGTTAGTGCAGGAATCAGGTTCGGTACCATACCGGACATCGCGATGTAGACCATAAATATTGAAACAAGCAGTACCCAGAATCGATAGCCACGCATGGCCTCAGGTAAGGAAAGACCTTCCACTGGCGCGGCAGCGGTTTCTTTACCTTTCGTCTCTCCCGGGGGCCAGAACCATCGCAATACCACGGGGCCTGAAACAAATACAGGCAGGCAGGCCAGAAAAATGTAGGCCATTCTCCAACCCCAGGTTTCGGTAATAAACGCAACAGCAGGTGGAATCAGGACTGCACACAACCCGGTACCACTCAGAACCAGACCCAGCGCGAAGCCGCGCTGGCTTTCAAATTGCGCCGTCACGGCGGTAGTCCAGGTGACGGGAATAGTTCCTGCGCCCAAAAGCGCCATTAATGTGTAGGCAGCATAGAGTTGCCAGAGATTTGATGTGGTAGCCGCGAATAGAAATGCGACGCTGAGTCCTACAAGCCCGCAAAGCGCGACAATTCTAGCGCCAAATTTCTCTATCAGCATGCCAACAACGGGTGCTGTCATGATGCCGGTACCCGTACTAAATAGAATCGCCAACTGGAACTCAGCCCGGGTCCATCCAAACTCTGTGGTGATCGGGATCACGAAAACGCCAATGGAATAAAATGGCAGTACGATTGAGCTGCAGATGACGCCAAGACAGGCACTGATCAGCAGCCCCGAATGATTCAGTAGTTCGGACTCTCGCATCTGTATTTAGCCCTTTAGAACAAAACCCTGGCGATCCAGTGGAAAGTCTCGCACTCGCTTTCCGGTGGCGTTAAAAATTGCGTTACCGATGGCAGGTGCAATCGGGGTAGTGGATTGTTCTCCAACACCGGTGGGAGGAAGCTCACTCGGCATGATGTGTATTTCCACCTCGGGCATCTGGTGCATCCTGAGGGGGCGATAATCATGGAAATTGCTCTGCACAACTCGACCATCAACCACATCAATGGCACCGTAGGCAACCGCATTCAGCCCCAGCATAATGCCGCCTTCAATCTGCCCTTGGATGCCCAATGGATTGACGGCAAATCCGCAATCTACGACGCAAAAAACTTTGTCTACCGAATAGCTGCCGTCTTCATCAACCGTTAATTCAACTGACTGTGCAATCCATGAGTTGGAATAAACCCGGGCTGCCATACCGCGCCCCCTGCCTGCTGCAAGTGGCTGTTCCCAGTTTGAAACTTTCTTCAGCTTCTCTAACAGGTTGTGCATGCGCGTGTGTTTTCGTGACAGGTGAAGACGCAGATCAAGGGGATCCTTGTTACCTTTGTCTGCAAGTTCGTCAAGGAAACATTCGTAAGCGATACCTGTATGGGTATGTCCGACTGCTCGCCATTCATGTGGTCGAACACCCGTCTTTGGAGGATTGTGGCTTTCGATTCGATGATTGGGTATCTCGTAGGACGTGCCATAAGGGAAGACACCAAACGGTTCCTGCAAACAGCCGTCCAGTGAATAGATGTCCATGCCTCTCACCATATAAGCCGGGTCATGCTTGGTGTTTTGCATGATAGATTTACCAACCACTGTTTGGTGCCAGGCCAGTGGATACCCTTCATTATCGAGCACACCCTTGAGGCGATGAATAAATTGTGGACGATAGTGGCCTCCACGAATATCTTCTTCGCGAGACCAGATCACCTGTACCGGAACGTTTTCACCACTGGCTGCCTGCACGGCGTCTGTGACAAAGTCGGCAGTTTTACTCGCTCTTCGTCCGAAAGTGCCGCCCGACAGGGTTCGATTTATAACGACATTTTCCTCCGGGACTCCCAGCATCTTTGCAACCACAGTTCGATCATTACTTTGATATTGAGTACCGACCCAGATTTCACAGTGCTCACCAGCTAACTTGGCCGTGCAATTCATCGGCTCCATGGTTGCGTGCGCGAGATAAGGCATTTCATAGACCGACTCGATCACCAGTCCATCTTCGGTTTCAGCAATGATCTCTTCGGCCCTGCCGATATTTTCTGCCAGCAATCCTGGTTTGTTGCTCAATTCGCGATATTCAACCGAGTAGCCCTTGGTGGAAAGCCCGCCATTACCACCGTCTTCCCAGCTGACTGTCACCAGACCAGCTGCTTTCTTTGCAGTCCAGTAATCTCTAGCGAGAACAGCAATTCCAGCATCAATTTTTTTGACCCGAACAACGCCTTTGACAGCCAGAGCAGCAGTCCCATCGAAATCCCTTGCAAACCCGCCATACACAGGTGGGCGAACGATAGATGCGAACAGCATGTCGTCAAATCGGATATCACTGCCGAAGATTGCAGAACCGTCTACCTTCTCTGGTGCTTCAATTCGTCTCTGAGGTTTGCCCAGGACTGCAAAATCTTCCGGATTCTTTAGTTTGGCTTTTTCAGGGGGCTTCAAGCCGTTAGCTTCCACTACAGCGATCAAAGCCGCGTAGGAAACAGATCTGCCATCTCGGTGATGCACCTTGCTGTCGGCAGTTCGAAGCGAACTGATCGGCGCACTAAAGTGGATCGACGCTGCTTCAAGCAGCAATTGTCTGGTTCTGGCGCCAGCTTCACGCATCGGCATAAAGGAACTCGCCGTAGAGACACTCCCAGCAGTCAGGTACTCACCGAACAGCGGGCTGTAGTAACGTTGTTCTGTGGGCGCAGCTTCCAGCTTGATGGTCTGCCAGTCGAGGTCCAATTCTTCGGCGACCATCATTGATAGACTGGTGTAGGCACCATTTCCGAATTCAGCGTGATTCATCATCAGCGTTACTGCGCCGTCAAGTTCCAGCCGAATAAATGCATCGGTTACCAGGGCTTGTTTTTTCGCAAACACGGGAAGCTGAAATCCAACCAGAATTGTGCCCGCACTCGCGAGAGCAGATTGCTTCAGAAAGTCACGACGGGTTGTGCTACTCATGACTCACCCCGGGCTAATTGGTTAGAGGCTCTTTTAATAGCAAGTCTAATACGGGGATAAGTGCCGCAGCGGCAAATGTGTCCCGACATCGCCTCGTTGATCGCTTCTTCATCTGGATCAGGGTTCTTCTCGAGTAATGCGGTTGCCGCCATGATCTGGCCCGATTGACAATATCCGCACTGGGCAACGTCCTCCTCAAGCCAGGCAGTCTGTACTACACTAAAATTATCATCGCATTTTAGGGACTCGATGGTCCGAACATTTCGACCTTGAGCTTTTTCGATCGGTATCATGCAAGCACGAACAGGCTGGCTATCAATATGGACCGTGCAGGCGCCACACTGGCCGATTCCACAGCCAAACTTGGTACCCGTTAGTCGCAGATGGTCTCGAAGTACCCAGAGAAGTGGCGTATCTTCACTACAGTCGACCGTAACTTGCTGCCCGTTTACGTCAAGTTTGAACATGTTGCCCTCGCTACCGGTTGCAATATAAGTCCATGACACAGTATATATTACTTCAGAACGGCGCAACCCGGCTCACAATCCGTTCGGGAGATGTACAGAAAAATGCAAGATAACAAAGCGACACTGTTTCACTCCGGCAAGTTGATTGATGGTACTGGTCGAGTTGTCACTGAAGAACCCGTACTGGTTGTAGGCGACAGAATTCAGGTAACCGGCCAAGCTGCAAGTGAGCAATCTCAAATGTTTTCCGATCTGGCGTCCGTCAATTTGAAGGGCGATCTGTTGATGCCGGGACTGATTGATAGTCATTGCCATATCAGCTTCGATGAACCCACGACCAACGACGAACTCTTTTTCCATCGGCGTGCCGGACTGGCGACACTCGTGGCTGGCGTGAATGCCCAGAAAGTCTTGCGTGCCGGGGTTACTTCCATCCTGGATGCAGACTGTATCTTTGAGGTTGGTGTCGATCTGCGAGATGCAATTGAAGGCGGGGTTATTGCCGGACCACGAATCGCCACGGGCGGCAATGCACTCATTAACAGCATTGCCGGTACCGCGAGCAGGTTGCTGCCTGACCGTGGCCGCAGAGGATACGGCGTGGTTGTGCACACTCACGATGAAATCGTAAGTGAGATTCATTCCCAGGTGAAACTAGGCGTCGACTGGATCAAGGTACACGTCAGTGGATTGCCGCTTCGACCGAACCATGCGCAGGATGAAATCCAGACCTGGTCACTGGACGATTTGAAGTGTGTCTGCGATACGGCACATCAATTAAATGTCCCGGTTGCTGGTCACTGCAGGAATGCATCCAGCGCCCGTGATGCAGCACTAGCAGGTTTTGACCTCATTCTTCATGCAACCCACATGGATGAAGAAGCAACCCGGGCAGTTATTGATAAACGAGTGCCTCTTGTGCCTACCTTTACATTCCAGGCGAACCTCGCTGACTTTGGTGCAGCCATTGGTGCCGACGAATCATATTGCCAGGTATTCCAGGACGAGATTACCGGGAGTAGTGCCGCGCTGCGCACAGTATTCGAAGCCGGTGTGCCAATTCTGACAGGCAGTGAGAGTGGCTTTTCAATCACCCCGTACGGGCAATGGCACTACCGTGAACTGAAATTGTTTCAGGAGCATCTTGGCATGAACGCTGAACAGGCAATCCAGAGTGCGACGGGGCATGGCGGAATTGCAATCAAGCGAGCCGATGATCTGGGCCGAGTTGAAGCTGGATGTATAGCCGATTTGCTTATTGTTGATCCCGCAGTCCTGGATGACCTGGACCTATTGGGTCGACCTGGGACGATTCGGGAAATCTACAAGTCCGGGAAGTCTGTTGATGTCATTCAGCCACTTCCGGAAACCTGGAACATACCTGGCTGGCGTATCAGTGAGTTTTCAAACCAGATCCTGACTCAGGCTCTTGCCAAGGAGTATCTTGAATCATGAGTGAACCGATTCGACTGACAGCTTTCAACGATTGCGAGGCAGCACTAAAAAATAATGACCTGCGGCAGTCTCTCTATGATGCGGGTAGCATTCTTATGGAGAAAGTACTCGTCAATCTGCATGGCGAAGAGCACAAGTCACGAAGGTCCGTTGAAGGCTTGTTGTTCAGACGATCTTTTTTCAGACTATATGAAGCAGAAATACTTCCACCGCTGATCAAAGCTACCCTGGCACGACTCATCGACAGTGACCCCAACGACCTGAAGGACATCAGTTACCGAATTATGTTGCACGTGTCGTTGTCATTTTCCGGTATAGATCGACTTCTGGGTACTGATGAAGAGTCTAAAGAACTTAATCAACTACTGATTCGTCTGGGACAGGCCGCAACCCTGGGCCAACACACGGGTGATGAACATGATCGGTTAGTTGCCAACATCGAGTCAGCAATCAACGAATTCGAGGTCTCTTACTTTGGGCCGTCCCGCAAAAGAAGAGAGTTACTCGTCGCCAGAGTCAAAGCAGGCGAGATGAGCGAGCAAGAACTGCCGCGGGATGTGCTGACCTTGTTGCTAATGCATCAGGACAAACTGAATTTGTCTCATAGTGTGCTGTTGAAGGAGATTGCCTTTTACTATCTCGCCAGTGCCCACACTTCCGTGCATTCGCTAACACACTGTATGTATGAAATATTTAGCTGGCTTAACGTTACAGGCATGCCTGTCGCGGAACTGCTTAAAGATCAGCTTCTGCTGCAGCGATGTGTTCACGAGAGTGTTCGTCTGCATCCTTCAAGCCCGGAAGCCTGGCGCGTCGCTGATGTGGATACAGCGCTCCCGGATGGTTGCAACCTCAAGGCTGGCACTGCTGTGGTAATTGATCTTATCACTGCGAACAGACAACCCGACGTGTTTGGCGAGGACGCCAATAAATTCAATCCAAATCGCGCTCGGCCATCCGCGCGCAATCCTGCGGGACTGTCGTTTGGCAGCGGCACGCATGCCTGTATTGGCTTGAATCTCGCGGCAGGAACTTTTCTCAGAGACCATCAGACCTTTGATTCAGCGACGCATCAGTTCGGAACACTATCACTGATCGTTAAAATGATGCTGGAATACGGCATCCAACTCGATCCCGATCATCCTCCGGAAAAGGATATGACTACGGCCAGAGAAACCTGGTTGAATTTCCCGGTAAGGCTTACAGGTTGAAGGCCGTGACCACAGGCACCTCCTTTAAAGATGCATGGACTGCCATGTCAGACCGCCGATTGATTCAGGGGATGTACCGTGGCTGTCCTAAGCTGACTGAAAATGTTCTGTTGAACCTTGAGGGTGATCAGCATGCCGAGCGCCGTGCGATTATGGCGCCGTTGTTTAAAACAGAGAGTATCGTAGACCTGGAAGCGGAAATTGCGGCTGCAATACCTGGGTGCCTGGAAACTATTAATAAGCGCGGTTCGGCTGATCTGGTCGACCTTGCGGAACAGTTTTCCCTTGAAACAGCAATAAGGCTGGTTGGCCTTGACGCATCTGCCCATCGACAGCGACTGCTGGAACTAGTTCGGATCTTTGGACAGGCTGCGACGATGCAGCATTCAACCGAAGACCCGCAAGGCCTTGAGGCCAAAGCCGCCGACTACCTGATCGGTTTTGTGACTGACTATTTTGATCCGGCTTGGGGACCGATAGGTTCTCCAAATAACTCAGTTCTATCCATGCTGCATGCCTCAGTTGAGCGTGGTGATTTATCCCGTGAGCAGGCCATTCGTGACACAGCCTTCTCCCTGCAAGCCTCAATATTCAGTTCTGCCAACGGCGCAGTGCACGCTTTCCACGAAATCTGCCAGCACTATCCTGACATCGAAATGCGCGCGAACCTTGCTACTGATCCGATTCGACTGCAGGAGTGCCTTCATGAAGCTTTACGTCTACATCCCGCCAGTCCTGTTTCGGTACGACTGAATCCAGACCAGGAGGACAATCCACTGGTCATTGATCTTGAAGGAGCGAATAGGGATGTAGCAGTATTTGGCATCGATGCTGATATCTTTAATCCTGATCGAATTCATGATCACCGCTGGCCGTACGTTGGCCTGACGTTCGGTGTTGGCCATCACAGTTGTCCTGGAAGAGAGCTGGCGGCCGGCCAAGTCAGGACGCGCTCCCGGGAAGGCACAAACAATAACGTGGGCACGCTTACTCGTTTTCTGGCTGCGCTGTTTGAGCTTGGTGTTAGTCCGAACCCAGCGGAGCCACCAAAGGCAAGTGAGCTTACCACCCGACAAATCTGGGCGAGCTACCCAGTTTCTAAAATTTCCCCGGGAGAAAGGTTATGAAGCGAGCACTTGTCACTGGCGGTGGTGCTGGAATTGGCGCTGCTATCGCGGTAGGGCTGCATGAAGCCGGTTATTTCGTTGGCATCTTGGATCGGGATGGAAATGCCGCGAATACTGTTGCTGCCAAACTGGAAAACGCTATCGCGATTAAAGCCGATATTTCGGTGCCTGATCAGATCAGCACGGTTTTTAAAAATTTCGGTGATCTCGATGTGCTGATCAATAATGCCGGTATTGTTCGATTTGGATCGTTGCTGGAGATTGCTTTGGAAGATGTGCAGAGTGTTATTGATGTAAACCTGAGGGGTTCATTCCTTGTGGCACAGTCGGCGGCTCGGGCGATGCAAGGCTCGGGTGGCGGCGTGATCGTAAATATGACATCTATCAATGCAGTTCATCCTGCGCCAGAGGTTGGTTTTTATGCAGCGACCAAAGCTGCGCTGACCAGCCTGACGAGTTTAATGGCGATAGAATGGGGACCACTGGGGATTCGCGTGAACGCGATCGCGCCTGGATTCATAGATGCCGGTATGTCTGCGCCGGTGTTCGCTAATCCCGAAGTCAGGGCGAAAAGATCAGCTGGTGTGCCGGTCAGAAGCCTGGGTACAGCGGACGATGTGGTCAATGCAGTCTTGTATCTTGTCTCTGACCAGGCCCGTTATGTGAATGGGCACCAACTGGTTGTTGACGGTGGTGTCATCAATAGTGTGCTTGCGCACTTACCACGCAACTAAGCGCGCAATGAATCAGCATCTCATTCTTTCTGGCGGCATCTTTCACGAGTTTGATCAGACGACATCAATGCTCATTGATATCGCCAAGGGTCATGGTCTGTCCAGTCGAGTCTGTCGTCATCCCGATGAAGCGATCAAAATCCTGGCTGCAGATGACGTTAAACTGTTTTCCATTAATGCCCTAAGGTGGGAGATGACAGGTACAAAATATGATCCCTATCGGCAAGATTGGCGATATTGTATTGATCAGGCTGCCATTGACACTATCCGGCATTTCTGGGAGAACGGGGGCGGTATTTTTGGTCTTCATACTGCCAGCATCTGTTTTTCCAACTGGCCAGAATGGAGCGAAGTCCTCGGCGGAAGATGGATCTGGGATCAATCCTTTCACCCGGACAAAGAATCGCTGAAGATGACACCGACGGAGACGGGCAAAGCATTTGGATTAACCGATTTTTCGCTAAATGACGAACTGTATAGCGATCTTGAGCTGGCACGTGGAACAGAAGTACTGATGAACGGAACCAATCAGTCCGGTAGCAGCCAACCACTCATCTGGCGGCGAAGCTCCGGAGTAGGTCGCAGTGTATATGACGCACTCGGTCATGACGCCGAATCATTGGCTCACCCGGCGCACGCCGAAACGATCAAATCTCTTCTTGGGTGGATTCTGAATGGATAAACAATTCATAGGTCAATTCATAGGTCACTCATTTCTGATTACGGGAGGTGGCAGCGGCATTGGAGCCGCCACCGCTCGCATGCTGGCGGCCCAAGGGGCGAGGATTACCATATGTGGACGCCGTGCCAATAAACTCGACGACGTGAAAGATACAATCGGCGACGCCTGCTGCGCGGTGGTAGCAGATGTGACTGATGATAATGCCCGGGTAAGCGTAATCGAAGCAGCAGTGAAACATGGAAATGGATTATCCGGACTGATCAACAACGCGGGCAACATGTACCGTGGTGCGATCGAGACGTTAAAGCAGGACAGGTTGCTGGAACTCTTCAATCAGAATGTTGTAGCTGGGATGATGCTTTCCGGCCTCGCGGTCCCGCATCTTGAAAAAACAGCAGGCAGCATTGTCTTTATCGGTTCGGCACACACCCGGCGAGCATTCCCCGGCGCATCGCCTTATGCAGCGACCAAGGCCGCTGTACAAACATTAACCAAAGTACTGGCTGCAGAATTGGGCGACAAAAGCATCAGAGTGAATTGTGTAATTCCTGGCGCTGTACCCACAGAAATAAACCAAAGGGCAGGTATTTTTACAGAGGAGGAAGCCGCCGAACGTTATGAGGCACTTGCACCACTGCATGCGCTTGGTCGCGTAGGTTCGGTAGAAGAAGTCGCTGAGGCGATCTCATTCCTGCTCAGGTCTCCGTGGACAACCGGTGCGCTACTGGACGTCGATGGCGGTCTAGGTCTAGGCCTGACAAATCAATAAAGGGGATATAGTATTGAAACAGGAAACGAAAACTGCCCTTCTGAATGCGGCAAGTATTGACATACACGCCCACGCAGTACTGACACAAACCATGGGTAGTGCTGGCCCTTATGGCCCAGAGCTTGGTCGAAGCGATGATAACCAGCCCTGGTTTCGTGTGGGCGACTATCAACTGGATGGCGTTCGATACGAAGGTAGCCCCTTTATGGATCTGGAGCGTCGCCTTGCCGCCATGGATGCCGTGAATCTTGACATGCAGGTTCTGTCACCGAATCCTCTTACCTACTTCCACTTCATCGAACCAGCTCATGCTGTGCCTTTTTGTCATGAACACAACATCGCACTCTCTGCATGGGTAGATGAAGCACCGAACCGTATTGCTGCCTTCGCTGCATTGCCTATGCAGGATATTACTGCCGCATGCGATGAACTGACTTTCGCGGTGCACGAACTCGGTATGCTGGGTGGATATATTGGTTCGGATATTGGCCGCCCACTTAACGACCCGATGCTGGATGTTTTCTATGACAAATGCGTGGAACTCAACGTGCCACTGATGATTCACCCGGCGCCTGCAGGTATCGATGGTCCTGCTGGAGATGCCAACCTGTTGCAGTATGATCTCGACCTGTTAACAGGTTTTGCGGCACAGGAGTCTATCGCTGTAGCAACTATCATCTACGGTGGCGTCCTACTAAGACACCCAGACCTGGATATCTGCCTTTCTCACGCAGGTGGGGCGGTATCTGCGCTGATCGGAAGGCTCAACCGTGCCTGTGTTAAACGCCCCTGGGTACCTGAGGCACTTCGATATGAAGGTGCTTTTGAGGAACACCTCTCAAAAATGTGGTTCGATACGCATGTGCAGGACGATCGTGTGCTAAACCTTTTTCGTTCAATTGCTGGTGATTCAAGACTGGTACTGGGTACCAATTTTGCGGGTTGGGATCAGCATGAACTCCAGATTACGGCAACGGACATGGCACTTTTCACCGACAATGCAGGGCGATTACTAAGAGTGGATTGAGGGCGCGAGGCTTTTAGCATCAAGTGTGTGGTCACACCTAAAGCGTGATGACCCAGCAATTCCAAGCGATCATGAACGCTTACCGGTTAACGCAGGCTAAAGATACTGTAGTCCCCTGACATGAAACCAATAGAGTTTGCGGGTCGTCTGACGGTGCTGGTTGTGAAACCGAGGGTAAACCTCACTCGATTTCATGGCGTTTTCTCTCGGGGCAGGCTTCCCGCCAATAGCCGGTTGCGTGAATTGGTTGTACCAACAGAGCCAGCAGATGATCCAGGGCAAGGTCAGCCTGGTAACTAGACCTATTCAATGATTCACCGTTCTTATCCATCGAAGCAGTGGTTATTAGATTATTTTCGGCACAACACTATAGACAATTTGCCCGGAGTGCGGGTAGACGTTGATCACTTGCGCGGTCTGACTGGCTGCTTTGGTCGTTGGCAGAAGACCCAGTTGCCTGTTAGTCACTGTTGGCGACTGACCGGTAGCAGACGTTAGCTCTCGCCATCGGGACTGATTATGCCAATCTTATTGATGCGCAGGACATTTGCCAACGGCTCGAGATAATGTACTCTGAATGTTAGCTAGTTAATTCATAGAGGTTCAGATTCTCTCGAATAATCCCGCATCAGCTGATTCAAAATGGCCGAGAGCAAAACTATTTAATGAAAGATTTTTACTAGAGGCTTTTTATTGAAAGCTTTTTGCTAAAGGCTTTTTATTGAAAGCTTTTTACTGAAAGCTTTTTACTGAAAGCTTTTTGCTAAAGGCTTTTTGCTAAAGGCTTTTTACTGAAAGCTTTTTATTGATGGATAGAGAAACAGGTGGCATTAGCCCATCCCTGCATTGGCAAGGGAAGATTTAGGGAGTCAATGCTGAAAGCCAAACCGGAAGCATGCTGGGGATGTCGGTACTAAAAATCATGACAGACAGCGAGGTAATGCGACCTTGTCGTGATAGTCGTCAGCCATGGATGGTTGAAACAATCAGTTCCGGTGCGGCATTACTGATGCAAAGTACGCTTACTCGAAGTCGGCAGATTTAACATGGAGTCAGAAGACCACAAGTTGTTTGCAAAGCCAGCGTATCAATGGTACGTCGTGGTTCTCCTAACAATAGTCTATGTGTTCAATTTTATTGACAGGAATATCCTGGCGATCCTCGGGCAGTCGATTAAAGACGAACTGATGATCAGTGACACCGCGTTTGGATTTCTTGGTGGCATTGCTTTTGCAATTTTCTATACGTTTATGGGCATTCCGATTGCCAGGCTAGCGGATAGGAAATCGCGTAAGACGGTGCTTGCTGTCTGTTTGGCGATCTGGAGCTGTATGACCGCATTGTGTGGCATGGCGCAGAATTTTTCCATGTTACTGGTAGCTCGCATTGGCGTTGCCATCGGCGAAGCAGGCGGCAGTCCGCCGTCCCATTCTATAATTTCAGACTTATTCCCGGTGTCCAGGCGAGCGACTGCGCTAGGCATTTACGCGCTTGGCATTCCAATTGGCTCGGCAGTTGGTTTCCTGGCCGGTGGCTGGATCAATGAGCTTTTTGGCTGGAGGATGGCGTTTTTTGTGGTCGGAATACCGGGTTTGCTACTGGCTCTGTTTGTTTATCTCACTATACGAGAGCCGCCTCGCGGATTTTCTGAGAGGGTGCAGGGTGAGGCAGAGATTACTCAAACTGACACCGAGCCGCCGCCGGTAATGCAGGTCTTAGGGTTGTTATGGTCTAAACGCAGTTTCCGATATATGTCCATCGGCGGTGCATTACATGCTTTTGTGGGAACCGGTGTTGGGCTCTATATACCGATGATGTTTCAGCGAAGTCATGGTCTTGGTACAGGCGAGATTGGTACTTGGCTGTTTGGCCTTGGGTTCTTTGGCATGTTAGGCACATTTGGTGCTGGTTATCTGTGCGATCGACTAGGTGAGAATGACCGCCGATGGTATATGTGGTTGCCTGGCATCATGACGTTGCTTCATGTCCCTTTCGCCGCATTTACCTATCTGTACCATGATCCCGAAGTTGCGTTAATGGTTTATGCCGTAGCTTATGTATTGGGGCACGGGTATCTCGCGCCGACTTTCGCCATGACCCAAAGCCTTGTGGAGTTGCGCATGCGAGCGCTGGCGGCGAGCATTCTGTTATTCATTCTTAATATTATTGGACTGGGCCTTGGACCACAGATCACGGGCATATTGAGCGACGTGATTAATCTGACCACAGATCTAGGGGTGGACTCACTGAGGTGGGCGATGGTGACTGTGCTTGTCTTTAATATTATCGCAGCGGTTTTATATATTATGGCCGGGCGTACAGTTAACGATGATCTGCGCCAGACCGCCTAAGTTAGAAGGATACCGGATTGACCTATCAGACGATAGAAACCGAAAAACGATATAGCATCCTGATTCTCCGCCAGTATCGTGCGGAGAAGTTGAATGCTTCCAACTCGCAGATGTAGGTGGAAATGATGGTGACACTCGCACCTGCTCAACTTGTCTGCTAGCCTGAAAATCTCCAGAAACCCAAACCAAGGAAAAACGGTGGCAGACCTCATCTATCCCGGCATCGTCAGCTGCATCGCACTGCTCATTTACTATTACACCCTGTTCATGTCAGGGATGGCTCGTGGGCGATTCGGAGTGTCTGCCCCTTCTCACGATGGCCCTGAGGAGTACCAGCGTTACGTCAGAGCGCACCAGAATACGCTGGAGCATCTTGCTTTGTTTCTTCCCGGGTTGTGGCTGTTTGCGGTCGCTGTTGATCCGATTTGGGCCTCGGTTATAGGGATCTTATGGCCCATTGGTCGACTGATGTACGCGCGCGGTTATTACAAAGAAGCAACGAAGCGCCAAACAGGCTTAGTAATCAGTATGCTACCTATCTATGTTCTGATTCTGGGTTCTCTAGCTGGTTTTGTCTATGAGGCGGTTTCCTGGTAAACGCTCACATCAAGGGCAGCCATTGCAATTACACAACCCGGCGTTTACCGAGGCTTTGGTTCTAAACAAGGAATCGCGATTACGCTAGTCAGAGTAATACTGGACCCTCGTCCGAAAATAGCAAATCGGGAAAAGAAACTGAATATTCGATGGCGTTCTATTCCATGGTAAGAGAAGCAAATATATCGGCAACTTTATCCATGTCATAGCCCAGTATTTCCGTTAACACCTCCACATTGTGCTCGCCCATATCCGGCCCTGCTCTTTCAATAACCGCCGGGGTCTTACTCAATCGAAAACGACTATTTTCTACCACAACATCCCCGACCGTACTGTGCGTGGTTGTGATGAAATGAGAGCGATGCTTCAACTGAGGGTCATCCATGCAGTCCCTTGCCTTCTGGACCACATGGGCTGCAATCCCGGCCGAAATCAGGCTAGTAACCAAATCATCTTCATCCTGCGCGCCGGTCCAGTCTGATATTCTCATCTCGAGTTCATCCTCACGTAACTTTCGTTGTGGTGCAGTTTTAAAAGATGGATCTTCTCTTAAATCATCAAACCCCCCCAGCTCGCACAAAGCCTGCCAGTCTTGATCCGACTGACAAACCAGAGCCACCCATCTATCGTCACCGCTGACCTGAAAAACCCCGTGTGGGCAACATTCAAGATCACGATTCCC
The DNA here is from genome assembly GCA_012960535.1 of Gammaproteobacteria bacterium. Lineage (GTDB taxonomy): Bacteria > Pseudomonadota > Gammaproteobacteria > Pseudomonadales > Azotimanducaceae > UBA9926. The sequence goes on from DUBB01000031.1 coordinate 104,635, forward strand.
CATCCGGGGCCAGACATGCTCATTTAATTCATAGTCCAGAATCGCTGGTGCAAGCAGGTGAATAGCGGCTTCCGCTTGGGATATATCAATATGCTGGCCCTCGCCCGTATTGCGTCTGTGTTCAAGCGCTGCCATGAGCGATGCCAGCATGAATCTTGGCGCTACTCCGTCTGTGTATGCCAGGTAAGGGCCCGCTGGAGATCGATCCTGCCATCCGGTCAGCTCATAAAACCCGGTGATAGCCGCCGCCATATTGCCGTAACCAGGAATCATGGATCGCTCGCCTGTCTGGCCCATCAAACAACTTGATAACATGATCAGATCAGGATTAACCGATCTCAGCGTGTCGTAATCAAGGCCCCACGCCCGCATTGCCTTTGGTGAGAAGGATTCGGTTACCACATCAGCCCACTTCACCAGGTCCAGAATAACTTCACGGCCCACCGGGTTAGACGGATCAATGGTGACCCCTAATTTCCCGGCATTAAAATTACTAAAACAGGTGCCATGACTAATCAGTTGTTCATCATTCACAAAAGGCGGCGCGGCACGCACCGGGTCAAGCCGAACACTGGATTCCACTCTGACCACGGTAGCACCATAATCTGTCAGCAAACGGGTAAATATCGGACCGGCAATAACCCACATAAAATCGAGCACTTTGAGTCCTGCCAATGGTCGCTGCGAGCATCCTGTCGGTTCGATTTTCGATCCGAGAACCGATGAAAAAGACTGGAAATCATTTAACTGCGGTGCAACCCCGAGCCGCTTCAACGGACTTTTCGGCATCTTGGCAAAGGCGCCTGGCACTCTTGCTTCAGCCGCTACCATATTGAGTTTTTGCCAGTAATCACGAGAGTGAAAGTGCTTTTCCTTTAACAGATTCTCGACATCCAGCGTTGGCGCGATATAAATCCCTCGCGCCAAGCCCTCTTCGAATAATGCTTCTTTGGTGCGTTCCAGGGTGAAGGCCTGGATCTGCTTACACAATTCGAAATAAGGCTCCGGGGGCTCGCCTGTAGCGATCATAGCGGCTATTTTGATGCCCCAATCTTCTTCCGCAGTCTGCTTCGAGCAATATCCATCCTCGGCCAGCCAGCGAAGCAGACGCTTGTTTGGTTCGGTAAAGGCAGGGCCAAAAAGAAAAGTAATGGCAACATAGCCATTGCTGCAGGGCCAGGTCATCTGAATAGGAAATGCCCCGGCCAGTCCGCCTGCTTCTCGCTCAATAATCAACTCGGAATTATTTGCAGGACCCAGGAATGCCGACAACGCAGCCTGCGCAGATGAACATTGCGCAGAAATGTCGACATGCTGCCCGAGGCCCGTTTTATGTCTAGCCTGAAGCGCAATCAAAGCGGCCCCCGCCGCGTCGGCTGCAGCGTGCATATAGGTCTGAGGGACACTGGTTCGTACCGGTGCCCGGTCTGCATCACCGGCCAGCGCCTGTGCACCACTGGCGGCCCAGACCGTCAGGTCTGTGGCTGGCCAGTCAGCCTTTGGACCTGTCTGGCCAAAGGCTGTGATCGAAACCAGAATCAGCGCAGGGTTAATCAAACTCAAACGTGGGTAATCCAGCGCCAGATCTGCACGCTCAGCTGGGCTGAACGATTCGATGACAAAATCTACCTCCTTAACTAATGCATCAAAATCATGCTGACCTGTTTCCGTAGTAAGATCCAATTCAAGACTTCGCTTGCCTCGCGCATAGGCTTCCCACCATAGCCCTGCTTTATCTTTAAACGGCGCTTTTCGCCTGGTCGACGACCCTCCAGGAGGTTCGATAGCAACTACCTCGGCACCCAGGTGGGCAAGTAGATAACCGCAGAATATGCCGCGTTCATCCGTCAGATCGAGTACACGATAATTGGACAGCATCTCGCCTCCCTTGGTCAAATATCCTTAAGCTTTGTTATATTGTGATCGATTCCTTAACGCATCGGCTGCACCGATGACCTAACCAGACAGTACTTGCAGTTGATGTCATACATTCAATTTGCAATTCCCTCAGGACAAATTGAGCAAGGTATATCCTTTTTCCACCTGTAGCACTCCAGATCAGACGCTATTGATTCACATTATAGAACTGCTACCTGGCCGGATTACTTTTGGCTACCTCGTTCGAATACTAAACAAAGCCGGGCATAGGCAGAATAAACCACATTCCGAGGGATCGTTCAATGCAGCAGAAGCAGCCCTTTTGAATCAGCAATACAAGGCAATGGCTTCTGCAGCAAGGCTGCCATCGAGGTAGGCCCTCGCCTGAAGAATATTCTGGTGATTTTGAATAGGCCTGATTTCCTTGCTTGTCAGGGGAATTCCGGAGGCCAGCTAACCGACCGTATCACTCACGCATAAAATGGTGCCAAAGGTACCGGGTCCTGCATCGCTATCATCTTGCGCACCAGGGCATCCAGCAGGGCAGCCCGCATCTCCATCCGCGCCGGGTCCTGCCACAGATTGTGACGCTCGTCAGGGTCCGCAATCAGATCATACAGCTCATTGCCCGCATCCGGCTCGCCAATAGTCAATCGGTGGGTTTTAGTGATCAGCGTGCGCAACCCCTGGAAACGATCAAAACCCAGGTTGACCCGCTGCCGACTGTCCTCAATCAACAGCGCATCCACTTCCGGGTCTTTCTCCAACACACGCCCCTGAATACCGTAATAAGGTGAAACCCTGGCGTGATCCATGATCGAGGCAGAAATATCGATAGTCTGGCCCAGCTCCTGGCTGACTCTGGCTTGCCTGTTTCTGGGATCGGCCCAGATAAAAGGCACCCGCACCAGGCCGTGCAAATGCAACGGTCCCTTTAACATCAAGCCGCGGTCGCCCATGTAATCACCGTGATCTGAAGTGAAAATCACCAGGGTATCTTCCACCAGGCCGAGCCGTTCCAGCTCGGCCATAACCACGCCGATCTGATCATCAATCAGCGCGATCATGCCGTAGGTCAATGCAATCGCCTCACGCACTTCCCGTTCATTCACGGCATAGGGCATCTGAGTGCTGCGCTGGGCCCTGCCTTGTTCGAAGGCCTCATGCAGGTAATTGTCCAGATGCGTGTCACCCCGTCCAAAACCAGAAGGTAAGGCGATCTCATCCGGGTCATACATGTCCCAGTACCTGCCCGGCGGTGTGAAGGGGTGATGAGGATCAGGGAAAGAACACTGTACAAAAAACGGCCGGTCAGTACCTTTCACGGTATGGGCCTGCAGATAGTCAACCGTCTCCCCGCCGATATAAGCGCTTGGATACAGCGCTTCGGGCAACTGCGTACGCCAGGCCTGGGGCGTGACAATGCCTGGAACCGGGATTGCATTTGGCTCACCCCGCCGCATATTCCAGTCACCGGGTTGCGCTTTCAGCCACTGCTCATAATCACCGCCGGCCTCATCCCCATGGCCCGTCACCATGGTCACTTTTTCAAAACCATAGTACGGCGTCTCGGTGCTGAAACCTGGCTCAGCCCAGGAGCGCGGATCTTCGTTCAGATACTGCTGGCCGCGTCGATTAGGGCTTTGTGCCTCCACCGGTTGGCCCCGCTCATCATACTGATAACGCGCCGGGTCCGGTTTCCAGGCAGCTTCTCTGCCAGTGATGGTCTGCAGATGCGACTTGCCAATCAATGCGGTGTGATAGCCCTCTTCCAGCAGCCGCTGCACAAAAGTCCTGGAATGTATCGACAATGGCGTACCATTGGAATAGACCCCATGACCCGACGGCATGCGGCCAGTCATCAAAGAAGCCCGGTTAGCCATGCACACTGGATTGGCCACATAAAAACGATCATAGCGCGTACCGCGCGCAGCCAGCGCATCGATATGAGGTGTTTTCACCTGGGCATTACCATAACAGCCCAGGTGATCGGCACGATGCTGGTCAGTAATGAACAGCAGAATATTGGGTTGTTTCATCGCTTCCACCTTATACTACTGTGATGCAGGTCTCAGGGAGACGCTGCTGTCCAAATGCCGAGCTGGCGATCAAAACCACCGCCAGCACCACGCCAATCACATTTGCAGCAATAGCCAGCGTTCCCAGATCAGTGGGTACAATCAGCAGCAGACCACCGACCAAGAATGCTGACCGGATCATGGCATTCATCGGCCCGCGCCAGACTCCCACGATGGTCGCAGTAACAAACCAGACGCCAGCTACCGCGGTCACAAATGAAGCCACTATATGGGGCCAGGTGCCATCCATGATCATCACCGGCGAGGCTACCACCAGGAAGGGAATAAGATAAGCCACCCAACCAAAGCGCACCGCCGCCCACACGGTTTTGAAGGCATCGGCGCGGGCCAGAGTCGCTGCTGTGAAGGCCGCAATCGCTACCGGGGGGGTGATCAGTGACATAATGCCAAAGTAAAACACAAACAGATGGGCGGCCAGCGCTGGAATGCCTGATTCCACTATAGAAGGGGCCAGCAGCGTCGCCAACAGCAGATACACGCCAACCGTTGGCATACCCATACCCAGAACAATACTCATCGAGGCAACTACCAGCAACAGAATCAACAGATTGCCATCGAGCATGTACACCAGTTCAAGAGTCAGCGCAAAGCCAAGCCCCGAGATGTTCAGTACGCCGATAATGATACCCGCCGCCGCCGAAATCATCATGATCTCCAGTGCCGCCTGACCGGTACGCACCAGGATTGGCAGCGCGTCACGGAGCGACAGTTTGATCGTGCCATAACCCAGAAAAAGCCCGATGGGCAATAACGAAACCGTACCGTAAACAGCAGCAGTTTCCGGCTGCAGATTGAACCTAAACAACCCCATGATGATCACCACAAAGGGGATGAAAAACAACCAGCCCTTGCTGAAGATCGGCCCCAGCTTGCCAATCTGCGATGCCTGCAGCGGTTTAATCCGGTCACGTACCGCCAGCAGGTCAACATGGGTAAACAGGGCGATATAATACAGCAGTGCCGGGATGATGGCGGCGATCACGATCTCCGAATAGGGCCTTTGCAGGATCTCTGCCATCAGAAAGGCGGCTATGCCCATCATTGGCGGCATTAACTGCCCGCCGGTCGACGCCACCGCTTCCACGCCGGCGGAATCTTCATTCGAGTAGCCGGATCGACGCATCAATGGGATGGTCACTACCCCTGTCGATACCACATTGGACACTGCACTGCCGGAAATCGAACCAAACAGACTGGAGGCGACAATTGCAATCTTGGCTGAGCCGCCTCGCTTAGCGCCTACCACCGATTTAGAGAAATCAGTGAAAAATTCAGCACCGCCGGCTTTCTCCAGTACAAAACCAAACAGCAGAAACGCAGTGATCATGGTAGTAGATACCTTCAGTGCCAAACCGAGTAAGCCATTGGAGTCCAGACCCAGAAATACAACATAACGCGCGTAAGAGATCTCCTCGCCACGAAAATTAAACGGCAGGTAATGACTGAAAAAACCAAACAGGAGAATGAACATCAGAAACAGGAACAACACCTTTCCTGCAGTACGCCGCAGGCCCTCAGCGATCAGCCCAACAAAAACCGAGCCTGCGATCACTGCATCCACGGGTGAGGTATACAACCGGTCCAGAATATCCGGGTAATAGATAGCAACATAGACGCCATTGGCAAAACCGACCAGGGCCAGCAGCCAGTCATAGATCGGCGCCGCCTGCAGTAGATCGCTGCGGTCAGCCCGATACATCAGCAACACCGCCGGCAGCGCAATCGCCATCACCATGGCAAAAAACTGCTCGTTCATAAACGACATGCCCAGCTCACGATACACATCTAGCGCCCAGCCCAGCGAGGCCAGGCTGATCAGCCCGCACAAGGCCAGACCGAGACGATGCGAAACGGTCCTGTTTGAAAAAATATCCAGGCCAAATTCCTGCTTTTCAAGGTCACCCGGTTGCATGCGCAACTCCCGTGCTGTCAGCCATGGCTATCGGTTTTAATTCAGCTGGCCGATTTCTCGGTAAAAGACCAATGCACCTTCATGATAGGGCATGCCCACTTCCTGATACATCCTCTCAGGGTTAAAGCTGTCAAATCCAGAAAAAGACGCCACCAGGCCCGCTTTATGGTCATGTAGCGCTTCGAGCAGTTGCCGTACCACTGCCGGGTGAACATCTTTATTAGCCATTAGCAAAAACGGCGCCACAATAACATTCACGGGCTCATCCAAACCCGCATAAGCATCCCCAGGCTCGATCACGCCAATCACTGCACCCGGCGCATTGCGCGCCAGAATGGCGCTGTTTTCTTCATTGTTTTCGATGCCGATATAACGAATGCCGATTTTAGCATTAGCCTGCTGGGTCAGCCCCGCATCCATGGTGTAAAGCGTCCCTGCAATCCGCCCTGCAATCAGGTCTTCAACCGCACGTTCACCCGTTGGAGTCGGAAAACCGTTTATATCTTCGACTGTCATACCGCCCATTTCGTAAACGGCAGTCATCATCGCGCCCATGATCTTCTGGGTATTGAACTTGGTTGGCATATCACGTCCGCGAAAGTCAGACAATCGCTTAACATCGGAATCCCTGGGCACCATCACGCCAAGTGGTAGCACCCGCAATGCCGCAACTACACGCAGGTCATTGAGTGGACCAATACCGCTGAACATGGCGCTACCTTGGACGCCAAACCGAGCCACAAAGCTCACCGCGATGGAAAAATCCAGATCACCCTGGTTGACCAATGGCAGCGTCACCGTTGGCCCGCCCTGAGGCATGGCCCGCAACCGCAGCCGGCTGGCCTTAAGTGCAACTTTTGCCATCGCACCGGTCATCGCATAGCCACTTGACCCTTGAGCAGAAGTGCCGACCGTAAAGCTCTGTGCCCGTGCGCTGCTGGCAGTCATTACCGTCATAACAGCCGTTATCATCAGGCCTAGTAAGAAATGTCTGATCATTTTCCTCCGACCAATTCGTTGCTATTCAATCAGTGTTTCAAGTGCTGGAATCAGTGTCTGCATGGCTTCAGGTGAGCCAATAGTCAACCGCAACCAGTCCGGTAGCGCATTCTGATGGGCCAGCCGGCCCACAAAACCCAGCGAACATAGTTTATTATCAAACGCCACTGCAGCCTCAGCTCCGCCTGGGATTTTCATGGTAACAAAGTTGCAGACACTGTCCGTGGTCTCATAACCCAACGACCGGATATGTTCATTGGTCCAGGCCAGCCAGATATCATTATGCCTGCGCGCCGCATCGCAATGCGCCTGGTCCCGCATGGCAGCTTGCGCAGCCTCTAGCGCCACTCGCGACACCGCATAGGGGCCACTCACCCGCGATAGCGCATCGACGGCGAAGCGTGGCGCATAGGCCCAGCCAACCCGCAGCCCGGCCAATCCGTAGAACTTGGAAAAGGTTCGCAAGACGATAACGTTTTCGGCCTTTGCATCGACCATTTGCAGGACTGAGGAATACTCAGGGTCCGCCACATACTCATAATAAGCCTCATCCACAACCAGCATAATATTTGAACGCAGCCCGTCGCGCAGCCTGGCGATTTCAGCCGGCGTGATAAAAGTGCCAGTAGGATTGTTAGGGTTAGCCACAAATACGATGCGGGTACGTTCGGTCACCGCCGACAATAGCGCATCCACATCAATACGCAGATTGCGCTCGGCAACCGCGACAGGCATCGCACCTGCGGTCATGGCACGGATACGATAGGCCTGAAAGCCATGCGCGCTATACAGCACCTCATCGCCGACACCGACCCAGCCGAGAATAATCCAGTTAATAATGCTCTCTGAGCCCGGGCCAATCAGCACCCGTGAAGGATCGATGCCATGGGCCTCGCCCAGGGCTTCTGCCAGAGCCATACCGTCAGGGTCCGGGTAAACATGCTGGCTAACTGCCGCATCCCGCACTGCCTGTGCCGCCAACTCGCCAATACCCAACGGCGATTCATTATTAGATAGTCGAAAAACAGGTCGCGCTGAATCCTGCATCACCCGTCCGGGTGTATACAGCGGACCTTGGGCAACAAAAGGCAGCGGCAACGGACGATCAGCAGTGTCCAGGTTATCAGACTGCGTCATATTACTTCCTTTTGTTTTCCCGGATTTGCGCCAGGGTGAACTGCGGGTTGATCACATCGGGATCGGTTATTAGCTCGATAAAAATCGGCCCCTGCGTTTCTTTCCGCAATGCTTGGTAGGCACTGGCTATCGCTTCGGCTTGGGTCAGCTGACGTGTCTTCAGACCCATCGACTGTGTCATCGCCTGAAAATCCGGATTGTCGAGCATCACTGCCACGTTCATTCCTGAAACCGCCATCTCCTGGTGCATCTTAATGGAGCCATATATGCCGTTATTGAACATCACCACGGTCAGCTTCAGATTCCGTTTCACCGCTACCACCAGTTCCTGCGGGTTCATCAGGAAACACCCATCCCCGACATAGGCCACCACCTCTTGTTGCGGATTCTCCATTGCCGCCGCAATTGCCGCTGGTACAGAATAGCCCATGGGCGCGGATAAGGGCGCAAGCAGCGTGCCCTGCGCCTTAAACTTGTGATGGCGCAGCACAAAATGGGTGTAGTTGCCAGCACCGGCACAGATTATGGTATTTTCAGGCAACACATGCTGCAACGCCTCGACACCATTACCCGGGTTCATCCTGTCACCAAAATCGACTGGCCTGTTATAAGCCAGAAAACTGCTGCGCAGGACTTCCCGCTGACCGGCAAAGGCCAGACCGGTCGCCACAGGTAACTCGGACAGCGCCGCGCTAAACGGCGCCACATCGCTGACCACTGCCAGGTCAGGTTGCAGTGTTTCGCCAAACTCATCGGACAAAGCCGCCGCGTGGATAACAGTACGGGCCTCATCTGGTGCACAAAGATGCTCATAGCGGCCAGTCTCGAGTTCGCTCAACCGGCCACCAATCAACAGCAATAGATCGCAGTCTCGGGCCCGGGTCACCAACTCGGGATGTGGACCCGGGTTAAAAGAACCAATATAACAGGGATGGCTAAAATCAATCAGATCATTGCGCCGGAAAGTGGTGCTAACCGGTAAATCCCAAGCCGCTGCAAAGGCCGCAAGATCATCACAGGCCGCCTGATCCCATCCGACGCCGCCCAGTAGAACCAGCGGCTTTTTACTTTCTGACAATAGGACTGCAATCTTGTTCATGCTGGCGATGGCAGGGGCCATTTCCGGGCGCCTTGTGGGAAGTATCCTGCTTTTCCTAATCTCGCTGAACTGAACATTATCCGGCACTGCAAGCACCACAGGCCCGGGCCGCCCCGAAATGGAAATCGACATCGCACGGCCGATCATATGGGGGATATCTTCGGCCCGTTCAACAACACCTACCCATTTTGCCACGCTGCCATACACTGCCTGTGGATCAATTTCCTGAAACGGAAATCGTCCGGCGGTGCTGGTGGTTACATGGCCAATGATCAGGATCATCGGCGTGCTTTCCTGCGCCGCGGTAGACACGCCGATCAGCGCGTTACAGGCTCCCGGCCCGCGGGTCACCATACACAGGCCTGGTTTGCCCGTCATTCGTCCATATGCCTGGGCCATATAAGAAGCACCACCCTCATGGCGACAGACCACCAGATCAAATTCATCCTTCACCTGGTCCAACGCATGTAGAATGCCCGAATAGCTTTCGCCGGGTACGCAAAAACCCCGCTTTACGCCCTTTGCTATCAGACCCTGGACAATGGCTTGCCCGCCGGTCTGGGTCACCTTGGACTGTGCCACGGGTCCATCTGAGACAAAAGGCGTGGAGTTCGACATAAGCGGTTTCCAATGTATTATATTTTCAATCTGTGATTACTTTATTCCAGATATATAATTTGTAAATAAAAAACATCATTTCCGAGATCTTGAAATTGCCTGGCAACCCCCCAGGACGGCAATTCCCGCCACCCTTGTTGGCCATTATGGGCGCCATTTTAAAGCAGATTTCCTGTCATTGCGGTCCGCAGCGGTCCAATTACTCTGCCCCCTGGCTTAGGCCCTTTTTTTTCTGACTGGTCACTGGCCTACCTGCGGATCATTACATCAATTGATAGCGGTTCAAACTGGCTTCAAAAATATTTGTGTTGAAAATATTTGCTTCAAAAAATATTTGATTCAAAAATATTTGATCTAGAAATATTTGCCTCAGAAATATTTGATCTAAAAATATTGGCCTCAAAAATATTTGTGTTGAAAATATTTGCTCTAAAACATTTGATCTAAGAAGTATTAGACATGTTAAATCCCGGTGGCAGCATAAAAGCTCAGGAACTGACCCTTCAGGGAAATACCAGGCACTTATCTTTAAAGATAAGCAAGCCCTGGCACGCTATGATCAAGCCCTGAGCCCTCATACCGGATTTTTGTAACCTAAAGAAACAGGAGCAAAAAAATGCCTACATCAAATTACAGTCGCCGCGATTTTCTTGAATCCATTGGGAATCTGGCCGGGGGTTCTGCGGTTTATCGCGCCGCCCTCGCGCTTGGTCTCACCAGTGCTACTGCGGCCTGCGGTTCCTCATCTGCCTCAGCTAACAACACTGCAGGCACTATTGCCGCTACCCCCAGTACCACTGCACCAGCAAGTAGCACCTTTGTTTCCCCTGCAGACTGGCCACCGGACGTAGGCACCGGTAAAAGTGTCACTATCCTGGGTGCCGGTATCGCAGGCATGACTACTGCCTATGAAATGAATAACCTCGGCTATACCTGTACGTTGCTGGAAGCAACGGCCAGAGCGGGAGGCCGTTGCCAGACCATCCGAGCAGGTGATGTCGTTGAGGAAACTGACTCAACCCAGGTCTGTAATTTTAATGCAGACGATAGCCTCTACTTCAACCCGGGACCCGCCCGGATTTCGCACCACCATGTCAATCTACTGCGCTACTGTCGTAACTTTAATGTGTCGTTAGAACCGTTCATTAATGACAATAGAGCGGCCCTGCTTCACCAGACCGATGCATTTGATGGCGTTCCCCAAACTGCGAGACAGGTCAAAGCCGACCTGCGCGGTTACACCGCTGCATTACTGACCGATGCCGCCAACAGCGGCGCGCTGGATGCCCAGTTAAGTAGCCAGGACAGGGAAAATCTAACCGCCATGCTAGTGGACTTTGGCGCCCTCGATGCCGATGGAAACTATTCAGGGTCATCGCGAAATGGTTATATTGAATCCCCAGATGAAGAACCCAACCGCCAAACCACCGTGCCTGCCTTATCATTGTCAGCGCTTTTAAGTAGTGACTACTGGCGATATCAAACCGCCTTCGCAGAGGAAATTAATCAACAAGCATCCATGCTTCAACCTGTTGGCGGTATGGATCGAATTGCCGCTGCCTTCGAACAACGGGTACAGGATCTGATCCGCTATTCTTCTATCGTGTCCGCCATTCGTAAGACGGACAATGGCGTTCGAATCGAGTACCTGGATGGTGCTGGAAATCCCAATTCAATCGAAAGCGACTATTGCGTTTGTACCATTCCCGCGACAGTGCTGGCGAACATTGCAGCTGATTTCTCTGCAGATCATCAACAGGCGATCGATAATTTTGTTTACACCAAGGCGACAAAAATGGCCTTCCAATCCAGGCGGTTCTGGGAACAGGACCATAACATTTATGGCGGTATCAGCTGGACAGACCAGGGTATTACTCAAATCTGGTATCCCAACAACGACTTTGGTTCCCAACAAGGGATTGTCGTTGGCGCCTATACCTATTCCAACAGTGCAGGGCAACGGTTTGCTGATATGAATCCAACCGCCAGGCTTGAAACTGCCGCCACCGAGGGTACCCAGATGCATCAGGAATATGGGGATGAAGTAAGTCAGGGCATCAGCGTCTCCTGGCCGAAAATACCCTACCAGGAAGGCGCGTGGGGCGCGTCAGACCCTGGCGTGCTGCTCACTGCCGACAGTAACATTTACTTCGCCGGCGAGCATCTGTCCATTCTTCAGGGTTGGCAGGAAGGGGCCATACTATCGGCCTATCATGCTATCAATGGGATAGTCGGCATCGATTATGGTTAAGGTCAGATCAGTGGTGCTGCCAAGGTCGTTCTAATACTGAAGACCCATTCTCCAGCAAAGAATCAACTCAGTCTGCGACTTCTCCCGGTCCAATGTTTATGGTGGGTTCCGTAAAGAAAGGTAAGGTTGAACAAACAACCCCAGAGAATGCCCGTTATGTCATTGAATACGGAGCAGCACTCCCAGGCAGACATAATCTCAGGAGAGAGACGAACGCTGCCTCGCTCCTTGTTACTAATAGAGGCTTCTGATGACACCTGGTTATTCTGACTTAATCAGACACAACGCGAGAGATAATCTGCATAAGGTCCAGCACAGCTTGACGAAAAGCTTTTTCATCAACTCTTTCGTCATTGCCGTGTATCCTTGAATATTCATTCCTATCTACAATAATGGGGCTGAAACCATAACTGGCAATGCCTAAATCTCTGGTGAAATGGCTATCTGTGAAGCCTGTACTCACTGATGGTACCACGCGAGAATTTGGATAGAGCCGGCCTGTTTCACTCTCAATAGCTTTGAACAGCACAGAGTCAGTGGACGAAATGGCTGGCGTAAAAGCCATAATAACTTCCACCTCTACGCCTGTTCCTTCCAGACGTTGCTTGAAATCTCTGATAAATTCCTTAGCCGGCCTATCGGGGAGCATACGACAATCAACTTCTGCCCAGGATACAGGTGGAACGACATTAATCTTGGTTGAACCTCCCAGGCGTGTAATAGAACAGGTATCTCTTGTAAGTGCGTGGTTGGAGGCAGAGTAAGCTTGCAGTTCATTAAGGAAATGAGGTTCCTTTATCGAATTTCTGATATCCGCAAAGGCCTTTGCCAGATCGCCCTGCATAGATTTTGCTGCCTCGTGAAACACCTGCTCTACCTCAGGAATTATTCTAGCTGGGAAAGGGTTTTCTTTGATCGCGTGCAATGCATCAATAATTCGCGTCACTGAACTAGTTGGCCGTGGTGAGGACCCATGGCCCGGGGTATCAACAGACGTCAACCGAAACCACACGGGCACCTTCTGAGTAACTTCGACCCCAAAAATAATATCCTCATTCTCGCGATACCCACTTCCCCCCTCGTTAATCAGTAACCCTGCATTTTCAAAGATCTCAGGGCGATGCTCAACCAGCCAGCCGACACCGAAGGCACCACCCGCCTCCTCATCTGCTGTCGCAAGAAAAACCACGTCTCTGTTTAGGGCAATACCCGATCTATGTAGACTCAAAAAAGTAGCGAGATGACTAATGCCGGTCCCTTTCATATCCAGGGCACCTCTACCCCAGATAAATCCATCGCGTTTCTCTCCAGACAATGGTTCTGCTGTCCAGAATTTCATGTTGGCCGGAACAACGTCAGTATGCTGCAATAATATCAACGCAGGACTATCACCCCCTTTTATTCGAGCCCAGATATTGCCTCTACCTGGCGAACTCTCTGCAGCGCTGTATTCAATACCTTCTTTTTCGAAGATGCTGGCATAAAAATCGACTGCCCTGGATTCATTACCCGGTGGATTTATGGTATCGACCTGCAGATAAGCCTGCAGCCAGCTTACGGCTTCATCATCAATTGTCGCTTCCGCACTAGTCTGAATGGATAGAAAAAGAAAGAAAAAAATAACCGCTGATCTAAAACCCATAGCAACACCTCATCATCTTTCTAGTAAGAGCGTCCTGGAAAACTGGCTACAGCGGAAGCACCTGACGCTTTTAGTTTGGTATGCAAGTGATCTGCTTCGGCCTGCCCGCCCTTATTGACCACTGCCTACACCACTGGTGAAATAAATCCATCTTTGCCTGCCCGCACTATCATCTATTACGACGCCTGGAAAAGAGTTTGTGCTTCGATCAAACCTGGTCAGCTACGCCAGACCTGCTTATTGGTTGAGCCAAACATCTCAGAAAGCTCTACCCGTGAAGGCGTTATTCTGACCGGGCAAAAACTAGCATCATCCGGGCCCTTACTGCCAAACTGAGTTAAATCATAATCAATCGCATCCCAGGCATGCTTTTTGGTTGGCAGGTCCGAAATCAGTTCGGCTTTGCCTCGAACCATGATATGTACGAAATCCGGTGGTGCGACCTGATATTGAATGTCGACTAATGGATTGATCCTTATCTGGTTTGCTTTAGGTGATTGGGGTCCAGTGGCAAACCAGAGTATTTCACCCTCCCAGGTAGGGTGAACAATTCTAACGCGGGGTTGCTCATCGCTTACCGTTGCAATCGCACACCAGATAGCCTTTTTGCAAGCGACGTCCACAGCAGCAAAAAAAGCAGCCTTTTCCTCATGCTTTACCTCCATGTTAGCTCTCCTTCTAGTCTTGGATTCACTTGATAATCGCCTGTCAGCTTAGGTTACATCAGCTATGCCGGCATTTGTTCAAGAATATGCTCAAAGTCAACTCCTTCAAGCTTTTTGAAGGTCTTGTCTATCCAGCCCTGCATTAATTCGGGACCTCGGTCTGTACCGAGCTCAAGTTGCTCCTGGAAAAGAATCGGCGCAATTCTGTGGAGCATAGATAACATGCCAATATCATATTGCCATCGTAGTCTCTTGCTCGAAACATCAACCCCTCGCTGCTTTAAAGCCTGCCGATAATGCTCAATCATTTCGTTGATGGATTCTTCAGTTGTCTCCAGAGGCAGGGCCGCGCTTAGAAAATAGGCGAGATCCATACCAGAAGAGCCGGTTGTCATGGTTTGCCAGTCAAGCACCAGGACTTCACCGGCGGTGTCGTCGAAGCAAAGGTTATCAAGCCTGAAGTCACCATGCAGCAAGGTTCTCGAACAGGTACCCTGAACCTCGGTTAAGCCGATGCCGTTTTCCTTCAACCAGTTAATTAAACCAAGCTGGTGTTCAGACAATTGATCTTTTGAGGCCCGCTTGTACTTTTCGACTGCCTGCAGGTAGGTCATATGGATCAACTTACTGGTCAATTCAACCGGAGCAACCCAGCTCATGCTCGCCAGCTCCTGGCTATCCCAGAACTGAGCATGCAGCATTGCCATGGCATCCAGAACGCGCAGCACATCCTTTTCTGAGCAGCCGTTGAGCTGATCACCCATTCGAAAATGGCTGACATCTTCTATTAACAGCACATATCGCCGTGGAAAAAGGCCAATGAACCAGGTTACCGCAATGGCCAGGATAGCGATTAACGGCATCGCTAAACGATTCAGTTTCCTAAGTCGACCAATGACCACGTCAGGATCATCGTACGCATTCAGCGCACTGTAATAATGCGCCGGTGTGCGCACCCGTAATTTGGGTTTCAGGTCGCGGTAAAATCTGATTTCCTTCTCATACACGCCCATGGACTGGCCCATTTTTCTGTTTTTCAATGGCGTTGGGATTTTCAGCACCATGGATTCTGGCGCATTAGCCTCTTTTTCGGAATAAATGGGCTTGAGAATAACTACCTGCCCGAGGAAGCCCGTTTCCTCACCAATGATGCGCTGGGTCAAGTCCGTGACTTTAGCGTCTTTGAGAATACCGCTCTCACGCAGCGCTGTGGTCAACCAGGCGGGAGTAACTTCATCAAGCCTGAAAGGTATATTAGTTTGAATGTGCATTATCGATTTCCTGACGATACTAGAAATGTAGCATTCAAACCGCCCGGTCACAAATAACAACATCTGCGTGACCTTCAGGTCGATTTCAGATTGGCCCTTCACTTAGGCACTGATAGACCTTTCATCAAACTACGGTCATTACCACCCCATCATTGACCTGGGCTAACTGCCCTGGCGCCTTTTACTCCGATCTCCTTTCTGCAGGCGACCCCAGGATTCGCGTGGTCATGGCCAAGCGTGTCTAGCAACCCGCTGCCAGAAATGAATAGTAGCTCGGCTACCGTTGCATAATGCTGTTCTAGCAAGCTTGACAGTACCTTCAAGCTCGGCTCGCGCAAAATGTTTGCTGTGCAAGTAAGTCTTATTAGTTCATAGTGGTTCCAGCCAGAAAGCACCCAGGCCGTGCTGACAGGGTGCAAGCAAGAACAGACAGCGCTATATAGAGCCATATAAAGCAAGGGGGAATAAATATGCAGTCAGCCATGATCGTGTTACTGGGTATTGCCGGCATGAGTTTCGGCTGGTTCGTATACTCAAAATTCATCGCTACGAAAATTTATCAGCTCGACCCTGATTTCGTTACCCCAGCGCACGAGTTTAACGATGGCGTTGATTTCTACCCAACTAACAAGTACGTACTCTGGGGCCACCATTTCACATCGGTTGCAGGCGCAGCACCGATAGTAGGGCCCGCAATCGCGGTTTACTGGGGCTGGGTTCCTGCCGTTCTCTGGGTCACCATTGGCACCATATTCTTTGCTGGTGTACACGATTTTGGCGCTATATGGGCAAGCGCACGCCATCAAGGCAAGTCCATCGGTGCTTTATCTCAAGAGGTCATCGGTAGTCGAACCAGGGCCCTGTTTATGATTGTTATTTTCCTGGTGCTTCTTATGGTCAATGCCGTTTTCGGCGTGGTAATTGCCAAGGCGTTTGTGACGACCCCAGGCGCGGTTTTCCCGGCGTGGTCTGCCATTGCCGTCGCCATTATTATTGGGCAGTTGGTGCACCGAAATTTCAAACTGTCGGTGATGACCATTCTCGGTGTCATCGCACTTTATTTTTCCGTTTACGTTGGCAGCACTCTTCCCTTGGAACTTCCCGAACAGATGTTCGGCCTGACGGCCAACGCCAACTGGATAATCATCCTGTTTATCTATGCGGCGATCGCGTCAATGTTGCCTGTGTGGGTACTACTGCAACCCCGCGACTTCATCAATGGCATGCAGCTCGTGGTGGGGCTGATTCTGCTCTACGGGGCCGTGCTGTTTTCGCTACCTGATATATCGGCGCCCGCTTTCAATAATCAAATATCGGAAAATGCACCGTCAATGCTACCTCTGCTTTTTGTCACCATAGCCTGCGGAGCTGTGTCTGGTTTTCACGGCATTGTTTCTTCGGGGACCACCTCCAAGCAGCTCAACAAGGAAACCGATGCACGCTTTGTCGGCTATCTGGGCGCAGTCGGCGAAGGCTCATTGGCTCTTATAACACTGGTTGTTGTCAGCAGTGTCGCGCTGGCAGCATCTCCTGAGGCGTGGCACAGGATCTACGATACTTATGGCAGCGCCGGCGCTGGCACTTTTATCCAGGGTGGCGCGCAACTGATTCAAAATGGTTGGGGATTACCCTTTAGTATCAGCCAGACTCTGCTGGCGACAATGGTGGTCCTATTCGCTGGCACGACCATGGACTCGGGTGTTCGCTTGCAGCGCTATATCATTCAGGAATGGGGCGATATCTACCATATTCCTTTGCTTAAAAACGGCATTATCGCAACACTGGCCGCCGTCATCTGCTGTTTGCTGCTCGCCTTCGGCGCGGGCGGTGCATCGGGGAGTGGTGGTCTGACCATCTGGCCTCTATTCGGTTCAACCAACCAGATCCTAGCCGGTCTTACATTGCTGGTGATTTCAGTGATGCTGATCAAAATGGGTCGCCCCGCACGCTACACACTGGTGCCCATGGTGTTCGTTCTGATCACCTCCTCGTGGGCTGCTATTCTCAAACTTATTGAGTGGTATCAAGCTGGTAACTGGCTACTGGTAACCATTGATGTAATCGTTGTGATTACCACTTTCATGGTCATTCTAGAGGCAGCCTCTGTAATCTCGAAGTTTCGGCGTGATAACCAGCCCGGGTAAAATAACCTTCTATATTTTTGCAGCGGTCATTGCATTAACGGTCACTGAATACTGCAAGCGAGGCCTGATTAGGTTTCCCAAACATGAAAGTTCCCGGGTAGCAGGAGCCTGAGCATAGGTGTCTGCTACCCGCTTCTTTTATCTTTAAAATACCCACATTTTATAAGGTCAAGGCAGCGCAGCGCGTATAGCTCCGGTGTCACCACGATGCGTACTTTTCACCTCTGCACATCACTTCCTACCAGCGGTTTTTTTTGTCCTGTTGTTTTGCCACCCTGCAGACGTTATTCCCATTATGGGTGCAATCTAATCGAAATGATCACGTCTTCATGCTGGCATTGGGTCAGTTTGGCATATGAGTTATTTCGGGACCCATAATTAACGCATTATGACAACCAGATGCAGCCAAATTAACTGTTTATGCTTTTTTCAAGCTCTCCACAGTACAAGCTAAGATTAAGCCTTAAAACCTGGATCGTTAGTGCTCCTATAGCTATTAATGATTGAATTCGTGCAATTTACGAAAAATTTCTGCGCTATTTGGCAATTTTCGTCCTAAAACTATCCATATCCGGTATATTCATTGACTTTATTTGCGCAGTACTTGAAACTCAGAGATCTAGAAACTGTCTATAAAATTCTATCCGTAAAACGCTCTCTGTAAAACGCTGTCTGTAAACAAAGGGGAATCGCATGAACAAACCGACACCATTGATAGGCATTAAAGGATTACTGATATTACTAACGCCCGTTTTTTGCATCCCATATGCAATAAACGCGTACAGCGCAGACTCAGCGTTTGTGGTCGAAGAAATCGTTGTCACAGCACGCAAGCGACAAGAAAACATGCAGGATGTGCCAGGTGCCATAAGCGCCTTCAGTCGTGAAACACTGCAGGAAGCGGGTGTCGATAACATCATCGAGCTTGAAAACCTCATCCCCAATATAACAATGAATGAAACCAGTGGACTTGTTCCCGGTTCCATTCAGGTATTTATTCGCGGAATTGGCAATGACCCGGGATTTGACCAGGGTGTGGGAATCTACGTTGATGATGTATATCTCAACCGGACCAGCGGCGCGCTACTGGATGTTTACGACATAGAGCGTATCGAAGTTCTCAAAGGTCCACAGGGCAACCTGTACGGGCGTAACACCATCGGTGGCGCCATTAAGTACGTGAGTCGCAACCCCAGCGAAGAAAGCGGTGCGAGCATTGAATTGAAGACAGGCACCGACAGCCTCATCAAAGTCAAGGGGAGTATTTCCCTTGCTCTAAGCGATGATCTACTTGCTAGTTTCGGCTTTTCCTCCACCGATCGGGACGGCTATCAGACAAACCTTTTTGATGGTGGTGAATATGCCAGTGAAGACAAGATCGCCGCTCGAGGAACCCTGCTATGGCGGCCTTCAGACACCGTTTCCATCAAACTTGTAGCTGACTCCTTCACAGACAATTCAGCCCCAGTCGTACCTAATAGAGTTGCCATAGAGCAAACTGGCGGCGGCGGTCTCGGCGCCTTCAGCTTTATGTTAGGCGGTTCAAGCCAATTTTTCCCTGGTTCCGCCTTCCTGCAGGAAGCCATTGATGTCAGCCTGCCGTCTGAAGTTGACGAAGTTAATACAGCCCATACAACAGCTGGATATGACCTGTTTGAAATCCACTCTAATAATGTCGCCCTGACCATGAACTGGGATATCAACGACAACTGGAGCGTCAAGTCGACAACATCACAACGCAACCTCGAGAGCACCATGCCTTTTGATTTTGATGGCAGCCATCAGGTTTTTATCAACACCATTCAAATGCGCGACTCAGATGACTTCAGCCAGGAACTGCAGTTCAACTTCACCGGCGACTCTGTCAATGCGGCATTCGGTGTGTATGTACTAGACGGAACCCAGTCCATTGACGGTTCTACGGAACAGACGCCGCTGCTAAGACTGCTCTCTGCCCATGACAGAGTCTACACCAAGGATGTACGAGACCTTGAGTCCTCCTCCGTTTATGCCAATGTCGATTGGGATATCAGCGAGAAATTGCAATTATCTCTAGGTGGTCGCTACACAAAAGATGAAAAGACAATCATCCAGGCATCCGATGTCACCATCACCCACTACGCAGCCGGCTTTACCAGCTATACCGGTCAGGCACCGCTGATTTTGTTGCCAGGAATGGAAGCCGCTTTCTCGACCCTGCCATTCTTCCTGTACTTCTACCCACATTATGGTAACGATGGTTCCTTTCTGAGTTACGGCAATCAGGTAGATGTAGAAACTTTTTCTACCTCCAGAAGCGGACAGGAAGACTGGGCTGAATTTACACCGAGTGTAAAACTTTCTTATCGACCGAACAGTGATATGCTGCTCTACGGCGGGTTTGCAACCGGCTTCAAGTCTGGTGGTTTCGATACCTCAGGTTCGGAAACAAGAACTGTTACCTACAAACCTGAACTCGTTGATACTTACAGCCTGGGCCTTAAATCAACGCTGGCCGGGGGAAGTGCGCAACTTAACGTTGAAGTATTCCGCAACGAATATACTGAAAAACAATTGCAATCCATCGCTTTGCTACCCACAGGACTGGAGTCCATTACCGACAATGTAGGTGAAGTCGAGTCGACCGGGATAGAAGTCGAGTTGGTCTGGTTACCACCGGTTGAAGGTTTGACGATAAACCTTAACCTGGGCTATCTGGACTCCAATATAGAGGAGTTCATTGAGCTTCAGGACGACGGTGCCGGCGGCACTACGGCAGTAAACGTCGCTGATAACTTCAAGCTGGGCTACGCTCCGGAAACAACTGCACAGGCGGGTATCCGATACGATTTCAGTCTCGGTCAGGGAAACATGACAATCGGCACTCATGTCGCTTACCGATCGGAGATGTTCACTGACTCGCCCATCGATATAACCAATCCATTCTTCCTCAATGCAGAATCCGCAAGCCGAACCATGTGGAACGCCATGCTTACCTACCGTGCTGATTCAGGCAAATGGTCAATAGCCCTGGAAGGTAAGAATCTGAGTGATGAACGATCTCTGGTAAACACTTTCAATGTAACCAACTTCATTACAGGCGGTTATACCAGGGGACGCAACTGGGGACTGTCACTACGTTATAATATGTAACTACCCGTATGACCTGGCAGGCTGCAATCCTGCTTTTATTGCAGCCTTTGCCAGCATCCTTCTCGATTCACTGACAGTTTTCCTTTAGACTGATCCGCCCTTATGTAAAGCTTCTGCATGCGTTTTGAGTGCCCGCGCCGTATCATCGAAAGCCTGTTGCACCCAGGGTCCTGCAAACCGCATCACATGAATGCCATTGTCACCCAGAAAAGCATCGGTGGACCAGTACCTGCATCTGTTATCACCTAGTTCTTCAATAAACTGATCGCGCCGGGCAGGGTAAGGCCAGGCTTCGTCATCGGGCAGCTCCCATGAAATCTGCTTCTGCGGCACTATCGCACAGATGTATTCGCAATTATCAAAAAACGTATCCGGTTCGGTGTAGCTTTTTAATTTCATATTGACCGGCGCGCCCATTTCCAGCGATGAGCTGCACTCAACACAAAAAGGATTCCAGTCAGGATAGCTTGGCATGTCGAGCAGGATATCCCACACCAGCGACGCCGGAGCGTTGATCTCCACACGTATGGATGTAAGTACGGCTTGCGGGTCTTCCCATAGATGTGCTGTCTTACTCATATTGATCTGCCTTAATGATCCATCGAATAGCTATAGCGTGACGACTTCTACTTTTGGAACTGGTTGTGTCTGGGCACTGGTCCATCTCCATAACATGGTGCCACATGGATGGCCGGTGGTCCTGATCCAGTTAGGATGACCGGGGTCTTCATGCGCTACAACAATCTTCACCCGTCCATCAGATTCTGGAACAGCGGTTTTATTGTTAAGATGAATCTGATGATGTCGGTAATCCAATGATTCCATCCACACATTATTTAATTGAAAATTCCATCCCTCGCAGGCGGGTATTTCGCTGGTAATCTCCAGTTTCTGGTGGGCGCTGAGTTCCCACCAGCCATGCAGATAATGAATCGTGGGATCACCACCTGCCCTGACGAAACGCGACTGATCCGATGTGCTGAGCCGATTATTGTTTTTGTTCCGGAAATCAAGAGCCCATTCTACAAACGTTCGCGCTGTGCCATTAATAAAAGCAGGAGCGAGTTGGAGCGCTCTTGATGCTCCCGCTAATGTAATCGGCGCAGGTGGAACTGAGCAATCAATTGATTCTATGGAAACATTAGCAAGAATTTCATCGGTCCGATCAAAAAAGGTCTGCCTGACAATCAAGATGGACGAGTCTTCTTCAAGGGGCAGCCAGTTACCTCGAGTTTGATGCCTGCTGACTGTTATTTCAAATGACCCGTCTGAAGCGATTTCCATATCACCGCTGTCCAACTCGCCAGTCGAGGCCATGCTGCCGTCAATAGCATATCGATTGGCTTTGGTGGCAAAGCTTAATATCGGTACAGTGCCGCGATAACCATGAATACGATAGCTGTGTGAACCATTAATGGTCGCATTCTGATAATGGTTATCTGGATTATCAGCACCTATTTTGGCCGTCTCATGGGATGCCTGATAAAAGGTTGGATAGCTGGCATCAGCATTTTCAAGGTGCATCTCCAGGCCAATTCGTAAAAGACGACTCAGATAGCGCACACTTTCAGCTTCGTCCATTTCAGTCAAGACAAGATCGGTATCGAAGACAGCACTGCCGGCTGCTTCAAGGTCACGGCAGAAAGTCTGCCATATCTGTCGGGCATCCTTCATCTTAAGGTGCCATGTATTCACCGCCGTTGACATCCAACGTGGCCCCAGATACAACCTTCGAATAATCAGAAACAAAATAAAGCACAGATTTAGCGCAATCCGGCTCTGACGGAATGATGCCCAAGGCGATCCGTTTGGTAATCTCGCCGATCACCTCATCTCTGTCACGACCACTTTTTACCTGAGCGTCAATGTAGTGGTACACCGGTGCGCCGCCGATCCATCCCATTCTGGCCGCATTAACGCGAATATTGAATTGACCGAAATCAGTCGCCATATGCCGGGTCAGCACACCTAGCCCTCCTTTGCTTGCTGCATAGGCAGCCTCACCTGGAAAAGGATTTACTGTTGCCATGGTCGAGACATTCACTATCGCCCCGGATCCTGCCGATTTCATGGCAGGCAGGGCGGCCTGTGCCATACGTAGCGCACCGACACAATTCACATCATAGACTCGCGCCCACTCTTCCGCGTCAGCCTGATCTGCCGTTGCCCAGTTACCATGGTTATAGGCGCTATTAACAAGTCCGTCGATAGTGCCAAAAGCGTCTACAGTTGCTTGAGCAATAGCGTCACACTGCAACTGGTCTGTCACGTCTGTCGCAACAGCGATTGCCTCACCGCCTGAACTGGTAATTTCATTAACCAGCTTTTGCAAAAACTCAATATTACGGGCGCCAAGCGCTACCTTTGCGCCTTCCTGAACAGCAATCTTTGCCATAGACTGGCCTAGGCCCGGTCCAACACCGCTTATCAGAATAACTTTATCCGCTAGGAGCATGGCTAATACCTGTAGCTTTGTGTACCTGGATCGTCCAGAATCTCTGAGAGAGTGTGAGGAAATATCATTCTGCTTTCTATGTCTGTTATTGGCAACTGATTTTACGGATATTGCAGCGATCAAATCGATAGCCGACCAATAAACCCATGAACCTACCCAATCGACAAAGCCTCATTGAGGAAGCATCTCAAACAACCGAACTCAATGATTTTGGCAATACCTGGTTTTTCGATCATATTGATCACCTTATCGCAGCACTTAATACTGAAGCTCGCCTGACTACAGAAGGCAGCTATGGTGCTCAGGCAATGATTGTTGGCGCACTGTCGAACAGATTGCGCCATATCGCCTTGATCAAGGCGCACCCAGAAATTCTGGAGGAAGACGTGCAGGTAGCGGTAATTGTCACCGGACTGCCACGTACCGGCAGCACCATGCTACATCGTATGCTGGCTTCGTCGAGAGGTATGACCGGCGTACGCTGGTATGAAGCGCAGAATTATGCACCTTTCCCTGGAGAAACACGCGCCGATGCCAGCCAGCGCCTTGACGCGGCGAGGAACATTCTGGATTTCATGCTTGGCAAACTGCCTGAACTCATGTCCATTCATCCCATGAGCATTGATCAGCCCGATGAGGAGGTCATTATTCTCGGCCAGTTGTTTTCCAGTACCATGGCCGAGGCGAGCTACTACGTGCCTTCATACGCCAGATGGCTGGCATTACAGGATCCAAAGCCTGGTTACCAGGATTTGTACCAGATACTGCAATCACTGCAATGGCAAGACCCATCACGAGAAGGTAAAGCCTGGATCCTGAAGACTCCCGGACATCTGGTCGCACTGGATACGGCCATGGCAACCTTCAACACAGCAAAAATTGTCATGACACATCGCGATCCCATTGCGGTTATTCCGTCCTACTGCAGCATGGAAGCAAGTTTATACAAACTGGCATCCGACACAATCAGCCATAAAATGATCGGTGAATATTGGCCAGATAGGCTCCATGCCTGGCTCGAGCAATTCATGCTGGCCAGAGCAGGAAACGATAAAAACCGATTCATCGATGTATTGTATGAAAACCAGCTACAACACCCCGAAAAGGAAGCTGCGAGAGTGCTGGAACTGGCGGGTATTCCAATAGGAGATGATTTTCACAACGAAATCAAAGAATGGATTGAAACGAACCTGCGCGAACATCGAGCCCCCCATCGCTATGACCTCGCCGATTTTGGCTTGGAAAAGAAGGCCCTCAGCCAGCAGTTTGACGACTATAGCAGCAGATATTTACGCCAATAATGTAAAAACTGCAGGCAAACAATCAGCGCGGAGTGCTATAAGCAGGGCAAAGACAAGCGGGTTTTGAATTTCAATCAGGTTAACCAGCAGTTCCATGTGCACGAGTTCATTTTGGTGCATACTAAAGAGTGAATTTCGCTATCCAGATGAGGTTCAGCTGGCCTACCAGGGTCAGCTGAAAGTCAAGCATACAAATGAAGGACTACAATGATTAAGGGGATTCACCATATCGCAATCAATGTGCCGGATTTTGATCTGGGTCTGGCTTTCTATCGGGATGTCATTGGCTTTGAAATCGTCGAACAGGGACAGATCCAAAACATGCCCCGGGCTGACCGTGCGGTGGGCTTGCCGAATATATCCGCAACCATGGCAATGATGCGGGCAGGGAGTTGCTTTGTTGAGCTCTGGAGCTATGGTCATCCCGAAGGTGAGGATAAGACAGCCCGCCCTTGTGACCTGGGCTATCCGCATATTGCCCTGGAAGTTATAGACATACAATCCGAACACACTAGACTGGAAAATGCCGGGATGACCTTTGTTGGGCCACCGGTGGATTTTGGTGATACCAGTGCGGTGTATGGTCAGGATCCCTTCGGCAACGTCATCGAAATTTATGAGATTCGCAACCCAGAACGAACCCAATTAGCGCATTTACGGACAAGAAACTAAACTCCATGAATACGGCACTTACCATGCTGCGCTCTATTACGCCGTATATTCATGTCAACCAGGAACATAGAAATTATGGATTTTGATTTTTCTAACGAAGATAGAATGATTCAGGAGCAGGTGCGACGTTATCTGCAGGACCAATGCCAGTTAAATCGTCATCGCTCAGTATTGGATGGCAATGAAACTCAGGCCCTTGATGTCTGGCAGGGCTTGGCAGCCATGGGTGTTCAGGGAACGGCCATTTCCGAGGACTACGGCGGTGTTGGTGCGGGATACCTGCCACTGTGCCTGGCCGCACAGGAAATCGGCGCTGTGCTGGCACCCATCCCATTTTCATCCTCCATCTACCTCGCTGCTGAAGCCATTTCCCTGTTCGGTTCAACAGCACAAAAGGAGCGCTTTCTCACCAAATTAGCCTCAGGCGAGATCATCGCAACCCTGGCGCTGGTCGAAGATCACCTGGAACCGAGTCCGAATCAGCTACAAACCAAATTCAAGAACGGCGTATTGAGTGGATCAAAAATGATCGTGCCTCATGGCATGATCGCCAATATAGCGATCGTCGTTGCGAGCGGGGACAGCGGACCACAGCTGGTGATTGCAGACTTAACAGAGGTGCAGCGCACCCCGGTGCAATCGGTTGACCCTACTCTGGCAGCAGCCAGCCTTCATTTCAATGGAAATTCAGTAGAAGCCTTAGGCGTTGCTGGTAACGGGTGGGGGCAACTTCAACAATTACTGCATCGAGCCGCTGTTCTGTTTGCCTTTGAGCAGTTAGGTGGTGCGGAGCAAGCATTGAATATGGCGGTGGCTTATGCCAAGGAGAGATTCGCCTTTGGTAGGCCCATAGGCTCGTTTCAGGCACTCAAGCACATGATGGCGGATATGTATGTCGCCCTCAAACTAGCTGAATCCAATGCCTATTACGCCGCCTGGGCACTCGAAAATAACGCCCCGGACCTGAACCTTGCCGCTGCTACAGCACGGGTTTCTGCAACCCAGGCGTTCCAGTTATGTGCCCGAGATAACATCCAGATCCATGGTGGAATGGGATTCACGTGGGAATTTGATTGTCATCTTTACTATCGCAGGTCTAACTATCTGACCCTGGCTCTCGGTGGCCTGACGGTGTGGGAAAACAAACTAATTGAGGCCCTGCCACAAGCAGTGGCTTAGGAGAACAACAATGGATTTTAGCGATACACAAGCAGAAGCGGCCTTCAGAAAAGAAGTCAGGGCCTGGATTGACGATCACGCTCCCCGGCACCTGGCCGAGTCCCTTGCCGGCAGTGGTTTCGGTTCGACCCAAACAGGTGAGTTTGATCCCCTTGAAGAAGCCAAAAAATGGCAGAAAATCAAGGCTGACAACGGCTGGGCCTGCCTGCAATGGCCCAGGGAATATGGTGGCCGTGGTGCAACACCCATTGAAAGCGTGATCTGGAACCAGGAAGAAGGCGTTTACAGTAAGCTCAGCGGGACTTTTATTATCGGTCAGGGCATGTGCGCGCCTACCATGATGGCTTATGCCAGCGAGGAACATAAACGCCGCTATCTACCAAAACTAGCCAGTGGTGAGGATGTCTGGTGTCAGCTGTTCTCGGAACCGCAGGGTGGTAGTGACCTGGCTGGGTTACGCACAAAAGCCGAGAAAGAGGGTGATCAATGGAGGATCAATGGCCAGAAAATATGGACATCCGGGGCTCAATACAGTGATTACGGCATATTGATTACGAGGTCTGATCCGGACGTCGCCAAGCACAGGGGCCTGACCATGTTTTTCCTGGATATGCGCTCCCCCGGGATTGATATCAGACCCATCAAACAAGCCAATGGCGATAGCGGCTTCAACGAGGTGTACTTCGATAATGTGCTTATCCCGGATCATCAGCGCCTGGGCCCTGTCGGTGATGGCTGGAAGGTTGCCTTAACCACCCTGATGAACGAGCGCCTGGCTATCGGCGGCGGTATCGCCACCGGATTCCCAGAAATTAAAGAACTGGTGGACAACCTCACCATTGCCAGTGGTCCAGCCATTGACGACCCGGGTGTGCGCTCAAAACTGGCAGACTGGTATGCCAAGAGTGCTGGCCTGAAAAATACCGGAGCACGGGCAATTTCAGCACTTTCAAAAGGTGAGGTCCCAGGCCCGGAAAACAGCATCGGTAAGCTGGTGGCAGGAACCATGATGCAGGATATCGCCAAGTACGCACTGGATCTGCAGGGCCTTGCTGGGCTGGTAACTGATCCAGAAATCGCTTTAAGCCAGGCCAGAATCCAGGCAATGCTGATGCGCTCGCCAGCGGTAAGAATCGAAGGCGGAACCGATCAGATCCTGCGAAATATCATCTCCGAGCGGGTCCTGGGCTTACCTGAAGATATGCGTGCAGACAAGGGCCTCCCCTTTAACAAGATTCCATCGGGCAACAGCCAGGGGTCTTAACACCTCTGCACCCATCCCGGAAACACCCTAAGGAGCCAATATGTCGGAACCCGATAATACCACCGGACCGCAGGTCGCCCTGATCGTCGGCGGCGGCCCCGGCATCAGCGCCAGCTGCGCCAGGCTTTTTGCCAGCGAGGGCATGCGTGTTGCCATAGCAGCCCGGAATCCAGACAAACCAGTACTGAAAACATTAAGTCAGAACCAGGACGTTAAATGCTATCAATGTGATGCTTCACAGGAAGATGCTGTTGAAAAACTTTTTCAGCAGGTCATCCACGATCTTGGCGTTCCAAGCCTGGTGGTACACAATATCGATGGCCGAAGCGGTGATATTTTCCGCAAAGGTATAGATGAAGTAGAACCGAGACTGGTCAGGGATACGCTCAATAACTCTGCATTCAGCGCATTTCTGGTCGGCCAGCAAGCGGCTAAATGCATGCTCTCAAACCCTGTTGTTAACCAGGGACACAGGGGTACAATCATCTTTACTAATGCCAGCGCTGCCATCAAAGGCTATCCTCGAAGCGGTGCCTTCGCCATGGCCAGTCACGGCAAATCCGGTCTCGCTCAAAGCATGGCGCGCGAGCTCATGCCAAAAGGCATTCACGTTGCCCACGTACCCATCGACGCCGCTATTGGCTGGACCCAGGCAGATGGTACACGCAGTCACCGTCGCGCTGGGGCAAATGTCGAAGACAACCAGGCAGACCCTGACGCTATTGCCAAAACCTATCTGCACCTTCACCAACAGCCTCGGTCAACCTGGACCTTCGAGGTGGTACTGCGGCCGTGGCTTGAAACCTGGTAAGCCAGCTAATCGTCCCATTCAAGTAATGAACGATTCTGGCCACTACACGATCTTGGTGTCTTTCCTTCCCCAATAACGATCCTTGAGAAGCCTTTTGTAAAGTTTTCCTGTCGGCAACCGCGGTAGCTTCGCCTCAAAATCAATGCTCCTTGGGCATTTATAATGAGCCAGCTGCTCTCGGGCAAAGGCAATCAACTTATCTTCTTGAGCAGTGCCTGTGCTAATGCCTTCAGCCAGCTGTACCACAGCTTTGACTTCTTCTCCCATTTCTTCATTGGGCACGCCGATCACAGCGACATCAGCGATATCGGCATGCATAATCAGGGCATCTTCAATCTCCTGGGGATAGATGTTAACGCCACCCGATATAATCATAAAAGTAGCCCGGTCGGTCAGGAATAAAAAACCCTCTTCATCGACATAACCAATGTCGCCCAGCGCACTCCAGTTTTCATGCTGCGGATGCTGAGCATCTTTTGTTTTTTCCTTATCCTTGAGATACTCGAAGGGTAGCCGGGGGAGTTCAAAATAGACGAGTCCTTCTTCTCCAGGCTTACATTCAGAGCCATCTTCATTACAGATATGAATAATGCCGAGCACTGCCTGGCCCACCGTGCCGGGTCTGTTAAGCCACGCTTGCGGGGTCACGTGGGTGATTCCATTGATCTCAGTTCCGCCGTAATACTCATAAATAATCGGCCCCCACCAATCAAACATCTGCTGTTTGACCTGCCGAGGGCAGGGTGCCGCGGCATGAATCGCTATCTTGTGACTGGACAAATCAAAGTTTGTCCGCTCAGCTGGGTCCATTTTTAACATGCGTGAGAACATGGTTGGCACCCACTGGCTATGCGTTACTTTAAATTTCTCAATCGCCTTCAGGGCACTTATTTCATTGAACCCGGGCATCATGATCACCGTTGCCCCCAATGCCTGAGCAGAACTACAGAAACTCACCGGCGCAGAATGATACAAGGGTGCAGGTGATAAATAGACCGTATTTTCATCAAAACCCCACAGAGCTTTCTGCAAGCCGCCAACGGTATCGGCGCTGTCTGAGATTAATTTTTCGGACAAGGGCCTGAAAATACCTTTTGGTCGACCGGTTGTGCCTGAACTATACAGCATAAAAGTGCCGGCGGGCTCTTCATCAAGGGGGGCTGTGGTGTGCTGCGCCAGCGCTTGTTCATAATCGTCAAATCCAGCCAGCGGCTCACCCGTCATCAGCCACTGCTTTACCCTTGGACACTGCGCCGGGAAATCACCAGCAACTTCCCCCAGATAGTTTGAAGTCACAACGATCTGCGATTCGGAATTATCTATGATATAGGCAGCTTCTTCTGTGGTCAGGTAGCGATTGACCGTTGTCAGATACAACCCGGAGCGCATGGCAGCCCAGACCATATCAAAATAACGCATATCATTTTCCATGAAGATGGCGACATGATCACCGCGTCGCAAGCCCTGGGACCACATCAGTTGGGCCAGTTGATTAGACCTGTCATCAAGGGCCTGGTAGGTTACTACTTCACCCGTTTCCGAATGAATGATGGCCGGTTTATCCGGGCAGATCTTTGACCAATGTCCTGGGTACATAATAAAACTCGTTTCTCTGGATTAAGATAACAACATACCTCTTTCAGTTTCATTGATCAAAATATCTCACCCTGGAGTGGCAAGTGGTCTCGCAGTCACATCGACTATGCTATCAGGAAGCCATTGAAGTCCTACTGGCTTATCCAATCGTTACCCCTGACCAGCCATGTTAGTATCACTATCATCAATATCGAGAACAATTGCAGCGAACAAGTATCGATAGACTATGTAGACAGAGTGCCGAAGATACCCATGCTGACAAGGTTAAGCCGATGCTAAATCGCTCAATCCTTTCGCGAATTCCCGGGCTGCGATTGACACTTGTTCTGACAATCATTGAGGTAATTTTGAGTAAGAATCTGAGACCAAATGTAATACACCGCTTTGCCCTTTCGGTCACACCGGCAGGTCAACGACTATGCCATCTGTCCTTGATAATAGCGTTCAGTGGTGTGCTCATCAGCCCCATCACATGGGCCGACTGGCGTGCAGCCAATCAAAACATTATTCACAAGGGCGTTCAGGCAGTACTGATGTGTAATGGTCTGTTCACCTCCCATCGCAATCTGGCGCAAGTGTTTGACCAGGAACTGGCCTACCTGGCAGCACCGCGTTTTGAGCCTCCCCTGGGTCATGCGGGCGCTGGTCCCTACAGCATCAACCACCAACTGAAATCGGTCACCGTTGGCACCAATGCGCCTGCTACGTCAGTCAGCGCGGTATTTTCAGACGGCTTTGGCTGTATCGTGCTACCGCCCGGGGTGTTGCCTACCATTGAGGTCAAGAATAATCTGCCCCGACATCCAATGGCTGACAAACCACTTGAAGTCAGTCATCGTCCCTGGCCAGAGGGTGATCTGACCACACCTTCAATGCCTGACCAAGTGGATAATACTGCACTTGCCCGGGCAGCTAACTGGTCTTTTCAGCGTCCCAGCGCTGAGCAGGTCACCATCAGCCTACTGGTGGTTTACCAGGGCCAGCTGATCCTTGAGCAGTATGCCGAAGGTTTTGATCAAACCACTCGAACCCGAACCTGGTCCACCGCTAAAAGCATTGCGGTCACCCTACTGGGTATGATGGTGGATGCAGGTGAACTAACCCTGGATAGCCCGCTGGCCGTTGATTGGCTGCCTGAGATTGACGCCCCTGAGCTAGACCCTCGAAACAAAATCAGTCTGCGCCATGTATTGAATATGTCCAGCGGACTCGACCCAGTAGACAGCCTGGGGCAGGAATATATCTCGGGTAGCGGTCTGGGCTACTGGGCTGGAGACAGCACAGCGGAAGGCGCACGTCGACGTGGTCTGGTGCGACAACCCGGCAGCTACTGGGATTACGAGAATTACGACACGCTGCTGGCTATCTACGCGTTCAGGAAATTGCTGGGCAGCAACGAAAACTACTGGTCTTTTCCAAGACACAGGCTGCTGGACCCTCTGGGCATGGCCAGTACCCTGTTAAGCGTCGACCGTTTCGGCGACTTTGTACTGAGTAGCCAGGTGTATACCAATGCTCGAGATTTAGCGCGATTCGGTCTTCTCTATCTGAATAATGGCGTCTGGTCCGGTCAACGTCTTATTTCAGAAGCCTGGATTGATTTTGTAAGAAGCCCGGCACCAGCGGCCACGAATCGAGGCGGTCGTTACGGTGGCCATTGGTGGCTCGTGCCGAAATCGCGCACCGATGTCCCAAAAGATGCTTATGCCACCGCTGGGAACCGAGGCCAGTTTGTGATCGTTGTGCCGTCTGAAGATCTGGTCATTGTCCGCCGTGGCCTAGATTATGGTAGACAGGGCTTCGATAAATGGGATCTTTTAAGAGAAGTGCTCAAAGCTTTTCCATAGATCCACACCGGTCTCGAGAAGATAGAGAAGCATGAATGCATGATTAAAGCGGGGCAGAGGCCTTTCGGGTCATTTCCGATCTCTTTCAAACAGAACGTCGCGGCTTATCTGATCAATACTTGTTAGGCCCATCATGGCCATATCGCGGACAATTTCGGACTTTAGAAGCTGGACAACTCGGCTCACACCCGCTTCGCCTCCAGCAGCCAAACCATAAAGATAGGGCCTCCCGATAGCAACCGCCTTCGCCCCTAACGCCAAAGCAGTGATGATATCCGTACCACGCCTGAAACCGCTATCGATAAACACCTCTAGACGATCGCCCACAGCATCGACGATGGCCGGCAACAGTTCAATAGATGACGGTAATCGATCCAGTTGACGCCCACCATGATTGGAGACAACAATACCGGTTGCACCAATTTCAGCTGCTCGGATTGCATCTTGGGGTCTGGTAATGCCTTTAATAACAAATGGGCCATTCCATTCTGCTATAAGACGAGCCGCATTATCCCATGTGAAAGATCGATCCAACTGACTCGCAAACCATTCCGCAACCGATCCAAAATCATTTTTCGTCGCTTCGTCCAGAGCACTTTCAACATTTGGAAATGTCCACGCTGGGGTGGTCATATAATCAATTGCCCATTTCGGTCGGGTGCCAACTTGCCAGACCGTACGAGGCGTAACCTTAGGCGGAATCGATAACTGATTGCGGAGATCTCGTTCGCGATTACCCGCCACGACGGTATCAACCGTTAGGTACATCGCTTGATAACCAGCGGCCTTAGTGCGTTGGACAAATTCGCTGTTCAACCCAGGGTCCTTAAAGACGTACACCTGGAAAAATCGAGGACCCCGTGCCACCGCTGCGACTTCTTCAATACTACTCATTGCAGAAGCAGCGATTCCATACAACACATTTTCATCCGCGGCTGCGCGTGCTACGGCAACTTCGCCTTCCGGATGAAAGAATCTCGATGCACCCGTTGATGACAAAATGAATGGCGCAGCTGTCTTCATACCCAGTATAGTCGTGCTGGTGTCTATATTACTGACGTCCTTGAGCACTTCAGTGAGAAGACCATATTTTGCAAATACTTCCCGGTTGTTGTGCAGCACCCATTCATCGTCAGCCCCGCCACTCAGATAATCAAATATAAATTTTGGCAGTTTTGATTGCGCCAGCTGACGCATCTCATCGATGTTGAATACTCTATTTAGCACAGCCATATCACTTTTACTCCAGGTGCTGAATTCAAACAATAACTAAGACTCAGGCGTCTGTCCTGTCATTAGCTGCATTCAATAATTCCCAATGGCGTACTCCCGGACCGATCCGGTGCCTGAATGAACCTTGTTTTCTAGTAAAATGACTGCTGAGATAGGCTCTAACCGCAAACGAGGAATAGAAATGGACTTTACCAAATACGAAACCTTAAAATTCACGCGCAACGACAGGGTACTAACCGTTGCGCTGGACGGGGTAGGTCCAGTGAATGGTGTAAATGAACAGATGCACATCGAACTCGGTCGAGTGTTCCATGATCTGAATAACGATCTTGATAGCGACGTCATCGTGCTAACCGGCAGGGACAGAGCATTTTGCGCCGGTGCCGACATGCGATTTTTCGATGAAATGGTAGAAGACCCCCGAAAATTTCGAGGCATTTTACCGGATGCAAGACGCATTATAAATGGCATTCTTGAACTCGAAAAACCATTGGTGTGTCGAATGAACGGCGCGGCTGCAGGCTTTGGCGCATCCATAGCCTTGCTCAGCGATATCATCATCGCAGATGAGAAGGCCAAAATTGGCGACCCGCACGTCAAGGCTGGCCTCGTTGCGGGTGATGGTGGCGCGATCATCTGGCCACAGCTAATTGGCTATGCACGGGCAAAAGAGTTCCTCTTAACTGGCAGGCTAATGACCGCCACTGAGGCCGTGCAGATGGGATTGATTAACTATGCTGTACCCGGGGATCAGCTTGATGCAAAAGTCGATGAAATCGTGCAGGAATTATTGTCGAGCCCTCGATGGGCAGTGCGATACACCAAAACCGCGATCAACATACCTTTGCGCGACCTAGCCACTAAGATAACAGACGCCGCTGTCGCATATGAGATGTACACTAATTTACTGGATGATCGCAAAGAGGCCGTTGCCGCGTTTAAAGAAAAACGCAAGCCAGATCTTACCGGCGAATAAACCGGTAATACCTGATCATTCTCCATGCTTCCATATTAGCTGGAGGTTTAAGTGTTAGTTATACATAAACTGTTGTTTTATATGGTTATAAAATTCTGTTCCATTTAACAGGTAATGAAGGTTATCATTCTTTGAACTAACCAAATTCAGCGAGCCAATATCATGGGCATCATTGGAGAGCACTCAAAACAATCGACTCTCGGTAATGTAGCCACTGTATTGTACGAAGTTTTAGAGAATGCCGGGGTCAATGCCGATAAGGTATTTGAGCAAGTTGGCTTGCGGGCAGGACGTGTTAACAATCTCGACAGCAGGCTCACCTTCGCAGAATTAGAAGCTCTGCTAATCGCCTCAATAAAAGCGACGAATGATGAAACCCTGGGGCTCCACTTTGGCGAGCTCGTGCATCCTACCACCTTCCATGCCCTGGGCATTGCCCTACTGTCAAGTTCAAACATCAGGTCTTTCTGTAACCGGCTGGAGCGTTACTACACCTTCATCACATCCAACGAAACCATTAACCTTGTTGAAGATAACGGCGGTTTGCAATTACAGTTGATCCCAAAACTCAACGTCGAACGATCAGTGGTGTATCCCTACCTGGTCCAAGGTTCATTCTCGACATACGTGCAGTGGTTGCGCTCGATGTATCGGCGAGACTATGCACCTGAAAGAGTCTGCTTTACCTTTGACAGGCCACCAAAAAATACACATGCCTTTCGTACGCACTTCGGTATCGAGTGCGAATTCAATAGCCCCATCGATATGTTATACATCAACCAAAAAGATTTAGCCGTGCCACTCCCAGCTGCGAATGCAGAACTCGCACGCATGCACGATGAAGTCGTCGTAAAGTTCCTGGCTAAGATGAACGAAAGAGATATAAGAAGAAGAGTCCATGCGCAGATTATTCAACTACTGCCTTCAGGAAACTGCGACAAGCCAACCATTGCCCGGTCACTCAATATGAGCGTTCGAACCCTACACAATCGACTCACCCAAGAAAATACGAGCTATCAAGATATCCTTGTACAAACCCGGCACGAACTGGCAGAACAATACATGGAGCAAAAAAATCTTTCTGTAAGTGAGATCGCCTACACCTTAGGGTTCTCAGATTGCAGTAACTTCTCCAGGGCTTTTCAGCGCTGGACCGGTTGTTCTCCGACTAGATACCGAGAGTTGTTAACGTTACGCGATTAGCAGCTGTGACCTAACTGGTCTTGTTTATTGAAGTTCTGGCGGCATTCGTACCGTAACCGGCGGACTGCCATCGGTATATCGCTCGATTTCAACCAGACAGCTGTGGGCCGTTGTCCCTTGCCCTAAACTCGAGGAGCCTATATCTCGAGTCAGCACATTGGGATTACCGTGCACTTCAAGACCGTCTGGACCAGACGGGTCGTACCAGGCACCAGTGGGTAATTCCACGACGCCTGTTCTGATACCGATACTGGTTCTAACAATCGCAAGACAGGCACCTCGATCATTATAAATTCGTACCAGGTCACCCGCTTCAAGACCTCTGGACAGTGCATCTTTCGGATGCATGCATACCTGCTCACGGCCAGCCACTTTAGTTGCCATACTTGCCGGGCCATGATCATATTGCGAGTGCAGCCTGCCCCTAGGTTGATTGGAAATTAAGTGCAATGGAAAGGTGTCGCTACGCGGCGACCCTAGCATCTCCGTTTTATCGTACCAGGCGGGATGGCCCAGGCAGTCGAGATAATCGAATTTAGCAATCGTTCTAGAAAAGATTTCAATTTTTCCAGAGGGCGTTGCCAAAGGAAAGGCTTTTGGGTCACGACGGAAACGCTCCAGCCGAAACTCGCACTCTGGGACTTGTTCGGTTACAGAAAACTGCTCGCCTGACCAAAACTCATCAAAAGATGGCAATAGAACGTCTTTTTGTTTAGCCGATGAACGCAATTGTTGGTACAAGGCCTGCAACCAATCACGCACACTGCGGCCCTCAGTAAACTTGTGCTTGACGCCCAATCTTTCAGCAAGGCTTGCAAAAACCTGGTAATCGTCACGCGCTTCACCAAAGGGCTGCACCACCTGCCGCATAGGCGTGAGATGACAGTCATAGGGTGTAATTCCCAGATCTTCACGCTCCAACGGGACTGTCACAGGAAATACAATGTCGGCACGCCTCGCCGTGGCAGTCCAAAAAGGTTCATTTACGATAATTGAAGCAGGAACGAACCAAGCGCGTGTGAGGCGATTGAGATCCTGGTGGTGATGATATGGATTGCCACCGGCCCAATAAATCAGGTCAATCTTGGGCGGTGTAACGACTTCACCATTGAATGCAAACGGTACGCCTGGCGCCAACAGAACATCTGCGATTCTTGCTACGGGAATGTAACTGTTTATGGGTCGCTTTCCCTGCGGCAATGCCGCAATTGGAAAGTTGGGTAACTTACGTCCGGCAAACCCTATGTTATGAATGGAACCATAGCCGTAGCTTACACCCTTGCCAGGCAAACCATGAGTCCCCAACAAAGCAGCCAGCACCGTAACCAACCAATAGGTTTGTTCGCCATGTTCGCTGCGCTGAAGCGACCAGCTGATACCGATCATGGGCAATTCAACCGCCATACGGCGGGCCAACTGACGAATATGCCCCGCGGGAATCTGGCAAATACGCGCAGCCCATTCACAGTCTTTGGCCAGGCCATCAGTTTGACCTGTGAGGTAGGGTAGAAACTCATCAAGGCCCACCGTGTATTGATCAACGAACGCATGATCGTATAAATCTTCGTCGACCAGCGTATGTGCCAATGCCAGCATCAGCGCCGCATCACTACATGGTTTTATAGGCCACCACTGACTATCCAGGAAGGCCGGGAGATCCTCCTTGATCGGGCTGATATTGACGAATTGGATGCCGCTATCTGCAAGTGCGCGCAGTCGATTCTCAGCATCATGACCACCAAGGCCGCCAGACATCACCTGCGTGTTTTTCAAAGCCAAACCACCAAAACATACTACCAGTTTGGTGTTTCTTACCATGTCTTCAAGCGTTGGTGCCTGAAACATCACCTCGTAAAAATCCATACCCAGAACATGGGGCACGATGACTTCACCGGCACCCGCCGAATAACTATATAGGGAACGCGTGTAACCACCGATAGCGTTCAAGAAGCGATGAATCTGACTCTGTGCGTGATGGAAGCGACCGGCACTCGACCACCCGTAAGACCCACCGTATATTGAGGCATTTCCCGATCCTTGTTGAACCCGCTGCAACGCATTAGCGGCCAGGTCCAATGCGCTATCCCAAGATACCTCGATAAAAGGCTCCTGGCCCCGTAACTCACCACTATGCTTAAGTGGATTATCCAAATAACTGCGTCGTACTGCCGGGCGTTTCACTCGAACGTTTGCATCTTGAGCTGCAAGCAAATTCTCAGCAAGAGGCGTAGGGTTAGTATCAATTGGATATCGCTCAATTCCCGCGATGCGGCCGGAATTCGTGCGAATCTTATAGTTACCCCAATGGGTAGAAGTCGGAATCAACATAACCTGCCAATTTACTCCATTCAGTAGTTAATCAGGCGTCACCTGCCGTTTCAGCCTCTTTGGTTGCTCAAAATGACTGTGAATTCTTGGCAGCTTTGCTTGCACCTAGGTAATATTAACCAAAGACACACTGGGCAAGAAGCAACTCAATGGATTTTTCAATCTCACAAGATGACCGTATCGCTGTGGATGCTTTTTCGCGTTATCTCGAAAAGGAGATCGCGCCGTTCCACGATCGACCAGAAGAATTTACGGACAAAGAGAATGTCCAGGCGGCACTTCTAGGACTACTCGACTACGGAATGGGCAACGGCCTGGTTGCAGAAAAATTCGGCGGCCTGGGACTATCTACAACCACCGTTGGTCTACTTTTCGAACAACTGGCTAAAACCGCGCCGGACTTATCAATTGTAGCTCTTATTCAGCTAGAAGCAGGACTGCTTCTAGCCTCTGGTAATGAATATCAACGCGAGCATTATCTAGCGCCAATACTAAACGCAGAAAAAATTGCTTGCATTGGAATTAGCGAACCGGGTGCGGGATCCAACATTGTGGAAATTTCAACCCGTGCAACCAAGGTTGAAGGTGGCTACCGCATTAGTGGTGAAAAACAATGGATCTCTAACGGGCACTATTCAGATTTCATTATCTGCGTTGCCAGAGAAAATGACGATCCTCAAGCCGGCTTAGCCCTGATGATTGTCGACCGAGATGCAGGTTACACGACCAAGAACATTGCCAAGATGGCCCTCAACCGGCAATCAACTGCACAAGTTTTTTTCGATGATGTTTTCGTCCCGGACGAAAACGTTCTAGCGCCAGCAGGTGAAGGACTTCGTCGCCTAATGACTCTTCTAGAAGGTTCGCGACCTTTAGTCGGATTACTGGCTGTGGGTGTCGCCCAGGCCGCATTCGAACAGGCCGTTGCCTATGCACAGGAACGCTCTCAACATGGCAAAGTAATCGCCGCACATCAACTCATTCAGGCACGTGTCGCTGACATGGCTGTGGACATTGAGGCGGCCAGGCTTATGCTATACGCTGCTCTTGACAAAATCACCCGTGGAGAACGCGCCGACCTGCAAAGCTCCATGGCGAAATATTTTGCAACAGAAGCCGCCCTACGTGTGGTTCGACATGCAATGGCAATTCATGGAGGCAACGGCGTAACTCGAGAATTTCCCATCGAAGAGCTTTATCGTATCGCGCCCATCCTGGCAGTCACCGAGGGTACAAGCGAGATGCAACAGCTGATTATTGGCCGCAGTCTACTGGGTCATTCCGCCTTTTAGGGTGTTCTACTATGGATTTTGATCTTTCGCCAGAACAGCAAATGATGCTCAATACCGCCACCAAAGTTGGCCAAAAATACGGCGCCGCCTATTGGCTTGCCAAAGATCAGGCCCATGAATTCCCCACCGAGTTTCTAAAAGAAATCGGTGAACTGGGTTTTTTCGGCTTGCATCTACCTGAGCAATTCGGCGGTAGTGGGACTGGCATCACAGAATTGGTTATCACCATGGAGGCGCTCTGCGCTGCCGGCGGTGGCGGCGGACCTGCCATGGGTTTCCTGTTTGGTATACTTGGATCCAACGCAATTGTGCAACATGGTTCCGAGCATCAACAGAAGCATTATTTACCTGCCATGGCCAAAGGCCAAATCCTTGCCTCGCTAGGTGTTACTGAACCCAACGCAGGCACCAACACCATCAACACCCAGACTTTTGCCAAGCGGGACGGTGATCATTACATCGTAAACGGCGCAAAGTGGTTTATCACCAACATTGAACAGACCGACGTTTTCCTGTTGTTGGCAAGGACTGAAAAAACCAACTCAGCGTCAGGTATGTCCCTGTTTCTCATCGATTTGCCTAACCCAGGAATACACGCGGCAGCCATTGCGAAACACGGCTTACACTACTACCAGTCTTACAATGTTCAGTTCGAGAACATGCGTGTGCCTGCTGCCAGCCTACTTGGTGAAGAGGGCAAAGGGTTCTATCATCTGTTGGGTACGCTGAATCCAGAGCGTTTACTAGTGGCCGCAGGTGCCGTTGGTATGGGCCGTCTGGCGTTAAAAACGGCTGTAGACTACGCCAACGAACGTGCTGTAT
The DNA here is from genome assembly GCA_012960535.1 of Gammaproteobacteria bacterium. GTDB lineage: Bacteria > Pseudomonadota > Gammaproteobacteria > Pseudomonadales > Azotimanducaceae > UBA9926. The sequence continues at coordinate 144,461 of DUBB01000031.1, forward strand.
TTGGTCAACCCATCGGCGCCCACCAGGCCATACAGCATCCGCTCGCGGCGGCGCACGCTAAGCTGGAATCGGCGTGGTTATCTATTTTGCAAGCTGCCTCTTGGCACGATGCTGGCCGCGACAATATCGTTGTGGGCAAAGTCGCTAACATGGCGAAATACGTCGCCGTCGAGGCTGCGATCGACGCTTGCTATCACGCCATGCAGACGTTCGGTGGTGCGGGCTTTGCCGCCGAATACCATGTAGAACGTTGGTGGCGAGAGGTGCAATTATTCAGACTCGCACCCCTCACCCAGCAAATGAGCTTAAATTTTATCGGTGAGCATGTCCTGGGCATGCCAAAGTCATACTGAATCTTTGCAAGGGTAAACCTGATGATCAAGCGCAACCTTTACCTAATACAAGTATTCGCGACCTGTATCTCGCTGCTATTGAGCGTTCACCTCTGGGCTGAGACGCATGACATTGTCATCTCTAATGGACGCGTTATCGATCCAGAAAGTGGTCTTGATGCGATCCGATATGTTGGCATCACCGGCAACCGAATTACCTCAATAAGCAAGCGTAAGCTACGAGGCCGCCAAGAAATTGACGCCACGGGCTTAGTAGTCGCGCCGGGCTTCATTGATGCCCACGTCCATGGACAGACCCAGTTCGGTAGCAAACTGATGTTGCGAGACGGCGTCACCACCACTCTGGACATGGAGGTTGGCGGGCTAAACACAAACGCTTGGTACGCTCAGCGGCGAGGTCAATGGCAAACCAACTACGGTATTACAGTATCTCATGAGCTCGTTCGCATGAGCATACTTGATGGTCTGGAGTTAGCTGGCCCCATCGACGCCCAACATATCGGGCCCACACGTTTAGCGGCGGAAAAACGAGATGGCACACCGCACTATGCGTTATCGATTCCGACCAATGATCAACTTAATGCCATCGCCCAGAGAGTTGACGAAGAGCTGCGCCAGGGTGCGCTCGGTTTAGGCTCAACCATCGGCTATATGATCAAGGGCGTTACCACTGAAGAAATGTGGGAATTACAAAGCGCCGCAGCGCGCTATGGCCGCGGCAGCTATAGTCATGTCCGTCTCTTGGGCAGTAGTAAGCCGCCCACTGAAGGGACACTTGGCCTCGCTGAAGGTCTAGCAAATGCGCTGGCTCTTAACGCGCCATTCATGGCCATGCACGACAATAACCATGGTTGGTGGGAAAACGAAGCCAAGCTGGCGGCGGCTCGAAACCAAGGCTTTAACGTATGGAGCGAGTATTACCCTTATATTTCTGGATCAGGACCCATCGGTTCAGAGTTTCTAAGACCGGCCACCCTTATTGAAGATTGGGGCTTGAGCTACGAGGACGCTATGATGGACCCGGCTACAGGGGAATTTTATTCTCAGGCCAGCTACCAGCAGAAGCGCGCAGCAGACCCAGGATACATGGTCGTACTGTTCTTTCGTCAACGGGAAGCCTGGCTACCTCAGTGGTTAACCCGCCAACATGCGGCTGTAGGCAGTGATGCTATGCCTACCACCGACAAAGAAGGCAAAGATCTCGTCTGGGATAGTCCCTACGAGGATTTCGTTGGCCACCCACGAACTGCAGGTAGCCATGCCAAAGTCTTGCGCTTAGGTCGAGAACACGGCGTACCGTTAATGCAAACGTTGAAACAACTGAGTTATTGGTCTGCTTTGCATTTGGGTGACGCCGGTATCAAGGCCATGCGCGAACGCGGTAGACTACAAAAAGGCATGATCGCTGACATTACCGTATTTAACCCCCAGACCGTCACAGACCAGGCCGTACACAAACTCGGTGCACAGGGTAAGCCCTCGACTGGGATTCCTTACGTGCTGGTAAGTGGCCAATTGGTAGTAAAAGCATCTCGAGTGCTCGCTGTATTTTCGGGCCAGCCGGTACGCTACGACGAGCTTACCACCGGGCGACACCAACCTATCGCCATACACTGACCCAGACAAGGATCAACCTGAATGAAAAGCGTGTTAGTTCTCGGCGCTGGGCTCCAAGGGATCTGTACAGCCTATTACCTGTCTAAACACGGCTTAGACGTAACCCTTATTGAGCGCAATGAGGGCCCCGCACTCGAGGCAAGCAAGGGCAATGGCGGTTACCTACAGGCTGAGTTCCCCGAAATATGGAACGCGCCCGGTATAGTCAGCGTACTCGCTAAAGCCTGGCGTGCGAGCTTGGGGTCAAAACGCCATGAAGCAGCAATGTTGGTGGACACAAAAGAGCTGCTTAGGCTTGTTCCCTGGGGTTTACGTTTTCTTCGATCAGCAAATACCCAATCGTTCCTAGATAACACCTTGACGAATCGGCTACTCGCGCAGTATTCACTTGAACAAATGGCAGAACTACGAGCCCATACAGGTATCGCATACGATCACGCACAACAAGGCGCGTTATTCGTTTTTCGCGATACCCAAAGCATGGATGTTTATCGCCCCATGCTTGATCATCTTGAAAAAAGAGGCGGGTGTTTCGAATTTCTCGACCAAAAACAACTTCTAGCACTCGAACCTGTCTTGCAGCCCATTGGTGAGCAACTCTGCGGAGCAATTCGTTACCAGAACGATGCGTCTGGTAACTCGTATTTATTTGCTCAGTCCTTACTGGACCTGGCCATCGTAAATGGCGTTCGCGTCAAATACGGGGCCCCTGTTCTGAACATTCTCAAGCAAGCGCAAAAAATTTGCGTACAGGTGAAGGACGAAGTGCTGGAAGCTAACTCACTGGTAATAGCTGCCGGTGTAGAGTCTAAGTTACTCGCCCAGAATCTAGGGATCAAACTCCACATCGCGCCTGTAAAAGGTTACTCCCTGACTATTCCATTAGGTGATTGGCACAACCGTCCAAGTCATGTCATCGCTGATATGGGTGTTCATGCAGGGGTAACTGTATTAGGAGATGTGCTTCGAGTGGCAGGCACTGCCGAATTCTGCGGCTATGATTATGCATTGCCAGACGAGCGAATTGAGTATTTATTAAAGCTAACCGAACAGATTCTACCGGATTTCGCAGCGACCATGGACCGTACTAAGATCTCCCCGTTTGCTGGTTTGAGGCCGCTGTCCGCAGATGGTATGCCCTTCATCGGCAGGTCTCAGTTCGCCAACGTTTTTATCAATACTGGCCATGGTGGCCTGGGGTGGACCCAAGCCGCCGGGTCCGGGCGAGCGCTAGCGGATCTTATTGCAGGTGTTAAGCCAGGGATCGACTTAACACCTTTTGCACCCACAAGATCTGTTTAGTCCAATTTCACCCGTTCTTCTAAGTCATAACGAATTGGGTTTCTACCCTAATCAAGAAGCCAATCCGTCAGTTCAACTTAGGAATTTAGGAAACTGACCAATACTGACGTCCTTGTCCCACCAGCACTGGCTATGGCTGAGCGCCGGGATCCGCCCAAATTTCAAGGTAACATCAGCTTGCGCAAACAACGCGCTTTCAATCGGATACAAAGGCATTCCGGATTCTTTAAACCTTACTTCAATGATTATGGTTAGGCACCTGAAATGCCACGGGTCCGACCCTTCCAATAAGGCTCACGCAATATTTTCTTATCCAGCTTACCTACGGGTGTTTTCGGTAAAGGCTCGCGGCTAATAACGACCTCACGGGGTTTTTTATAAGAGCCCAGACTTTCACCGACGATTCTTTGTACGGCCTCTGAAGATAGATCATCATCGGTAACAACGATGGCAATCGGGGCCTCGCCCCAACGCTCATCCGGCGCGCCTATGACCGCAACCTCTACCACACCTGGGATCGCAGCGATCACATTTTCTATTTCCGCCGGATACAGATTAAAACCGCCTGAAATAATCAGGTCTTTTTTTCGGTCTAGAACGTAGAGATAACCGTTTGCATCCAATCGGCCCACGTCACCCGTTTTGATCCAACCGTCCACAAGCGTCTCTGCTGTCTCTTGAGGAGACTGCCAGTAGGTAGTCATCTGACCATCACACTGGGCCACAATTTCGCCAATCTCACCACGCTTCAAAACTTCATTATGGTCATTCCAGATCTGTAAGTTGACGAACGGCAATGGTTTACCACAAGCACGCATCGGTTCACTGCCATCAAGGCTCGCAAACCATTCATTCGAGGACATCATTGCAATTGGAAAACATTCCGATAATCCGTAGCCCTGAAACAACACATCGCCAAAACACGCTCGCGCTCGCAAGGTTGTTTCTTCAGTAATGGGTGCCGCCGCGGTCATTAGAACCTTAAGATGAGAATGATCGCGTGATCCAACTTCCGGATGCCTTGTTAAGACATTTATTGCAGTGGGTGGCAGAAAGACATACGACACTTGCTCTTTCTCAAAGGCAATCAACACCTCGGTCGGGTCGAATTGCCGCATTAAGATATTACGCCCGCCAACAGCCCACAACGGCAGCAGTAATGACCCGGAAGCATGAGTAATCGGTGCTGCGTGTAAAACAGCATCAGCCGAGGTCGCAGGTGGAAAGGTATAGAACCAATCCCTGACTTGGTTTAGAAATTGACTATGGGTGGCAGGTACACCCTTCGGTAGCCCTGTCGTGCCGCCTGTGAAGCGAATGGCGAATAGACTAGACTCGCTCACTTTAACGTCAACTGACTGGTCCATGTTGTCCAGCAACCAATCTTCATAATTGGCATCGGTAACAATTACATGCTTCAGTTCGGGTAACCCATCAATCAACCCAGCCACCTCATTGAGATGGTCTGGTCCGACTAACAGCGCCTTACAACCTGCTAATGACAGCATGCTCTCGTGGCCGCTGCTCGCATTGCGTGCATACAAAGGGACCCTCACAAATCCGCCAAGGGCTAGGCCAATGAACGCGTCCACTGCGGGGATGTTATTGTCTTCAAGCACCGCCACCGCATCTTGGAAGTTCAAGCCAAGTTCCGCTAACCCATAAGCAAGCGCGTTGGCGCGTTTCGAAACCTGAGTATATGTGAGCCGAACATTCTCGAATACCACGGCTTCTCGGTCAGCGTGATCAGCAATGCCTCTACGTAAGAAGGTAGCTACATCCACGATCTAGGTATCCCAGTAGCGGTTGATAAATGTGACCTGGGCGATTTTCTCATTTATACCGACCTCAAAAAATTCAATCTGGTAGTGCACTTCAACACCTTCTCTTCTTTCAAGAACACTAGCGAGCGTCACACTTGAAAACACCTGTGCGTTTACCAGAACAGGGCGAAAAACTCGAATACCCTCGATTCCCTTCACGATGAATCGAGGTAGTTCAACCGCCATATGTTGCCAAAACATGCCAGGGAATAACGCAGGCAGAAACAGGCCCGGTGCGATGATATCCCCCAAATAAGATTTGCGAGCACGTTCACTATCCCAATGAATCCATTCTTCGTTTAATGTCCCTCGGCAGAAATCCTGAATACGCTGCTGGGTTATGCTTACCGGCTCAGATATAAATAACTGGCTGCCTTCCAATCTGCGAAAATCATCGAGCGTTTCAATTTTTGTCTTTTCCACTTCTTCATCCTCCGATATGAAGCCGCTAAATGCCAGTCCATACTATGCACACAGCTTGTGCATCTAGGCAATGAAACTTGACTTAATCAGTTCGATCTTTCACCGTTGTACAATGTCTAACGACCGAGTCCCCAACGAAGAACGTCGCACCGCAAGCACTCAGGCGGTTATGACTGCGGCGCGCACCTTGTTTGTGACCCATGGTTACGAATACACTTCGATGGCTCAAATCGCCAAAGCAGCCGGGCTGACAAAAGGTACGATCTATTTCTACTTCAAGGACAAAGCTGAATTATTGTTTCGCTTATTAACCGAAGCTGAGGCAGCGTCATTTGGACCTATCTCGCAAGCCATTCATAGTAGTCAAGCAAGCGCCAAAGAGCGGCTTATTCTCTTTATAAATGCCGTCGCGAGGCTGGGCATCGATCATCGAGAACAACTTCTTTTACCCGTGCTAATGGCGGTGGAGTTCAGCAGCAGCAGCCTGCCAGCAGCAGCAATGGTCAGGGCAATCTATACGCGTTGGACCTCAATGCTGGAACAGCTGATTACCGATGGACAAGCAACAGGGGAATTTAAAGAATCTTTAGATCCTGCTAACACGGCAATTACTCTTGTCGCCCTGGTGGACGGGCTGCTCCTGCAATGGCACCGCTTACACGATGACCTAGATGGGCCTCATCTTGCCACTACTGCCCGGGAATTCGTGCTGAGCGCAGTGCTTAAATAGTCGTTTTCTTAATTATATAACCCATTAGATCTTTCTCTGTACTTCTCTTGATCTACTCTCAGTTTGACATACCATCCGGTCAGTATGTAAAATAAAGGCATCCAGTAGCGAGCATCAACAAATGCCCCAAGCAAGCGATCTAAGTGCCGAAGACCAAGCGCTGGTTGCAAGAATTCAATCAGGTGAACTCATTGAAGATATGGCGGATTTCACGCCACGCTATCGCGCCGTACTCCAGAAAACACTAGAAATAGCCGCCCAGGGCGAGGTCACTGTTTTAACCTGGGCCTACACAGCCTATGCCACAGCGCCTGATCTAGGTGCCAAAATCGCGATCTCGTCGTCCATTCAAGACGAGGTAGGGCACGCCCACCAACAGGGTATGTTACTTGAACGCTTTGGCGTTTCCATGCAGGAAAAAGCCTTCAACGAAGACCCAATGCGTTATATCAGTTTTCCGATTATGGAATTTCCGGTACGCAGCTATATCGAGTTTGTCGTTGCCCAGGCACTCCTAGACCGAGCAGGGCGTTATACCACATACGATATCGAGCTTCATTGCAGCTTCGCGCCGTATCGCCGAGCATTGAAAAAAATCAATTTCGAGGAAGCTTTTCACTTCCGTCATGGGGCCTATTGGACGGAGTATTACTGGAATTACAGCGAGGAGACGCGCCAAGCAGTCCAGGATGCTGTGGACTGGATATTTCCCTGGGGCTATCAATGGTATGGTCGACCTGATCATCTAAAAAGCATGACCGATCAAATGACCTTCTCGATACGCGCCTGGAGCAACGACACCATGCGCGACAAGTGGCTGCAATCGGCCTGTAAGTTTGCTGATCGTGTGGGCTTTGACACGCCTACCCAATTTAACGAAGATCAAGACAGATACGTGCTGAATAAAGATTACCCTGTGCCCATGGTGGCTAATACCGAAACCCATGCATGGGACTGGCAAACGTCCACCTGGGACGACATGATCAACTCATGGAAAACCGGTGGCCCCATGCGTCCAAGCGCATATGAACGTCTTCAACGCGAAGAGTGGGGTGAAGCCCTGTGGTAGACACCTGCGGGCAAACTACAATTTCTCTCAAGGAGCGCAGCCAAGACGTACGCGAAGCTTTGAATCATGTCATGGATCCACATATGAGGACTAGTCTGAACGACATGGGTATGGTCAGCTCAGTGGTCGTAGATGATAAAGGTAAAGCAATCATCGGCCTGGTGTTTCCCTGCGTTGGTTGTCCAGCCTTCGATTTAATTCAGCATGACGCAAAACAAGCTGCGCAGGCGGTGCCCGGCGTCACCAGTGTTGAAATTAAGCTCGACTGGGCTGCCAGCTGGAGCAAATCGAAGATGAGTGACTCAGCACGAATCCTTGCCAAAGAACACGGTTACGTCATCTAGAGCACAGGAGCGTTTTAATGAGCATCGAAGAGTCTCCAATGTACGAAGTGTTTGCTCGCGAAAAGCTAGACGGCCCGCTGTCGCATATCGGTTGCATACGTGCAGCCAACCGCGAACTAGCAGCCGCACATGCCGGCATGACTTACTCAGAAAAACCCTGGGTCGAAATGTGCGTCGCACCCACCGATTCATTTTTACGCTGCATTGGGGATGACAAGGACGTAATCGGCCATGTCTGATCCTCCTAACCGCGCTCACGCTGCATTCAACGATGCTTTCGATAATATAGTGGAATGCCCATGGTGCGCTTCAACAAAAACCGAAGTATCCAGCCCATTTGGCGGAACGGTCTCGGAAATTCTATTTAAGTGCAACGCCTGCAACGAGGGCTTCGGTTTTATGAAATGGGATGAACGATTTCAGGAGAACGACTAGTGGCCAAAGATAAAACCCTGCTCTCAGAACTCCTATGCCTGGCGGACAGCAAGTGGACGCTAGGACACTGGTATATCAAGGTCATGCTGAATTGCCGTACGCTAGCAGATGCAACCGCGTTCGCCGGTATGTCTCAGGACGAACTAGGGCATACACGGGCCTTATTCAAATTCCTGGAAGACTCACAAGATCTTGCGGAGCATCAGCTGGAATTTGGGCGCAATGCCAACCAGATCCACAACATGCAATTACTGGATCAAGCCCCGCAAAACCGAGGCGACTTTATGCTCACCGCTTACCTTGCTGAAACCGCGGCATGGCACTTTCTAGCTACATTTAAAAACAGTAGCCATGCAGATATTGGGGGCATGGTGAAACACTTTGGCAAAGAAAGTCGTTTTCATCGATTAAGTCTTTTGGGTTGGGTAAAAAATCTGGATGCCGAGGAAAAGCAGCAAATGGTGACTGTATGGCCGCATCGCCTGCCCCTGGCGCTGCAGTGGTTTGGTGCTAAAAACGACAATGACCCGCTCCTTGATGCCGGTATTCGCACAGCGCGGGTGGAGGATGCGAAGGCTGCATTTACCGACGGACCCGTGCAGGAACTGCAAGGTCTTTTAAATCAAGACAGCAGACCTGCAGAACCAGTGGATAAAATTCCCTGGGATGCGCTTAGGCGAAGACCTAGAGGTTCAGCAATGCCGGCATCTTTATGGGAAGCCATGCTTCCTACCAATAAGGAGGCCAGCTTGGCACGACGGCCGCTTTCAATCAGTATTGAAGATAACATCGACTTGTTTGATAAAACGGGCTAACAATAGGCTGACCCAACTCAAAAACCCTTAGATATAGGACGACTCATGCGATATCCAAGATTAGTTCACCTACTTATTCTACTGATGATAACAATATCCGCACACCACGCGACCGCAGACACCCTATTTACCAACGTTAACGTATTTGACGGTCAGTCTGATCAGTTGCTTACGCGCCAGAACGTGTTGGTCATGTCAAACAGGATCGCCAAAATCTCAGCCCGACCAATCGATGCGCCATCCGCCGCTATAATATCCGGCGAGGACATGACGCTGATGCCGGGACTGATCGATGTACACACCCATCTGGCATTCAATGACCGAACTACCAAAATTGAAGCGGATTTTACCCTGGACTATATGGGGATTCGCACTGCCAAAGTGGCCGAACGGACCTTAATGGAAGGATTTACCAGCGTCCGGGATCTGGGTGGACCGGTGTTTGGAACGCAACGCGCTATTGACGAGGGACTCATAGTAGGCCCACGAATATTTGCCTCTGGCGCTTTCCTCAGCCAAACCAGCGGACATGGTGACTTTCGCGCACGCAATGATCGCAATCCGACGCTGACCGGAAACCGAGACTCGAATTTTGAACGGCTTGGGGTCAGTATTATCGCCGATGGCACCACCAATGTCTTAGCCGCCACTCGTCAGAACCTAATGCAAGGCGCAACCCAAATCAAAATCATGGCCGGCGGTGGTGGCGCATCATCCTACGACCCCATTGATACGACCCAATACACAGAAGAGGAAATGCGCGCGGCGGTAAGTGCAGCTGCTGACTGGGGAACCTACGTCACAGCGCACCTGTTTAACCCCAAATCAGCAAAACGTGCCATCCGCGCTGGCATTCAATGTTTGGACCATGCCCTATTCATTGACGAGGCTACCATAAGGATGGCGGTGAAGGCCGATGTTTTCGTTGCGCCACAGTTCTGGGCCCTGTCACCAGAACTGTTCAAGCATCCTGATCTAAAGGTCGAAAAACATGAAGCAATCCGTGCCATGCATGCCTTGGCTAAGGACTTTGTACCCCTGCTTATCAAACACAAAGCCAAAGTGCCATTTGCAACAGATCTTTTAGGCGACCCGGATGAAGGGGCTAAATCCCGCCACTATGAAATCGCCTGGCGGGCAGAACTGTTCGGCAGCAACTTCGAAGTGTTACGGCAGATGACATCGGTTGGCGGCGAACTGCTCGCCCGCTCTGGGCCACGCAACCCTGCGGTAGGTTCGCTGGGCGTAATCGAACCTGGCGCCATGGCTGATATCCTCCTGGTTGAAGGCAATCCGTTAGAAGATTTGAGTGTCATCGGCGCCAACCCAAAATGGTTTGACGCTCCAAAACCTGGTCCCATCGATAGCATAAGGTTGATCATGAAAGACGGTGTAATCTACAAAAATACGCTTTAACTAGCATGTTAGATTCCAAACTTTACCGAGTCGTTTTACTTCCCTCAGCGGTTTTCCTGTCGGTTATTTTTGGCGGCTCCTACGGATCGGGCCAGGAAATGGTCCAATTCGTCACCTCGGCGGGACCTGATGGCGGCTATATTGCGCTACTCACCACCGCACTGGTATGGGGTATGCTGCTCGGAACCAGTTTTGAACTCGCACGCTTATTTCGAACCCATGAGTACGCAGGTTTTATGCAGGTGCTACTGAAACGCGGTGCTATCGTGTACGAAGTAGCCATCTTATTGAGCATGGTTCTGGTACTTGCAATCTGCGCCTCCGGGGCAGGCACCGTCCTTGGCGAGCATTTTAGGGTACCCATTTGGATTGGCAGTATGGCCCTGCTGATTGTCGCCGTTATTCTGAACTATTACGGTAAGGCCCTGGTCGAACGTACCATGATCGCCGCCATCGTCGCATTGTTGGGATTGCTAGTTATTTTAGGATTCACGGTACTCAATACCCCGAGCCTTGAGCTAGAGCAAGGGTTTACTAATACCAATCCCATTCTAAGTGGCGGGCAGTATGCTATTGTGAACGGCGGTTTCATTCCATTGCTTGTCTACTGCGGGCGTGGTGTCCAATCTCGAAGTGAATCCTATACCGCTGGTTTCTGTGCAGCTGTAATTACCGTGATACCAGGTCTTATTCTGCACACCAGTTTTCTAACCAGCTATCCTCAGGTGCTTTCAGAAAGCCTACCCGCTTACTTTGTAATCTCACAGTTAATGTCGCCGACATTCTTGTCCATTTACGTGTTTATCCTATTCGTCATGATCATCCAGACTGCCGTTGGCATTACCCAGGGATTGACCGACAGGTTTGATGCCTTGAGCTATCGCCGGCGACAGCAACCACTGAACAAAATAACGCATGCAGGACTGACCGCCGGTGTCATCTCAGCTTCAATGGCCCTAGCAAGCATCGGTTTTGTTGCCCTGATCGCACAAGGCTACAACATCCTGGTCTACGTTTTTATCGCGACTTTTGTAGTGCCACTGCTCACTTATGGTCTTTATCTGATCTTAAGAAGTAAGTCATGAGCGGCCCTTTAAGCAACTACAAGATCATTGAAATTGCCGGCATCGGTCCCGGACAACTTTGCGGCATGTTGTTAGCCGACTTGGGTGCTACCGTAATCAGAATTGACCGCAAAGAAGATGCCGATCTAGGAATCGGCATGCCAGCAAAATACAACCTCATGAACCGCTCTCGACCCGCTATCGCAGTCGATCTCAAGTCTGAAGCTGGCGTCGAATTGGTAAAAACGCTAATCGGCGAGGCCGACGCACTATTCGAAGGCTTTCGACCGGGTGTCATGGAACGGCTTGGACTTGGACCGGAAATTTGCATGGCACTCAACCCAAAACTGGTCTACGGCCGCATGACCGGCTGGGGTCAAGATGGCCCAATGGCTCAAGCTGTAGGACATGACCCTAATTACATTGCGCTTACTGGCGTGCTCGCCAGCATCGGCGATAAAGAAGGTGCCCCGGTATATCCGCTGAATCTCATTGGCGATTTCGGCGGCGGCGGGGTTTATCTCGCGTTTGGTTTGCTGGCAGCACTCCTGGAAACCAATCGCAGTGGCCAAGGTCAGGTTGTCGATGCCGCGATGGTTGATGGCATCGCTTCTATGATGACCCTGTTCCACGGCCTGTTAGCGGGTCGTATGTGGCAAGAATCACGCGGCAGCAATATGATCGATGCAGGCGCGCCTAATGTACATGTGTATCGAACCCGTGATAATGCCTACATGGCAGTGGGCGCAGTAGAAGCCCGATTCTTCAAAAACCTTACTAGGACTCTGGGGCTCGACATAGACCCCGAGCTAAGGAACAAACCCAAGCATTGGGCCGAATTAACAGCCCAGATTCAACAGGTGTTCTCGACCAAAACCCGCGACCAATGGAGTGATATTTTCGCTGAGGTCGATGCTTGTGTCAGCCCTGTCTTATCACTCACTGAAGCCACACAGCAGCAACATCTGGTTGCTCGGGCAACCTATGTTGAGGTAGAAGGCATAATCCAGCCAGCCCCAGCACCGCGATTTTCTCGCACACCAGGAGAGATTTCTCAGCCGCCGCTGGAATCGGGAACAGACAACGTCAGTGCCCTCAAACCATGGAGTATGACAAAAAACCAAGTAGAGCAACTAGAACGTGACGGCACGCTTTTAAAAACAGATTGATTAAACTGTATTGACTGCGCTGTAAGGAGCACTATGTTTTCGGAACTTAGCAAGAAACTCGGAATAGAACACGCGATCTTTGCGTTTTCTCACTGTCGCGATGTTGTCGCCGCGGTAAGCAACTCAGGCGGTATGGGTGTTCTCGGTGCGGGCTGGTTTTCGCCCGAGCAATTGGCCGAAGAACTCAACTGGCTGGATAATCACGTCAAGGGCATCTACGGCGTGGATGTCGTTATTCCCCAGAAATACGAAGGTATGGAGGAAATTGATCCGGACGCGCTCGAGGACAGACTCTGGAAACAGATCCCGAACGAGCATATCGACTTCGCCAATAAACTGTTGAGTGACCAGGGTGTACCCGAGTGGCCTAAGGATATGCCTCATACGGAACCCACACTGCCTGGCGCCACCTATGCAACTGCACTGCCATTAATTCAAGAAGCACTAACCCGACCCAAGTGCAAGGTCATTGTAAACGCACTGGGTACACCACCCGACGATGTCATAAAAATGGTACACAACAGCGGCCGTCTGATAGGCGCACTGTGCGGCAAGGTGAAACAGGCCATAGCACATAAAGACGCGGGCCTCGACTTCGTAGTTGCCCAGGGTAGCGAGGGTGGGGGTCATACCGGTGAAATTGGTAGCATTGTGCTTTGGCCACAGATCGCCGACGCTATCACGCCACTGCCGATGCTTGCCGCAGGCGGCATTGGTAACGGACGGCAGATGCTGGCGGCTATGTCCTCCGGCGCAGCAGGTGTTTGGACCGGGTCACTGTGGCTGACAGTTGAAGAAGCCACTAGTCAACCAGCGCAGAAAGAATCCTATTTAAATGCGACCAGTGAAGATACCGTGCGCTCTCGAGCCTGGACTGGCAAACCAGCTAGGCTGATCAAAAACCAGTGGACCGACTTGTGGGATGATGTTTCTACACCCAAACCTCTCGGTATGCCTATGCAATTCATGGTCAGCGCAGACGCACGCCGTCGCACAGAACGCTATGCTGGCATTGCAAAGACCCAAGCTGTCGCAATGAATCCAGCTGGACAAGTCATCGGTCAGTTTAACCAAGTGGAATCATGTCGTGCTGTTATGTATAGACTTCTGACCGAGTACGCCGACACATTGGAACGTTTAAACAAATTGGTACCAGATCGCTAACATCCCACTGTGCCCCGGACAAGCTGCAGAGAGATCACCATCAGTCAGCAATATTCCTTGCGCTTAGGTGGCCCATCACCAGTTCAATTACTCACGCATGAGTGATACCTGATCCGACGCCGCTGCCAATTCTATCTTCTAACCGATGCAAGGCTAATAAAGTTCGAGTTCCGCCTGCACCTCAACCGGGATACCAAATGGTAATCCTCCCATGCCCACAGCAGAACGGGCGGCCATACCTCTTTCCGGACCAAAAATTTCTATTATGGTCTCCGAAAACCCATTGATTACTGGCGTCTGGCCGGTAAAACCAGGCGCTGTGTTAACCATGCCCAAAACAGATACCCAAGTCTTGATGTTGTCGAGCGTACCGAATTCACGCTGCAATGTACCCAGCATGGCCAGAGCCACACGGCGGGCCGCGTGAATGGCCTGCTCCTGGGTGACGTCTGAGCCAACCTGTCCCAATGGCTCAGCAATGGATCCATCATCATTTTGCGGACCATGGCCGGATACCAATACGCGTTTACCGACCACTTTCACCATAGCCAACGGCACAGTTATACCAGGAGGAATCTGCACGGCTGCAGGCAAGGTCAAACCGAGGTCAATGATCCTTTGATCAATGGATTCGCTCATTTTATTCACTCCTACTAACTACGCGGCGTACGCTTTAATTAAGTTGCGCCTGGCTTTAACTAACGTAGACCTGCGCACTTCCACTTGCTCAATACTCGCTTCTTTGACGTGACCATAACCTCGAATGTGTTCCGGTAGCGAGGCTATTTCAATACTGAGTGATAGATTGTCCTGAGACAGATCGCTAATCATCTCTATTATTAAAGCTTCATATTCGTCTACCAAACGACGTTCGTTACGCCGTTCAGCAGATCGCCCAAAGACGTCGAACAGCGAACCGCGCAAGAACCTAAATTTCGCTAAAAGGCGAAACATAGGCCACATCCAAGCCCCCAAGGTAATCTTCCGAGGCAGGCCCGTTACTTTATCTTTAGGCGCAATTACAGGGGGTGATAAATTGAACTGGAGCGTGTAATCACCCTCGAACTGAGCATCGAGCCTGGCTTTGAAAGCTGGCTCGGCGTATAAGCGTGCAACCTCGTACTCATCCTTGTAGGCCATGACCTTGTAGAAACACTGAGCAACTGCTCGAGTCAGCGCAACCGATTCAGGCACAACAACATTCTCTGCAGTCCTAATCTTAGCAATCAATTGACGATAACGATCTGCATATTTCGAATCCTGGTAGGCGATCAATTCTTCGGCAAAAAAATCGATCATCGGGTCGATCCCCTGTGGTAGGGAGCGGCTCTCGATCTTGTCTCGATAAGCAACGTTCTCAACCGCATCTAGGTCATGTGCTGCTCTTCGCCCCCACTCGAACGCCTCTTTATTCCAATCGATTTTCACACCGTTAAGTTCAATGGCTTTGAAAATTGCTGCCTTATTCAGCGGAATAAGACCCAGTTGCCAGGCGTACCCAACCAGAAGCAAATTACTGCCAATGGAATCCCCAAGCAGGCGAGTTGCCAATTCGGATGCATCTAGAAAAGTGGCGTAGCTGTTGCCCAAGCCATCTAACAGTCTCGCTTCAATAGTGTCTTCCGGGTATTCCAAATCTGGGTTTAGCAAAAAGTCGCCGGTAAACGCCTTGTGCGTGTTAACCACCGCATGTGTCTTACCCGGGGCTAAGGTACCCAGGGCATCCTCTCCGCTCATGACCAACATATCGCAGCCCAACATAAGGTCGGTACTCCCCGCATTGAGTCGTGCCGAATTAATGCTGGCTGCATCAGCCGCTATTCGAATGTGGGTCATCACAGCTCCACCCTTCTGAGCGAAGCCCATCTGGTCAACGATCGACACACCGCGATCGTCGACATGTGCCGCCATCCCCAGCAAGGCACCGATTGTGACAACGCCAGTGCCACCAACGCCACCGATCAGGATTCCGTAGTTTTCACCAGGGATTAACGATTTTATTTTGGGCTCAGGCACTTCAGAGACGGCCGCTGGCACACCGCCCACTCCTTGTCCTTTGCGCGGTTCTCCACCGAGCACCGTTACAAAGCTCGGGCAGAATCCATTGTTGCAGGAGTAGTCTTTGTTACACGATGATTGATCAATGGATCGCTTGCGGCCAAAAGCGGTTTCAGTGGGGACAATAGACACGCAATTAGATTTGCTTCCACAATCGCCACAGCCCTCGCACACTCGTTCGTTGATGAACATGCGTTTAGCTGGATCCGGAAAGGTGCCTCGCTTGCGACGTCTACGCTTTTCAGCAGCACAAGTTTGATCATAAACAAGAACGCTCACGCCCTTCACTTCGCGAAGCTCGCGCTGAACCAGGTCGAGATCTTCTCGATGGTGCACAGTCACTTCAGGCGCAAAAACGTTGGCTTCGTATTTCTCGGGCTCATCGCTAACCACAGCAATCCGATGAATCCCTTCACTATAAACCTGATGCGTAATTTGCGGGACACTCAAAGGTCCATCCACGGGTTGGCCACCTGTCATAGCCACTGCATCGTTGAAGAGAATCTTGTAGGTAATGTTGACGCCTGAAGCAACGGCTGCCCGAATCGCAATAATGCCTGAATGGTAATAGGTGCCATCACCCAACTGCTGGAAGATATGCTCTGTTTTTACAAACGGCGACTGACCGACCCAAGGTATGCCTTCACCCCCCATTTGTGTGGCATAGCCAACATCTCGATCCATCCAATAGGCCATAAAGTGACAACCAACACCGCCATTGGCTCGACTGCCTTCAGGAACTCTCGTTGAGGTATTGTGAGGGCAGCCTGAGCAAAAATAAGGCATCCGATTTAACGTCGCAGCAGGTCTCGCGACTGCATTTTTCACCTGCTGATCGAGAAACTGTATTCGGCTATCAATCTGTTCTGAAGTGTGAAAATAGGCGATTCGTGACGCGATGACACGAGCAATTTTATCGGCGTTTAAATCCCCTACATCGTCAACTAGCAGGCGGCCACTTTCGTCATGCCGCCCAACCAGTCGAGGGCGTTGATCCCCCGGCAGGTCGTAACAGACACGTCGGATTGCATTTTCGATCTGCTCCCGCTTGTCTTCAATAACCAGTATTTCTTCCAGGCCACCTGAAAATTCCCGGTAGGTTTCAACATCAACGGGAAACGGCATGGCAACTTTCAAGATCCTGATACCAAGACTCTTGAGCATACCGTCATCTATGCCTAGCTCTGCCAATGCTTGCAAGGTATCACGCCAAGTCTTGCCCATCGCGGCTATGCCAAATCGGGAATGTGGTGTGTCGTGGCTGATACGGTTTAGTTTGTTTGCCCGCGCAAACGCGATTGCTGCTGGGAGTTTGTAGCGGCGAATACGCAATTCCTGATTGAACCACATATCACCGGCACGCGAGTTTACACCATCCTCTGGAAACTCAAATTCCGGGTAGGCAATCTGGATATGGCTGTAGTCCGCTCGAATCGACGCAGCTGTCTCGATCGTTTCAGGTAACAATTTGTACCCTACCCAGGCACCAGAAAAACGTGACAGGGCGATGCCATACAGCCCCAGATCAAAGACCTCCTGGATATCAGCTGGATACAAAACTGGCATTAAAAGGTCTTCGAATAGAAGCTCAGAGTGATATGCGTCCACGGTCGAACGCATCGCCGGATCATCCCCTGCCAATACCAGGACACCACCGTTTTTGGCTGTCCCATGATAATTCGCTTGACGCATGGCATCTAGACTTTGATCAAGGCCCGGGCCCTTGCCGTACCAAAAACCATAGACACCGTCATAATTGGCGTCGTTGTTGTAATGAACCTGCTGAGTACCCCACAGCGCGGTTGCCGCCATATGTTCGTTCACCGCAGGCCAAAAGTGCACATGATGCGATTTCAGATGGTCTTTCGCACGCCACAACTCCTGGTCGATCACTGTCATGGGAGAACCGCGATAACCGGAAACAAATCCAGCCGTGTTTAAGCCAGCCAGTTGATCTCGACGGCGTTGAACTAGCAGTAGGCGCACAAGCGCTTGGGTCCCGGTTAGATAAATACGGCCGTCATCGAAGACGTACCGATCCTCCAGTGTCACTGCTAAATTAGCCATTGCATCTACCCAAGACTATTGCTAATCCCGATGTTAACTGGAGCGGTGGGTGTGCGTCTTGTCATTTGGTGCATCAACCTGGGCAAGGGCGGCAACCGGATTTATGTTGTAAGTCTATTTTCGACCAGAGTCGCTTAATTCCAATAGACAATTTACGCTCAATATTGCGCTATCTATCCTCCTGACCGCAGGTCTGGTACCTTTCTCAGACTCATAGTGCGGGACTTGATAATCTCCCGTTGATACAGAGTCGCCTCGTTGCGGCCATAATATACTTCAGCCGGTGTCACACGATCTAGCCGCTCATGCTTGTAGTGTGCACCCAGTCAGCAATAGCCTGCTTGAGACCCCGAGTTTCTTTTTCCCGATGCACTGCTAATTCACTCGCCAGAATTTCGGGCCGTTCGCATTGGCAAGGAAATACAATCTCGTGACTGCAGATAAGCTCAAATCATAGGTCATAGCCTTGAGACTATGACCAAAGCACTATTAAAGCAGCCCAAAGGAATGTTCTCCGAACCTTTAGAATCGAACCATTGCTTGAACCGTGTAAGTCCGCGGCATAGTCGGATACACCATGTCATATCCAAAAAGAGGTTGGGCCCCAAGCCACATTTTTTCTTCCGTCAGGTTCTGACCAATAACAGTGATACTCCAGCGATCATCGACCGAAGCAATACCTATTCGACCTGATAATTTCGTCCATGCATCCTGTTGCAGAGTCGGTTCATTACGTCCTTCAACGAAATAATCATCACTGAATGAAACAGTCAGATTAGCCAGCAATCGAATTCGATCAGTGAGCGGCTTATCTACATCAACAAAAACACTTCCACTTGAATCGGCTGCAAATGGCAATGCTTGGCCTTTGAAATCGCAGGTACCCGCTACCGTGCCCGCGGGCGTGCTGCCAGAGCGATTACACGGGCCATTAGGGTAACTATTGTACTCGGCATTCAACCAGGCAATATTGCCGCCCAGGATCAACCAATCAGTAACCGCAATTCGACCATCAATTTCTACACCTTCGCTGGTGGCTGAACCGGCATTATCAATGATGGTAAGAACACCACCAGCAGAAACTTCACTGCTCTTCACCTGAAGGTCACTATAGTCCGTACTAAATAGCGTGATATTAAGCTCTGCTCTGCCATTCAAATAGCGGCCTTTAAGGCCAGCTTCAATGGACTCCGCCTGTTCATCGTCGTATATCAATCCATCTATGGCTATAGCTCCCGAAGTACCGATGCCGCCTGCTTTGACACTTTCTGCATAACGGGCAAATAACATCATATTGTCATTAATATCCCATTCGGCCATTACTTCTGGAACTGTGCTGGTTGACTCGATATCCCCTGAAGTCTGACCTACTCCTGCCCCAGTTGCATTCAATATCGCGCCGCCGAGAAACGGCCCAAGACTACCATCAGCATTTGTCAGGTAAAGACCCGACCCCGGGGTCTGCGCATTACGATCGTAACTCTTATCCTGACTTGTATAACGAATACCAGCTGTGACGCGGAAAGCATCTGTTATATTCCAGGTAGCCGAAACAAAGGGTGACATCACACGCGTGTCCTGGGAGAGAAGAGCTCCCGCCAGTTCAGTTAAAGGGGCACCGGTAATTGCAGCCTGAACAATCGCTGGCGGATAGCCAATGTAAACACCATAGAACTTATTGACATCCATTGTATTCGGCTGATCAGTAAAAAGTTCACCGTCGTGATAATAGACGCCGGCAATCCATTCAAGTGTCTGACCCAAAGGCGACGCCAGGCGAATTTCTACACTGGTCTGATCATATGACTCGTAATTAGTACCATAGTAGAAGGTCTCAGCTGTACCGGAAATATTAACGGCAGAATCGTAGGAATACTCCGACCAGCCAATAATGCCGGACAGCGTATATTCTCCCAGTGCTGATTCGAAATTCAAACTGATGTTGTCCATCTCTTGATCTGCACCGAGAACATCACGATAATTTCTGCTATCGATGCCATCATGCAGCGCCTGAAATGCCGCATCAGCACTGTGGAAAGCTACAAAGTCGAAATTCGAATCTTCGCCTCCCAGGTTCCAAGACCCGGGTATCGTCGCGTTGATAATACCAGCTCGCATCAGATACCCACCAATAGCGCCGTCACTTGCCAGATTCAAATCTCCGTTGACTATTTCTGTAATCTGGCCGTGCATTTCAGATTCATTGTGTTCAAAACGAGCCGTTAATCTAAAAGCATCTGATGGCTCCCAGACCAGAGACAACCGGGCGATATCGTGCTCCGAATTTCCAGAGTCACCACTAAAATCGTTTTCAAGCCAGCCATCGCCGCTGTCAAATTGCTCGATTGCAACTCTTGCGCCCAGGGTTTCCCCTAGTGAACCACCGATAACAGCACGTATTCTCGAACCGCTGTACTCGGCTTCATACTCTGCTGTCAGAATGGCCTCAAACTCATCGTCAGGGTTATTAACGGCGCCGTGTATCGCTATCGCCCCTGCACTGGAATTGAGTCCAAACAAGACCGCTTGCGGTCCTCTTGCTATCTCTACCCTTTCAGCATCAAAGAAGGGAGATCGCGATTGACGATTTCTGGGCATATAAATACCGTCCTTAAACGTCGAAACAGGCGTTTCAAAACCCCGATCTTCTCCAGAACCAATTCCCCTCATAGTAATATTATTCACAATCAAGGAATCACCAACAAAAAGGTTAGGCACATTAGCAGCCAGATCTTGCAGATCGTCAATTGCCAGCGCTTCCAAGGAAGCCCCACTCAGAGCCTGAATCGACATAGCAATATCTTGTGTACTTTCCGAGCGTTTGGTCGCGGTGACGACAACTTCCTCAAGTTCTGTCACAGCAGACGCTGAATGCATGGCAAAAAAGCTGAACACTGCGACGAGCATTGTCTGTTTTCGGTTACGCATAGGTTCCCCTCCATTACTTATTAACGAAGAATTGTAGAAGATGGTGCGACTCAGCGTACGTCATATCCGGCACGTTTGAGGTCATTTCGCGTGATTGGTTCAGATTCCGTAAGCATTTATATCTTCTTTGATAGTTGCTAGAACCTTCATGCCGTCCAGTTCTTCAGCTGGCAAAGTAGGATTGCCTGACTAAGAGGAACAAAAAAATAGCTGTTTCAGAAAGCAGTGTTATCCTGCAGACGTTGCAGGAGACCCTAACTGCAAAAAATCTGCTATTCCCGCTCGACCTAGGTGCGCGAGGTAGTTGTACCATCGGCGACAATGTGGCGACTAACGCTGGCGGTATCAACGCCCTGCGTTACGGCATGATGCGACATCTTGTGCTGAGTCTTGCGTCGTATGTCCTTAACGTGTTTTTCTGCGTTTGACAGGCTCTTATTGAAACGCCTCAGCTTAAGGTTAAATTAGCAGACATGTCTCTTAGCAAACAGGGTTAGGTAGTGCCATATGGGCTAACGTCACACACATCGACCTCCTCTAGTTCAGCATAACTATGACTCGAAACTGCAAGCAATGTTAATACAACCAAATGCCGACTATAGATCTTTCTCATGATCTGCTCCCTATTAAGTAGTTGCAATGTCATCCCCTGAAGGTGGCCGGTAAGCATTATCAGATTTGGCAGACTGGTAGTCTTGAACGGATAATTACCCTCGTACACCTGTTTTTAATACCTTGAACCGATTTAGGCTCCACGACAAAATAAAACAAGATTGACAAATCGATTCAAATTCTTACCCTTAGCAACACTGCATACGGATACCTCCCATATACAACAAAGCAGCGTTATATGGCTTGTGTTATAAGGCTTATGTTATATAGCCAGCGTTATTAGAAAGCACATAGAGATCATTACCGCTTCACATCTGAACACGAGTGCTATCACAATGGTGGTCACCAGCAAACAAATAGGATCCCATTTCTCCGTGATAAAAGGACCATTATTTCTCATCTCAGCTCTGCTGATGGCACTACTGTTAGTAGCCGCGCAGGCTTCCGACTTTGACGCCTACCCAGATGACGTTGCCATACTACTGAACGAATACCAGCACGATTCAGATAGCCAGGGTTCTACTATTCCTTCAGTACTGGCACTTCAGGGTCATTCAGATACAGAAACCATCGTCGACTTTGATAGCGGGATTATTGTCGTGACTTCTGCTTCCATCGATCAACTGGAGAAATCAATTATAGAGGTGCTGCTAACCCAGATCGACCCTTCAGTCATCGATGCCGCTACGGCTCACGATTTTGGTCTGGTCAATGCCGACACCAAACGCCCTTTCTTCTTCAAGCAGATTCTGGATCACACCGGCCAAGCCATAGAATTTGAATGGCGAGCACGTAGATTTGCACTCTACCTGATCAAAAACAGTCCGCGAGTCAGGGGTAAACGCAGCGTTACCATTCGCATGATTTCTGATCATAAAGCGATGGCCAGCGATAAATACCAGCGTTATGTGCAGGCGGCGAGCTTTACAAATGATCTATCGCCGGCACTGGTCATGGCGATTATCGAAACTGAAAGCGCATTTAATCCCATGGCTCGCTCGCGTTCGAACGCCCTGGGCCTCATGCAAATAAAGCCCGATACAGCAGGCCGAGATTACTTCACTCTGATCAAAGGCTATGCCCATACGCCAACATCATCCTATCTATATAATCCAAAAAATAATATCGAAGTCGGCGCAGGCTACCTGCGAATATTAGCCGAGCGCTATCTGGTCGGTATAGCGCACCCTAAAAAACTAGAATACGCCATTATCGCAAGCTACAACGGCGGGTCCGGTAATTTATGGCAGAGCTTAAACTCCAAAGGAAGCAAGAAAAAGGCCATTGCCCGCATCAATAAGATGTCTGTTAAGGAGTTCTACTGGTTCTTAACGCATCGACATCGAAGGAAAGAAACCAGGAATTACTTAAAGAGAGTCACTAGCAAGATCGAAAAATACCGGTATTTATGATCAGACAATAAGAAAATGGTGACTGACGATCCAGAACTTGGATCACTCGGCCAAGGCTCTGCGCAGGGTTAGTCCCGGCAAATCAATTCAGGGGCAAAGACACCATGCTAATTCACTCAACGATGCACCCAATCTGATCCCTGGAGGTTGCCAATGTCCTTAGCCACTGGAACAGAGAAACCCTTATTGCTATTTGTTTGGACTGGCAGAATTTCTGACGCCCCAGAATTCACCAATAGGTCGGACAGCCGGTTTGGATTTGGGTGATACTCTGCCCTGGAAAACAAGTGCTCTTATTCTTGCCAAAAGTAGTGCGATTATACAAAAATTCGCACTGATGAAGCCATCCACGTTACTGCAAATCAAGGAACCCAGTAACCTTTAAGTTTTCCGGTTTATCCCTCTTTTCTTAAATTCAACCTTTCTTTCTGAATCTTTCTGTCAGGCCCAGACAGAGCCCTACCTGGATTAAACAAACCTCGTGGTGTCAAACAGCAATAAACAACAGTTTACTCTTGCGACTCTTACGCTTATGTTAGGCTTTTAGTCCGCATAAAGAGAGTTTCCTATGAGTAACGTCAAAGAACTGTTGGAAACAAAAGGCCGCTATATATGGTCGATAGATGCTAACGAATCGGTTTACAACGCAGTCGCAATGATGGCTGATAAAAATGTCGGTGCACTGGTCGTCACCAGCTCTGACTCACCGCTGGCCGGCATCATTTCAGAGCGTGATTACACACGAGCACTCATTCTTGCAAACAAATCAGCACAGGATACCCTGGTCTCGGAAATCATGTCCTTTGATGTGACATTTGCTACTGAAAACACCCTTCTGGAAAAGTGTATGACTTTGATGCTGCAGAAAAAGATCCGTCACCTGCCTATCATCGACAACAATGAAGCCATCGCCATGATTACGCTTGGCGATATCCTGAAGACAATTATCGAGCAACAATCCCTGACAATAGAAGAATTGGAAAGCTTTATCTACGAAGATCAAGGCGGCGAGGGATAAACCGAACTTGATCATAGCAATGGCCCTTCAAGGAAAGTCATAAATGAAAGTAGAACTCCGCAAATCCTTTACCAGCGGGCTTTCGAACTTCGATCAGCACCCGTATCGATCAGGCGCCTGGCGGCCACAGAAGCGGGAGTATGATGCTTGGGATCTGGATGTCATTGGCGAGATCCCAGCAGATTTAAATGGTGTTTACCTCAGAAACACCGAGAACCCTCTATTCGAACCTATAAAACGCTATCACCCATTTGATGGTGATGGCATGTTACATGCCATCTCATTTGAAGCTGGCGAAGCCAGATACGCTAATCGCTTTGTCCGAACCGACGGCTTTATGGCAGAGCAAAAAGCCAATGGCAGTTTATGGGCAGGTATTACAGAGCATCCGAAAAATGCGATCGCCAGCTACGGCTGGGGCGCGCGAACCATGATGAAAGACACGGCCAGTACAGATGTAGTCGTCCATAAAGGAGCCGCTCTGGCTAGCTTTTATCAGTGTGGTGAATTATACCAACTCAACCCTCGCACCCTTGAAAACCTCGGGAAATCAACCTGGCAGGGTCAGTTTCCTGCTGACGGTGTGTCTGCACATTGCAAGGTCGATGAGCATACCGGCGAATTGCTGTTTTTCAATTACTCTACTAAAGCACCCTTTATGAAATACGGCGTGGTCAATAAACAAGGCAGACTAACCAACTATGTAGATATACCTTTGCCCGGGCCACGTCTTCCTCACGACATGGCTTTTACTGAAAACTGGTCCATCCTCAATGACCTTCCTCTTTACTGGGAGCCTGAAGCACTGGCTCAAGGCTATTACTCCAATACCTTTAATCGAAAACTGCCCAGCCGTTTTGCGCTGATACCGCGCCATGGAAAAACAAAAGATATAAGATGGTTTGAGGCAGATCCTACCTTCGTGCTGCATTTTGCCAATGCTTACGAAGAAGGCGATGAGGTTATTCTGGACGGGTATTTTCAGCATAACCCCACAGCAAGAGGCGTACCGCGGCAAACTGCTGAGTTAAAAGGATTTGAAACTCTCGATGTCAACACGCTGCAGCCTCGAGCACATCGCTGGCGGTTCAATCTTCGCTCAGGCAGATGCACTGAAGAAACACTACACGAGCGCCTGGCTGAATTTCCCATGGTCAATGGCCGTCACGCGGGCAGGCCCTATAGATATAGCTATAACACCCTCTGCACTAAATCAATTTTTGCTTTCAATGGCCTTAGCAAACTGGATGTAGAAAAAGGCACAGATGAAGTTATCTCCTATCCAGACGGTACCTTCATCAGCGAAACTGTCATGGCACCACGCGCCAACTCCCGCTCTGAAGATGATGGTTATCTCATCACCTTCAGCTCAAATGTTAACGAAGATGTTTCACATTGCCTGGTTTATGATGCTGGTCAGTTCAGTGATAAACCCGTCGCGAAAATTCGCCTGCCAGAGCGAATTGCCAGTGGCACTCACGCGACCTGGGCGCCTCTGGATGATTTATCGGCCTAAGATACCACGCGCCGCTGGTTCCCTGCGGACATCGGAGATACAGCGCTAGGGAATTCCAACCATTTCTGTCGATCCACGGAAAATGAGCGTGCGTTTGCCGTCAACCCACTGTTCCATGCCGTCGTTTTCAATGGTCTCAAAATAGTCAGCCAAACCTCTGGCGCTCTGGAAATATAACTCGGCTAAACCAGCGAAAGGTTCCAGTTCGGGCTCCAGACTATGGCTTACCACGTACCGGAAACCACCCACCTGCTGCATCACACTTTTAACGTTGGCAACATGGCTTTCCAGCCAATGCTCAAAGAACGCTTCAAAATCTGTACCCGGCCTGGCTGCAACCAGAAAACTCGCTCGACAGAATCCCGACCGAGTCATCGGATAGGGATCATTGAGGCTCAGCGGTTGAGCAGACAAATGCTCAGAACCATCGAGTACCACATATTCCTGCGTCCCCCAGGGTACATAGGGCATGGCCCTTTCCTGAAAGGAATCAACCGGCGGTTCACCATGCGGTCGTGCAGGTCGCGTTAGCGGTTCATCCCACCACAACTGGGCCATACCATCCCACTGCAGATCGCTGGCCCCTGACTGACTGATCTCACGATTGCCATAGGCCAGTGGGGTATCAAAAAGGGTTGCTATGTATCTGCGGGCATGGCGGCGCATTGCCGAAGCTGCCTCTTCCTGGCCACGAATAACAGCAGGCATATGATTCTTGAACCAGTGCATGACCAGTTCATCCCTTGACGTTTCCAGGCGCCGTTTGATGAGATACAGCATCTTTGCACCCGGGGTTTTGATGTACATAGAGTTAGTCCTCTTGAGTATCGATTTAAAGCCCATCCTGAGCCAAAAAATAGGCTTGTCGATTAGACAATTTCACCCTTCAGGCCCAGACGAAGACGCGGCAAGTCGCATCTTAGCGTATTGCAGACTGCCCCTATCTACACTGAGAAAAGCATGCGATACAGCGGCATTGATATCCCGGAAATAACGCTGCATGGGATTATCTAGCCTAAGCGCCCCCCCACCGCTGGCGCGCATTAAAATCGTCACCAGATCCGCGTTTCGATGGGCAATGGACTGCGTTTCCCATGATTGTGCTACCTGGACATCAAATGGCACATTTCTGGTAGTTTTAAGCGCTTGCTCCAGAACCCTAAAAACCTGATGAAATCTTAATCGATTTGCCTGCACATCCGCTGCCACCTCACTCAACCGCCTTTGCTGAAACGGATCCAAAGACATTGCCTGGCCATCGTATTTGTGAACTCGGTCTCGCAAATACTCGGTGTAACAATGAAGGGCAGCTTCAGCGATACCCTGGGTTACGGCACACAGGCATAACGCAAATATATTGCCAAAAGGCAGGTCGTATATCGGTGAATCAAAGGCGCGCTGACTCGGCGCCAACAGCCGATGTGATCGGTGTTCGGGCACAAACGCGTTATCGACCAAAACATCATGGCTCCCTGTACCCTTCAGGCCTGAGACATTCCAGTTATCAATAACCTGATAGTCAGTGCGCGGCAGCAGCAGCGCTATCTGCTCAGCTCTTCCCTGAGTTTCTGGCAACATTCCGCCAAGCATGACCCACGAACAATGATCGCTTCCGCTGGACCATTGCCAGCGGCCGGACAGTCGATAGCCACCTTCCACAACGGTTACCTCCCCAAAGGGGGCATAGGAAGATGAGTAAAGTGCATGGGGATCATCTGCCCATAAATCCTCGCCTGCCCTTGAATCCATCAACCCGGGTTCCCAGTTATGGACACCAATCAGACACAGACACCAGGCGCTGGAAGGACAGCCCCAGGCTAGCTCCATACTGACTCTGAACAGAACCTCCGGTGACAGTTCATAGCCTCCAAAAGCACTCGGCTTGGCAATGTCATAAAAGCCGGCATCCTGAAAATCCTGAACTGTTTCTTCGGGCAATCGGCCAAGCGCCTCCGCAGACGCAGCTCGCTCGCTCAGTTTCGGGACCAGTGCTCGAGCGCGCTCGATCAATTCTGATTCACTTGGGTTCATGGCAATTCCTAATTGAGCCTGAGAGGGCGATCTTAAAAATAAAACATATATTGACTGACCCACCAGTCTTGAGTCCTGAGCATATCAGGAAATAGACCTGCCCAGGCACGTTCAGGTGACAGGATGCCTTAACACACCCTTTGTCATCAGGGTACACTGGCAATTGCGCCAGATAACAAGGTGGAGAGCTGTATGGATATTGGAGTCACTATTCGTAATATGGGCGCGGAATCGACCGCTGATATAATTGTAACCTGTGCCCAGGCTGCTGAAGCCCAGGGCATGGAATCGCTGTGGATCACAGACCATATTGCAATTCCCCCTGACGATGCTGAAGGTAGCGGTGGCCGCTACCTCGACACCCTGACCACCCTTGCCTGGCTGGGCGGCGCCACCGGAAAGATTAAGCTTGGTTCGGGTGTGCTGATTCTGCCTTACCGACCCATGCTGCCCACGGTAAAACAGATTGCAACCCTTCAGGAATTAACAAAAAACAGATTAATTTTGGGTATAGGAACCGGCTGGATGGATCCGGAGTTCAAGGCCCTGGGTGTTGACCGACATCGGCGCGGTCGAATAACCGACAACACATTACAATTTATTAACGAATGCTTTTCTAATGATGAGGTTTCCCTGAACGGACAAACCTTCCTGTTCCAGCCACGTCCGGACAAACCCCCCGTGCTCGTTGGCGGTAGAGCACCGCACGCACTGCATCGCGCAGCTCATTTTGCAGATGGCTGGATCCCCATGGTCAGTCATCCGGACCAGTTGGCAGCCGGCATCAGAGAATATCAAAGAATTACCGACGACCTAGGTAAACCGCGAGGCAATGTTACTGTTATGACCAGCTTGCCTCTGGATCAGCCAGAAAAAGCAAAACAACGACTGAACCAGTATCAAACACTAGGGGCAGACCGTCTTATCTGTGCACTTCGATATAATGATGTCGACGCTTATCTCGGTCAGCTAGAAAAATTAAATGGCATTCTGCGCCCCTAGCCGCCCTTATACTCCGCTGGCAGAACGCATGTCCCACCTTAAAAAACCGTTTTTCTATTTTTCATATCGGATACCGGGCTTCTTCATCCAGAGGCCATAACGGGTAGGCTTTGTTTCGTCTTGGAAAAACCTGTATCTGGTGAGTGGTCAGGCCCGGCGTATCTGCGGTGACGATATGTGTCGCTACGTCTTTGAATCCAGCACGAAAGTGATTTGAGGATTTCAGTGCGATAATCCTGTAATCATTGACATCAATGTCAAGCGCAGCAAAAGGGCCAATATCAAAAGTCTGAGATCGATTCGAGGCCACTATTATATCCACGCCAGCAACCTCCAGTCTCGCCATTTTCCCCAGATTCAGGGGACTGCCTTTAGCCATTGCCAGCATCGTCAGCCTGCCATCATGCAGCGCCTTAACATAAACCGCTAACTCAAGAGGGCGTCCATGAAGCTCATCGTATCTGCCTCCCAGCGACACGTTAATGGTCGAGCCCACACCCGCTGCATGCGCCTGCGCTGCAACCTGGGCATCAACTATAAAGCCAAAACAGGATTTTTCTAAACCTGCTTTCAGCAGAGCACTGAGCAGATGAGTGCCATCACCCGGCGCACCGCCACCGCAGTTGTCCGAGGTTTCATTTATCACCACAGCATGCTCGTTATATGCCAGCGCCTCAGCTATGGCCTGTTCAGCGGACAGACTTAACGGCCTGAAATCTTCCCTTCGCTGCCAGAGCATCAATGCTAACTGGCAGGCAATTCTCTCTGCCTGTAAGGAGTCACTTTCCGTGGTAACCGCGATGCATGAGCCGATATGAGCGATGTCGGTATAGGGAAACCCATGAAACCAGCTCACGTCTATCACGCCCTGCTCAGACTCTGCGGTTAACATCTCAGACAAAACCTGTTCACCAATACCCCCGAAAGTAGTTGTCGTGGGGATCAACATAGGCACCGTGGCCACATAGGTTACTGGCTGAATATCGTCATCAAGCATCCCACCAATTAACCTAACCGCTTCTTCGGCTCGTAAGTGCATGTCTATGTGCGGGTACTGATGACATGCAAAAGTCCCATCCAGGACATCCGCCATCTGCTGGGTGATATTGCCATGTAGATCAAAGCTTGCTGTGATTGGCAGGTCATTACCTACCAGGTTGCGAATGGCTGCGACAAGGTCTCCTTCCAAATCATCAATGCCATTGACCACACCGGCGCCGTGCAGATCCAAATAAATGCCATCAAGCGGTGCATTTTCTAACAGTCCGCCCAGAATCTCGGATTTAAATTCCTGGTAGGTTTCATGATTAATGGTACCAGATGGCTGGGCCGTCACCGCCAGGATAGGAACAGCCTGATAGCCGAGATCATCACAGGCTGCAAGCGCCCCACCCAGAGAAGTTTCCTGGCCCAGGGCTCGCATTAGGCGCGCTCCTCTTAGTTGATGAAACGCTTCCCTGCATGTTTCGTCCCGACAATAAGTATTGGTCTCGTGACTGAATCCAGCAATGGCAATTCTTCTTTTTGGTTTGGACATGAATATCGCCTCTGAACCCATAATTTAATTCTCCAAGCTGAACAAACCGGACTAACGAAAATCGCAAGTTACAATCATTTTCGACCCGGTAAGCCATCGCTTAATCAATACTATCTTGTCAAGCGATCATTCACATCCCCATAGCAGGAACCACTCTTTTATGTCGGACTGACTGCCATAGCAGGCGATCAACGTAGCATTAAACAGGCCAACCTGTCCTCGTTTAGTAAGCGAAACCACCCGTTATTGACTCGAATAGAAAAGTGATCTCTTGGTCGACTCGGTTCTAAGGGCTTATCGGAACTGGCTATCTCTAATATAATAACTTGACGGCGATGTGATAACGGAGTGATTATAGGGACAAGAATAACGAACTGATTCATAAAACAGACTTTACTTCAGGAACAAGGAGAACCTCAAATGGAATGTGATCTCATTATTTCCGGTGGAACAGTGATAGACGGGAGCGGCGCTACGACCTTAAAAACAGATATTGCAATAGACAAGGGGAAAATCAAGAAAATAGGCGATCTGGGAGATGCCACTGCGGCAAGAACCATTGACGCGACAGGAAAAATTGTTACACCAGGGTTTGTAGACCTGCACACTCACCTGGATGCCCAAGTCGGTTGGGATCCTCTGATGAGTTCGAGTTCTTATCATGGCGTAACCACAGCAATGATCGGAAACTGTGGCGTAACTTTCGCCCCCTGCAGTCAAAAGAATCATCGCTATCTAGCAGAACTCATGGAGTCTGTTGAGGATATCGCAGCTGATGCAATCATGGATGGTCTTCCCTGGAACTGGACAAGCTATGGTGAATATCTGGATTCTGTCCAGGCCCTGCAACCCGCTCTGAATGTGGTTGGGCTTGTTGGTCACTCTGCAATTCGTTACGAGGCAATGGGTGACAGCAGTATGGACAAAGAGGTGCAGGCCACAGACAGTCAACTCGAACACATTGCGTCTATGGTGAAGCAATCACTTGAAGATGGTGCCGTCGGATTCTCCACATCACGGTTTCTGGGGCACACGGTGCCAGATGGTCGATGCACACCCGGAACCTGGGCTGATCTGCGCGAAACCAAGGCGATTCAGGAAGCGATTATCGCCGGGGGGGGAACAGGTGCACTGTTCCAATCCGCTAACGACATGCAGACTCGTTTTGAGATAGAAAAGCAAATGTTCGAACAGGGAACAGAGCTCGGTTGCCAGGTGTTATTTTCTGGTGGCACCGGCTCTAACGGTGACGGCGGAGTCTCGCACTGGAGCGAATTTTTTGAACGCCAAAACGAAGGCGGTAAGCGTCTGGCAAGCATTTGTCATACCAGACCAAGTGGTGCTTTTTTTGGACTGGCACAGCTTTCGCCTTTTACCAGCAGTTCACCGGCGTGGAAGGAACTGATGGCTTTGCCGACCATAGCAGATCGCGTCGATGTACTTCGTAATGAAACCAGCCGGGCAAAACTCATCTCTGAAGGAATCGAAGCTGGAGATATGCAAAGGCTGGCAGGCATGCTGCACCCTCTGGGAGTGGATGATACACCAGACCTTGATTTTGATCGCAAAGCCAGCTTGAAACAGCTGGCCGAAGCAGCAGGCAAGGATCCTGTAGAGATCTATGTCGAAAGACTTCTCGCATCGGAAGGCAAGGAATTCTTCAATTTCTGGATGTTCGGTGGCAACCTGGAGAACCAATGGAATTACATGCGCTTACCCCAGGTCGTGCCCATGCTCGGTGACGCGGGTGCTCATGTCGGGTTCTTCACGGATACCGACTCGCCTACCGTACTGTTAAGCGAATTAACTCGAAAGCAAGGCGTTTACACCCTAGAAGAAGCGATCCATCGAATTACCGGAAAATCAGCGGAAATCATCGGTCTGAAGGAGCGCGGGCTGCTTAAAGAAGGGTGGCATGCAGATGTTAATGTTATCGACTACGATAATCTAAGCACCTGCCAACCAGAGTACGTCAATGATTTCCCACATGGTGGTGGTAGGTTCATTGTGAAAAGTACGGGTTATGATGCGACCATTGTTGCTGGCAAAGTCATCATTGAAAACGGGACTCATACTCAGACCCGACCTGGTGAGGTGATCAGGGATTTTATTCGCGGATAAATCCTTAGTTAATCCAAAAAAGCCCCCTAGAGGGGCTTTTTTGTGGTCAACATACCCTGGGTCGACATACCCTGGATTGGCAGCAGGCAAGTGGAGCCGTGCACGATTCAACCGAACCTGGCAGCGGTTTTATCATAATACATGCGTCATCTGAACCAAATCCCGATTAGAATAATCTTCCATATTAGTATTCGGCTCTGCATCAGAGGAGAAGCCAGGCGTACTGACCTTGGGAGCAGTATAGTTAATCTTCAAGTGCGTTTTTTTAGCAACTTAGCACTGTGCACCTAAGGTCACTGTTTTGGATTAATTTCCATACCGACGACGACCAGCAATTTCTCCGCCGAACGGTAAACATAAATGTCTTTACTGTCATCTACATCGCCAAAATTTAACCCATTGCCATTACCCATTACCCATTACCCATTATCAAAGCGAAGCTGTTTTCCTGGCCGCTGACCTGAAAATCATCGAATAGCTAAATTCTTGTTAACTCTACAAAGAAAATCGTTGATTAAATGTGTTGTTACCAACGCACCATTGAGGCTAACGTCACTCACCAATTATCGCAGCAAATGCATTGGCTAATGCCTTGGATTGCTCAGTTGACATCGCCGCAACATTGACCCGGGCGTTCGGCAACATGTAGATATGGTGCTGCTGCTCCATCCGCAGTTGCTGTGCCGCTGATAACGGTAAACAGGAAAACATCCCTTTCTGGCGCTGAATAAAACTTGCATCAAAACTGGGATTGACCTGTTCCAGCGTTACTTTCAGGGCACCTCGCATCTCAACGATCTGATGGCGTACCGCATTTAGCTCGTCTCGCCATAGTTGCTGTAGCGTTTCAGATGATAGAATTTCATGGACGATGGCAGCGCCGTGATTCGGCGCCATAAAATACAACTGGCGCAGCGTATCGCGCAATTTCCGTCTCAGGCTATCCGCACTTGCATTGGCCTGATGAACAATAGAGAGCAGACCTGCTCGCTCGCGATAAATCCCAAATGTTTTTGAAGACGATACCGTTAGAATTAACTGTGGGACCTGGCCCGCAAGCAAGCGAACACCGGCAACATCTTCGTCTATACCACTGCCAAAACCCTGATAGGCAATATCCACCAGTGGTACTACCCGTTTTTCCCTGACAACTTCTGCAATTCTCTGCCACTGGGACAAGCTAAGATCTTCCCCCGTGGGGTTGTGACAGCAACCATGCAGTAGCAAAACATCGTCTTCCTGCAGGGCGCTTAAATCTTCCAACATGCCGGTAAAATCGAGCTTACCTGCCGCCCTATTGTAGTAGCGATACTGCTTTACGCTCAGTCCTGCCCGTTCGAAAAATTCTATCTGGTGGCCCCAGCAAGGAGACCCAAACCAGACCGTTGCCTTTGGGCTGAGACTTTGTACAAACTCTGCAGCACCGCGCAAAGCGGCACCTGCCCCGGGTGTTTGCGCAGACACAATGCGTTGCAGGACCTCATGATCGGCACCGAAAATCGAGCGTTCCATATCAGCGCAATAATCCATATTACCAAGAGGAGACATATAGGACTTGGAGGCATTTTGTTTCAGCAACTGCTGTTCTGCTTCTACCACCGCCTGCATAACAGGGACTTGCCCTGATTGATCCCTGAATACACCAATGCCAAGGTCAATTTTATCGACTGACTTATCGGCACCGATTCGTTTGAACAAGGCCTCGATGGGGTCGTCTTCATAGTTTGTCAGGTTATTAAACATAAAAGTGCTTACTCTCTGGGCTAACCAAATTACCGAGTGGGTTTGAACCAAACGTCAAGCGCCATAATAAGCAATGCACGGGGTTTTGCAACGAATTGGTATGTTTGCACTATAGCAGCATGAAACCGAATCTACTCAAGTTGAACTTAACTTGCACTTCGACAGGAAGCTCGAGCATTGTTGTCAGCATGGAAAGGTGTCTTCTAGTAAAGCACAGTCTAACCAGTTATAGGCTAACCACCCAAATTCTATCACCACAGGAGAGCATAATGACGGAGACTGCATTGCTGAGGACTCCTAACTACCCTGGCGACCATCACCGTGAATTCATCAATCTACTTAGTCGGGCATAAAGGTCAGCCGGTACAATTGGCTATTTCAGGTTAAACACGCAGGCTCATGATCTCGTTATAAAGGGATTCAGGGATCTTTATACCATCACGCTTTGTTAGTTCACGCGCTTTAAATCGGCGATCGCCTGGAAGACGTACGCCATCCTGTTTAAGAACTTCCTGAAACAATGCCTCACCATGAGCGATTATGTGTTCAGGGTTTCCGAAACGTGCCGGGTCAATGGCAATTATCAGTTCGCCTCCTTTGGGAGGCCCGCCCCGGCCCGCATCATCCGCCTCGGCTTCAAAACTCAGAAATTCGCCAATCAACGGCCCAGCCAGGAGTTCCACCATCATCGCCAGGGACGCGCCTTTGTAACCGCCAAACCCAAGCTGCGCTCCCTGCAGAACCACATTGGGGTCGGTTGTGGCCTGCCCATCCGGGCCGATACCTGCGGTGACTGGCACACGCTGACCATCGCGTGCTGCAATCTGAATCTCACCCCGCGCAATGGCTGATGACGCCTGGTCAAAGACCAGCGGTGGACCATCTGGGCGCGGCCAAGCAAACCCCATAGGGTTTGTACCAAACAGTGCCTTTATGCCGCCGGCGGGTGCAACATAGGGGTACGAGGCAGTCACAGCAATCCCGCACAAACCTGCTTCAGCCAACGCCTCAACCTCTGGCCACATGGCTGCCAGGTGAAACATGTCTGTTATAGCCAAAACCGCAATCCCGTTTTCACGAGCGCAGTCAACCAGAGGACCGTGGGCAATTTTTTGGGCCAGTGGGGCGAAGCCGTTATCACCATCAACCTTCACCACCGACGACGCCAGTTTATTAACCGTCGGCTGAGCACTTCCGTTGACCCTCCCCGATTTAACCCCACCGACATACCATGGCAGTCGAAACAAACCGTGAGCATGGCACTTATCACCCTCTGCCTGGATCATCCGATGAGCAGCAGCCGCCGCATTTTCATCGTTGCAGCCATGCTGCGTGAGACAGGAAAAAGCTAAATCATAGGCCGCCTGCAAGGTTATATTTACCTCGGACATGTAATCCTCCATCTGCCTGCAGGAAAGCCTGCATGGCAACCCTGGTTCGAACAGGATTTAATCTATGAACTTGTGTGATTAACGCCTTTATCCAGGTAAGTCTTGTAAGGCATCTTCGGTCACAGCAATACGTCGACGCAGGTAATCTTTTTCATAGTTATTATCATCGCCTGCTAACGCCTGGTATAACAGCATTTTCAGGGTTCTCAGGCGCAAGCCAAGCGCTGCGTGATTAACCGGTTCAGCGGCCAACACAATCTCGAGCAAATGCAGGGTTTTTACTGGCTCCAGTTGGTCAAGAAACGTCCTGGCCTTAAACAGCAGCGCGTCACTACCCGCCATCTCGGCTAATTCTACGTAAACTTCACTTACCGGCCTAGGATACAGGTCTGTGGTACTCTCAAAGTGGAACCAGGTGGCATAGTATTCCCAGATGCTGCGCACCGCCCAGGATACCTTTCCGTGCTCCTGAGTCAGTTGCAACCTCGCTGGCAATCGAATTTCAGTCATCAACTCATTCAGGCTCTTACCTTCATTCATGCCTTTCACCGTTTGGTCATGGACGTATCGGGTTGCATCACGAATTCTTACAAGCCCTGCACGGATCGTTTCGGCGCCTTTGATTGCATTGTGATGACTAGGCACCAGCAGTACTGCATTGAGCGCTAATAATTTATTGAGCGAGTCAATATACTCGCGCGGCTTGCGTACCTTTTCACCGCGCATAGTAAAAATATTCGGGAACTGAGGGAACAGAGGCCCAAGGGTATCGCCCGTAAACAATATTTTCTCAGCTGGCAGCCACAAACTCATATTGTCTGCGCCTTCGGCACCCGGCGTGGACAAAACCACGAATTCTCTACCGCCAAGGGTGAACCTGTAATCCCGCTCATCCACCTCGATAGTGCTATGTATTCTGGCATAGGCCAACAAAGTGTTTGTGGTAGGTTTTTCTGGCATCCAGGGAAACAAGGTGCGGCTACGATTCCAAAAATACGGCTCCAACTCCAGCAGGTAGCGTTGCTCCTCAGCGAACTCTCGGTGAACGACAATATCAGTAGTATCTTCCCTCCAGAATCTGACCCCACCAATATGATCGGCATGCGAATGGCTCAAGATGATATATTTGACCAAGGCATCGGATTTCTCCTTTAACAGGCTCAGCTGCTGCGCCGCCTGGATTGAAATCCCTGCATCAAAAAGCACATTTCCTTCGGTTGTAACAATCAGATGGGTATTGGAAATACCACTGGCCTGATAAACGCCCGGGGCCAAACTACGAACCTCAATAGGAATATTATGAAAACCGCCGGCTACATCATCGGGCATACTACTGACAGCAATATTGCCAATCACTTCCGCAGCTTTAAGGGTTGCCGCCTTTTTCAGCTGTTCACGGTCCACCAGCAGCCAGAGACCCAACACCAAAATAACGCTAACCAGCATCAAGTTGGCCCTGTTAACACCTGCCTGTTTGAACTTCATGCTGGCGCCTCCTAATAAAATGTGGTTTCCCCCAGTGCATGATGTCGCACCCTTGCTATTGTACAAGAAAAGACCTTATACCCTGTGCAGGGAATTAAACATGCTTGCCTGAACCATTCAATGTAACGCGTCTGCCTTTCCCCGAAAAGAATCTCAGTATTAGGCCTGGCCAGCAAAGCCTGATCCTCCCTGATCTAACAATGTCTACTACAATCCATCCACTATAGTTATCCATTAAAACTCTAAAACTGCGCCTTGCATGATAATAATAAGCTCGGGTCTTAAAATCAGCCCTGCTCGGCTAGAGGCGCTCGGCTAGAGGCGCTCATATATTGGACTTGTGTTTGCATTATAAAGCGCTTAATTTGAGACTAGGCCTGGATCACATAAGTACGAGTATATCGCCTTGATCAGAGACACCAGGAAGGCCCTGCTAAGAGAGTAGCCGCGAACAGGGAAACAATGAAATATCCAGATTCAGCCACCAGGTAACAATACCAGAATGGTGAAGATTCGCTTTGGGAGTACACTTTGAGTCATTCAAACCTGCTTGTCCCATTTACCAGCCAGGATCATCCTGATATCAGTCAGGTAGGCGGCAAAGGTGCTGCGCTCATCCAACTGACCCAACTGGGCCTCGAAGTCCCGGCTGGTTTCATCGTTACCGTAAATTGCTTCCAAGGGTGGTGTACTCACCTGTCAAACAGCCTTACCTGGCGACGCCTTCTGGACACGGACCCCAATGACAGAGATGCATTCACTGAAACCTGTGACGATCTAAAGAAGTCAGCGGCCGAGCTTGCATTTGACCCGCCTTTCTCAGACCAAATAGACAGGGCCTACCAACGCCTGGGGACTAAAACGGTTGCGGTAAGATCATCTTCTCCAGAGGAAGACCTCTCTGGCACTTCCTTTGCCGGTCTCTATGAGACTTACCTGGAAGTCTCATTAACCGACCTGAACAACGCGATCCGCAATTGCTTTATTTCTTGCCTTGATGCTCGCGTTTTTTTATATAAACACCACCACGGCCTGCCTTTGAACTTCCCGCGCATTGCCGTGGTCGTTCAAACCCAGATTCAAAGTGAGGTTTCAGGTGTACTGTTTTCACTCAATCCAATCAACAACGACTTTGATGAAGCAGTCATTAATGCCACGTTTGGTCTGGGAGAGGCATTGGTAGCTGGCAACATCACTCCAGATAGCTGGACAGTGAATAAACTGAGCGGTGAGATTATCAATTTCAGATTGGGTGACAAGGGTGGCAAACAGTCAGAAATTGCCAGTTTATCAAGCAGGCAAATCAATGACCTGATCAAAACCAGCACCGTGATAGAGAAATCCTATGGGCAACCCATCGATGTTGAATGGGCCATTACAACCGATCAGCTTTTTATTCTTCAAGCCAGGCCCATCACCAGCTATATACCCCTGCCAAAAGAGATGATGACAGCCCCTGGTGAGCCCAGGA
Source organism: Gammaproteobacteria bacterium (assembly GCA_012960535.1). GTDB lineage: Bacteria > Pseudomonadota > Gammaproteobacteria > Pseudomonadales > Azotimanducaceae > UBA9926. The sequence goes on from DUBB01000031.1 coordinate 182,577, forward strand.
TCCTGTATATGGATGAAAGCCTGGCTGACGGCATAACCATCAGTGGACCGGTTACGCCACTGACCAACGATCTGATCATGTCCCTCTTCGAAATGCTGGTTCGCTATATCGATAAAGATATGACGCTCTATACACCTGCCAAAAACGGATTCGTGTTCTGTTCTGGTATTAGAATTTATACCAATATGAGTTACCTGATGAACTGGGTGAATCCAAAGCTCATAGCAAAGAGCAAAAGGCCCATCGATCAGACCTATGCGGACATCCTAGAGAGCAGCGATCTGGCTACCTATCGCAAAGCGAAACAGGTCAAAGTGCTTACCAAACTCAAAGCTGTGCCCGTTCTGCTAAAAGCATTATGGGTCAGCCGAGGCCTTTTGAGCGCGGTGATTAAGGCCATTTTCAGCTCAGAGAGATTCCAACAAGAATACCAAGCAGGACTGGAATATTTCGACGACTTTTTGAACCAGCCAGCACCCGAAGGATTATCGATTAGCAATCTGCTTCACCATTATTATTTGCCTATGGCGAAGGTGACCCTGAAGACCACCGCGCCGGCGCTGACGCTTTATATTTTAAGAGGGTCAGAGGCCCTGGCCGGCCTGATCAACCAGAACTCGCCCCGTCAGCTCGAACTATCAGAAGCCATCATCTCAGGCTCAGACGACATGGTGATGGAAATGGGTATTAGGATGTATGAATTAGCCCAGCTTCTCCCAGCCGATGCTTTACAGGATATTGCAGCCCTGCATCAGGCTATCAAAGATGAAACAATTGATGGCCTTTTTCTGGATCGCTGGCAAAGCTTTATGACCCAGTTCGGCGCTCGAGGTCCACTGGAAATGGAGCTGGCTCAACCCAAATATGCAGATGATCACCTGCTGGTGTTAAAACAGCTGGCCGTAATTGCAAGGGGTTCACAGACGTTTGATCCTCGCATTATTCATGAACGGTTAAAAGAAAAGCGAGTCAGTGCTTACAACGAGCTACTTGGCCTGCTAACCATTAAGAAAAAAAAGAAGCTTACCAGGGCCTATAACACCCTGTGCACATTTGAACGCTCAAGGGAAATGCCAAAACATCATATCGTTCAGATCAATCAGAAAATCAGAACTTATCTGCTGAAGCAGGCAGAATGCTGGCTGGCAACAGGCAGACTGAGCCAACGCCAGCAGATATTTGAATTAACGATCGATGAGATTGAGCAGGCGCAAAAAAGTGACCACTATGATCTACTCAAACGACTGGGAGAACGTGATCGCTATTTTGCCCAAGCAAAACGCGTCAGGCACTTCCCCCATGCGATAGACTCCCGGGGCCGAATATTAAGGCCATTGGGCGAGTCTATTGAAGGCCAGCTCAGTGGCACGGCGGTATCATCAGGCATCGTATCAGGACCGGTCAAAGTCCTTCATAACCCTTTTGAGAAGGACGTCGAAGCGGGCGATATTTTAGTTGCTCATACAACAGATCCTGGCTGGACCCCTCTTTTTATTAATGCCGCGGCCGTTCTATTGGAAGTCGGCGGTGAACTACAACATGGTGCCCTGGTCGCCCGGGAATATGGTAAACCCTGCATCGCCGGCATCGTCAATTTGACCAGCCTGCTCACGGACGGACAAATGGTAGAAGTTGATGGCAATACCGGCAGAGTTTCTCTACTGCCGAAGTCAATAGCTGATTCCGGCGACAGTCAGCCTCAATCAAACTCACAGCCCATAAGATCATAAAACCAGTAAAGACATCTGCCCTGCAACCGGTGTAGCCTGCTGCTCGCCGCCTATCAGGTGACTATACTGTTCAGTTGCCTATAATGTAGGGGAGAAACCAGAGAAGAATTCGGAATATGCCGGAGCAAACAAAAATGTCAAACAACGAACTGACGCTGGAAGAAATCCGGGCAGAAAGAAAGCATGAGTGCGCGCTGGGCTATCGGCTTTTCGCTGCACTAAGATGGGGAGACCTGGGCGATGGTCACATCAGCGCCAGGGATCCGATCAACACTGACTGCTTCTGGATGTTACCTTACGGCGCTGCCTACCAGGATGCCAGTCCATCAAACCTGATACTGGTTTCAAAAGATGGCTCAACCATTGAAGGTGATGGTAGCGCCAATATGGCCGGTTATTATATTCATCATCCTATCCTGAATGCCCGATCTGACCTGGTGAGTGCAGCGCACGTTCACACAGGCTGGGGCACGCCCTTTTCCTGTGAGGTGCGGCCCATCGAACCGATCTCGCAGGAATCCTGTATATTCTTTGAGGATCACACCATCTTTGATGACGATGAAGTCCAGATCCAAAGTGTCGCCGCAGGCAAACGAATCGCCAAACAGCTGGCTGATAACCGAGCCATTATCCTACGTAATCATGGCCTTCTCACCGCTGCTGACAGCGTAGCCGAGGCGGTCGGCAGCTTTGTACTCATGGAAAGAGTGGCCGAAGTTCATATGAAGGTCAGGAACCCGAAAGCGATTTCTGCCACCGCTGCCCGATTCTCTAAGCAGGACCTCATCAAAAACGGTGCAGGTCGCATCGCATTTGCCTCACTCCTGAAAAGACACCTTTAAAAATGCAGCAACCAAACCGTTCTTTGATCAACCAGAGGACGGCTTCAACTGCGCCTATTCGATAGGGTAAAGCACCCTTGTCAGGTGCTGGCAGCATCCCGCCCGGCAAGAAAACCAAACACCATTGCTGGCGCTAAGGTTCCACCTGCGCCGCCGTAGGTCATACCCATAGCGGATGCCATGACATTACCAGCCGCATACAAACCCGTAATACGATCACCATCAACGTTCAGGACACCACCCACTGCATCGGTTTTTGGTCCCCCTTTTGTACCTAAGGCGCCACTTTTTACCTCCACTGCATAATAAGGTGGTGTATCCAGGGGCCCCAGGGTAGCTTCTGCCTTACCTTTGTTTATGTGGTCACCCCACCAGTTATCGTGAGCACTCTCGCCTCGATTAAAGGCGGTATCCTTGCCTTGAATGACAGCATGGTTCCAATCCTGAACAGTTCTGGCAAGCGAGCCAGAAGGAACGCCAAGTTTATCTGCTAACTCGAGCAACGACACGGCCTTGGTAACCCAGTTTGGCGCCGGCTGACCGGGCTGGGTATCAATAAAACCGAATTTGTCTAAATGGGTCTGATCGAATATAAACCAGCAAGGCAGGTTAGCATATTCAAATCGGGCGACGTCCTGTTCATGAAATGCAGCGCCGAATGCATTGTAGTTGGCGGCTTCATTGGTAAACCGCAAACCCTTTTTATTGATCATAATCGAGCGAGGACGAGCCCGTTCAGAAGCGAAAAGATAAGCGGGCAGCTGCGATTCACCCGCGCTGACTGGCACGCTGACAGCAGGCATCCACCAGGCCTCACGCATGTTACCCAGGGCAGTGCCCAAACGCATCGCCATGATCAAACCATCGCCTTCATTGGTAGGAACAGAAACAGGGCTCGTCATAGGCCCGCGTAGAAACGTACGTACTAGATCACGGTTCCATTCAAAGCCACCGGTCGCAAGTACGACGTTGCTGGCAACGATCTCACGCCGTTTGCCCTCTTGTTCAATGACAACGCCATTAATCGTACCGTCTTGCGCTATCAGCTCTACCGCTCGTGCATTGCGATGAATAGGAATTTCTCGATCAAGACAACCTTTAAACAATCGACCCATCAGTGATTGCCCGCAGCCTCTCTCATCGTTACGGGTTCGACGTTCACGCTCTTTTAAGCTGACCTCCACAGGTACCGCCCGGCCCAGGTGTGATTCATCCATGGTTATGGGTGCTTTTCCGTAGTTGTGGCCAATAGTCACCCAGTCTTTGAATTCCCCAAGTTCGTTAAATGAGTATAACGGGCACTCCAATGAGCGCCCCCCTTGTGGTCGTCCACCCGGATGTTCAGGGTGATAGTCAGGGAAATCAGGCACCAACTGAAATTTTACTGGCGTATTCTGCTCCATCCAGCGCACCATTTCGGGGCCGTGTTCAATGAATGCCAGGGCAAGCTCATGGTCGATCATGTCATGCGACAAAGCATCAAGGTAGGTAAGCGCATCCTCCGGGGAGTCATCAACACCGCAGGCTTGAGCGTGATGGTTATTTGGAATCCAGATCATGCCGCCGGACCAGGCGCTGGTGCCACCCACGTGCGATGCTTTTTCGAATACTTCAACGCTCGCACCATGACCTTGTGCTGCAAGTGCAGCGGTCAATGCAGATGCACCGCTCCCCAGAACAATAACATCGATAGGGCTACTCACTCGCCCGGCACCTTTTTATTCCCCATGAAACGGGCAACCCGATATCTTCCTTGATTGTGATTCACCATCCGCTTACATACCAGCATCATAGTTTAAACCCTGGCATCACTTCATCAACAAACAAGCGCATTGAAGCCATTACTTCCTGATGCTCGAGATCACCCCAGTGAAAAGAGAACATCAGGTAATCCACCGAGGATTTACTCACAAGATCTTTAATATGGTTTGAAACATCATCTGGCGAACCAGCAATCAGTGCCCCTAGGGATAACGCCAATTCGACATTACCACCCAGGCTGGGATCGCCGTTGGCGAAAGGTACATCATATTTTTTGAACAGGGTTGACAGATTCTGATGATACTTAGGGTAGGCGGTGCTAACTCTGGCCCGCGCCTGGTCGCGGTCAGCCGCCAGATAAATATGACAGGTTGCGCCGATAACAGGTTCAGCCACCCCTGGATTCCAGTCTGTATCCGCATCCGCTACCAGGCTTTTATAGGTCTGGACGCTTTGTGCCACAACATCGGCGGGACCCGCAACAACGGTATTCAGCCTGTGCCTGCCTGCGTAACTGAAGTTACCTGGATACCAGATTGGCGGCTGAGGATGCTGTTTTGGCCTATGCGAAAGTACCAGCCCATCGTAACGATATTCGGCCCCTTTGTGATGTATGGTATCGCCAGCTAACCCCAGCCTTAAAATTGTAAAGGCTTCTTCGAATCGCGACTGGGCACTTTCAGGGTCGCGCCCCCAAAGGGCGTGTTCAGCCGGCGAAATCCCCTTGCCCACACCTACTTCGAGTCGACCGCCACACAGATGATCCAAGGTACAGAGCTCTTCAATCAATCGAATCGGATCATAGAAAGGCAATAGATGGACCAAAGAACCCAGCCTTATATGCGATGTTCGTTGTGATGCCGCCGCAAGAAAAACATTAGCCGAAGGCGCTGCATCCAGAGGCGTAAAATGGTGCTCGGCCTTGTGATAACACCAGAACCCGGCGTTATCAGCATACTCAAGCATCTGCAGGCGCTCTTCATAGAGTTGTTCAAGAGAAACCTGATTAAATTCCATGTGGTCAAAAATACCAAACTTCAATTCTTATTCCTCCCCTGGCGCAAAACCAGAAAAAATGGCTAACGCCGAATTACCTTAATTTCATCCAAAACAGTCTAATCAAACCAGTTCTATTGGGATCCTTAAACATTTTGTATTTCCTTTGCTGCTATTCAAACCATAATTCCTCGAGACCAATATAAACATATAAAACTCTTTGCTGCGTTGTCTAGCCGGCTGGCGTTGAGCCTGGATCTGTTCTAACCCTGGCAAGCAACTGTTCAGCCAGTTGCATTCTTGAAATGCACTCCATTGAACTCGTTTGATAACCATAGCAAAATAAGGAAACCTTCGATCCCATGTGCTATCTGAAAGACGTTAAGCAACTCATTAGCACAGCGATCTACTTTAAATAACAGGAGTTGTCCTGATCCAGGTACCCGCTTATGCTTGGCAGATAAATTGCCCTAACAAGGCAACCGGAAAGACAGGACCTGACATGATTCAAGATAACCTCAGCAACGATCTCATCGGTACGGAATTTCCACCCATAGACATATCCTGGAATGAGCAGGACACCATGCTTTATGCCTTGGGCGTCGGTGCAAAACCCGGCCGCGAACTTGATTTCCTCTACGAAGGTCGAGGACCACTGGTTTTACCCACTTATGCGGTCATTCCAGGCATGCGATCACTGGGCAACCTGCGACTGGCAGTCAAGCTCAAAATCCAGCGCCTGTTGCACGGTGAGCAGCAAGTCGAAGTCTTAAGACCCCTGCCCGCAAAAGCGACAGTGACCCTAAATAGCAGAATCTCTGAAGTCTGGGATAAAGGTGATAACGGCATAATCGGCGTTACAGCAGAAGCCGAAGATGCTGATGGCCTTCTTTTCAAGACCCATGCAACCTTGTTCTACTTTGGTGGCGGTGGTTTTGGCGGTGATCCCGGCCCCACTGGCAAAGACCGGGATGTCCCAACGAACAAGGATCCCGATATCGTCATCTGCCACCAGACCCAGGAAGAGCAGGGTGCCCTCTATCGACTATCCGGTGATCGCGTGGCATTACACATTGACCCTGGTTTTGCTCAAAAAGCAGGCTATGACAAACCCTTTATGCACGGCTTGTGCACCTACGGCTTTGTCGGCCGAGCCATCCTTAATGGACTCTGCGATGGAAATCCAAACAGGTTCAAATCCATGTCAGGACGATTTTCTGCACGGGCCGAATTTGAAGACCAGATCATTACAAAAATGTGGATTACATCGCCCGGTGAAGCTATTGTCCAGGCAGAAAATCAAGCTGGTACCATTTTACTCTCACAAGCTCACGCCAGCTTCGAGCCAAGCGCAAACTCATGACAGAGACATTTCGCGACCTGTTTTCTACTCAGCAAACTGAGGCGAGTTTGATTTATCATCTGGATGAATCGCTTAATGGTGGCTTTGGCGGAACCAATGGCGGTGTACTGGCCGCGATCTGCATTGATGCCGCAAGGGCGTTCGCCCCCGATCGTACGCCTATTGGCATTGACGCCAGGTTTATCAGGAATTCCCCGCCCGGGCCTGCAAAGGTCGTTGCAACGCCTTTAAACATAGGCAGATCGCTGAGCACCATCAGCGTTGATATTTCACGGCATGACGGTAAGCTGGCCACCCGCGGAACTGTCTCTTTCGTTAACGCTTCTGCCCTTGAGCCGGTCGACGTTAAAGGTCTAGCAGAGCCTGATGAAGAGGTCCTGCATCCTGATGAAGGCCGCGTATGGAAAGAACCGGCAAAACAGAAAATACCCTTGATCAGGACTTTCAGGCCCCGGCTGCTGGGCAAGACTTCAAAAGGAATCGTTACAGCCTGTGACATTCTCTGGGAATCCGGCTCATTACAGGAGGCGGCCTGCATCGCTGCGGATATTTCCGTGGGGCCGCCCGTTGCTGCAGCCCTTAAAGGCAAACAACTGGCCATGCCTAATCCTGACTTATCTTTACGCTTTTGTCTGGAAGGTGCCACGCCTGCCTACTTGGTTTCAACCTGCCGATTGGCATCCATCAACCAGGGTCTGGCAACAACAATACTTGAAGTCAGAGATCTGGATACACTGATTGCAACAGGTATTTCAAGTACTACCTGCCTTAAGCAGTAGGCCCGGGAGAAATCCTTCACCTGAAGCGGAGCCGTTACTGTCTCTGTCAGAACCAACCACTACATCGGTCGAGATCACTTTTCTTAGGCAACACCATGCCAGGTAGAATCATAATGCACGACAAATCCCTCTGAGTGACGCTCGGTTTTCTTTACACCAAAACACAAGAAACTACTTTACAAGGAGTCAAAATAACAGGAACAGGAAATGGATTGGCCGCATAAGTAGCAGAGGCAGAGGTCCTGCTGCTACAGCTTAATCATTTACCGGAAAACAGGGCTGATCCTGTACTGAACCATCCTATCCAGTCATTCAATTACCGGTAACAGCTATCATCATTGCAGCCCTGTTTACCTCGATTACCAATACCTCACCAACCTGTTATCGTTCCGGCTTCATCAAGGGTTAAAGGCAAGTCCTTTCACGTCGGTATTACAGTCCAGTCCTTCTGTGCTATTTTGTTTTTTTACAATATGGTTACAGGCATGGATATTCTAAAAGGCGTGCGAGTACTGGATTTTGGGCGATATATTGCGGGACCCTTCTGCGGCGCCCTATTGGGCGATCTTGGCGCGGATGTTATCCGCATTGAAAAAATCTCCGGAAGTGAGGACCGCTACACAACGCCAGTGAACCCGGGTCACCCTGACGGTGAGGTTGGCTCAACATTCCTGCATCTGAATCGGAATAAACGCGGCATGACATTAAATCCGAAGAAGCCCGGCGCTGAAGTCATCAAACAGCGACTGATAGAATCGGCAGATGTGGTTCTGGCCAATATGCCTCAGGCAGGCCTCAAGGATATTGGTATCGATTACGCTGCACTGTGCCTGATCAAACCCGACATCATACTGGCCAGTAGTACAGCATTTGGTGCCGCAGGCCCGTTCGGTGAGCGAGTCGGGTTTGATGGTGTTGCCCAGGCAATGTCCGGCAACCTGCACATGACCGGGACAGCAGATAAGCCGATGCGTAATTTTCACCCTTATGTTGACTTCACCACAGGTGCGCTGAATACCATCGCTATATTGGCGGCCATCATGCACCGCAATCAGACCGGTGAAGGCCAGGAGGTTCAGGGTGCACTACTCGCCTCTGCACTGACCGTTGCCGGGGGTACACTGATTGAACAGGCGATTACCGGAATCAATCGCGTCGCCTCCGGTAACCGCGGTCAAACCGCGGCACCTTCAGATACTTTTCAGACTCAGGATGGTTGGATCCTGGTCAGCGCTATCGGCCAACCCCTGTTTGAACGCTGGGCGCATCTCATGGGAGAAGAGCACTGGTTGACAGACCCGCGTTTTGCATCCGATGCAAGTCGCGGTGAGCATGCAGACATGATCAGTAAGCGCATGCAGGCATGGACCATTACCCGAACCACGGACAAAGTGGTCAGCGAACTCGACCAGGCCAGAATCCCCTGTGGAGAAGTGCTATCACCCCAGCAAGCTCTGGAGCATCCCCAGGTGCACGCCATGAACTACCTGACAGATATTGAATACCCTGGCGTTGAAGGGCCCTACCCTTTGCCCAGGCTGCCACTGGAATTCAGCAAAATAAAACATGTAAAGCCGAAACGACCTCCTACCCTGAGCGAGCACACCGATGCCATTCTGGGCGAGCTGGGTTTTTCCAGTGAAGACCTGGCGTCTTTCCGAGCGCAGAGAATTATCTAGCAAATAGAATAATGCAGCATCGGTGCGGTTACGCAATTGCAGGCAATAGACAAAAACACGGCGCATGGAATAAGGCGCCCCGGTAGGCACAGGAGCCAAAACCATGCCGAAACAGTGGGGTGAATTAACTGACTACGAGGTTCCCATTAAAGACTAACAACCCTATGCTTGACAGCAGAGTTAGATTATAAGGTTACAAAAGGAGGAGGCAGTGAACGGGAAAAAAGTTATCGGCACCGGTGGTGAGCTATTGATGCATCAGCTGGTAGCCCAGGGAGTGGATTATGCCTTTACCAACACCGGCAGTGCCGAAGCCGGGTTCTTCGACGCTTTTCTAACGGTACCGGGGGTACAACCTATATTGTTGCTCAATGAATCCCTGGTGTTGTCCGCAGCCGATGGCTATGCCCGTACCTGTCGTAAAGCCGCGTTTGTCAACGTGCACCTGGCGGCAGGAACCCGCCAGGGGTCAGGACAACTGTTCAACGCCTACTTTGATGGCACTCCTATGGTGGTCACCGCCGCCATGCGCGATAACGGCTCTTTTGGTGATCACAATACCCTCGGTGTCAGCAGTGGTTTTGCCCAGATGAGTACGGTCCAGGATGTCACCAAGAAACGCTGGGAGATACGTGAGGCGGCGGGTATCCCCATGGCCACCAGGCGAGCCTTCAGTGAGGCGCTAACCATGCCCACCGGACCTGTGTACATGGCATTTTCCGGTGAAGCATTGGATGCCAAGCAAGTGGAAGCGGTTATTCAACCTGCTGGTGCACTGAATGTCCCAGCCTCCCCTGACCAGGGTACCCTGCAACAAATTCATGATGCACTGTTAAACAGCGAACGACCGCTGCTGGTGGTAGGCCCGGATGTGCAGCATGCCAGTGCCCAGCAGGAGATTCTCGATCTGGCTGAGAATTACGGCTTACCGGTAGCGGTCGGTTTCTTTGATTATGGTTCCTTCCCAAGAGCCCATCCGAGCTTTGTCGGCATGGTTGATGCGCTACCTGCTGATGACTATGATGTTGTCTGCTGCGTCGGTTATCGTCCCAACACCCGGGCGAATGCAACCGACGAGCGTTTCCCCAGTGCCTTTAAGATCGGTATTGGTCAGGATCCGTCGATGTTAAATGGCTCCTTTGCCCTGGACGTCAATCTCTGGGCGAATGTCAAACAAACCCTGGCTGCATTGAATAACCAGTGGAATCCGGCAGATGCCAACCTGCACCACATATCCAGCCGCAAAGCGGACCTGGCAGCCAAGAGTGACGTGCGGCTAAGCAAACAAAATGCCAGTGCGCTTGCCCATGCCAATGACAATCCCATCCACCCCAATTATCTGGGCCATCGAATGAGTGCGATGCTGGCAGAAAACTCAACCATCGTGTCAGAGAATTTCACCGCCGCAGATCACCTCATGCCTTTTGGCTTCGCCCAGGATGACTGGCGCCTGGTACGTACCTATGGCGGGAGCCTGGGTCATGGCGTCGGCGGCGCAGTAGGCGCCCAGTTGGCCGACCCGGCGCGTCCACTGGTACTCAGTATTGGCGATGGCTCGGTTATGTACAGCTCCTCAGGCTTCTGGACCATGGCTCGTTACTCCCTGCCCATCCTGACGGTGGTGTGGAACAACATGAACTACCAGACCGTACGCACGAATTTTGCTCGATGGGGCGGTAATATGGCCGAGATGAACAAGTACCCCGAGACCTTTCTGGGCGATCCGGCAATCGATTTTGTCATGCTGGCCAAAGCCCAGGGTATCGAAGGGCAACACGTTCATGAACCAAGCGAACTTGATAAAGCACTCAAGCGAGGCCGTGAAGTTCAGGCGGCCGGTGAGCCTTATCTACTCGATGTGCACATTACCAACGTGGGTGCCGGTGCTGACCAGAGCTGGCATAAGGCTTTCAGCCTGAATACCCTTTAGGATCAAGATAAGGAGTAGAAAGTGAAATTTGGCGCTCAAATCGGGGTATACCGGACCACATGGGACAAGATCGAACAGGTCGTTCGCATCTGCGACAAGGGTGTATGGAACAGCATCTGGTTTGCAGATCACTACCTGCCGCCACCACCCAGACGCGAAGAGGAGCATCTCAATGCCCACGAGGGCTTTACCATTGCTGCGGCAGCAGCTGGCATTACCGACAAGGTCGAGATTGGCCATATGGTGCTGGGCAATACCTACCGTCATCCTGCTCTGGCTGCAAAAATGGCAGCAACCGTCGATCAGATCAGCCACGGTCGATTTACCTTTTCTATTGGTGCGGCCTGGTTTCAGCGTGAGCACGAGGCTTATGGATGGGATTTTCCTAACATGAAAGAACGCCAGGACCGCCTGGAAGAAGCCTGCGAGCTGGTAAGGGCATTATTCCATGCCCAGGGCCCGGTGACCTACCAGGGCAGGTTCTACCAGCTCGATGAAGCACCGCTGGCTCCGGGCTGTTACGCAAGACCTATCCCCATCATGGTGGGCGGCACCGGTCCAAAACGAACGCTAAGGACCCTGGCTAAATTCGGTGATGTTTTCAACCTCGATGGCTGGGCAGGTGGCCCCATGACCCGCAAGTACCTGGACTACAAGTGGGATATTGTGCAGCAGCACTGTGAAGAGGTAGGCCGCGACCCCAGCGAGATTCGCAAGACCCTGTTAATGCCGACCCTGCTGTCTGAAGATAGCAACGCCTGTGAAGCTATGATCAAGGCCAGGCGACTAGGTGAAGGGTCTGCCATCGGCAGCAAGGGTTATATCGTCGATCGTATTGGCGAGATGATCGATGCCGGAGTTGACGAGATTATGTTCGGCGGCATTCTTACTGACACGCCTGAGGCCTATCTTGAATACCAAGCTGAGGTGCTCAGCCAGTTCTGATATTGAATCTTTCCTGGCCAAGTTTCCTACTATTCAGACCAGGGAGAACCGGTACCCACTGGAATAACTGGAGCAATCCATGGCAAAAAAAATCAACCGCCGAGACTTTATTAAAACCACCGCTCTGGCGAGTACAGCGACCACCATAATGCCCAGGTCCCTGCTCGCTTCGAAGAAACATAAACAAGTAAAACTGGGCTTCATTGGTACTGGCCTGCGCGGTCAATGGGTTTTATCACTTGCCGCAAAATACCCAGAAGTTGACATACCCGCGATCTGCGATGTCGATGAAGACATGATTGCCGGTGCCCTGAAGATATTAAAAGATGCTGGTAAACCCAGGCCCCGGGTTTACCGTTCAGGCGACGAGGATTTCCACAGAATGGTTAGTTCTGAAGTGCTTGATGGCATTTATATAGCGACCCCCTGGCGGTGGCACCACCCCATGGCAATCAGCGCCATGAAAAACGGCATTCATGTGGGCACAGAAGTTCCTGCAGCGCTCAGCGTCGCCGATTGCTGGGATCTGGTGAATACTTCTGAGCAAACCGGCAGGCACTGCATGATCATGGAAAATGTATGCTACCGACGCGATGTCATGGCAATCCTGAACATGGTACGAAAGGAACTGTTTGGCGAACTGCTTCACTGCCAGGGTGGTTATCAACATGATCTGCGTCACGTGAAATTTAACGATGGCCAGCAAGCCTACGGTGGCGGAGTGGAATTTGGTGAAAAAGGGTTCTCCGAAGCGCGCTGGCGAACACAGCATTCTGTAGATCGAAACGGTGATCTGTATCCCACCCATGGCCTGGGTCCGGTGAGTCCAATGCTGAACATCAATCGCGGCAATAGAATGCTTTATCTTACCTCGACCGCAAGCCAGGCTCGTGGCCTGCACAAATACATTGTCGACAACGCTGGACCTGAACACCCCAACGCAAAAGTTATATTCAACAACGGTGATATTGTCACCACAGTAATCAAATGTGCTCAGGGTCAAACCATTGTGCTCAGTCATGACACTAACAATCCCCGGCCTTATTCCTTGAATTTTCGGGTCCAGGGTACCCAGGGCATCTGGCAGAAGGATGCCCGCTCGCTTTATATTGAAGGCCTGAGTGATCAGCCCCACCGCTGGGAAGATGAAGGGCCATACCTGGAAAAGTACGATCACCCGCTCTGGCAACGGTTTCAGGATAAGGCAGTGGGTGCGGGCCATGGTGGCATGGATTTTTTCATTGTCCGGGCACTGATTGAAACATTAAAAGGTTCACCACCTGTAATTGATGTATACGACGCTGTGAGTATGAGTGTAGTTACGGCATTAAGCGAAGAGTCCATTGCTCGTGGCAGCACAGCGGTAAATATCCCAGATTTTACCCGCGGCAGATGGCAAACGAATCAACCCATTTTTGGTCTAAATGACATTCTTTAGTCTGTATCAAGGATCATAGGTTGCTCCATCATTAACCTGAACGGCCTGCTTCGACGTCGTATCTGCCCTGGAAACGCCTCGGGCTATACTCCGGTCAATCAGTTCCTTGAGCAGCAGAGTTATGGGTAATCCTGCGAAAACTGCCGCCAGCATCGTCCTCATAGCCAACGGCGGTAGATCGAGGGTGTCCATTGTGATATCGGCAACAGACACCACGGCAACACCGATGACAGCATACGTCGTAGCAGTCTTCCAAAGACCTTTCCACGCCACTATATTCGTTCCTCATTCCACTATAAAAAAACAATCCAGGTTTTAAACCACCCGGTTCAAATGAGTGCTCCACTCCAGCAATAACCCCGTCCTATGGTCACAAATAGGGACTCCCACCCTGTTCGCCCAGCTATTCCTGGATTCAGCGCTTATCGGTATGTTCTATGCGCGGGGTTAAATTCAATCCCCTTGAGCATGACTTTCCAATACAAGAAAGGGAAAAAATATTTTTTCAGCAACCAGAAACTGAATCGCTGCTTGCGCGGGTCTCCGGGAAATGAAGGGGTTACTTCACCGCCGTAGCAGAATTCGGCCAGCATGACTGAATTCTTGCTGGTGACCAGTGGACAGGCTCCATAGCCATCATAATCTGCTGGTTGTGCCGATTGGTTAATTCTGGCAAGCAGTGCTTTGGCAACAATGGGAGCCTGCAGACGCGCTGCGGCGGATGTTTTAGCATTCGGCGTATTGGTCGCGTCACCCAGGCCATAAATATTGCTGAAGGTTTTGTGCTGCAGTGTTCCCGGGTCAACATCGACCCAACCGGCAGCATCACCAATGGGGCTGCCCTTGAGGAAATCAGGGGCACTCTGCGGCGGCGTCACATGCATCATGTCGAAAGCCCTACTGACCTGTTGTTTGTTACCCTCAGCATCTTCCACATCAAACACGGCTTGTTTGTTTGGCCCGTCAACGGCTACCAGGGTGTTCTTGAACTCGGCACTGATGCCGTAGCTGGCAACGACGCCTTTAAGTGCTTCGGCAAACAAGGGCACGCCAAACATGCTGGGCAAGGTGGTATGAAAGGCGATATCAGCATTTATATTATTTTTCCTGAAATGGTCGGCCGCCATATACATGATTTTCTGCGGTGCACCAGCACATTTGATGGGCATGGCTGGCTGGGTAAACAGCGCCGATCCTCCGGAAAAATTCTGGATACAATCCCAGGTGTAATTGGCATATTCCAGGAGGTAATTACTGCACACACCATTGCTACCCATCGTCTCCAGCAGGCCATCTACTTTATGCCAATCCAGCTGGAGGCCTGGGCATACCACCAGATAGTCATACTCGACCGACTCACCGTTGGCCAACTTCACCGAATTGAGTTCCGGGTGAAAACTCAAAACCGAATCCTTTATCCAGGCTGTTCCACTGGGCATGCAATCGGCCTGAGCATGATGAGTCGCAGCAGCAGCATATTCACCACCACCCACCAGGGTAAAGGCAGGCTGGTAATAATGCGTATCCGAAGGGTCGATAATAGCAATATCCAGCGCCTTATCCTTTCGCCCGAGTAGCGCAGCAACAGTAATCCCTGCTGCACCGCCACCGACAATCACAATCTGATGTTTCATGCATGCTCCTTAATAAAAGAATGTACCTACTAATAATAGAAAGAATGTACTTGCAATCTTTTTTTACTGACATTAGTACAAATGTACCCAGAGCACCACCTGAAACCCGGCTAGCCCGCCAACGTCAATACAGGGCCTTTCCCACGACCGGCGCTTGCTCTGCTGGTATGGCAGACCCTACCATGGGACTACATTAGACATCCTGACTAAAAAACCTTACCTTAACGCCCACAAAAAAAGTATTCCGCTTTGCCTGAACATCTCAGACAGGACCTGACCCCATGGCAACACTGATCCAATGTCATCGCCTTACCCATTCCCTGGGCAACAAAGCTTTATTTAAATCCCTTGATATAGCCATCAATGAGGGCGATAAAATTGGCCTGGTCGGTCACAATGGCTCAGGTAAATCCACCCTGTTAGGCATTCTGAGTCAAGCCCTGGAAGCCGATGAGGGAGAGATCTCCCTTAATCGGGGACTGCAGCTGGAAGTGGTGGAGCAATTTATCAATCCCAGACTATTTGACCATACGCTGGCCCAGGCTTTGACTGACAAACTACCCGAGGAGGGCAAGGACTTTAATCAATACCGTGTTGAACAGTTACTGGCAGAACTGGGTTTTGGTCCTAATGAATACAATTACCTCGTATCTGACCTCAGCGGCGGTCAACAGAACCGGCTCATGTTTGCTCGCGCTGTTATCAATAACCCGAATCTAATTCTGTTTGATGAGCCAACTAACCATCTAGACCTGACCACTCTGTTGTATTTTGAAAAATTCCTGCAGCAGCTGGACGCAGGGTTCCTTCTAATTTCTCACGACCGGCAATTTCTCGACTCGGTAACCCATCGCACTGTATTTCTCAGAGACGAAAGAATTTATAGTTTTAATCTCCCTTATACACAAGCAAAAAATCATCTGGATGCTCAGGACGAAGCAGCCAGCGCTCGACTCAAATCAGAAGAAAAAGCTATCAAGAGCCTCGCAGCCAGTGCCAAGCGCCTAGCCAATTGGGGCAAAGTTTACGACAACGAAAAATTTGCAACGAGAGCTAAGAGTATGGAGAAACGGGTCGAGAAGATGGAAGAGAACAAGACTTTTGTCAGCAAAGGTTCGAGGCTCAATCTTGATCTGGAACTGCAGGTAGCACGCGCTGACAGGATGCTGCATATCGAAAATCAGGAAATCCTGTCCCCCGGTGAAGACCCAGTACCCTTATTTCACATTGAAGAATTTTTTATACGACCCGGTGATCGAATCGCTCTGCTGGGACATAACGGTGTCGGCAAGACAACCTTAATCAAATTAATTATGAACCAGTATGCAAACGACAAAAGCGGCGACTTCATAAAATTTAACCCGCAAACTGATATCGGTTATTACGATCAGGAAATAAACGATCTAGATGGCACGATGAATCTCATGGAAACCCTGAGAGCCCGCAGTCATCGAGGCAGCGAAGCAGACTACAACACCGCTCTAATCAATGCAGGATTCCCATACAAGGATATGACCAAAAAGGTTGCGGTGTTAAGCGGCGGTGAAAAAGCCCGCCTGATGTTCCTGATCATCAAGATAAACCAGCCTAATTTTCTAGTTCTGGACGAACCCACCAATCACATTGATATTCAGGGCAGACAACAGCTTGAACAGCAGATTCTGACAACCAGGGCAACGCTACTAGTCACCTCGCACGATCGCAGATTTATTGACCATATCGCAGATCGTTATGTGCTGATCCAGAACAAGCAGCTGATAGAAATCAACAGCCCAGAGACGTTTTACCAGACTGACTCAAGCCCATCGATGGAAAGTATTCATACCAAAGTGGACAGGCAAACCGAACCTGTCTCGGTAAACGATGAAGATTCGATTCTGGAAAGGATTATTGAGCTGGAAACCTTGATTGCAGAAGACCATGCCAGAAAATCCAAATTCCAGAAGCCTAAATTGCAGTCCAACTGGCATACTGAGCTCGCTCACCTCAACGCCTTGCTAACCACCGAGCCTGAATAAGAATCGAATCTTTACTCTCTTACCAAACCGCAGTGGACCAGGTTACCTGATCACCGTGAGCATCAACTTAACTTAAGGGAAAAACAGCCGAACAGTTTATAATCCGGTTTATGCTATTGTGCCCATAACAGTGCTCATAACCGCACTCATAACATTCGCAACCACAAAACTGCACTATGACCAGCAAGGACATGAACAGCATGCAGAAGCGAGCTTTAGCGGAGAAAAGAGACACCACCCAAATAGCCCAGGGCTTTGATCTACTGACGCTTCCTGAAGATTTTTACGACGACCCCTTCGTTTATTACAATGCCCTGCGAGCGCACTCACCGATCAAGCAGATGTCTGACGGTAGTTACTTCCTCACCCGTTACGCGGACCTCATGACCATATACAAAAACACAACCCTGTTCTGTTCCGACAAGACAATCCAATTTAAGCCTAAATTCGGTGATACACCCTTGTACGAGCACCACACCAGCTCGCTGGTATTCAACGACCCGCCCCTGCACACCCGCGTGCGCAGCATCTTAAACGGTGCACTGGTACCGAGGGCCATCAAGGCAATGGAACCCAGCCTGATCGCGCTGGTCGATGAATTGATTAATAACATGAGGCACTGCACCCAGGTCGATCTGATCGAAGATTTCGCCAGCGCCATTCCCATCGAAGTCATTGGTAATCTACTCGATATACCGCGAAGTGAACGAGCACCGTTACGTAACTGGTCACTGGCAATTTTAGGCGCGCTGGAACCGGTTGTCAGCGAACAGGCAGCCAACTGGGGTAATCAGTCGGTGAAGGATTTCCTCACCTACCTGGCAGATCTTACCCAGCGTCGGCGCAGCCAGCCCGGCGACCCCGAACAGGATGTTTTAACCCGACTCATTCAGGGTGAAGCAAGCGGCGCAAAACTCTCAGAGAAAGAGTTGCTGCACAATTGTATTTTCCTGCTCAATGCCGGCCATGAAACCACCACGAACCTGATCGGTAGTGCCCTGGTTACATTGCACGATAACCCCGAGCAGCGACAGCGCCTGATCGAGCGACCGGAACTGATCAAGCCAGCCGTTGAAGAGGTGCTCCGCCTGGAAAGCCCCAATCAACTGGGTAATAGAATGGCAACCGAAACTGTTAATATCAGCGGTAATTCAATCCCGGCAGGCGCCAATATCCACCTGTGTATCGGTGCTGCCAATCGCGATCCGAGCATATTTCCATACGCTGAGCATTTTAACATCAGTCGCTCTCCTAATCGTCACCTCGCCTTTGCCAGTGGTGCTCACAACTGCATCGGTAATACCCTGGCACGACTGGAGGCAAGCATCGCCATCTCAGGCTTTATTGGCCAATTCCCCAACTATCGACTGGTCGATAGGCCTGTCCGCGGTGGACGGGCCCGATTCCGTGGCTTTCTCAGTATCCCCTGCCTGCTAGAGGGAGACAGCAGTGGCCAATAGTCTATTGGTACGCCTGCAAGCGCTCCCCTGGGCAGCAAAAGAGGGCTTTGCTATGCTGCTCGACACGGTTACGGGTGCCCCTGAACGCAAGCAGGCTGCCCTGGCTTATGTAAAAGCTCACGCAACTGCTGGCAATCCAGCCAGCGTTCTGGCAGCCCTGGATGATTTTGGACGAAACCGGCGCTTCCTGATGAATATCGGAGACGAGAAAGGGCCGCTTCTTGAAAAGTATATCCACCAGGCCGGAACTCATCCCAGAATGCTGGAACTCGGGGGATATGTCGGCTACTCGGCGATTCTATTCAGCCAGATGATGGGCAGATCCGGGCAACTGGTTTCCATAGAGCTGAATCCCCAGGCAGTCAACGTGGCACAACAGATGGTCGAGTTTGCCGGACTGTCCGGACAAGTCGACATATTGCAGGGAGATTCCCACGAGCTTATTCCCCAGCTTAGTGGTCACTTTGACCTCGTTTTCCTGGACCACTGGAAGAACTTGTATACCCGAGACTTGCAACTCATCGAGAGCAACCAACTGCTAAAACCGGGATCGACCATTATCGCTGATAACTGCGGCCCCCTGTTTAACCCGGATGTCTACCTCAACTACGTACGCAACCACTCACTCTACACGTCTACCTACATCAGCGCCCATCTTGAATACCAGACCATCGAAGATGGCGTGGAAGTATCCACCTGGCAGGGATCCTGACACACCTGTACGGGGCATAAATGATGTCAACGCCCAGACTTAACGATCTACTATTTTATGGGTCAGGCTCATATAAGATCGGTTAATAAATCCAGTGTTATCGCCGTTCTGCTCATCCCACTCTTTGGTTAACCCAGCGGCAACTACCTCGTCAAGCGTGGCACCATGTTCGATCATAGCCATCATTCGTGTGCGGATTATGCTCAACATATCAATATAGTCTTTCAACGCATTGTAGTCGGTGATAGCACCATGACCAGGAATCACCACCGTATCCTTATTGATCAGCTTTAAAGTTTCTGTACAGAAACGAATGACACCATCGAGTGTGCCACCATTGCCAGCATCGATAAACGGGTAACCCGCATTGTTGAAGACATCGCCAAGGTGTACCGCATTACTGGTACGAAAAATAACCGCCGTATCACCTGTGGTATGTGCGGGGCCAAAATGAAACAGGTCTACTCGTTCCCCATTGATATGGAACTGCATGGTTTTATCAAAAGTCAAGGTGGGCAGCGCCTCTTCTGGGTAGGCCTTCTGCAAATAGGACGCAACCACCAGGTTAATCAGATGATCATCAAGCATCATGCTTCGGGAATTAGCATGGCTGACCAGCCAGGCACCTTTCGGCCCGAGCGCCAGATTGCCCTCGGCATGGTCAAAGTGCCAATGGGTATTGACCACAAAATCAATCGCCTGCCCGCCAAGTTCGCCTATGGCAGCTTCTATGTTTGGCATCAGGCTGGGAAACTGATCGTCAACTATGAGAACGCCATCCTTACCGGTGCTGACTGCAATATTCCCACCGGTTCCAAATAACACATTAAGATTCTTGGCAACGGCCTGAACAGTAATCTCCGGTTTATCAAAATCCCAGCCAAAAGCAACTCCGAGAGGCTTCAACGGTAACGGCTCCGGTATCTCGGGTCCTGAGTGGGAAAATGCAGTTGAGCAAAAAAACATTAGGAAAAATCTAAGCAGCATTGTATGCATCCTTGTTAGCTCCCTTTATTTACAGTGAATTAACTATTTACAGTGAATTAAACATGTTTTCTGGAATTCAGCAAACAACTTCTATAGGAACGAGCGCAAGCCGCTGTGACTGCTCGGTTATCCTGACAACACCGGGTGGCTAGGTCGTGCCAATCCAGCAGGAAAGCCTGCCCAGGCAATAACCCAAAGGCGATCCAGAATTAACGATGATCAATAATACGCTGGGCTTTACCTTCAGACCTGGGAATCCTACCAGGCTCGTGAACCACTACTTTCGCGGTAACGCCTATGAATGTTTTAATTCTGTGTACTAGTTCAGCCGCAGTGCTATCGGAATTTGCATCCGCATTTTCTGAAAGTTCCACATTGACAGTCATGACATCCATGTGCCGGTCCTTGGACAACTCGATCTGGTAATGAGGAGAAAGCGCGTCAATTGCCAGTAAATGCTCCTCAATCTGAGTCGGAAAGACATTGACCCCACGGATGATCATCATGTCATCACTACGGCCGGTTATACGAGCCATCCGTCGCATGGTTCTGGCGCTACCGGGCAAAAGCCGGGTTAGATCACGGGTACGATAGCGAATAATTGGCATGGCTTCCTTGGTCAGGCTGGTAAACACCAACTCACCTTCTTCTCCGTCTGCAACGATTTCACCGGTTTCCGGATTAATCACTTCAGGGTAAAAATGATCTTCCCAAATAGTTGGACCATCCTTTGTTAACAGACATTCCTGAGCCACACCTGGGCCCATCACCTCAGATAGACCGTAAATATCAACCGCATCGAGGTGCAATCGCGATTCGATTTCTCTGCGCATGGCATCGGTCCACGGCTCAGCACCAAAGATGCCCAGCCGTAAAGACAACTTTTTCGGATCAACACCCTGACGATCCATTTCATCAGCGATGTTCAGCATGTAAGACGGCGTCACCATAATGATATCCGGATCAAAGTCCTGAATCAGTTGCACCTGCTTCTCAGTCTGACCACCCCCCACAGGAATCACTGCACAACCCAATCTTTCACCCCCATAGTGGGCGCCGAGTCCTCCGGTAAACAGACCATAACCATAGGACACATGGATTTTATCCAGGGCCTGGCCACCGGCAGCACGAATCGATCTTGCCGCCACGTCAGCCCAGACATCGATATCATTTTTGGTGTAGCCCACCACTGTAGGCTTACCAGTAGTACCACTTGAGGCATGAATGCGTACCACGGCTTCCATGGGAACCGCGAAGCTTCTGAACGGATAGTTATCGCGTAGATCCTGCTTGGTGGTGAACGGGAACTTGACCAGATCTTCCAGGCTAACTAATTCATCTGGATGTACCCCACTGGCATCGAATTTATCTCGATACATCAGGGAATTTTCATAAGCGTGCCGCAGTGTCTTCTTCATTCGCTGCAACTGAAGATTGCGTAGCTCATCGACACTGGCTGTTTCGATCTCGTGTAAAGGATCATGACAGGCTGAGTTCGGCATAGTAATTCCTTGTGTTGTACAGGCAGAATAAACCACGTTTTTGCTGCTCCGGCAATCACCAATCTTCTTGATTAAAGAGCATAGCGACGACTATGGCCAACGCTACGGGCGCAACCAAACCACGCAACAGACAACATATTCACGTCATCAAGTGCCAGAAATCCTGGCCATAGAATACGCGGGGTTTTTATACTGTTGCCCTGCGATCCTGATATTTCGCGCCAGTACCACAACCCCTCGGGCTCAGCCTGGCAGACAATCATCTATTCTTGAATGAATCAGAACACGCTGTTTAAACCCAAACGCCTTCGCCAGGATTGGCCTGGTCCGCACTTCTGGAACTCAAAGTTAAATCAATTGGATAGTGTCTTCTTTTGTGGGAAGCTGGAATCGTCTATCAATCATTGCCAGCAAAAAGCCTATTGGGAGAGTAGTCTATGAGCATTCAAATAGCGGGAGGTTGTTTCTGCGGATCGATTCGTTATTCCTTTGAGGATGGTGCCTACGCCACTGCCAACTGCCATTGCACCATGTGCAGGCGCACCTCGGCAGCACCCTTCGTACCCTGGATCGTCGTTCCCAAGGAACACTTCAGATATACCGACGGAACCCCCAAGGTACTCAATTCCTCGCAACACGGTACTCGCTATTTCTGTGCAGACTGCGGGACGCCGCTCGCCTGCGAGAATGATTCTCATGCCGATGTAATCGACATCACTATCTGCAGTCTCGATGCGCCCGAGGCTACTATTCCAGAGCATGAAGTCTACCTTGACACTCGCCTGCCATGGTCAACGGCAAACGAATGAAATTGAGTCAGCAGCCTGAAGCATGAGACGGTTGAGGTATTAGCCGTTCTACCCGCCTGTAGACTTTAAGTAGTCCCTGGCCAATTGACAGGCTTTGTCAATCAACATTGGCGTCATTTCCTTTGCAGTCTGGGTTTCAGGACGGGTATGGACCCAACTCAGATAGGTCAGGCCCCGCGCCATAAGAAAAAGCGGTAGATAAGAGAGTTGCTGTTCGCTGAGTTGCCGATGACATCGATAACCCGCAATGAGTGCTTCACGAGCGACTGGGTAGTAACTTTCCTCCATCTCAAAATAAAGCGCTGTCGCCAGCTCAAAAAGATGCCATCCATATCCGGCATCATCAAAATCAATCAAACGAACTTTTTCTCCATCTACCAGCAGGTTCTCAGCGACAAAGTCAGCGTGGATCAGGCTGTACTGACCGACATTGGACTCATCAGCAGCATAGCGGGCCAGGTCGCGAGCAACCTGAGTGCGAACTGTGTTCAGCAACTGACGCTGCCCATCTGTCAGTGCCGCCAGCTCCCAGAACCGCCCCCAAAAAGGATTCTCTCCTACCAGGCCCTGCTCATCCCAGGCGTGGCGGCTGAAGCCAGGCGGTTCCTGCCAGCCACAGGATTGATTGTGCAACTGAGCTGCCAGCCTACCAATGGTGTGGAAGGTGTCATACACCGACTCGGTGTCCTGGGAACTGGACTCTGTAAAGCCCAGGTGTTCACCTTCCACCCAGGCAAACAAATCCACCTGGCGAGACTCAGGAACCTCGTCTACCTGTACCCGGGTAAATAGCTGACCGGTGCTGCAGGGCACGACTCTGGGCACTTCCATGCCGGCTTCGGCCAGGGCGACAATCCACTGCAACTCCGAGCGTAACGCCTGGTCAGAGTGGTATCCATAGCGGTGAATTCTGAGCGCGAAACGCTGCCCCTGAACGGTGCTTAATCTGAACACCGCATTCTCACGATACTTGATCAGCGCCAGTTCATATTCCTTGATAGGCCATGCCTGCACGGATTGATGAGCAAGACAGGTCAATGCCTGGACCTGCGCCACTACATCCAGGCTATAGAAATCCATCAAAGGTCGGCCAGGCAATGGTCAAGCGTCTCCAGCAGGATATCCGCATGTTCATGAGTAAAGGACATGGGTGGTCGCATCTTTAATACATTATCGTGAAGGCCGATCCGGCTGATTAATACGCCCTTTCGGCACATCTCGTTGACTACCCGCATTGCCGAGACCGAGGCGGGTTGTTTGCTGTCCTGATCAGACACCAGTTCGACCCCAAAAAACAAGCCTTTGTGACGGACATCGCCAATAATCGAGTATTTTGCCTGCAGGGCGTCTAGTCGTTCAGCTATGTAATGACCAACGGTGACTGCATTGCTCAGTAAATCCTCCTGTTCCAGCACATCCAGAACCGCATTGCCCACCGCACAGGACACAGGATTACCCGCAAAGGTATTAAAGTACATACCCCAGTCACCAAACGCTTCTATCAGGTCTGCCCTGGCAACAACACCGGCCAGGGGATGACCATTGCCCATGGGCTTGCCGAGGGTAACAATATCTGGAATAACACCGGCATGTTGGTGTGACCACCAGTGTTCACCGGTACGACCAAAACCACCTTGGACTTCATCGGCAATATACAGGCCACCCGCGGCACGAACGCAATCTACAGCTTTTTCAATAAAACCAGGAGGCTCCATAACCAGACCTTCGTTGGCAAATTCTGGGCAGATCAGGATCCCGGCCACGCCAAGCCCTCGTTGGCTAAATGTTGCTACTGCTTTAGCGACCTCAGCCGCATAAAAATCGGCCAGGGAATCTGCGCTGGCACCGACAGGAATTCGGTACGAGCAGGGTGGTGGGAACGCCAGTACTCTTTGGGTCGTTCTGGCTTCGGGCATGAATGCTGTCCCTAATTCAGCCACCGCTTCGGTATTACCATGGTAGGCACAGCTGGTTACGATAATACCCTGGGCACCGGTATGCTGGCGGGCCATGCGCAATGCCAGCTCATTGGCTTCGCTACCGGTGCAGGTCAGCATGGCCATACTCAATGAATCAGCAAATTTTGCAGTCAGTCTTTCAACATAACCGACAATATTTTCATGTAAATAGCGAGTATGGCTATTGAAGGTTGAGGCCTGCGCGGTCAGTGCCGCAACCACATGCGGATGACAATGGCCGACATGAGGTACATTGTTGTAAGTGTCCAGAAATCTTCTGCCGCTGGCATCATAAACCCATACGCCTTCCCCCCTGACCAGTTCCAGCGGCTCATCATAAAAAAGGGGAGCGCTCTTACCCAGCACTTCATAGCGCCGCATAAGCAATTGCTTATTCATCGTAAAATCCGTCCATTACCACCTGACTTTCCGGCAATGTGGAACCACCATCGACAACGATTGTCTGGCCAGTCAGATACGATGCCTCCTCGGATGCCAGGTACAACATGGTATAGGCAATATCTTCGGGTACGCCCAGATAACCAACCGGTATGCACTCTGCCATGGCCTTCAGCCCTGCCTCATCAGCCAATTCCGACATGGCCGCGGTCAGGATATAACCCGGCTCGACCCCATTTACAGTGATATTGTTTCGGGCGTATTCAAGTGCTGCAGTACGAATAAAACCATTCATGCCGCCTTTGGACATGGCATAGTGGGCGGTACCCGGCATGGCAACTCGGGGACCCGTCACTGAAGACGTAAAAATCAACCGCCCCCAATTCTGTTCTCGAAAATGCGGCACACAAGCCTGAGTCAACCACACAGCCGCCTTCATATTCACCGACAAGGTCCGATCAAGTATCTCATCGCTCAGGTCATCAACCGTATGCAGGGGATAGATGGCGGCATTATGCACTGCAATATGAATACCACCATAAATCGACAAGGTTTCAGCCACGATATCGTTCACGGCGCTGTGTTGACCTACATCACAGACTATTAGTTTCGCCTGACCGCCTGCTTCGACAATGTCATCGACCGTCTGCTGACCGTTCCCTGCGCTTCGCGTGGCGACGACGACCTTTGCACCATGGCTGGCAAATACCTTGGCAATACCTTCGCCAATGCCCTGTCCAGAACCCGTAACGATCGCAATTTTCCCTGACAGATCTGCAAACATAATATAACTCCACGGCAAACTATAAATAGGACGACCCTACCAACTGAAGGGATCGAATTGTTACCATCAAAGCTAGTATACATCGATCCTTCACTGACCTCGGTCCCGCTACCGGAATTTTACTTGCCCAACCAAAGTCGAGCTTTTACTGAAGCCCGGTTCTCCATATGAAAAACTATCATTTTTATAACAAAAAAAGTGAGATTAATGAAAAGGTTGATTTTTGCGGGATTACTGTGTTTGTCGTTCCAGTAGGCTTCAGCTGAAACAACGCAAATGATGAGCTGTCAACTACAAACTGGAAAGACTGTTTTGGACCTCACAGCCTGGTGGGCTAGATGGCGCTCGATTAGTGATAAAGCAGGATTCAAGGACTACAAGGTTAAAGTGGGCCTGCCGCACACATTTTCTGCCAATCAAGGTGTAACCCCAGAGACGGTCTGGATGATTCACTCATCACCCAGTTTCGATCGCTACGGGGCTGCTTGGGAATGGTGGTATACCTCGCCGAAGACGCAATCACTGAATACTGAATTTCAATCTATCTGTGTGAATACCAGCAACACACTTATGCAGGTTATTGGCGCGTATTAGTTAATCAAGCACGGAAAACCCAGCAGCCGCTGGAGTTTTTTGTCTCTGTGTCAAGACCATTTCATCCGACCAAAAACCGCTATCAGTTACCCGTTACCCGTTACCCGTTACCCGTTGCCAGTTGCCAGTTGCCAGTTGCCAGCTAAAATTTTAATCGAGCACAGCGTGCGGCTGGGGGCGTTATACCTGAAAAAGCTGCTGGTCAATATCTTTGAATGACTTGAACTCAAGGGCATTACCGGTCGGGTCTAAAAAGAACAGGGTTGCCTGTTCGCCGGGTAGTCCTCTGAACCTGATATACGGCTCGATCATAAATTCGATACCCGCCCCTTTTAACCTTTCGGCAAGCACCTCCCAATCCGGCATTTCCAGGACCACGCCCAAATGGGGAACCGGTACGGCCTTCCTGTCTACCGGGTTGGTGTAGAGCTCAAGGCTATTTTGCTCGCCAATACCAGGGTCATGATGTATCACTAGCTGGTGGCCGAAAAAGTTGAAATCCACCCAATCATCACTGCTGCGACCTTCCGCGCAACCTAAAATATCACCATAGAACTGACGTGACTCCTGAAGGTTTCGAACGGCAATGGCGACATGAAAAGGGCTGAGTTTCATAGCGGCTCCTTAAATCGGGAAACAAAAATTTGACTGCGCTGACGCCATTATATAGAACCCTTATTAAACTCCTCGGGATCCCGCTCTACTGACTTATCATTGTTGACCCAACAGACAACCTCACAATACCAGTAAAATCGACGATCTTTACACCAACACGGTAAAGTCAGCGCGGCGCTGCACTATCTCCTTATAATAAAAGCACCACCAGCCTTTGCAGGCAATGCCATCATTCATAGCTCAGCACTGCCGCGGGGTTGCTCAAGTTGCTTTATCGATACTGAAGATCCCATGCCCAACCAGATAAAGGTATAGCCGGCTAACCCCATGAGCATCGCCTGGGGTGTACCATAGACTTCCGCCAATGCACCGATCAAAAGAGCCCCCAACGGCATCAGGCTATAAGTAATGCCGTGAATACCTAAAACCCGACCACGCAACTCCCCCGGGACTTCAGCCTGCAATGCCGTTGCCGAAAAAATCAAAAATACCGACATAAAGGCAGCCGCCAGTAAAACAAAAAGCAGCGCCAGGAAGTAACTGGGCAACATGATCGATACCGCGAAGGCACTCAGCATAACAACAGCAAGGGCTGCAGCACCGAGCATATATTTGCCATAGAGCACGCCCGGCTTGATCGCGCCCGAAACGACAGTGCCGGCAATCGAGCCAATCCCAGAAGCCGACATGAGCAATCCAAATCCTTTTGGACCGGCCCCTAACAGATCAGCAAATGCTGGCATGAGTTGCTGGTAAGCGCTAAGAAACAGCATGGTGGCATAACAAAGCAGAATCAGATTACGAAATAGCGGGTTGATCGCTATAAAGCGCAAGCCCTCCATTATCTGTGCCAACGCTGAGGTACCCCGGGTTCCCGGTAGTCGCAAGCGAATCTGCAAAAGAACAACCAACATCACCCCATAACCCATGGCTGCCAGCGCAAAAATTAACGCCGTGTCATACACAGCAATAAGCAGACCTGCCACGGCAGGAACCACCATACGGGTCAATTGCCACAGAACCGAATTCAGAGCGACCGCTGACAGCAGAGCATCCCGGTCGATTAGATGCGGGAAAAACGCCTGCCGGGTGGGCCAGTCGATACCGCTCACCGTTGAGATGGCGGCAGCAACCAGCCAGATCTGGGCAACACTGATACTATCGAGGACATCCAGACAGGCCAGCAAAACCAGGAAAAACACATGCAGAGAAGTTGTCATGAGCAGCACGCTGCGTTTTTCAAAGCGATCGGCAATCACGCCGCCAATAAAGGTCATAATAATAGCGGGCAGTGCCATAGCAGCGCCGAGAATCCCCAGATCAAGGGCCGATCCAGACAGGTCAAACACCAGCCAACCCATGGCCACCGCGGCTATCTGCCAGCCACCAACAGAGCCCAGCGACGCCAGCCAGTAGCGTCTATAAAGCCTGAAGCCCAGGGCCGGATAACGATCAATAATCGACATTATTCACTCTTTGATTATTCCTATGACACTAACCAGTTCAATCTAGGGTGCACGGCGAACCGGGTAGAGGGCGGCATAATTATCGGCAAAAAAGCACTGCCGATCGGAATCTGACAGAGCCGCGGTGGAACGCAGGAAACGACCAATAGGATCTCTTCCGCCCTCAGCATGAGGATAATCTGATGAGAACATATACAACTGTGCACTGGATTCAGACACGATCTGTGCCACATCCTCGAAAGGATAGGGTGTAAACCTCAGTTGCATTTCAGCCTGCTCTGAAGGCGTTCGGGACATTCTGGCCAGTTGCGGTTCAGACTTTGCCCAGATAGCAACAGCGTGATCAAGACGACGCAGCATATCCGGCACCCAGCCTGCCCCAATTTCGATAACCCCGCCCTTTAAGGAGGGATGACTTTCCAGCACACCATCCAGGATCATCGCTGAAATAAACTGGTGTGCGGCAAAATGAATGACGGTCAAATCCTTGCTGCCGATGACCTCAGCACCACCGCGTGCGCTGATCGAATCCGGTCTGCCATCGTTCATCCAGGCGTCAGCAATGGTCAACGGCGCGCTACCCACATGCAGGATAAAAGGCAGGCCGGCTTCCGCCAGGGTCGCCCAGAACGCCTCGTTATCAGGGTGCCCCGGTGAACGACCTGCCGGCGGATCTGACGGAATCCAGACGGCACCTAATCCCAGCTGCCGGGCATGCTCAAGCTCTTTAAGCGCAAGGTCTGCGTCCTGCAGAGGCACCATGGCAACACCGATCAGGCGGTTATCGGCCGAGCAGAATTCAGCCATCGCCCGGTTATGGGCTGCCGCGCCACCGTAAGCGACACGCGGGTCATTGTCAGGATCAAAAATCAAGCGGGCGCAGAAGGAGGAAAACACAACCTGCTCAGTAAACCCCAGTAGATCAAGCGCCTGAGTGCGCTCCGGGCCGTTAAAAGAACCCAATGCCTCGTGCCATTTAGGCCCTCTGGTGAGATTATCACCCAGTTCAACAAGCTGCTGCACCCGTTCGGGAGCATGGCCCTGCTTCTGGTCATACTGGCCAGGGTTAAACTGACCTACCAGGGCCGCGCCCAGATCAGGCAGCAGCCGCCTGGTTCGAGTATCGGCATGACTGGAGAGAAAATCCGGCAACTCCAGAAGATGACTATCAGCATCGAAGATCGTGCGCTCACCAGCGTAAGTCATAACACCCCCTCTCCTTATTGGCTGCCTTAACGGGCTTTCACCCAGACAGATACCAGGCCTGTTGAAGCCCACAGCGAATCAATCCTGCCTGTTCACGTTACTGAACAACCCGGAACCCTATTTGTTCAGTCAGAATAAACCACGTTTTCAGCAAGGGAGCAATCTCCACTGCAAGGGTTACCAGAACAAGGAAGCTGGCTACCTGGTTGAGCAGTCCGATCATCGGGCAAACCACACCGCTATCGATATCAGTGTGGAACCCATGCACAGGCGTTGCAGATTGACCCAGCCAGTACACCGGAGCGAAAACGGATTACGCCTTTGCCGGGCTCAACGGGGTCTTACCCAAGTGCTTCATCAAAGATAAATAAATCCGTCAGCAGGGCGCGAAGATGAATGGACGCGTTGAGATTATCAACCAACTGGGAGCTAATCGACTTTTGAGCAAGCAATAATCTGACGGCTGCCTGACTTGTTTTTGCATCGCTATCCAGAGTGTCGATGAAAGGACGGTAGGAATCAACTCGTCCAGGATTTTCCTGTTCGGCTTGATCGGTAATAATCTCAGCAATGCCGGTCAGCGCCTGGTCCATACCATTGAGATACGAGTATATCTCCTGTTCATGAGCTGGCCGGGAGCCCGTTGATTTTTCATGGCCCTGCGCGGCATAGGCAAGCATGAATTCATAGGCTGCCTCTATGCTGTTAATGCGATCATCAAGCAGCGTGCTATTTTCACTCACCATCTAATTGTTCCTTGTTTTCAACAATCCACCTTTCAGGATCGTGCTGGTTAATAAATTCCTGCCGACTGATCCTGCCGGAAATCATGGACTGCAGATACATACCCTTTTCAGGTCTCAGTGCAAAATAGATATGAATCATCACGACTGACAGCAAGAACAAAGCTGCAAAGCCATGCGCCACGTATACGATTCCCCAGTTTTCAGCGGACAGCCAGTACAGATCCCGCTGCCACCAGGGCGTGTCGATCTTCACCATCATCAGGATACCGGTAACAATAGTGACAAGGAGAATGAAGCTAACACCATGATGCATCAGTTTCTGTGGTGGCGAATATTTACCAGGCTTAATCAATTCGCCGTTTCCTATATTCAGCGTTTTCGCCATCAATGCCTTAATTTCTTTAATGTCCTTTATGCCAAACAGCATGCTACGCAAATCCTGCCATAAAAAAGCTCTAACTATATGCACTGCAATAATGCAGGTCAGCAATATGCCAGAAACCCAATGACTCATGACCCAGGCAAATTTAATACCAATGATCGGTAACAACCCCGTAGCAAGAAGAACCAGTACTGAAAAGCCAGACAGCCAGTGGAAGCAGATATCAATCAGCAAATGCCGCTCTACCGGCTTGTCTGAAGCGGGCACGGCTTTAGCATCGGTGGCATCATCGATCATCTGCAACGAATTCTCTATCTGGAATGCGACCTACGCCACATATAAAGGGCATGAACAACGATGACAACGACTGTCACCAGGAAAAATATCCCCAGCAGATCCCAGGAAACGCCTTCCAGTACGGATTGCCCCCAGGCGTCTGAACTGTAGCGAAGCAGCGTCACCGGCTAACTATTCCGTATCGCACGCATAACCAGGTTATCC
Source organism: Gammaproteobacteria bacterium (assembly GCA_012960535.1). Taxonomy (GTDB): domain Bacteria; phylum Pseudomonadota; class Gammaproteobacteria; order Pseudomonadales; family Azotimanducaceae; genus UBA9926. The sequence continues at coordinate 213,813 of DUBB01000031.1, forward strand.
AGCAGGGGAATCTTGAAATGATTATAATTCAGTGGCGTCGCGCCACGTATGGCTGACTGACCCGCAAGCGATGCGGTTTCATCATCCACAGGGCTCCCCTTAACAACACTCTCAACCACAGTGAGTCTTTTTGGCACACACTCAACACCACTACAGACAATTCGTATATCTTCGATAATATTTCCGTTCAGCTTCATCGCCGAAGCCACATTGACCAGAGGGAAATCCCAGGTTTTCCGATCTGCGACCTTCTCAAAATAGAATCTGGCGCCTGCCCAGCTATCAGGAATCTGAATGGCAGTGAGAATTTCATTGTCTTCAAGCACGGTCATGCGTTCTATGTCGATCGCAGGGCCGATGAAAAAATCCTCGGCTTTTACGCTTCGCTGCCCCTGGGGCCCAGCTATCACGCAGGTCGCATCGAGGGCGACCAGAGCCGGCGCTGTATCTGAAGGCGACACGGCAACACACCTGTCAGCGGCAAACAGGCAGTGTTCTCGATTCATACCTTCGGGTGTATCGGCATAACACTTTTGCCCACCGGCACGATAGCAATCTAATCCTGATCGATAATACCAGCAACGGGTATCCTGGCAGATATTACCGCCAATGGTACTGACATTACGGATCTGAGGACTGGCAACATGGCTGGCCGCCTCAGCCAACAGGCTATATTTCGATCTGATTAATTCACTACCGGCAATTTCAGTTAGCGTCGTCGTTGCACCCAATTCGATACCGCCGGCTATTTCCCGTATGCCCTTGAGAGAATCAATGGCTAACAGGTCAATCAGGGCAGCCGGATTCTTGACCCGGTCTTTGAACCAGTCAAGACTGTCATTACCGCCAGCCATGAGCCAGGCATCCTGACCCAGACGATCCACCAGACTCAGTGCATTTTCCAGATTCGCTGGTTGATACAGATCAAAGCCTCGCATCATGTCTTTGGTCATGGTTGTTCTCCCTAGAAGGTATTGACCGCCAAAGTGCCGTGGGACTGCTCTCGACCACTAGCAGCATTAACGATCATATCCGGAACAATCGGTATTCTATTGAAGTAATGCCCGTCAAGGGCATCAGAAATGGCACACAACAGGGCTGCCGCGGCACACCCCATAACAGGCTCACCAATGCCCCTGGACCCTACCGGGTTCATTGGGTCGGCCTTATCAACAGCGGTTGTGCGCATCTCCAGAGGCAGATCCAGGTAAGTTGTGATTTTCGAATCGTGTATGCCCACGGCGGCCGGCAAACCATTCTGCGGGTCATAAACGTGGCGCTCCTTGGTCGCCATGCCAAAGCCCATCACCGCCCCGCCTTTGATTTGCTGATCCAAGCCCATAGGATGCAGTACCGTACCGCAGTCGACCGCACCCACATAATCTAGGATTTCATAACCACCGGTCTCGAGATCAAGCTCAATATGCACAAAGCCGGCAGCAAACGCCGGAGGCGTGCCCTCAGAGGCGAGGTTGTCCTTGGCCACGCCGATGAGGCCGGTCCCAGCCAGACCAGCGACTGATGCCCTGGTCATGGCATTCAAGTCATCCGGTGCTTCCTGACCACTGTACTTACCGCCAATGTCGATAGCACGCTGGGCAGCGTCTGCATAACTCAGACTTCTGGATGGCTCGGCTATGGCAAATACCTTCTCATCGCCAATGTCATAATCATCCGCCGTACCGCCCAGATCCAGGGCAGCGATTTCCTTTAATTTATTGACAGCATCCATGGCAGCCACATAATTAGTTCGCGTCATGGTATATGAGGTATTGCTGCCGAATTGAGCGAGGTTCCAGGGCAGATGCTTGCGACTATCCCCCCTGACGACAACGCAGGACTGCCAGTCACACTTAAGCACCTCAGCAGCCACTCGGGAGGTTGCAGTATGAGAATAAGTGCCAAGATTACCAACACCAGTATGAATATGTAACTTCCCTTCCGGGGTCAGCACAACCAGGCCGTCAAAGCCGCTTGAGCCTGCACTGTGATAGGCCTGACCAACGCCAATACCCATGACCTTGGAACCGTTCCTTTGGCCACTGAGTTTTTTCTTTTCCTGCCAGCCGAATTCCATGGCGCCCTGCTCGAGTGCTTCATTCATATAGGCGCTGGTCAGACCCCGCTGTTTGGGGCCATACCGAGTGTCATTGTTAGGGGCATTAAGAGTGCGGATTTCGACCTGGTCAATACCCAGGTGCTTGGCAGCCTTATCGAGCAAAGGCTCGATCGCGCAGGCTAACTGGTTCTGGCCAGGCCCGCGTTGCGGAACCCTTGGCGGCGTATTCGTTGATACCGGTATGCCTTTGAAAGTCATCGCTTCCGGGGTATATACAAGTGCCAGGGCACCCGCCGCTGACATATAATCATTGAAGCCTGTGTCCGGGCCATTATCCTGAACAATGTGAAGGTTCGCTGCCAGCAGACGGCCATTTTCCGCAAATCCCAACCGGACCCTGCCCTGAAAACCGGGCCGAGCTGCACCAACAAAAAATTCCTCAGCGCGGCTGATTCGCATCATTACCGGGCGATTGATCTTCTTTGATAGATGGGCTGGTATGGACATCTCGGTATAGGCAAATCCCTTGGAGCCAAATCCACCACCGCAATATTCGCCGATGAATACCAGATCCTCTGGTTTAATGCCTATCATGCCGGCGAGAAATGGAACCGTGAAACTCTGACTCTGCGAAGAACCGTGCACGATGCACTTGCCATTCTGCCAGTAAGCCAACGCAGATCGCGGCTCAAGGCAGTGATGCGAAGTCCCGGCGGTCACGAAGGTCTCATCAATGATATAACTGGCCCTGGCAAAGTTACCCTCTACATCACCATAGGTCCATTCCGCCTGGGCCTTGCCCATAGGTAGCTGGTCTTCGCCAACAGTGGCAAAATCCCTGGCTGACCACTTGGTTTCTTCTATGACAGGCGGATTACCAAAGCCCCTGCCAAAAGCAACATTGCCATCGGTTCTTGCGTTAGCACCACCAGGATAGAGGCTCTCCAGCGGATCAACAGTAAACGGCAGCGGCTCCCACTCTATCTTGATTTTCTCCAGTGCATCCTGGGCAAGGGTTTCACTCTCTGCAGCCAGAGCCAGAATGGGCTCCCCCACATAATGGGGTTCATTGGTCAAGGTCGGTTTCTGCGGGGACGTTACCGGCGGTAGATCATCGGCTGTCAGCATGCCAATCACACCCGGCATTGCCAGTGCTTCACTGGCGTCCATACGCTTGATCCTGGCATGCGGCATGGGACTGGTCAGCAGGCGGGCATATACCATACCTTCTACCCTGAAATCCTCCGCATACTTTGCTTTACCCGTGACCTTTGCAACAACATCAGGCGGGGTGAAGTTCTTGCCCAGTAATTTGTAGTTATTCATATCAGCTCATCCTCGCGGCGCGCATCACGGAATTCAAATAATTGTCATAGGCACCGCAGCGACACAGATTACCTGACATTGCCCGACGGGCTTCTTCCCGGGTCGGACTGGGATTAGCTTTTAGCAGCCCCACTGCCGACATAACCTGCCCGGGCGTGCAATAACCACACTGTGGACCCAACTCAGCCACAAAAGCCTGCTGCACCGGGTGAAGATCGCCATTGGCGGTCTGCAGACCTTCTATCGTCGTCACCTGCCGACCTCTGACTCCATGACTCAGTGTTGAACAGGCGTAGGTCGGTATATCATCAATGAGAATTGTGCAGGCACCACACTCTCCCCGGTCACAACCCAGTTTGGTTCCAGTCAGTCCGAGTTTGTAGCGCAGCGTCATGGCAAGCGTTTCCTGGGGAAGCACATCGACGCGCCGGGCTTTACCATTGACATTCAGCGTAATCAACCTCTCAACGGTGCCGGCAATACCTGCCGTGGAGGCGGTCTCACCGGAGCAGCCAGTTAACGTGCCCAGCATAGAGCCGGAAGCAACCGTGGCGCCAGTGGCAATGATGCCCTTAATAAAGTTTCGTCGGGATACTCTGGCTGATACAGACATCGCTGGACCACCAGAGCCCAGGGGCGTAAAAACTTCAGGTTTCATAAATGATTTCCTGTGACTGTACTGATAATTACTAACACTCTATCCAGATAAAAGAGATTTGGTCAAGCGTTTCTCGTTAACAGCCCATAGGACGCCTTAAACAAGAACCGATTACTGCCTGTTGAGGGGCCTGCTAAGGTTGATCTGTACAATATTAAATCCAGAACGGGCCAACAATCTGATTCGAATCAGTTCAAATTGGCTACAAAACAATCCTGGTCACCAATCCGAGTGGGTACGCGATATAAAAGGCTCGAAACAACTTGATACTTCTGCCAGACATCGTCTAATTCAGGTCCGGCTCCCACTTATGGCTAGATAGCGTCCGTTTTCGAAACCATCAAAGTAGCTTGCAAGCATCGGGTGATCGATCTGACCCTCTCCAGCATAAGCCACCAAGTTTCGCTGGGCGACGTAGGTAGTGTGATCCGCTTCATGAACCAGCACATGATACCAGGGTGCATTTTTGGGTGGTTTTGAGAGCGCCATTTTCTCGTACCATTGGTTTGAACCCAGAAATACGGGATCAACACCATACACCAGTCCCCTATAAGCAAACCGCTGATGCGTTATTTGCTGGCCTATGCTAAAGACAGCACCCATTGTCGACATGCAAGAATCCCGGCTATTACTCTAAACAATCATAGCAGAGGCGAACTTGCCGCGGGAATAGCAGCGCCCGGGGTAAATCAGGCATAATCTTCAATGCCATTTCCCTGACAGTTCAATCCTTCGATAAAGACGCTATTCAGGGGATTAACGCATCCAGCTTGTTTATGCTATCAATCAAGGCTGCCCTATAGGTGACCACATCCTGTAGCGGCTCTGCCCGCCATCTGCCCACTTCGGCTTCGTTATAAGGGACAAAATTAGCCGGTACCTGTTTAGGAGAAACGCGCCACAACATCCAATTCAACAGCTCCGCAAGCTTTTGATCTGACAAAGGGGCATTGGCTGAACCCGGCACCTGGACCAGATATTTTCGTCCACCTGGAACCAGTAGGAACTTACCCACAAAATCCGCCATAACAGGAACTGATCCATCCGCGGTACCGGCACCCGTCGGGCCATGACATCCCTGGCAATTCAGCATGTAATTCACATTGGCTCTGTTGGGATTTTCCACACCCTCAATCTGAGCATTGAGCGTGGACATAGAAAAAGTCAGAACTGCAAAGACTAGCATCAACTTCTTCATACTTTTAATCCAGCGGCATACCAACCACGATGGCGGTAGAGCAATGGTATACATTACTTGATGTGCCCAGGCACCAGTTTATGTCGTTGCTTCTCTGTGGAAGGTACATAGGACGATCGCCTTCATTACGATTACACATACAATTACCACACCCTGATTTACCGCAGCAATCGTTGTAGGAAATCACGTAACGCTGCTGGTCCGAAGGGTTGGTGCAGGTACCAATCCAGGTAATCGGCGACATCTCAGTACCAGGAGGACAGCTATTAGTACTGCCGCCGCAACAGGAACACAGGTAGCCATCAATGGCACAGTACCGCCAGTAATCACAGCTCTGCTGGTCGCCAATGTCTTCGAACGAGCCATTACTATTTGCTTTTTCATTGGCCCGGGCCACCGGCAACAAAGGTAACAGTGACGCGCCTACCATACCCGTGCCCAGCCAGCCCAGATAGCCTCTTCGCGAGGTCTTGCGTGCCATGCCACGACTTATCTTTTCGGTTAGTTTATCTATCAACTTGTTCTCAGCCATAACTATTCCCTAGCTTCTCGTAGAATCGTATTGTTTTACTCCAGTAGAATCGGTGTCCACGGCCTGCTGCAAGTAGTCCTGGATAGAGGCAACATCCATTCGCTCTGCTTCAAACAGGCTTTCCAGGTGTTCTCTCGAATTCACTATACCCAGGGAACTAATCAATCCAGTGCTGCCCACTAAAACCCCATAGGGGAGTTTACTGACCCCATAGGATCGCCCGACGAACTCAGACAGTGCATAATCGAACTGCCCTAATTTCTCTGCGCTGACAAAGCGGCGATGTTCATCTTCATTATCACCATCACTCAACAAAATAATTTCCCTTCCCCGTTCCGTTCTCTGCATCGTTTTCAGAACCGGTAATAAACTCTTACAGACCGGACAGTCCGGCGCGAGAAAGAACAATAACTGACCGCTCTCGGTGGGCTCGCCTATTTGCAGCTCGCGGCCTTCAATAGATTTCACCACCGCTCGCGGCGCGGCATCGCCCACTTTAAGTTGCTGGTTAATCATGAGCGCCCCGGCGGGCGCCACACGCTCATACAGAACACCAACCTGGCGTGCCAGCGCGAACACCATAACGACCAATATTAGCACCAGCACCCAGAGTGCACTGACCGCAAATACCATCAAATCCATCAGAGTTCCCCTAACCACAGACGACGATACTTGCCCTGGTTTACCAGCAACTGATCAAGCGTCAAATACAAGCCACCGGCAATCATAACGATCGACAAGACAACCAGGCCCGCAATCATTTCCTTGCTACCCACCCATAGACCGAGATAGAAAGTGCTGAATGCAACCACCATGAGCAATAGATTACGACCCAGCAGAATCACTGATAACGGTGTCGGCTCATCTCCGCAACCGCAATCAATGAAGCCTCTGCCTCGGCCCATATTAATGGCTATCGCAATAAAATAAACAGTCAATAAAATTCCCGCCAGGAACAGGCCAACAGCCTGAACGAACACCAGACTCGCGACTACCACCACTTCCAAAACAATGAGCAGTCCTATAAAACCGGTAAGCAGTTGATCCGGCACAATATCATAGGCGCTGACCGAAGCCCTGAAACGATGCCACTGGCTTAGTTTGTGCTGCACAGCAAGCGCGAAAACAAAAGCGTAAAACCAACAGACCAGCTGAGTTTCAAGACCCGACATTACTCAGTGAGCACCGTGAATCGAAAATGGTGTGGCCAGGGCTACTTTCAGCGTCTGAACATATTCCCCTTCAGGAATACGGTAAACATCGACTCCCAGCTCAGCATTGGTCACAAACATGAGTTGATTATCCCCTGTGCCCGAAGTTCCCAGGGCAATGCCCCAGTTTTCCAGCACGATCCGTGATAGACGCCTGCCCGCAGCCAGATCATACAGCCAAACTTCTGAACCGCCATTTTTGTGCGTGCCCTCTGCGCCGTCAGCGTGCATCAGAAAGTAACCCAGACCTGAAGAATCAGTCATAACAGGTACCAGGCCACCCGGACGCCAGCCTGTATCTTCACTGCTGGTTAAAGACCAGGAGGCTTTAGCAGAGACCTCTTCAGCACTAATATCAATAGGCAGAACTCGACTGTTGAAGGTTGGGAAATAGGCAACGCCAGCCGAGATAGCCGCAGCTTCAAAAATCGGGTCGGCTTCCGGATCAAACAGTATTTCGGTACGCGAACTTGCCTTGAGGTTACCCTGTTGGTCCAATTGATTGGTCATCAGTGAACCGTTCGCACAGATGGAAGTGAAACTTGTCTTGCCGTTTGGAATTACAAAGCCACAGCCAGAAGTCGGAATCTCCGAGGCAACTTCTCTTTTCTCCAGGTCTACTATGGTCACAGACTGCCCCGGAGTGAAATTATAAATACCAAGAAACCGATCTTCACCCAGCAACCCGGTTGTAATGGGTTTCGGCATCCCGGTAATACGCTTCGCCGGAATAACAATTTCATCTGCTACCTTCAGGGTGGAGGCATTCCATATCGTCACGACATCGGTACGCGTTCCACCACGACCGCCTCTAGAAAAAAAAGTTTCCGCGACATAATGCTCGTTTCGCTTTTTACTGTGGGCATAGGAAGCAATAAAACTGGCCGTTATCATGCCTTTGAACTGTCCGCCAACGTTGTCCGCCAACGGGTCGATAATAACCACTTCGCCTTCAAACATATGATCAAAGGAAAAATCATGAATCATTACCCAATGGTCTGGATACGACTCGGGCAGAACCTCAATCCTGCCGGTTGCTTCAGGCGAAAATTCCGCCTGCGCCATAGTCGCTAACAACACCAGCACCGCAACTCTTGTTAAAAACACTACTGACTCCCTAGCCCAATAAGAACAGCTGTTGAACAATTGTAAATATTATTTGAAGTGCCAACACACCAGTTAATATCATTATTGGCGGAAGGCCTGTAAACCGGACGATCATCATCATTTCGATTGCACAGGCAACGGCCACAACTACTCTTGCCGCAGCAGTCATTGTAAGAAATCACATAATTCAAGCCGTCGGCCGGGTTCCGGCAAGTCCCTACCCAGGTAACAGGGGACATTTCAGTGCCAGGCGGGCAGGCGTTGGCAGTACCGCCGCAACAACTACAGAGAAAACCATCTATACCGCAGTAACGCCAATAGTCACAGCTGGATGGATCGCCGGGATCACCCGGTATGCCAGTAGTCTGAGCAGGAACATCGCTGCCGCCACCACTGCTGCTCGCCCGGGCTACCGGTAGTAATGGCAGCATAGCACTGCCAGCCAGGGCTGTGCCCAGCATACCGATAAAGCCCCTTCTGGAACTCCGTCGTGCGATTTCTCGACTCGCACCCTCTGTGAACCTGTTCAGTTTTTCTAATAAATTCATTGCTTGCCCCCCCATCTAATCAATGGCATGAACCATAAATGGCGTCTCTCCAAGTTGATGAATGCTGTGCAGATAGGTGCCTTTAATACCTTCGTAGACGTCCAGGCTGCCTTCTATGTTAACTACCAGCAGTTTCGGTTGCTTGCCTTTAGTGGTAGCAATACTCAGGGCGGGAATCTCCAACTCAATATCAAGGATTCGCCGGCTCTCTTGAAGGTCGTAAACCCAGACATGAGTCGCTGGGTCTTTGTGACTGCCCTCATAACCGTTTTCAGTCATGGCGACCCACAACAGGCCATCCTCGTGCCCGCTCTTACCGTGCCAGCCCGCTGGCCTCCAGTTTGCTGCTCGTTCGGCTTCGCTGGTTAACCACCATCGCTTCCTGATAACAGGCCTTTGTGCTGAGGCATCTATGGGCTGGACTTCGCCTGCATAAGTTACCATGTACCAGACGCCTTGGATGAAGGCGGCTTTCTCTGACAATGGGTCACGATCAATATCATTAAATACAGCGCTTGACCAACGTTCAGTTTCCTGTCCCTTTTCGTCCAGGCCAATGGAAACCAGGCTGCCATTACCACACATCATGAAAAAACTGCTTTTTAAGCCTGGATACAGCATATAGCAACCCGGCGTCTGGATTTCAGAGACAATGGCCTCTTCATCCAGATCAATGACCGTAATTGAAGTACCTGGATTCATGTTGAACACCAGCATAAATCTATCATCTGCTGTGATGGCTGTACTTGATTTATTGACAACCATGTTCATACGTTTTGGCGGTAGGTCTACTTCGCCAACCAGTTTTAAATCAGCGAAATCATAAATGGCAATGACGTCCTGGCGTTGTCCACGAGAGCCTCTACTGTGGATGGTTTCCCCCACATAATATTTTTGCCGCCCGACGGAAAAATCGATGGTCGCAAATTGCCCGGCACTGATCATACCTTTAAAACGGCGGGTATTAATATCAACCAGGGAAAAACTTGAATCGATTAAACTGCCAAATGCAAGATCATGGACGATCGCATATCCCGCTGGATAAGGCGTTGCAAGTGAAACCACATTGGGTATGGGTTCGGGTTTAAGTTCAGCCTGGGAGTAGGATGCACCCAAAGAAAAAATCGTCAAGGCAATCAACGCGAAACACGCCGTTTCAGCCCGCCTGCCAATAATTGCGCTTTGCCAGAACTGAAAAAAAGCAACCCTTCTCAAAGACATAATTTCCTCCCTGTCAACTGCCTTGCTTAATAGCTGTCAGAATTCAATTAGAGCTTGTAAATGGAAGCCTCTAATTGCCTTGGACATACTAGTACGGTCAATGGTTTTGTGCAATCTAGAACCAGAACACAACCAGGCTTTCCTAGCTTGTTGCTACATGTTTCTTTTCTTGTTTCTATTCTTGTTTTTTTTCGTTTGAAACTGAGCCCATTTCCTCCACTACAGCGGACTAGTACGAACCATTAATCTGTATTATTTATAATTAAACTATTATAAAGTATAAAGTCATATGTGGCCTGATGCTACAGGCTCTCAGCAAGGGCAGGCCGGCAATTAAATTAGATTAAATTGATAGTAGCAACAGAAACAGAGACAATTGACTGGACAAGGTCGGGTTAATAGCAAGATACAACGAACTTCAAAGGGGAGCACATGAAAATTGCATCACAAAGAGTATTGTCGGTCTTATGCTTTGTTAGTTTGAGCTGTTCGAGCTATGCAGCCATCATGGAGGAAGTGGTGGTTACTGCTCAAAAGCGGGAACAGAATGCCCAGGAAGTGGGTATCGCTATTAATGCCTTAACGGGTGACCAGATGGATCAGCTAGGCTATACAAATGCCCAGCAGGTCACCGCAATGGCAGCGGGTGTGTCTACCGTTCAACCCAACGGCGAGTCAAATTACTCGATCGCTATACGCGGTGTTGCCAATTCAGATTTCACCACCAACGTGGAAAGCCCGGTGGCAGTTTATTTGGATGACGTTTATATCAGTCAAATGTCCGGAACCGGCTTCATGCTTTTCGATATGGATCGCGTGGAGATTCTCAAGGGCCCCCAGGGAACGCTGTACGGCCGCAACGCGACAGGCGGCCTGGCTCACTTCATTACAAAAAAACCCTCTGATGAACTGGAAGGCTATGGACGAGTTACACTAGGAAGGTTTAACCAGTTTAAAGTGGAGGGTGCCGTCGGCGGCCCTTTATCGGACAACCTGAAAGGCAGGGTTTCATTTGCTAGCAACAAACATGATCCGTACATCAACAATAGAATCGGCAAGGACCTGAACAACGGTAATGAACAATCCCTGCGACTTCAGTTACTTTGGGAACCGAGCGATAATTTTGACGCTCTGTTCAACTATCGAATGATGGACCAGAACATTGATACCGGCTTCTTTGAACATGTCACATCCCTGGGTGAACCTGGAGAGTTAACGCCCGATCTGGAAAATTATATCCTGGGTTATATCGACACAGACAATGACATCTACGCGGGAGACTACGACGAGATTGGCTTTAACGATCTGGAAATCAGAGGTTATTCCGCTACCATGAACTGGGATACTGAGAATTTTACGTTCACATCAATTTCCGATTATTCAACGGTAACACGGGAGTACATTGAGGACTCTGATGCCTCACCAGCACCCGTGTTCTCATTTTATCTGAGTACTGATGCAGAACAGTTTTCCCAGGAATTTCGATTTACTGGAGGCAGCGACAATACGAACTGGGTCGCTGGTCTATACTATATGGATTTAGAGGTTAATGATGGCAATGGTGGCGAGAGCGAACCATTCTTTGACCCTGTCAGCGATACCCCCGCACTTTCTGGCATTGACAATCCCTATACAACTACCAGTGAGTCAATCTCGGTCTACGGCCAGGTCGAATACGATTTATCTGACAGCCTTTCTGTGGTAGCCGGCTTGCGCTGGATCAGTGAGGACAAAACGCACAGCTACCAAAATAATCTAGTGGACTACATAGATGGCTCAAAAAGACACAATGGTAACCCGAACGTCTGGTTTCAAATCGGCACCTACGATGGTGCTCGCAAAGACAAGAAAATGGCCGGCCGATTAGGCCTGAACTGGGATTACAGTGATGATGTGTTGATTTATATGAGCTTCAACCGTGGCGTCAAAGCTGGCGGCTACAACGCTATGATTTTCCCGCCTGCAGAATATACTGATGAAGTCTTCAGCTACGATCCGGAGCAGCTAGATGCAATTGAGATAGGCTTTAAGTCAAGATTAAGTGGTGGCCTCGCCCAGATCAACGCAACCTACTACTCCTATGATTACAAGAACCAGCAGGTGTTCCAGCTAATTGGCATCGATTCATACGTGCTCAATGCTGACTCGGAAGCCTCAGGCGGAGAAATTGAGCTCATAACGTCTCCTGTAGAAGGGCTTGAAATCATGCTGGGCGCCGCTTACAACGATGTCGATGTTGATCTAGGTTTTGGTGGCCCCATGACCACAACGGTCAATTCACCCAAGTGGAACCAGAACATGCTTATTCGCTACGAATTTGACTTAATGGGTGGAAAGCTTGCAATTCAGTATGATGCCCACCACAGATCCGAGCATTACTTTTCCATCACCCAGTTCCCAGCAGTAACAGAAGATGGCTATACATTACAAAACGCGGCTGTCAGCTTTACCAATAGTAGTGAGAAATGGGATGTAAGAGCGTATGTGCATAACCTGGGCGGTGAAGAATACCTGGTGCAGACTTTTGACCTGTCTACCGAAGCTGTCATCGGTATGACTGAGCAGTATTACGGTCGCCCTCGCTGGGCCGGATTGACGCTGACGGTTAGTTTCTGATTCATTGCAGGGGGCAGCATGCCCCCTGCAGATTTCACCCTGGGTAGGGCCTGCTCTCTAACCCCGCAGGAAGCTTACGGGCGCAATCCAAAACTGCCATTTCTTGTTCAGAGGCCGGTGACTTAATACTAATCACCACCATAATAATCAGACTCATAGCCAAACCAGCAAATACCTCACTGATAAATAGATGTGTGCCGAACAGGCCATTAACCAGATAAACCGTAACCGCTGAAAGAGTGCCAGTTAGCATTGCAGCAACAGCACCTTCCGCACTGGCCCGCCGCCATAACATACCCAGGAAAAGCGGCACAAAAAACCCGGAAGCCAGAAGCGACGCAGACAGGACCACTAACCAGAAAATTCCCAAGGGTTGTATAGCCGCGATCAGCCAGGTAGCAACACCGACCATCAATACCCCGGCTCTTGCTCCATACATCGGCGTAAACCAGCCTGGCATGGGTAATCGCTGAAGAACCTGCCGGGAAACAGTTTGACCTGCAATCAGCAGCACCGTTGAGCAGGTAGACAGCGCCGCTGACGCAATACCCGCCAGGGCCAAAGCACCGACTAACACTGGGAAATGATTGACAGCCATAACGACATAGTAGTATGCCCCGGATTCCAACTCAGGCTCGAGAATACGACCGGCCAGACCCAGCGGAATGGTCGCGGTATAGATGAAAAGTGTCAGGCCCACACAAATGGGCAATGAAATAACGATATCTCTTTCGGTGCGCGCAGCAAGAAATCTCGATACCAGGTGGGGCTGCACCGGAATAGCAAACAACCAGACCAGCTGGCCGAGCACGGCAAACCAGGGCAGTCCAGGCGTGGTCCACTCAAAAATCTCGGGCAACCGGCTTATTCTCTGCCAACCAACGTTCACCTCACCTTCGCCTGCAGCAGAGAGAGCCATCGGCACAGCAACCAACAGGCCAACAAGCAAAATAATGAACTGAACACCATCAGCGCGAATAACCCCCAACATCCCACCCAGCAAAGTGTAGGAAACCACAACCAGACTGATTGCCAGCAGTGAACCTCCATAAGACACGTCCAGCAGCACGGAGATAATGCTTGCCAGGGCAATGAACTGAGCAATCAGTACCGGTATGTAGGCAAAAACAATGATAATGGAACTGACTGATCTGATCAGTTCTCCCTGTCGCCTGAATCGATGATAAAAAAGGTCGGTAAGATCCATTATTTCATAGCGATCAGACAGCCGTCGAATCCAAATCGCAACAAAACCAATGCATAGCAGGTAACCAATACAGGTCGGAAAATAAGCCGCCCACATCGCATAACCATTTTGTCCGCTTGCATTTGTCGCGCCCAGAAACAGACCGGCACTGACGTTAGAAGCCATAAAAGTCCCCACCAGCATATACCAGGGCATCCGCCCGGCGGCGGAATAGTAGTCCCGGGTATCCTTGACGCTCCGGCTGGAATAAGCACCTATAGCCAGGCTAACCAGCAACAGACTCACCAGTGATAGGGTAAGGGCATCCACTAATTGACCGGCTTCTGGTTATCTTGCTCACTGACGGCAATTTGCCTTAGCCTGATATAGCACAGCACCATTGACAGAAATATCACGCCTAGCCAGATCAGCAGCTCCAGTTGCAACTGCCAATCAATACGAGCCCATGGAATAAATGCTTCCAACATCACTTAACTCCCCTTCCCACAGCATTAATAATGAAGACGGCTAGCTATCCTTAATCTGCAGCTGCAAACACCACCCATTCGCAAAGCAGCCTCATAAAAAGCTGCTGGCAATCTATCGTAAACGATTCCAATAGTACGTTTACGAACCCGCAAGGGGCAATAGCAAGTGACTAGCTGCACCTACTCGACAACGAGTTAACCGTGCCCGGTTATCCATTTGCAGTTCTTTTTAACATACTTCTCACTTAAGCTAGAGCAGATGAGAGCCTGGCTTGATGGCAAACCCGAAAATCCCGATACTATGCGTCGATTCCACCGCTTTGCCTTGTTATTTCCGCTGATACTGCTTGCCGCTTGTGGCGGAAAGCACTCTTCAGTCTCAGAGGCCACCATCACCAACTCCAACCCAACGACCACGGAACCCATCATGCTGGATATACTGGATCGCATTCCGGCAGAAAACTCAACCATAAGCCCGAAGTATTCTTCCATGAACATAGTCCATACTGGACAGGCTGGTATGACTTTTACCTACTCAGGAGACTGTCAACCCGACGGCCAGGCAATACGAAGGTCGCTGACGGAACTTAACGATCAGAACATTGATCAGATAATCGATCACAAAATAACCTGTGCTGAAATCAAAGAACTGACTGATTACACAGCCCGGATCACTGCCACTGGAACCGATAGCGCAGCATACAAAGGAGAATTGGCCTTCTCCACCGGTAGCAAAAGCAATGCCAGCCCAGTTTCAGTACTGAATACCGTGCTCACAGCCAGGGAATCAATTGACGCACTGTTCAACACCTACCTCGAAGAGGTCTTGGTGGATAAACTGAACCCGCCCGCCATAGTGAAACCCTTGGTTGCCGACATTATCAGTGAACTGACCCAGGCAAACTGGCAACATCTGGACAACCCGATAGCGACCTATCGTGTTATTTCCCAGCAGATCGCGTACCAGTCGAGAACCCCTGCAGGCTTAACATCAGCAGACCTGACCGGGCTGGTCGCTATGCCGGCAACCGACGATGGGCCTTTTCAGCAAAGAAACCGGGTTGTCGTGTTAACTCACGCAACCGGTTCAACGCCAGGTGACCTTGACAGTACAGATGCCTGGTACATCCTGGCTAATCTTATTGCATCCCAGGGCTATCTAGTTATCGCACCCGACAACTGGGGACGCGGTGGTACTTCTGGCCAGCCTGAGACCTACCTCATGAATAACAGAACCTCAAACAATGCTCTGGACATGATCCTGGCCATCCTGGCCGCTGACGACTACAGCGAGTTTCACAATCAGGGCTTAAAGACAGAGCTCACTATCATTGGTTATTCCCAGGGAGGTCATAGCGCTATCGGGCTCTGGCAGTCAATACTGACTAGTTCTCACAATCTCAATGTCAAAGAAGTCTATGCAGGCGGTGCCCCCTATAATCTCTATCAGACTTTCAAAGGTGTGCTCGCGCACCTTGATAACAACTGCAATGAAGATGCTTACTGTCGTTTTGTCGATGCCGAAACAACTGTCCCCTATGCTGTCAACAGGATTCTACCGGGACTGCTCGGCTACCTGGAAACTGGCTTCAGCGAGACAGATCTGATCCAGGGAAATAGTCTGAGTTCAGAACTGATAGTAGGTTTTCTTCGGGACGATGCGGAGTATGACTCGCTAAAATCTCTACTCCAGCTGAATAGTTTTACCAATATAGTTGATCCAATAGCCGCAAACGACACCTTAGTTCATCTTTATCATTCCCCCTTTGATCGCCTCGTTCCGTCGGAAAATACCGCTGAATTAACCCGCCTGCTGGAAGGCACTGTCAACCTCGTGTCACATGAGAACCAATGTAACTCCACCAGCTATGAGCTCCTCTTTAACACCACTGATAAAGTCGGCGTTGGGCACACGTTGTGTGGCCTTACTGTGATTGATGAAGCGCTCGCGGGGCTCCAGTAAACCTGCCTTACAAAAAGCCGCAGCATTATAATAAGCCTTGATGCGCCTGCAGGGCCGACCAGACGCGTCGCTTGAGTGATCTCAAAGGGTGCCCATGACAATCGTGGCCGTTGAACCCTGATGCACACATTTAGTTAGAAAACAATTGCAGTTACTTCAACTATAGTGAAACCTGTTCCTGAAAGGACATCGTAGAGGAGTTTCAGGAAAATGAAATTATGGTATCAAAGTTATGTGGATTATGAGCACGGAGAATCTTACTGGGATGCGTTACGAATCCATCTGGATCAGTCCTGTGCGCCGGGCACGACAATCGATATTAAAGGAATTACGCCCTTCGACAGCTACGCGCATCCGTTAGTCGAGTTTCGCTGTGCCCGAGAAATGATTTGCAACGCGATACAGGCAGAGCGCGAAGGCTATGATGCATTCATCGTTGGTCACTTTCAGGATGCCGGATTGTACGAAGCCAGAGCAGTTGTGGATATTCCAGTCATAGCCTTAGGCGAAGCCTCAATGCTATACAGTTTACAACTCGGCCAGAGATTAGGCATTGTTACCATTAATCCTCGCTTCATTCCCTGGTTTCATCATCAGATTAATAAATACGGGCTACGCGAACGGGTGACAGGCGTTCATGCCATGACATTTGAACCCGGTCAGATTCTGGAGGCATACACATCCGCTGAAAAAGCCGAACAGGTTCGAATACTATTTGAAAAACAGGGCAAACCTTTGATTGAGGCTGGCGTAGACATACTTATTCCTGGGGGGGGTATTCCAATGCTGCTGTTTTCAAAGATATTCAATCATGCTATCGCTTCAGCACCGGTAATCAACGGTATTCCTATCACGGTGAAGATGGCGGAAATGGCAATCAGTTTAAAGCGGCAAACAGGCCAGGGAGTCAGTCGTGCATCTGATTATGCCAAAGCGCCAGAGCATATCATCGAGGAATTCCTTGCCCATCCAAAAGGCCTTTAACGGGCCTTCTGTCAAAAAATAAGATAAAGACATTGTTAAATCACTGTACAAGCAACTAAACATCGGTGGGCAAACGATTATTGGAGGCAATACCAGCACCATTTTTTCTGTATTGGGCTTTCCTCTCCTCACTGAACTGGTCAATCTCCTCGCTTGGCACACCGAATGAGATACCACGTTCAACGCCGGGTCTTGCCCGGACTCGCCGCACCCACTCCAGCACACGAGGTTTACTGGTGATATCAACCTTGGACCATTTCCATGAGCGTACCCAGCACCAGACCGAAATATCAGCCACCGTAAAACTATCCCCGCAGATATAATCATGCGCTTGCAATTGTCGGTCCAGCACGGCTACCAGTCGCAGTGCCTCTCTGCCAAATCTCTCGATCGGATGGGCTTTTTGCTCTTCCGTGGCATCAGCGATATATCGGGTATAACTTAATTTATTACCAAAAATAGGGCCAATATTAGCGGCCTGCCAGTAGAGCCAGGGAATCACGCGCCAACGGGCTTCACCCTGCGGAAACAAGCCTGTCGGAAAAGTTTCTCCCAGATACTGCAGGATGGCGCAGCTTTCCATGAGCGCTATGCCATTATGCACCAGCGCTGGTATCTTCTGGTTTGGACAAATCGTAGTAAAGGCTTCCGAAAACTGCTCACCTCTGGACAAATCGATGCTGTGCATATTAGTTTCAGGCAGGTCCACACCGGCTTCAAGAAGCTCTTCGATCATTATCGAGATTTTCCACCCGTTGGGAGTTGCAGCTGTATAAACGTCAAGACTCATCATCGATTCCAGCAACCATGTAGTTGAAATCTTACCTCGATTCCCCACTCAGAATTCGCTTTTCAAAAACCCTATTTATTAATCGCCACCGAGCACAAAAATGGCATCCAGAGCCTGTTCTCTGATAGGCACCAGCGCCTGGTATTCGGCAGAATCAAAAAATCCCCTTGCTGCCTGCCTATCGGGGAATTCAATGACCACCAGCATTTTATGAGGCGACTGACCTACAAGCACTTCAGCCGGACTGCGATTGACAATGGCACCACCATGATCAGCAATGACTTTGCCCGCCTTACCAGCATATTCTGCCATCTTATCCTGATCCAAAATCGTGCCATTAACACAAATATAGCCGCTCATAGTTTTATCCTTTTCTTATGCGTTTGTTATGATCTCATATTACGAGTCTTGTAATGATCTAAACAATGATTTATGCCGGTAGTGACTCATTCACCGGGAAAAGCAAACAGCTGATCAGCCGGCACCGATATTCACTATGCCAACTTACGCACTTCAGGCAGCACATGTTGACCATATAGTTCAAGCGACTGCATCACCCGAGGCCAGGGCTGACCGCCGTAATCTCCCTGATAAATAAAACGATCACATCCCGACATTTCACATAACTGGGCAATTTTGTCTAACACCTGCTGGGGGCTGCCTACCGCAATCACGCATTCCTGAGCACCCAGATTTGTGATTCTAGGGGGTAATTCAACGTCCTTTTCAGCCATATCAAAGCGTTTTGAAAAAACCCACCGCTGAAAGTTAAACTGGTATTGCGCCAGGTGTTTTCGTGCGGCCTGGGAGGATTCCGCTATATGGCAGTGGGCCAACAGGGTGATCTTTGGCTGATGGCTGTGACCGCATTTTTCCCACTCCTGGTGGTAGCGCGATACCATCGGTTTTAACTGCTCCAGATCAAAAGCCAAACCAGTCAAAACCAGATTCAGCCCCAGTTTTGCGGGCACTATGGTTGCCTCCGGGTTACTACAAGATACATAAACCGGCGGATGGGGTTGTTGAACTGGGCGAGGTTGCAATGTTATTCCTGCCAGAGGGGCTCGAAACTGGCCATGCCAATGCAAATCACGCTCTGTCCACAGCCTTAACAACAGCTCTAAACCCTCCTGCTGACGCGTTGCCGCATCTGCAGCATTCTGGCCGAAGTGTTGGTAAACCTTTGGCTCAACGCCCTTACCAACCCACATTTCAGCGCGCCCGTCGGATATGACATCAAGCGTTGCAAAATCTTCTGCCAAACGAACCGGATCATGATGAGGAAGCAGGGTGACCCCTGTTGCCAGCCTGACTTTTTCCGTTTTTGCTGCAAACCAGGCCAGGAATAGCTGCGGTACTGACATAATAAAATCACTGAAGTGGTGCTCACCGACCACAATAGTATCAAAGCCGAGGGGTTCAGCCCGGGAAAGATATTCAAAAATATTGCTGTGTCTTTCTTCCTGTGAAGTGCGCTGCCCCGTCAATGGATCGGCAACATGATCACCCAGTGTACACAAACCTTGTTGCATCATCTCACGTACTTCCAGTAAGTATCTTTTCGAATAATCAGCTTATTGCGAACCGGATACAGATCGACAACCTTTGCATGGAAAGGCGTGCCAGAATCAATACCGCTGATCGTAAAAGTCTGCACCAGCAGATCATCGCCGGCGACCCGTTCCTGCATTTCCTGATAGCGTGTCTGCTGCCACTGCTTACCTCTTCTGGTCAGCTCTTCAAGCAACTCATCAATACCCTTCAAAACATGCCCGTTAGGCGAATCATCCACGGAGTGTGACATATGCTGATGCCACTCAAAGTCGTGGCTGGTAACCGCTAACAACTCGCTGCGATCGGCTCTGCCATAAGCAAGCCGAAATCGTTTCATCAGATCGAGCAAAAAAATTGAAGACATAGCATAACTCATTTGCAATGAATACCTTGAGGCTACCAAAAGAATCATGCCAGGTCGAGAATCCTTCCAGTCTCTGAAACGCGGGTCTATCGGTGGGTCACAAATTGCAACAGCAACAGCGAAAAACACTACGACGAACTGATTTGTTACCAAAATATGCGGGACTAAAGATGTTCCTGACCTGAGAAGTAAACTATCGATGATTTAATATCGATGATTCAATAAAGACCCTTGAGATCTCTTCTATTCGCCCTGTATTCGCCCTGGGCCTCTGCCCCTAAAAGCTTAACTACGCCGGTCTTCCACCACGCTCTGCCATGCCCTAACAACAAGGTTGAAGCCAGCTATCAGACTGCGTATGAACCCACTTTAAACTTTGGACCATTGACTGAAAGCATCCACACTCATAGCCAATCTGGCTCAAGACGGTTATCCTTTCAGTCATTTCAGGCAGGGTTGTGGTATGGGGCTGTTACCCCATAGGAAAAATCAGGCATACTTATCAACATGAAAGCCTGTCAACAAGGTCAAGGCTGCGGTCGTTCAAATAGACAGTCATCTCAATGCTAAAGGGAAACAGATGCCATGGCAGAAGCGCAATTCAGCGGAACTACAGCAAAACAACTGACCACCACTATTGGCCAGCATCTGGATGCTGTGGCGACAGAAAACCCCGAGCACACGGCGCTTATTGTGCCTCACCAGGGTATTCGATGGAGCTACAGAGAATTTGCCCGTGAGGTTGACCGATTCGCCAAGGGGATGCTCGCCCTGGGAATTCAGCCAGGTGATCGTGTCGGTATCTGGTCGCCTAATCGCTACGAATGGGTGCTGACCCAGTTTGCAACGGCCAAGATTGGGGCCCTCATGGTATGTATTAATCCAGCTTACAGACTGTATGAGCTTGAATATGCATTGAATAAAGTCGGTTGCAAGGCGATAGTTGCCGCCGAAAGCTTCAAAACCAGTTACTACCTGAAAATGCTGGAAGAACTGGCCCCGGAACTCAGCCTTTGCAATCCTGGGCAGTTGAAGTCGAAAAAATTACCACACCTTGAGATCGTCATCCGTATGGGCCAGGCAACCTCCGCTGGCATGTTTAACTTCGGCTCCGTGTGCGATATGGGCCAAGACAACGAATCTGCCAGACTGGCAGAACTTGCAGTGACCCTGCAGCCCGGTGATAACATCAATATCCAGTTTACCAGCGGCACAACCGGCATGCCCAAGGGAGCAACCCTTTCGCACACCAACATCCTCAACAATGCCTACCATGCCGGCAACAGTATGCACTTTACAGCCGATGACATACTCTGCATTCCCGTTCCCATGTATCACTGTTTCGGCATGGTGCTCGGCACACTGCTGTGTGTTGCCCAGGGAGCAACCATGGTTCTGCCCTGTGAAGTCTTCGACCCTGAGCCAGTGTTACGGGCCGTACAGGATGAAAAGTGCACGGCGCTGCATGGTGTACCTACCATGTTTATCGCCGAGTTGGATCTACCAACCTTCAGGGAGTTTGATGTCAGCAGCCTCAGAACGGGCATTATCGCCGGTTCAACCTGCCCCATTGAACTAATGAAAAGACTGATCAGTGACATGGATCTGACAGAAATCGTCATCGGCTATGGCCAGACCGAGTGCAGCCCTCTTAATTCAATGACGGCTATTGAAGATTCATTTGAACGCCGGGTAACCACGGTCGGCCGACCCCACACCAACTGGGAGATGAAAATAACCCGCGAAGATGGTGCAACGGCAGCCTTTGGTGAAACCGGAGAAGTCTGTTCCCGCGGCTACGGCGTGATGCAGGGTTACTGGGATGATGAGGAAAGAACCGCTGATACCATTGATGTCCAGGGATGGTTACATTCAGGCGACCTGGGTGAAATGGATCAGGATGGTTTCGTCAAAATCACCGGTCGTATCAAAGATATGATTATTCGGGGTGGAGAAAATATTTACCCCAGGGAAATCGAAGAATTCCTCTATACGCACCCTGAAATTCAGGAAGTTCAGGTATTTGGTGTCCTCGATGACAAGTACGGTGAACAGGTCGCAGCCTGGATTCAATTAAAGGAAGGTTCCAATCTGACAGATGATGAGATTCGGGAATTCTGCTCAGGTCAGATCACGCACTTCAAGATACCCAGGTATATTAAAATGGTACATGAATTCCCCATGACTGTGACCGGGAAAATGCAGAAATTTGTCATGCGTGATGCCTTTGCCGAAGAACTGGGGCTTTCCTAGCCAAAAGCCACTTAACCCTGTGGGCAGGCGAGCGCAGTCGCTCAGGGCCTTAGCAGTAGCAAACTACTTCAAGGCAGGGGAAATCAGCCGTGGCCGTTATCCAATACTGGCATTCAGAGCATCTGCACTAATGCCTAGTCCTCCATAATTCCGCCCAGACGTTCTGATGCTTCAGCGAATTCAGACATGAATTCGAACACAACCGTACGGGCACTGACCGTTGTATTCATTAATCCAACACCCTGACCAACCCAGTAAGTTGCCAGTTTTTTTGCACCGGGGTCACCTGCTTCGGCTAATTTATCAATCCTTGCCAGTGCTGGTCCGCTGATCAGGCCCTGTAGCGGCATGGGCAAAGGATCCGGCGCACCTTCGACTTGCCAGGCATCCGTCCAGGGTGAGCGCAGCTGTCGGGTGTATTTGCCGGTACGGCTGCGCGAGCGGACCGTCTGTCGAGAACTGGCAGAAAGAAACTTTTCCTTAATCACCGGTGCCGTTTCCGCTTCCGCGGTTGTCAGCCACACGGAGCCTGTCCAGGCGCCTTCTGCGCCCATGGCCATACAGGCCGCCATCTGTTTACCCGTTACTATGCCGCCTGCAGCCAGGATGGGGATATTACGATCATATTCTTTTAACGACTCCAGGACTTCGGGAACCAGTACCAGGGTTGACACCTCACCGCAATGACCACCGGCTTCAGTACCCGCAACAATCAGAATATCAACACCTGCGTCAGCGTGTTTGATGGCATGCTCTCTGGCTCCGGTCAGAGCGCCCACCACCACGCCATGTTCCCTTGCACGATCCATCATCGATTGGGGTGGTACGCCAAGGGCGTTAACAATCATCTTGATAGGGTGCGCAAAAGCAACGTCCAGACTGGCAGCAATGCCTTCTTCACGCATGTTATTGCCGAAGCTTTCGCTGACCTTACTATCCCAAAGACCCGCGGTATCAATACCGTTGCTGGCGAGAATCTGCTCCACGTGTCGCCTGTGTTCCGGGGGCACCCGAGCTTCAATCTCTTCAGGTGTAAACTCCCCACTTTTATCACTCATACTGGTAGGGACAATTAGGTCGATACCGTAGGGCTTACCGCCTATATGCTGGTCGATCCAGTCAAGCTCTATGGCCAGCGACTCAGCCGTGTGCCCAACTGCGCCCAGCACACCAAAACCACCTGCCTTGCTGACTTCAACAACAACGTCACGGCAATGACTGAAAGCACACAATGGAAACTCAACATCCAACATGTCACACACTTTAGATTTCATTATTCTTTTCCTTATCGGTGAATGAGAGATAATCGCTCGAACCCGCCCGAACATGCAATGATCCGGTTGCGTCAATGAGGACTGAAATTGGACTCATCTTATCCAGAACGAGTTATACAACCCCGCTCCTGGCCATGGACCTAGCAAACCCTGTGACGAGACTAAGCTTCATCGTTGCGGCCTGAAGCAGCCATTATCAGAGCAATGGTATCTTCACGGACCCGGGTTGCATGTCGCTCAATTGCTGCGCACTCTTCCTGGCTCATCCCTAAACGGCTTAACACGTCTGTATTGGCCTCTCCCAGTGCCGGCGGATTCCCTTTGGCACTACCAGGGGTGTCGCTGAGGGTCACCAGATTACCGACTGTTTTCCTTTTTCCCAGCCCAGGTATCTCTACCTCTGTCACATACTCATTAACAACACACTGTTCATCTTCGAGTACTTCACTCCAGTCCCTTGCCCTCTCCCAGATGATTTCGGGTTGTGTATACAAAAAGTCTTCCCATTCCTGGGTTGTTTTCGCTGCAAATATTTCGGTCAGCCGGGCACGGACCTGAATCGAGTCTTCTTCTGTTAATCCTTCTCCCAGGCGTTGCCCTGGGGTCTGAAACCGAGGATCAATAGCAAGATCAAATGCCTCAGAAAATATACAAAAAGCATCCCAGGCTTCATGATCCATGGTCTGCGCGATCATAATGGCACCACCCTCTCTAGTACGATAGACCCCATAAGGGCCTCTGATATTGGGATGATGATTGCCGTCCCTGGTCAGGGTCGCACCGGTCATACTGACATGGGTCAGCTCCCATTGCTGCATCCACAGGGTCGCACCCAGGGCACTGGTTTGAACCCTTTGCCCACCCTGGTATCTCTGCCGGGCGAGCAAGGCGGTGACCACCCCGAGGGCCAATTGCATTGCGCCACCCGTATCAACCACGATAGCACCTAGCAGGCTGGGATCTCGATCAGGATAGCCAGTATGATGCACAAGCCCTCCCCGCGTTGCAGCAACACCATCGAGCATAGCCTTGCCACTATCCGGACCCTGGGGACCAAAGCCATTGACTGACGCATAAACCAGATCGGGGTACCTACCATGCAATTCATCATAACCAAGACCCATCTTCACTAACGCTGGTTCCCGATAGTTGGTCAGGAACACATCTGCATTTTCCAGCATAAGATACAGGGCCTTTAGACCTGATTCAGTTGCGGCATCAAGACAGACGGATCGCTTTCCACGATTAACAGCGACATACTGGGGTCCAAGGGTTCCGTCAGGTGTCTCGTTCTGACGACCTCGACCATAACGACTGGCGTCGCCCATGGGTGGTTCAACCTTGATCACCTGCGCACCCATATCGCGCAGGTAAAGCGCCGCTGCCGGACCCTGCACAGCTACGGTCATCTCTATAACGGTAAATCCTTCCAGAGGTTCCGGCATCCTGTCTCCTATATCACACTGTACTGGCTGAGTAACAAGAATTGCTAATCATGACACAGAAAAATCCTTTTGCTTCCAACTTAAGCAAACCCCGTAAATCCAATTACCTGGCTCGAAGCATGCAGGCGTACAACACGCCCGCTCAACATCAGTTCCAGCAATCTGCAGAATCGTGTCAACATCTGATCAAAAAACTGTCTTGGATATATATGGATATTACTAAGCCCGCACAAAGGTGTATTTGTTTAAAACAGAGTAGGGCGTCCATTCAATTGCCAGGCACTGCTTGTAACCAGCTACCCGGCTACGTTCAGCTACCTGGTTCGGATCCCTTAAATGATTTCAGCAGCTGGTACCAGCCGGAACCATTTATTTTAATGGGTAACTGGCCCGCCTTTTCCATTGTTTCTCTATGGTGGCGGCGACCTTCCCAGGCATCCGGGTCTGCCTGCCACTCATTAAGTACCCGCTCGGCCTGTTCATAACTATCCGCTTCAACCTCGTAGATTGACAGGTAGTTAGATACCGTCTCACCGTCTAAATGCGGCCCGGCAAGGCTGTAAACACTACCCTTGATGAAATTGGGGCAACGGCTGGTATCTTCAATGTGCTGATCGATAAACCACTCGTCAAAAATCGCCTGGTCGGCGGCGCTGGTCGGTTCACAGAGCCCTATCAAAACGTACCTTGTCATAGTCCCTGCCTGTTCTGTTATTGCGGGTCCCGGCCTGCCATTCGTGAGTTGGCGAGCTGGCCATCCGGATCAGGATTGTTGGCAATCCAAACACAAAGCTGCGGGTCGGCCTCACGGATATCACCAGAGATATGCCTGCCTTCATTGGTGAAAACGCCTACCCGGTTGCCGTTACTCAGGCGGATATTGCCATCCTCGTCTAATTCGTACAAGGTCTCAGGGTCAAAGGGATGGGTATGAGATAATGCCATTATTCACCTACCCATTCTGTCAGTTTAGTATGTAACCAGCGCACCTTGCCTTCCTGGTAACCAGACAACGTTATCCCAGATCTGTATGTGGATTCTAACCCTAACTGGACTTTTGGCATGTTAAACGCATCCTGATCAAACACCTTACCGAGAAAACCAAGGGCGCTGGACCACTTTTCGTCCTCTTTCAGCCAGTGGATTTTAGCAGCGGGCGGCCGCTCTCCCTGAAACGGTGCCAGCTGAATACACTCCATAATAGCGCTGCGATGATCATTGCCATTGGGGCGAAACCGGTACACGATCTTGTTATAGGCGCCCCAGGGGTGAAAGTTAGGAAACAGCGTGTAGTCAATACTGTCGACAATTTCAGCATCACAGTACTCATCAACTTTGCTACCAGCATCAGGACGCAGACCTTCCCGGCTGATACTCGCCATAAATGCCCTGACATTCATACCCTCCGGAATCGGTGGCACCTCCGCGTCATGGGGCAGATCCATCATAGAGCGGAGCATACCTTCACCTTCAATCTCATAGTCCAGCAGTGGGCTCGGCGTGATCCCTGGCGTAATAACCCGGGCGCAGTTATCCCAGATATCTACCTGGCTGTTGACGTCACCAATACCTCTCATTATCTGTGGATGGGTGGCATTGACATGATAAGCCTCACAAAAAGCCTCCTGGGCGACCTTCCAGTTGCAAGGCATTATTTTGGCCACATGTGCCTGCTTGTACAAAGCCCCTAGATCCCACCGCTCAAACTGGGATTTCATGTCTGTGATGTGTTCCTCAAAGGGAGCACAGTTCTGATCCGGATTAATAAATACAAATCCGGCCCAGGTCGCTGTTGGCAACTCAGGAAGTGAAAACTCATCCTGTTTGATGTGCGAGAAATCCCAATCGGCTGGAATATCCTTCAAGCTGCCATCAAGGTGCCAACAGAAGCCATGGAAGGCGCAGCGAAGTTCAGAAGCATAGCCATCGAATTCCTTTAACATACGACCGCGATGCAGACAGGCATTGGGGTAGGCTTTAATCTCGCCCGAATCTGCTCGAACAATCAAAAAGGACATCCCGGCAATATCATATCGAATATGATCCCCCGGCTCGGCAAGGTCTTCTTCGCGGCAAACAAATTGCCAGACTTTTTTCCAGAGTCGTTCCACTTCCTTATCATGCCAGTCTTTTGAAGTATAACGCTCAACCGAAAAATCATGCTTACCCATATCTTTAGGGGACTCCAGCCTGAGCACCTCAGGCACCTCGTGGGAATCCGCATCGAGTAGCTCCTGATAAGTCACGCCAGGGGACCGGGGCATGGTTACCGGATCCAGGTCTTTATACATTCCTCGCTCTTGATTACTCATTTGATTATTGATCTCATTGTTGTCATATGCATTGTTAACTAACAGGTTATATCAGTCCAGAGCAGGATTTCCAATAACCGTTGCCTTGGAGCCAACCGAGCTCGAAGGGTCAATACGATCCTCCAGGGGTTTCGCATCAAATTCAATATGCAGTTCCTTCAGGGCACGTAACGCGTAGTTTGGCGTTACTTCAAAGCTGTTCT
Organism: Gammaproteobacteria bacterium; assembly: GCA_012960535.1. Taxonomy (GTDB): domain Bacteria; phylum Pseudomonadota; class Gammaproteobacteria; order Pseudomonadales; family Azotimanducaceae; genus UBA9926. The sequence goes on from DUBB01000031.1 coordinate 241,105, forward strand.
TACCTTCAACAAAGCGCATATCCTCAATACGTGAACAAAGGGCATGGAAGGCCCAGTATAGCTCCCGCCGCGCCAGAGGCGCGCCGAGGCAGTGATGCACACCTGAGCCAAAGCCCAGGTGTCGGCCTGGCTTTTGCCGCTCAAGATTGATTTCCGCTGGATCTTCAAATGCTCTTTCATCCCTGTTAGCAGCTGCATAACGAATATTGATCATAGCGCCTTTAGGTATGGTAACCCCGTGTAATTCAATATCGGTTGCAGCTAATCTGAACAAACCCTGAACCGGGCCTTCAAGCCGCACGACTTCTTCACAGAAACCACGCAGATATCTTTCTGGATCCGATTTTAACTGCAACCATACCTGCGGGTTTTCAATGAGTAGTTTTATGCCGTAGGCAATGGCATTGGTGGTTGTTTCCGAACCACCAACAAACGTATCCGCCATGGTTTCAGCGTGCAGTTCATTATCGGTCAGTGTTCTACCCCATTCCGGGATGACCTTGTTCACCAGGTCCGATAGAAGCGTTTCGTCAGGGTCTTGGCGTAATCTCTCGAAAATGGCCTGAAAATAATGCTGAGCCTGTATTTCCATTTCCACCGACCACTGTTCCTCAGCTTCCGTCTGCATCATACCAAGCCGCTGTACCCAGGCATCGGTCCAGCGCTTAATCTGCCAGATGTCCTTCTCTGGCACACCCATCTGTTGGCCAATCACGATCAGCGGCAGCGGTACCGCATACTGCTTTACCCAGTCACAGCGGCCCTGGTCAACAAAAGCATCGATCAGTTTATAAGCAGTATCCCGCACAAACGGATCCATCGAATCTATTTTCCTGGGTCGAAAAGCCTCGTTAAACAGCGCGCGCATCTGTTTGTGATTCGGGTCATCCCGGCCTGCTAGGGTGGCGCCAGGCACCCAGCCCTTGTCCTTGTAGAGGGCGTGCATTCTTCTGGCCCGCTCAGAGTCGAGGCGTTCACGACTGCTCCCCTGGTCTGATCTCATATCATTGGAATAACGCTTGGAATCAAGCAGTACCGCACGCAGGTCATCGAACCGGGAAATAACATAAAATCCAGTGATCGGATCGATCCAGACAGGCGCATCATCGCGCAGCATCCTATAGGCATGATAAGGGCAGTTCTGGAGGCTGCTATCAAGGAAGTTGATGTCGTCTAGTTGCTCAGGCACTACCGGTTGATAAGGTTCTTTGTTCATAATCATCCTGTGTTAGCCAGTCTGGAGCCTACCACCAATGCCCCAATGTGACAGCACGACTACTTCGTGCCATATAGCGACGTGTAATTCTGTGTCACCTTAATCCATATTCGAGGCGATTAGACCTTCCCAAAATAATATCGTAATAACCTGGCAAGCGAAACCAGTGCTAGATCTCAGCTGCGCACAGGCTAGACTGGAACAGCATAGAGCTGAGAACCCGGACAACTGGACCCTAAGGGATCATCATCCAGTTAACTCCGCTGGACCGATAAGGATTCCTTGTTATCTGCTGCCCGCAATGATTAATCGCCCATCGACAAGGCTCTGAGCACAGGCTCTACTCAACTCTGGTTAAGATTACGACGGAAGAGATCGTGCACCCGTTCCCAGTGTTTCTCTGAAGCCCCGCGGTGATAACGTTCACCGCCAGGTGGCGCAAACCCGTGCAGAGCACCTTCCATGAATTCAATGCGATAGTTTATGCCCTGATCCGCCAGCGCTTTATCCATTATCTCCAACTCTTCCCGGGTCGCAGTAGGGTCATTATCAGCCCAGCCAAAGTAGACCTCGCCCTTGATCTGATCAATTTCTTTATGGGGAGAATCATCCTGATCTGAAACAAGCCAGGCACCGTGAATAGAAGCAACCGCGGCAACCTTTTCGGGCATCCTCTGCAGAAGCCCCATCACCAGTGGACCGCTCATGCAGAAGCCAACCGCGCCGATCTGACCGGTGGAATCGGCCTTGTCATTACCCCTGGCATATTCCAGCATCGCCTGGGTATCAATCATGATGCGGTCACGATTTACCGCCATCATGTATTCACGACGTACATGCATGTCCTCGTCGCTCAAGCCAAACTCTCGATAAGGTGTATTCCGATAATAGAGAAACGGCAGGAGAACATAGTATCCTGCACTGGCGAGCCTTGATGCCATGTCTTTCAAAGTTGGTCGGATACTGGGCGCATCCATCAGGTACAACACGATAGGGTAGGGGCCGCCTTCTTCCGGGTGAAACTCAAATGTGGTCATACTGCCGTCTGGTGTTTTTATCTCAATCTGTCGTTCAATCATTATTCGCCTGTCTCATTGTGTTTCTAATCAACTAATATCCAATGTAGCGCAATACCGGTCCAACACCAGAAATTTTTTCAGAAATAATGCTAAATCGGCTGATAATGTGTAGCCAGACTGCCACGCTGTCTCATTTCTGCCAAAACAGCAGTGAAGCTGGGCAAAAATATAGCTTAAGCCTATAAGCCGAGAGCATCGTTTCATCATGGCCGCGGACCTGCCTGGATCTCAGCCCTGACTATTCTGATGATGGTATATTATTCCGTTAAGTTGATTGACAAATAGCATGACTAAAGTTATTCCTTGATTGGAAGGTCAGGAAGAATCTCTAGATGGAGCAAGTAATGGCAGGTGCACTTTCACATATTCGAATCTGTGACTTCACCGGACAGTTGGCAGGTGCCGGAGCAACTAAGTGGCTGGCTGCTTTCGGCGCTGAGGTCATCAGGATCGAAGATCCTGTGAAAGAAGGACGCTGGGATATCCTGCGGGCAACACCGCCTTTTGTCGATGACCGAAGAGGGGTCGATTTTGGCGGTGGTTTCAATAATCACAACACCGACAAGAAAGGCATTACTTTGAATCTTCGAACTGACAAGGGTAAGCAGATCCTAACGGAGATCATCAAAAAGTCAGATGCAGTAACTGAAAATTTTGCAGCAGGTGTACTCGAAAAATGGGGGTTTGGTTATGCGGACCTGAAGCGAATCAAAGCAGATATAGTCTATGTATCTAACTGCGGTTTCGGCCATAACGGGCCTTACAGCAGTTTCAAGACCTGGGGACCCATCGTGCAGGCGATTTCTGGACTCACTTTTTCCTCTGGGCTACCCGGCCAGCCACCGGCCGGATGGGGCTACTCCTATATGGATCATACTGGGGGATACTATATGGCCATGGCGATCATGCTGGCCCTGCTTGAACGTGATAACAGTGGTCGAGGCCAGTGGGTAGACCTTGCCTGCACGGATGCAGGTCTCAGTTTGAATGGCCCTGCTCTGCTGGACTGGACAGTGAATCAAAGACCCATGCGGCAATCAGAAGGGATTGACTCCAACCGAAGCCAGTTTGCGCCCATGGCACCGCACGGTATCTATCCCTGCTCAGGTGAAGATGAATGGATAGCAATAGCCTGTAGAGATGACCAGGAATGGCTGAAACTGACCGAGGTTATGGAAAATAACCAGCAGACCAGCCCCAGAACCTCATGGTGTCGTGATTATGATGAGATGAAGTATCGGCTGGATCATCAGGATGAACTCGATAAAAAACTAGCCGGCTGGACTCGACAGCAGGAAAAATTCAGTCTACAGGAAGACTTACGCCAAGCTCGGATTCCGGTAGGCGCAGTGCAGAAGCCTCAAGAGCGAATTGATCAAGATCCGACAACAGCCAAGGCCGGTCTATGGCCCACGATCACTCACTCAAAAATGGGACAGGTCAGAGTCGATGGCATGCCCGTACAGTTCTCGCGCACGCCTTGGCAGATGAACCACGGAGGGCCGTGTCTGGGTGAACACACCGAACAGGTTCTTACTGAGCTTTTACACAAAAGCCCTGATGAAGTGGCGCAACTAAAAGAGGAAGGTGTCATATGAGCGTTCTACACGGCGTTCGTGTAATTGAACTGGCGAGCGAACGTATTGCCTTTGCTGGCAAGTTACTCGGTGACATGGGTGCCGATGTTATTCTCCTTGAACCCGTGCAAGGTGAACCGAGTCGGTCCTACCCGCCCTTTGTGGACGATCAACCAGGCGACAATCGCAGTCTGTACTTCCTGCATTACAACACCAGTAAACGCAGTGTAATACTGGACCTTGACACAAAACCGGGGCGGGCCGCCTTTAAGAAGCTGATTGCCACCTCGGATATATTGCTCGAGTCCGAACCAATTGATCGACTATCCGCCCTTAACCTTGATTACGATGACCTGATCAAATTTCAACCCAGCCTCATTCATGTCGCAGTCACCCCCTACGGGCGCAGTGAGGTACTCAGTGACCTGCCGGTCACCGATCTGACTTTAATGGCATCGGCTGGGCCCCCTTGGAGCTGCGGCTATGACGACCATAGTCTTCCACCGGTTCGTGGCTGGGGTCAGCAGGGATATCACACCGGTTGTCACTATGCCTTTATGTCTATTCTCACTGCTTTACTTCACCGGAATGGTTCAGGGCAGGGTCAGTTCATCGATATTTCAATGACCGCAGCTCTGAACGTGACTACAGAGGCAGGAACTTATGCCTGGCTTGTCAGTGGTGCAACGGTGCAACGTCAGACCGGCCGCCATGCCGCAGTCAAACCAACGGGTGAAAGCCAGATCAGATGTGCTGATGGCCGCTATGTCAATACCGGGGTACCACCCAGATTTCCCGAAGAATTCGAGAAATTACTTGCCTGGTTCAAACAAATCGGCCTGGCTGACGACTTCCCCGAAACGGTCTTTCTCGAGATGGGTGCAACCTGGGAAGGGCCCTTTGATCTCTCCAAGATCGGAGAAGATGAAGCCATCACGGCCATATTTTCGGCAGGTCGACAAGCATTAATCATGATCGCTCAGGCCATCAGCGCTTATGACTTCTTTATTGGCTGTCAAAACGCGGGCTTATCCGTAGGTATTATCTATTCTCCTGAGGAAGCCTTCGAGGATGAACACTTCAAAGCGCGGGGTTTTCCGGTGGAAGTAGTACACGACGACTTAGAACGTACGGTTACCTATCCCGGTGCACCCTATCAATTGCCGGCCAGTCCCTGGTCAATCAGCCGCCGGGCACCGCACCTGGGTGAGCACACCCATGAGGTATTAGCTCAACTATAGTGAGACAATTGCCCTATGCCTGGTTTACTCGAGTGCACCCGCGATCAGCAGCTCTCCAAATTTTTCATCATCATAGCCAAGCAGATGATTCAAGACATCGGCCATGTCCCGACCGAAAGTGGGTGCGCTTGAATCGATGAAAACAGCCGAACGGGATAGCTTAATTCTGCAAGCTTCAATGGTCGTCTCACCGCCCTCGGGATGAGGTAGGGCAATAAAATGACCAAGATGTTGCAGTTGTGGGTCCGCATATAACTCCGGGCTATTCTGGACGACTGCTGCAGGAACATTTACAGCCTGAAGCATTGCCTCGAGTTCATAGCCGTCCTGCACCGCTGCATATTCGGCGATACATAAGTCAAGGTCATCCTGATGGCTGAGCCTGTTTGCAAGGCTACCCCAAGCCGCATCATTGGCATCCAGCGAATCGATCACCGTGCACAACGCCCGCCACTGAATATCCGTTTCACAGGCAATTGCAATGTGTTTATCATCGCCTCTGGTGGCATAAACGCCATGCGGTGCAGCATGCGAATCTCGATTACCCTGACGCGATTGAACGATACCATTGGCGCTATAATCAAGTAGTGCTGGCGTCAGAAAGTGCATTGCCGCCTCACTCTGAGCGAGATCAATATGCTGACCTTGGCCCGTCCGTCTGGCATGATCCAACGCTGCCAGTACAGCAATTGCATTAAAGCGCGGCGCAATGTAATCAGTATAAGCACCAAAAGGACCTGCCGGCTCTCTATCAGGCCAACCGGTGATTCCATAAAAACCCGTTATCGCCGCCGCCAGGTTTCCATAACCCGCAAACATTGATAAGGGCCCTGTCTGACCCATCAGGCAGGTGCTCAACATGATGATGTCTGGCTTTATTACTCGCAAGGTGGCGTAATCCAGGCCCAAAGCTTTCATCGCCCTGGGTGAAAATGATTCCGTAATAACATCAGCCCACCGAACCAGATCAAGAATAACTTCTCGACCTTCCGGCTTGGTAAGGTCAATGGTCACCATCTGTTTACCAGCGTTGATACTATGGAAGATCGCTGATTTTTCAGGAGACTCGTCTCCATCCATGAACGGCCGTATCGTTCGGGTAACATCGAGACGAGTGGTCGACTCTACCCTAACCACTGTCGCGCCAAAATCAGCGAGCAATCTTGTCGCACCAGGGCCAGCCAGGGCCCACATCAGATCCAGAACTTTGACGCCCTCAAGGGGCAATTCATGGCCTTGCCTTACCGGTAGTGAAACCGGCGGCACACTGTCAAGTTCCTTAAACACCTCATCGTTATGCTCACCGATTCGAGGCGGCCGCGGTCCCGGTTGCAATGGCGTTTCACTGAACCTGGCAAACGCACCCGGATACTCAACTGAAGCTGAAGGCCCTTCTCCATCGGGCTTCCAGAAATAATGACGTGAAGCGAATTGGGTACTATCAACAACCTCTGCAAGCGTGGTCATTGGCGCCAGTAAAAGGCCACGTTGAAGTGCAGCATCAAGCAACTGTTGCTTGCTTTTTGACGCTGTGCAAGCAGCCACGCAGTCTTTTACCCGTTCCCATTCCGAGATAGGTTCTTCGCCTCGGGTTAACAAAAGCCCGTATTCGAGCCAGTTTTTATCTCGGGTAGCTTCATCGCAGAAACCTTGTTCACAGACATAAGCCATCAAACGTGCAGTAGCGGGTCCAATGGTAGCGCCGAATAAAAAAGTAATGGCAATTCTGCCATCACTGGCAGGAAAGGTCAGCCGAATGGAAAGCTCTCCCACTTTCAGGCCGCCTGCCGATCGAGTCACTGTTTCTTCATTCACAGCTGTCGACAGGATGTAACCCTGCGTTGCAAAAGTCAGGGCTTGCTGTGCTGAAACAGTCACCTTCTGACCTAGCCCGGAAACGGCCCTTTCTCTCAGCGCAACCAGAGAACCCGCGGCTGCTTCTGCAGCGGCGTGATTCCACGCCTGAGGTACCGAGACTCGTACCGGCGGGCGATCGGCATCGCCGGTAATCGCCATAGGTCCAGAGCTTGCCAGCAAAGTTAAATCTGTGGCTGCCCAATGCGCCTTTGGGCCGGTATCGCCAAAAGGTGTCATGGAGACATGTATAAGCGCGGGATTAAGTTGGCGCAAGGTTTCATAATCAATCCCTCTCTCCTTGAGACTGCCTACCGGTTCAGACTCAATGAGAAAATCGGTTTTTGAAACCAACTCCAAAAACAGGGCTCGGTCCTCATCAATGTCCAGTTCTATGCTTCTTTTACCCCGCGCATAGCCCCACCAATTCAGGGAATTTTCTGGCTCGGCCTGACTTTTGAAAAAAGGCCCTGTGCGTCTACCCATGGCACCGCCGGGTGGCTCTACCTGAATGACATCTGCACCCAGATCGGCCAGGATCTGGGCGCACAACATACCATTTTGGCTGGTTAGGTCGAGAACACGGTAGGGCTTGAGCAACATTGGATTACTCCATAATCGGGTTGTTAGCCACGATTCTATGACTGACCATAGCAGAGCCGTTCACCCCTGGGTAGGCCCTGGCCGGCGAGCCCATTTAAACCAAAAAACTGCTGAACCCCACTAGCCCAGAAAATCTGCCCAGTCTGAAAAGACAGGGCCTAGGATAGAGTCACAAAAGAGCAAGCAGCTAATCTAACCAAGCTCAGTAAATTCCTGGAGATAGGCAATTACAGACAGGCAGGAAAATAACTTCTGGGCTGACCGGCTGGGATTTCAACCAATTTCCTGGCAGCTCATGAAAACCAGGATTTTATGACACGCCGTAGCAGCTTGCCTGCCTCGTTATAAGGTAGCTCCTCGACAAAGTGAATCACTTCTGGCACACGCGAAGAGCGTAGTTCTGATCTGATCAGAGCATTTATAGCCTCTGCGGTGAGGTCAGCTTTGGGCTTTAGTACAACCGCTAACGCAATTGCCTCACCCCATTGTTGTGAGGGAATAGCGACCGCAGCAACATCACTTATACCACTATTAAGAAACAGGATATCTTCTATTTCAGCCGGAGAGATGTTCTCCCCACCCCTGACAATGACATCATCGGCGCGACCAGAAAGATAAAGATAACCGTGTTCATCCATATAGCCAGCATCACGAGTGGGGAACCAGCCATCTTCAATAAGTGCATTACGCTCCAGGTATTCACCTGAGACCTGAGGTCCACGAACATAAATCTCGCCGGCTTCATGGTGCTCCAGTTTCCTGCCCTGTTCATCGCGAATTTCAATTTCGATAGAAGGTAGCGCTTTGCCCACTGACGCCAGTCTTGAACGAATGGATGAATCGTCATGATTGACCGCTTCTCTATGGTCGTCCGGGCCCAGCAGTGTCACTGTGCTACTTGTTTCCGTTAGCCCATAGGCATTAGTGAAACTGACTGCCGGTAGCAGATCAAGCGCATGTTCAATAACGGGTAGGGGCATCTTACCGCCGCCATAGGCAATCGCTACAAGGGATCCCAGTGCATCAGCACTGAAGTTGTTGTTTTCGATCTCGTCTATAATACGTGTCATCATGGTGGGTACCACAAAGGCATTGGTCACCTGTTCATGGCTGCATAGATTCAGCCATTCAAGCGCCTGAAAATTGGAAAGCTGGACAATCCGGCGACAGGCATAGATTGAACTCATCACGGCGGAAATTCCCGCAATATGGTAGGGTGGCACCGACACCAACGTGGCCTGCTCTTCTGCCGCACCCATAAATTCTACTGAGCCAAGGATATAGGATACAAGGTGTTCATGCCTGAGTAAGGCTGCTTTGGGTGTTCCTGTAGTTCCACTGGTAAACAATTGGATAGCCACTGCAGAAGGGTCTTCTATGCAGGAAAAATGCTCGACAGGTGCCATTTCCAGTGACGTCAAAAACGTCTGTCGCCCCTCAACCAGGCCCTCTATGTCACTAAAATCAGCTGCCTTGTGGTCGTCTACAATGAGGAAAACCGGTTTGATTCGATCAAGCAAATCACCGAGTTGTTGCTCACTCAATCGATAATTAAGAGGCACATAGGGAATGCCCGCCATGGCAGCTCCCATCAGGCTAATCGGAACAGCGGGGCTACTAACATCTAAAACCGAAACAAATTCACAATCGCTGACGGAAAATCGATGCGCCGCTTTATTGGCGGCTTCATAGAGTGCAGCATAAGAGTAATGAATACCTTCATGAGTTAAAGCCACCCGGTCGGGGCAGGCCTCCGCCGCCATCTGCAGAAACAAAGCAATATTCACGTTATCAATCCGAAGAAGGAAGCTTTTTGGTATCTTTGGTCATCAATTCATCACTATTATAATACAAAGAACCTTCACCACTTTTAATGCATAACAATTCAATGGTCTCCGCTTCATTCACATACCTTTTACCAATAACACAGCCATGCATGTGCTCTGGGTTTGCGGCTGCTTTTGCATCCTGCGCCTGCTCCAGAAATGATTCGCCACCACAGGTTAACCCATCCCCTGCCGCAGCCTTGATAACCATCACCTCAGCATCGCATACCGCACTCCTCAAACGTAATCCTGGTTTAAGTTCCATCATTGTTTCCCGTTCTAGATTTATCTTGTTTTTTGTTCTGTTTGTTAACCATATTGCTATCGCTATTCAATCGCTTTCGATTCCAAACGCGCCTTGACTGCTCAAATCTGCAATATCTTTCCCATCATAACCCAATTCCTCAAGTATCTTATCCCGATGCTCGGCTAAATCCGGAGCCCTTTTAGGGCCCACCTGGGGAACATCTGATACCGATATAGGATGATTGATTACCAACGGCGTAGCAACATCTACATCTTTAGGCTTAACGGCCATATTATTAGCCAGTATCTGAGCATCATCCTTGGTTTCTTCTACCAAGGCGACAAGATTTACCGGAAGATCAAAGGACTGAAAAACAGCTAGCCAGTCATCCTTGGTTTTCGTCTCCATGATGGCTTGAAGCTTATCGCCCAGCACTTCTCGATTTTGAAACATGAGCTCAGGAGTAGAGAACCTTGGATCAGTCAGGAGCTGCAATGCGTCCAACGCCGTCAGCAACAGGTCCAGCAACTCCTCGGTTCTTACCATGTTGAATTGGAGCCATCTATCGTCTCTGGTTCGATAGGGTCTCATCATCGCAGACTCAACGCGATTGAGGTCTCGATATTGCGCCATATCCCCACCTGCCAGCACCCCCTGCGCGATGCCGGCTGCTGACCAGAGACCATTGGCAAGCAAAGAGGTCTGCACCATAGAGCCTTCACCCGTCTGCGATCTTTTCAGTAGAGCGGTGACAATCCCAGCATAGAGTGCAAGACTGGTCGGATGATCGCCCATTCCAGGTAGCCCCTGGGTCGGCCTTGTGCCCGCTTCACGCATTAGCTCCATCAACCCGCTTCTAGCCCAGTAAGCAAGCTGATCAAAACTCTTCCGATTCCTTTCATCACCTTTTTCACCGTAGGCAGTCAGTGATGCATAAATCATTTTTTTGTTTAAGGGTTGAAGTGCCTCATAGGTCAGCCCCATTGACTCGCGCGCACTATAGGGTTGATTGGTGATAAACACATCACACTCAGCTATCAGCTCAAAAAGAATTCCAAGCCCAGCCTCAGTTTTCAAGTCAAGTGAAATACTGCGTTTGTTTCGACCGTCCAGCTGCCAGAACCAGTTACTATCTGCATAAGGCGTAGTTGTGATGTTAGAAAGCATGCGCAACATATCGCCATTGCCGGGCTTTTCAATTTTAATCACATCTGCACCAAAATCTGCCAGGATCATGGCTGCGGCAGGCGCTGCTATGACCGTCGCACAATCAATGACTTTTAGTCCTGAAAACAGGTATTCGCCCACGGCTTTCTTGTCTATAAAAAATATCTTGGCAAGATTCTACTTGAATAAGAATCTGCAAGCGATATGTCTAATCGGGTTAACTCAAGGATAATTACTGTTATGCGATGATAACTTTGTGGTTGCCTGCATTCATATAGCAGCAAGGCCGATGCCGACGATCAAATCCATTAATCCCTGTCAGAAGGCCAGCCGATCATTCTTAGAAGCTGTAAATCGCCTGCCGAGCAAACAGGATTGGCCGTTAACGTTTGTCCAACTATTCTAAAAAAGCTTGGCGCACGGCAGCCAGGGTTTGTTCGGTTATGCCAATACTGCGTAAATAGCCAATCGCACCTCCCCATCTGTCCTGGAGCCCGTCTAGAAAGTCGCTCAAGGCTTTCTCTGGAACTCCCGCTGCTTTCATCATCTGTTGTCGATTCATACCTTCAGGAAATCCACTGGTTTTTTCAATAAAATCAGCCTGTCTCTCCAAATCTCGATTTGTTAACTTGTAATCTTCCTCTATTAATACTCTATGCACGCCTAGAACCGATAATAGAAAAGCCGTTGCAACACCCGTTCGGTCTTTTCCAGCGGTGCAATTCAGCAGGATCGGCTGACTTTCTGGGTTAGCAAAAATATCAAACATTTCCACCCATGTTTCCGAGCCAAACTCCAGATAGCCGAGATAACGCTTTCCCGATATTCCAGTATCGCCAACAAGTTGACTTAACCGGTCACTTCCACCTTCAGGAATAATCGCGATATGGTGATAGCTAGCACCTAAAGTTTCCAATGGCCCACGTCCCTGATCCTTGATCTCACTAGGTTTACGCAGATCAATCTGTGTTCTGATCCCTAATAAGTTAAGTTTACTGAGATCCTCCTGGGTCATTCGATCCTGCCTGCCTGCCCGAAAGTACTGTCCCGGGCGTATCAATCGCCCGTCCTGTGCAGGGTAACCGCCAATGTCTCGAAAATTAAAGCAACCCAGAAAAGGGTAATGCCTCGTAGTAAAATCCTCTATCATATCTGTCTCATCGTTCGATCGTCCGGCCGAGTCAAAGTCGGACTAAAATTAACCAAGCTTAATCCTTAACAAAAAGTTCTAACCAAAGTGAAGCCGAAAACACAATCCTTACCTTGAATCAGCAGACCAAGGAAGCATAATCCCCTAAACAAACAAATACTGTCAAAAATAACCTTTCTTCAACCGGCTATTATAAGACTAAAAAAGCCGGTAGTGAAAAATTGCGATTCCCCCTCAGGATCACTTGATGCGGAGGGCACATTAACGGCTGCCTTGGACTTCATTTTGTTTGTTAGATGTTGGCCCAATACAAGCAACATCTTCTTCGGCCATTGACCCACCTTAACTGTTGCTGTTTATATAGAGTTTCAAATAGTAAAACAGGTTTTAGGCAATCCCCAAAAAAAATCCCAATAAGGGCCTTAAACTATCAAGATCAACTTGGTTCTGGTTAGCTACGATACCTGGGAGATCCAATATAAGACTAATTACTTGTCAAAGGGAATAAGAACTTTGATCGAACCCAATTACATTAACTGCATTCTGCCAGGTTAAGTTTGCATGGATCAAAATACACTCAACAAAGGCCTCAATACCTTAAGCCAATTGGATCCCGACTTAAAAAAGGCTCTGGCAATCCATGGCAAACCCGATCCACGAGACCGACCACAAGGCTTTGAAACATTTCTTTCAACTATTATCAGTCAGCAGATTTCAACGTCGGCTGCTACTGCGATAACGGCCCGAGTCAGACGCTTGATGCCTGAGTGCTCAGCGGCATCACTGGAAAAGATCAGTAATACTGAGCTGCGTCAGGCGGGACTTTCGTTCAGAAAAATAGAATACGCAAGAGGATTAGCCGAGGCTATACTCGCAGGTCGTTTCAACCCTGAGTCACTCAGTACAGTCGACGATGAAGAGGCCATCAGCCAGATAACTTCGCTGCGCGGGTTCGGCCAATGGAGTGCAGAAATATACTTGATGTTTTCTCTCGGGCGAACAGACATATTCCCCGCCGATGATCTAGCCCTTCAAGTAGCACTAGGCAGGTTAAAAGGCCTTAAGGAACGTCCAACTGCGAGTCTGGCAAGACAACTAGTCAGCCACTGGTCACCCTGGCGTAGCGCCGGAGCTATATTCCTCTGGCACTACTATAAGGAAACGCCTGGCTAATACCGATAAAACCGAGACTGGGTCCAAGATCGAGAACCAAGCCTTTCACAATAGGCCTACCCAGTGAATAATGGGGTTTGTTTTGCTACCCTTTTTAAAAAAGGTGATTGATTTGGAATTAGAGAATTTTGTTTCGCTTCTTGACAATATTGCAAAAAGTGCGCCATTGGCTGAACAATCGCGCCGCTTACCGGACCAGCTAGTCACAGAGCTGAGGATGTCAGGTGCCTTTCGCGCCCTGATCCCAAAAAAATTTTCTGGCCTGGAGCTCCCCTTTGAGCAATATCTGGACATCATAAAACGAATAGCCGAACAGGATGCTAGCACTGCCTGGTGTGTAAACCAGGCAGCAGTCATTGCGACTACGTCCCTTTGGCTACCTGACCAGATTATTTCAGAAATCTGGGAAGACCCTTTTGCATCGGTTGCTAACGGCCCGCCCTATAGTTGCAATATCAGTTCTGACGACGGTGGTTATAGACTAACGGGACACTGGGGCTTTTCAAGCGGCTGCCAGCATGCGACTTGGATGACGGGTCCAGCTCGGTTTTCTGAAGGCGGCTGGCGCTCGGCGTTTTTTCGACCTGATCAGGCTCAATTTGACGATACCTGGCATGTAGCCGGGCTTAGAGCAACAGGAAGCTTCGAGTTTCGCGTGAAAGATCTTCTGGTACCAGCAACCCAGATTGTCAATTTTGATGATGATTCCACAGTAAAAAATGACATCACAACCTTACCAACCGCTCTCATGTTTGCAATAAGTTTCGCAGCCGTTGGACTCGGCGTCGCCAAAGGGGCCTTATCTGATGTGATAAAAATTGCACAGGGGAAAAAACCCCAGTGGGCAGCACTACGATTGCGGGAAGATCCAGATGTACAAAGGTTTCTGGGTAAGGCTACCGCTCGCTGGCGTTCAGCAGATACCTACCTGATGCACACAGCAGCCGAGGTTATAGACTCTGTCAGGCGCAATCAGGAAATCAGTCACAGCCAAAGATCTCAGCTACGTATGGCTGGTACCCATGTTATCCAGGAGTGCGCCGAAGTAGTGGACCTGGCTTACAAGATTTCAGGCTCTACTGGCATTTACCAAGATGAATTGCTGCAGCGCCGTTTTCAGGATATGCACGTGATTACCCAGCATGTTCAGGGTAGAGAGTCGTACTTTGGTCTATTGGGGCGTTATGCTATATCGGGTGATTATGAAACAGGGCCCATGACTTAACAGGGCCAACCCCGAGTCGCCACTGTGCATCGCCCAGAGCGCAAGGTCACTGCTAAATCGCCATCCTTTGCCTTGCTCTCTAACAAAGCTACCGAGCCAAGGACAGGGGCCAACTCGTTCGATACAAGTCGCCCATCAGTTTCGAATAAACAGACCTTTACGGCAAGCTGACTTTTGCCGGCGGCACAATCAATCCGGCTACATCGACTCTGGTTCTGTACACCGCTCCAGCTGTTTCGGAATCGGCGTCTGCCGAGCCAGACACTATATAAAGATCTCTCATGTCGTCACCGCCAAAGCAAACACTGGAACAAAGGGATTGAGGGATTTCAATAAAATTGAGCAAATCACCCTCTGGGCTGAATACGGCTACACCCTGCCCACCGCCTGCCAGCGCGACCCAAATCCGTCCATCTTCTGATAAAGCTAAGCCATCCGGGACACCCTTATCCATCTTGGCAAAGACTTCTTTTCGACCTAGTGTTCCGTCTGCTTCAACCCGATAACAATTGACAACGCGGCGACCTGAATCTGAGTGGTATAAAGTTTTATTATCAGGGGAAAACCCCAGACCATTGGTTAGAAGAATGTCATCGGCAACCTTTCTTACACTTCCATCCAATTCTATCAAAAAGAGCTCGCCCGCCTGAGGGTCTCTGCCGTCGTCAAAAACCGGACTTGAGCCAAGTGACCCAGCGTATATCCTGCCAGCACTATCAGTGGTGATATCGTTGAATCCTACTATTCCGTTTGCTTCATCCTTATCCAGCACAACCTGGCTTGAACCACCCGAAAAGGGCTTAAAGGAGATTTTCCCACCACTGACGATAAGACCGCCCGCTTGGTGCAAAGACATCCCACCGATACCACGACGATGCTCAAACACGACACTTACAGAACCGTTCTGATCGACACAGAAAACACCGCCCAGTAACACGTCACTGAACATTAATCCCCTATCAGGGATCCAAAGAGGGCCTTCCACCAGGCTGTAACCTTCGCAGAGCTTTTCCATAAGTCCTCCCATAACCAGAAAATTAACGCTACAAACTGCCCGCAAGCCTGTCAAGTCGCTGATCTGTCCTCAAACCGTTCTGATAATTCCAGTGCTTACAAAGATTAACCATCACAGGCTGGAAACTTGCCACGAATTTCCTTATATTTACGAAAGTCAGACCTAGCGGGTGAATCAGCGCACCGGCTGCCTCGTTAACGCATTTTTCTAAAGAACAGTTTCTAATAGGCGCGACGTCTAAATACTGGATCAATCAACAATGCTTGATGATACGTTGCTAAATTGTAAAAAAGGTGGTTTATTTCCTATAGCTTATAAAGGAGATAACCATGTACGAACATATCCAATATGAGGTGAGTGATCCTGTAGCTGTCATTACGCTAAATCGCCCAGAAGCACTCAATGCAATTACCGGGCGTATGCAGGCAGAACTTAAGCACGCTCTGGCAACCGCAGAGCAGGATGGAGCGGTGGTAGGTATTGTGCTTACCGGTGCCGGAAGAGGCTTTTGCGCAGGTGCAGATATAGGCGGTCTGCAAGCCACTGCATCAGGAGAGGCTGGAGGTCAGCAGAGAGAAGACTTAAGCCAGTTTTCGGCCCGACCCGGCAACCCCGATATGGGAGAAGATTTTGCAGTCACTTTCTCGTATATTCCCACTATAAGAAAACCCTTAATTGCCGCCATTAACGGCGCCTGTGCGGGCCTGGGATTCGTTTTCGCCTGCCTCTGCGATATGCGCTTTGTGGAAAAACAAGCCAAATTCACCAGTGCTTTCGTTAATCGTGGCCTCATAGCGGAGCATGGCTCCAGTTGGATTTTGCCCCGAATAATTGGTTTATCAAATGCCCTTGACCTCCTCTGGAGTGGACGGAAATTCGACGGAGTCGAAGCAGAACGACTGGGACTAGCCAACCGATTATGTGAGCAGGGCACCGCCAGACAGCAAGCCATCGATTACATTAAGGATCTGGCAGCAACAGCAGCGCCAAACTCAATCAAAATTATCAAGGCTCAACTCTATCGGCATCTGAATATGACCTTCGGGCCAGCAATGCAGGAAAGCAATCAGCTAATGGCACAATCGCTCGGCGGCGAGGACTTCAAAGAAGGAGTTTCCTCCTTCGTTGAGCGAAGACCCCCTGATTTCAAACGTGTTATTGATTAATGAAATGTTCAAACAGGAAGATTCTCAGCAACCATAATTCCATACAGCATTAATATTGCGCGAAAGTGCGGCAGGTAAATCAAGCAAACCATTGGATTAAGAGCCAGTGGGCATCGCATTGGCCTCAGTATTATTCCTAGATGGGATAAGCAGGAATAACCGCACATGAAAATTGAAAACTGGGAAACAGCGGGTTCCCTAGCACCTCTGTATCAGGAACTACAGCAGCTTGGACTGGAAACAAACATTGCGGAGTTAGAAGCCTTTGGCTATACCATTGTTCCCGCCGAGAAGATCGGTCCTGACGGTTATCATCTGGAACTTAAAGAGGCCCTGGAAGATGTTGTCAAAAGACGGTTTGGCGACTTAGGTGTTGATCAGGATCGTTGGGAAAATGTTAATGACAACCTGCGCTTCCTACTCTGGGAAAACCCGGCATTTGAAAAAATTACCTGCAACCCTGCTGGTCTGGGTCTAGCGCAGTACCTGCTGGGAACCAACTGTATCCTGAGCCTGGTTAACGGCTGGGTCAAAGGACAGGGTGATAGTAGAACAGGTATTCATGGCGATTACCTTGATCCAACCCCTGATGCTCATCCAGGCCAAAACATCAACGCAAATGTCCATTATTTCCTGACTGACTACTACAAAGCGGACGGCGCAATCTCGTTCCTGCCAGGAAGCCATCGCTGGCAACGCCAGGTCAGTCCTCCTGAATCAAAATACTGGGCTGACCGTGCAGTTTCCGTGGAGGCACCCGCTGGGTCGGCAGTCGTTTGGGGAAACCATACCTGGCACGGATCTTATCCCAGAAAAAATCCTGGGCTTCGCATGGCTCTCCAATGTGAATATATGCGCCCACGATACCAGCCTCAGGAACCTTATCGTGATACCGTTACGCAGGAGATTCTGGATCGCAATCCAGTTCGTTTTGCCGGTCTTATGGACGTTTACGGCCCTTTCCCATTCGGCAAAAGTGATCGCAATGAAGATGGCCGGGCGGCCCAGGCACCGCCAGGTACCGGCCATGGCCGCGGAAACATAGATTCTTACTGTAGCCTGTTTGATCGTGAACCGGCGGCAGGTCGTACAAGTCTGCGCCCTGACTATGCCTATCATGGCCATGATGGTCGAATGGCATTTCAACGGCATCGTGATAACTTTGAAAAGCAGCAAACGAAAGCACTAAAAACCAAGCCGCTGTAGACTGCAGCTTTTTTGGCCTGACCTGATAGTCAACGTCAACAGCATCTAAAAAGATTTCCGCATCAGCCCTGCGCCAACCATTCAATCAGCTTAATTTCCAGCATGGCAGATGCTCGTGCCACAACAATCCCAGACTAACTGCTCAAGTTATTTTCCTCACGGAATTCAACATCGAATTCATACTTCGAAACAGGCAAGTCTCTCACTCGAGTTCCTGTCGCCGCGTAAATCGCATTGGTCAATGCCGGTGCTGTACCAGGAACACCCGGTTCGCCGGCACCTCCCCAGTTAGCATCACTGCTAATAATGTGGGTTTCAATCACAGGTGCATGCGGCATCCGCAGCATGTTATAGGTATCAAAATTACCCTGGGTTACCCGCCCTCGATGAAGCGAAACCTCACCGTATAACGCTGCCGTTAACCCGTATACCACCCCGGATTCCATCTGTGCTTTTAAACCATCCGGAGAAACCGCGAAGCCCGGGTCCACAGCGATAACGACCCGATCAACCTTCACTTGCCCTTCCTGCACGGTTACCTCTACGACTTCGGCAACCACCGTGCCAAAGGATTCCTGCAGAGCAATTCCTCTGCCCCTGCCTTTTCCGATAGGCACATTCCACTGAGATTTTTCTGCAACCAGATCTAAAGCTGCCAAGAGCCGAGGATGACCACCGAGCATGTCACGACGAAACTGATATGGGTCCTGTGCAGCTTCGTAGGCCAGTTCATCAACAAAGGACTCAGTGAAAAAGCCATGTTGCGAGTGATCCACACTTCGCCAGGGACCAAACGGCACGTGAGTTGGGCTATCAACAAAATGGATCTTCTGATTTGCAATTGCATAGGGAATATGTGGCGCTTCTGCTGGGTCGTGCTTATCAACATAGATGTTCTCCCAGCTAACAGGCCGGTTATCTTGGTCAAGACCTGCACGAAATTCACTCATTACTGCAGGTCTGTAATAATCCTGCCTAGTATCTTCCTCGCGGCTCCAGATTAGCTTAACCGGTAGCCCGGCCTGTCGGGAAATCTGTGCAGCCTGGACCGCCACATCAGAAACAGAACGGCGGCCAAAGCCGCCTCCCATGAAATAATTATGAAAGGAGACATTCTCCGGATCCAGGTCCAGGGCAGCGGCAACGTCGTAACGAAAACCAAGAGGATTCTGTGAACCGGTCCAGATCTCACAGCTGTCCCCAACAACACTGGCTACAGCATTCATGGGCTCCATACAAGCATGGGCAAGATACGGTACAGTATATTGACGCTCTACGACTCGCCATTGTTCAGCACCCCTAACCGGATCACCGATAATCAAATCTTCATGACTCTCACCAGTCTCTTTGGCAGCATTAATATCCCGTTGAAATTGAGCAAATATTGCCTCACTGTCTACATCATCATTGGCTGTTTTTCCCCAGGTGACATCAATACTCGCCAGTGCTGTCTTTGCCTGCCAATATCCTTCTGCTACCACGGCTACGGCGTTACCAAGGTCAACAACCTTCAATACGCCCGGTATGCTCTCTGCTTTTGCGGTATCCAGACGAATAATGCTCCCACCAAATACAGGAGCAGCAGTAATCGCTGCGTATTTCATGCCATCAACGACAACATCAATTCCAAACGCGGCACTACCATCAACTTTGGCGGGTATATCATGGCGCGGTTTGCTCTGCCCCATAATACTGAATTCGGTAATGGCTTTTAGTTTGGGTTTCGCAGGTGGCTCCCTCCTACCCGCCTGCACCGCAAATTCAGAAAATGCAGCCTGCTTACCTGTCGCCTTATGTATGATTTTGCCTTCCTTGGTCTGTAGAGCGTCTACTGGAACCTGCCAGGTCAGCGCAGCTTCAGCCAGCAACATCTCTCGTGCAGCGGCACCCGCAACGCGCATACCATACACGCCGGTAGCGCGAATACTTGAACTACCGCCAGTGATCTGTAAATGAAAAGCTTTGGTTAGCTGCAGGAACAGACCATCAACACTCCCCATCAGAATGGCCGGTACTTCGGTATCTCCCAAAATAAAGCCTTTACCTAAAGCATAATTTGCAAAACCGTCTTCTGCCGGCGCCTCAATGAAACTGACATCTTCCCAACAAGCATCTAATTCGTCAGCCAGCATCTGAGTTAAAGCGGTCTGCGCTCCCTGGCCCATTTCAGAATGCGGCACAATGGCGGTGATCTGATTCTGGGTGTCTATTTTCACCCAGGCATTTACCAGCGTTTCACCTTCATCAGCTACCGACCCAGTCAACTCTGCTACCCGATGACCCGGCCTGATAGCCACACCAATCACCAAAGCGCTACTGCCAATTACGCCTGCCGTAATAAAACCGCGGCGAGTCCATTTACCCATTATTCACCTCCCCACTGGCGTCATAAAATTTCTGGTCGCCATCCGACACTCGTTTTATAGCCGCCTTGATTCTCCCGTACATCCCACATCTACAGATATTGCCAGCCATAGCCCGGTCGATTTCTTCGTCACTAGGATGATTATTCTTATCTAGCAAGGCGACAGCTGACATGATCTGACCGGATTGACAATAACCACATTGTGGCACCTGATGGTCAATCCAAGCCTGCTGCACGGGATGTAAACCCTGGTCATTAGATATACCCTCGATGGTTGTGATCTGCATCTGATCAACAACTTGAATCGGTGTCATACAGGAACGAATCGGCACACCATTCAAATGCACGGTACAAGCACCGCACTGACCTGCGCCGCAACCAAATTTTGTCCCGGTGAGCGCGAGGTTCTCCCGTAAAACCCACAATAGGGGCGTATCTGGTGCTACATCAAAATGCTGGGACCGACCATTTACCGTCACTGTGATCATCTTAGCCCTCCTGTTTTAAATCCTGTTCTAGAAAATGTATCGAAATACCGGGTGAACCCTTCTGGAACCAAAAGTAAAGTCCTGACATCCAACGCCTGATCCTGACTAAATTATCCGTTTCCTTGAAAACCGTCACTTCCAGATCCTATCCCGCCAATAGTCCAACATCATTTACCTGATTTGCAATCATTTAACCCCTAACACCGAAGTAGAAGCAAATACAGTGTCTGCCAAAGGGATTTCAAGCTTTCAGTTAGCCGTCCTGTCGAACATTGTAACCAAAGCTAAATATATCAGACCAGCACCGGAACTGCCTGGCGGCAGGACCGCACAATAGCTGCGAGCAAGGATCAGTGCTGATAATACCTCTAAAAATGACTGGATAACGGGGCATTACACGTCTGCTTTGCATCATATCACCGGCATTACAAACCCAGGACCCTTGACCTGGCAGGTGAATAATCCACAATGACATTTGAGTGTAACTTCCCTAATCTAGAGACAGTCTATAAATAATTCCTTGGGGGAAACGATAAAGTAAAAAGTAACTTGGTTATTCACTATCACAGGTTTGTGACCCGTCGCAGTAAACAATTCTCGAGATCTAGCTAATACCTGATCTACTCTTCTGCAGGGCAAAGGATCAAATTCGCTATGGATAAGAAATCGTTTTTCCAGGAGCACTGGGTAACCATCGAACAAGAGCGTTTGGCTCGTTATGAAGACATGTTCATATTCAGCGCCCATCAGGAACCTCTAATAACATCCCTTAAACTAGGCCAAGGCATGACAGTGGCAGATTATGGTTGTGGCCCAGGTTTTATGGCAATGGAAATAGCCAGGCGCGTGGGGCCAACCGGCAAAGTATATGGGCTGGACATTAACCACCAGTTTCTGGACAGAGCTGCCCAACGAGGCCGTGATGAAGGTATTACCCAGCTACAATTCATCCACCTGGATCGGGCCAGTCTTGCAGCACATTCACTCGATCGTCTGTTCTGCAAGAACGTATTAGAATATGTGCCAGACCTTCAAAAAACGCTGACCGAGCAGTTCAGTTTACTTAGACCAGGTGGTTTGATCGAAATCATAGATAGCGACTGGGGATTCGTGATCGTCGAGCCCTGGGGTGAAGAGATAACCCGTGCATTTTTTGCAGCTGCTGCACCCGCTTTCAAAGAACCTCATATCGGACGAAAACTCTATGCGGCGCTACGGCAAGTGGGTTATGAAAATATTAATGTGCAAATTTCTGCAGCCGTAGATACCTCTGGCGGTGGAATCGGGGTAATAAAAAATATGGCATCCTACATCCGACAATTTGATGCCCTGCCAGGACATCAGCTCGGACAAATGCTGGCGCAACTGGAACAGGCTATTACCGACCGGACTTTCTGTTTTGTTCTTCCTCAGTTCGTCATAACAGCCATTAAGCCTTAGCGTTAAAGTAGCCCGCTATCAAGTGTCAGCACACTATACCCAGACGGTCCTCAGTTGCGATGATCTAAGAGACCTGCCTGATTATTCATCGACAAGGAGAGCACTTACATTTCGTAGATGGTGCCGATGTCGGTTACGCGATGGCATCGATCCAGTTAAAGCAGCAACTCAAGCAATCCTGAATAGTCTGCCCTCTATTGTGCTCCAAGATAACTACGTGTTATCAATACTCTAGCACTGAGTTCATTTAACCAAATCAGTTAATGATCTGGCCTGTTGCCCCTTATTTGCACCCATAGTGCCTATCGCACTGACCAAGATCAGCTGATTCTCCATGGAGGAAAATAACCATGTTCCCAGGTCAATTTACACTTTGCCTTAAAGCTACAGATATAGAGGGTATGCGCCGCTTCTATGAGGCGCTGGGCTTGAAGGTGCACATTGATCAACCAACCCATGTGCTACTCAATAATGGTGACGTAGATATAGCGCTAATGACCTTCCTCGAAGAGCCTTGCCTGAATTTCAGAGGAGCAGACGTGTTTCAGATTCATGAACAGTTTGTTACCGCTGGTCTCGACAGTCAGAACACCCCACGACGATACAAGGGAGCACAATACAATATCACCGTTGACGGTATGAACTGGATCAAATATGACCCAGATGAAAACAACATCTTCTTTGATACCAACGCAGGGGAAATAGGCATGAAAGGTGAAAACCTGGCGCTTCAACGAGTACTTGATGTAGCATTAAAACGACTCATTAATGCGGGCGCAACGCAAACCAGTCAACGGGCCTTTCGCTCCCATATCATGGACAGATTCATGCCACCTGAGAGAAGGACAAGTACTCATCTCGGCCTGGATACCTCGTCACTAACAGAACCAGGCCGTTATGCCGGGGACTTCTCCCTCTGTTTGAGCACCCAAGACCTCCAAGCAGCACAGCATTTTTATGAAGTACTGGGGCTGGAAATCGAAAACAGGGTTCTGAATAAACGAATCAGCATGACGAATGGCGATTGCCGGATCGACCTCATCCCGGCCATCAGCGAAAACTGGTTAAGGTTCAGTGGGTCGGACATCTTCCGGATCTACGAGCAGTTGTCGGCAACAGGCCTACGCCCTGAGGGGAATCCACAACGGTACAGCAAAGAAGAAACCGCCAGCTTTGCTCCCGGCATTCACTGGAAGACCCGGGATCCTGATGGAAATACGGTCTATTTTAGTACCGCAGAACAAGCGCTCACTGCAACTGATCAGACCCCTCTGCTCGAGGCTGTTCTAAAACGTAGCCTTCGTCAACTCAAGAACATCAATGTTGATCCGGAATGCCTGACAGTACTTGAAAGTTATACCAATGAGATTTAGCCCCTGCCTGCCTGATTGCAGAAGATCGTATCAATCACTGTGCTAAGGCGTGATCGCGGATGCCATAGGATCGTTATTGGGCAAAAATTGCGATTCCCCTGAACGATAATGGATTTTCTGACGAGTAGCGGGATGATTACGCCAGAGCAAGGAACTAATTACAGACAGCTCAAAGCATCGCTGGTATCAAGCTAACTCAGTGTTCAATATGGATCCAAGCTCGCATCAGCCTATCAATCCGCGCAACTAGATACCCCGGACTCAAATGGTATATTCTAACCATGCTTGTTTAGTAACCAGTCTGGAATGCAGGTTTTGGTGTGATCGAATTCTATAAAGATAATTTCACTTACAAAAAGATTTATCGAAAAGTCGTTTCGGTGCTGTGTTTAATGCTGCTGAGTGCATGTGGCGGTGGGAACTCTGGCAGCAATGCGCCTACCAATACAGCCTCACCAGCACCTACGCCTGTCGAAACCGAATCTCCAATCTTCAGAGAAAACACAACCGAACTGGGTCTAACCTATTCGCTGCAAAATGATGGCACCGACATCATCGATTCCGAGGGGGGGCTATCCCTGACCGATATCGACAAAGATGGCCAGCTGGAGCTCTATGTTGCCCATGGTAAATCAGAACCCGGAAAACTATTCAGCTACGACGGAGCCAGGTTCGTAGAAATTGCAGACAAAAATGGCATCACCGTGTCTGATGTCGATACAGCCGGTTATTTTATTGATCTCGACGGCGATGGCTGGAAAGACTTCATATCAATTCAGGCACAGCGCATTGAAACCTTCCATAACGATGGTAGCGGGAGATTCATTGTTTCGACAACCGAGACTAACCTTAGCAGCCAGGCCGGGCCAGGCGAGGCCAGGCGAAAATTTTCCCTCGCCGCAGGTGACTATGACCTCGACGGTGACCTGGACCTGTTTTTTGCCCATTGGGGGGCACTACTCAGCACACAGGAGAACCTCACAGAGTATCTCTGGGAAAACGACGGCCTGGGCCATTTCTCAGACAACAGCATCATCGTGCCCATCAGCGGCACAGCAGAGGAAAACCCCACTGAACGGTCCTTTACACCTACTTTTGCTGATATCAATTCAGACGGCTTCCCCGATCTCCTGATTAGCGGCGATTTCGGCACCAGCCAGGTCCTACTCAATGAAGCTGGCACGCATTTTCTTGATCAAACCAGCAATGTTATCAGTGATGAATTCGGTATGGGTGGAACCGTTGCTGATTACGATAACGATGGTGATCTCGATTGGTTCGTTTCCAGCATTTTCAGTGAGAGCGGGGGATCAATCAAAGGCTCTGGAACGGGCAACCGCCTCTACCAGAACGATGGCCAGGGTCACTTTTCCGATGTCACGGAAATCGCGGGGGTTCGCGAGGGCGGCTGGGGCTGGGGTAGCTGTTTTGCCGACTTTGATAACGATGGCAATGTTGATCTTTTTCATACCAATGGTTGGGGCCTAGATCTTCACGTTGAAGATGCATCCCGGTTGTTTATGTCCAATGGTGATGGCACGTTCAGTGAAAAAGCCACCGAAATGGGCCTTAACCACACAGCGCAGGGTAGGGGAGTTGTCTGTGCCGACTACAATAGCGACGGCAAGGTCGATATCCTGATAGCAAATCATGGCGGTTCACCCAGTGTATTTACCAATGAGAACAACAACGGTAATCACTACCTGCAAATGAGACTGAAAGGCAAAAGCGCTAACCCAGATGCTGTCGGCGCAAGAGTAACTATCACCACAGCCTCTGGCCCGCAGATGCAGGAAAGCCAGATGGGCACCTGGTATCTTTCGCAAGGCCCTGACATTCTTCATTTTGGATTGGGTCAAAACGAGACTGTGACCGCAATCGACATAGCCTGGCCTGGTCCAGGGCGGCTGGAAAGTCGCCTTGAAAATATTGCGGTTGATCAGCTTGTCGAAATAGAACAACCAGAACTGACTGGCTTGTCATTGAATATCGTCCAGGGTGACGGCAATGGCATTTACACAAGCGGAGACAGAATTCCTATTCAGGCAGACGCAGCTCCGAGGGGTTACTTTTTCAGCCATTGGTCAGCTAGCAGCGCTGGTAGTTTTGAAGATTCACATGCCCCATCTACGCTATTTACCATGCCTGGAGTGCCAGTAATCCTGACAGCAAATTTTCTACCGGGTGTTGCCACTGACCAGCGTGTTTCTGTCGCCCGACGCTGGAACGAGGTTCTTTTGCAGGCCATCCGAAACGACTATGCCCGACCTACTGTACATGCTCGTAATCTGTTCCATACAGCCGCTGCCATGTACGATGCCTGGTCAGTCTATTCCGACGTTTCCATTCCCTGGCTACTGGGACGAGAACGAAATGGAACAAGCTGCAACTTCGAGGCACCCGTTCAACCCGTGGACATTACAGCAGCCAAGGAAGAGGCGCTTAGTTATGCCATATACAGAATTATCAACCACCGATTTGCAAGCTCACCGGGCGCCAGCAATATCCGCAGAGACGCCAATGCTCTGATGAGCTGGCTGGATTATGATATCAGCCTGGATTCAACTGAATACAGTACCGGTTCGCCGGCAGCCATAGGCAATTACATTGGCCAGTGCTACATTGAATTTGGCCTTGAAGACGGATCCAATGAGCGCGATGGCTATCGGAATATCAGCTATAAAGCCGTAAACCCACCGCTTGAGCCTGCCTTACCGGGAAACCCCAATATCCTTGACCTGAATCGCTGGCAACCGCTTGCATTGGAAGATTATATCGATCAGGCAGGTAATCCAGTTACTGGAACGCCAGAGTTCTTAAGCCCTGAGTGGGGCCAGGTGGTGCCCTTCGCCCTATCACAGGATGATTTAACGATCTACCAACGAGACGGCTTTGATTATTGGGTTTATCACGACCCAAAGATGCCGCCGACCATTGATGGGACTTTAACCGACAGCTACAAATACACCTTCTCACTGGTCAGTGTATGGTCATCGCATCTGGATCCGGGAGACGGCGTTTTAATTGATATATCTCCTGCCAGTCTCGGCAATATCGAGTCGTATCCTGGCCAGTTTGAGGACTACCCCGATTTCTATCGGATGTTCCAGGGTGGTGATGCCAGCCGGGGTTATGACATCAACCCGATGACTGGAGCGCCTTATGCGCCACAACAGGTTCTTCGAGGCGACTACACCCGGGTTCTGGCGGAATTCTGGGCGGATGGCCCTGATTCAGAAACGCCGCCGGGTCATTGGTTTGTCATTCTAAATAAAATCAGTGACCACGATCTATTGCAACGACGATTTAGCGGTGAAGGAGAAGAACTTAGCCTGCTTGAATGGGATATCAAATCTTATCTCCTGCTGGGTGGCGCCATGCACGATGCTGCCATCACAGCCTGGGGCATCAAAGGCTGGTACGACTATATCAGACCCATTTCTTCCCTCCGAGCCATGGCAGACCGAGGTCAGAGCTCCGACCCCGCTCTACCATCCTTCCATGTCGACGGAATAACACTAATTGCCGGCTATATCGAGCTGGTCGACAATGATGATCCACTGGTCGGCGACGACAATGAACACCTTAACAAGATTAAACTGCTGGCATGGAAAGGACCGAATTTCATAGCCGACCCCGAAACCGATACAGCAGGAGTTGACTGGGTTCTCGCCGAGAACTGGTGGCCCTACCAGCGGCCCTCTTTTGTTACGCCTCCTTTTGCAGGGTACATTTCCGGGCACTCAACCTACTCGAGAGCTGCCGCAGAGATACTCACGGCCCTGACCGCAGATCCATATTTCCCTGGCGGTATGAGCGGTTTTGAAATCAGTGCAAATGAATTCCTGGTGTTTGAAGAGGGGCCGACAGTCGATATGACATTGCAGTGGGCCACCTATCGCGACGCCTCAGATCAGTGCAGCCTTTCGCGAATCTGGGGGGGCATTCATCCGCCTGTAGATGATATACCGGGGCGTCTTATCGGAATCAAAATCGGTACTGATGCATTCCTGGTGGGCAAATCCTACTTTGATGGGTCTGCCGTTCCCTGATCATGCTCCTGCCCATTCTGATTCTAGTGATCGTCAAACCATTTTATTAACCCTTGGCCGACAGATTTAGGCCCAAACCACGTAAAAGCTGTAATTCTCAGATCTGGCAGGCGCTTTATATGAAAACGACAATATTACTGACCCCAGCCACAATACTGATAATGATCACCTGGTGCTCATTTCTATCAGCAGACCCAAGGACCAGAATGCTGGCCCGGTTAGACCAGAATGGTGACGGCATGATAGATCAAAGCATCGACCCTCTTGCTACAACATATTTAGTTGACATTACCTCTGCAAAGGTTGTTAACTTTTAGGCTCAATCAACAAGGAATCAGGTATGAATATCCTTCAGGGTTACATTCGAGACAGCAAACAGTTAATTAAAATTACCTTCGTAGCGATGAGCCTGATTTTCTCGGTAGTGCATACGGCACAATCTCAACCCGATGAATACCAGCAAAGGGTATTGCTGCAGATCCAAAAAATAGAACTAACAGAAGATCAGACAGCATCATTTCGCCTGAACCTCCAGGCTTTTTATAAAGCACGCAATGGGGCAACCCGCCGTATATCCAGGTCAGGCGGTGACCTCAAGGTTCGTATTAAACGAGAATTAAGGAAGACAGCAGACAAAGCTGTCAAAAAAATGTCGACTGTTTTAACCCCTGAACAGCTGGGAAACTACAGCGAACTCGTGAAAATCGCCAATGATCAATATCTGGCAAAATCAGGCCTACTTGACTAACGCCGACTAAAATTCACCCTCTCTGAAAGAACAACGCGCTCTAGTTAAAGCAAAAAAAGCGCGCCCCAGGGGCGCGCTTTTTTATCTCTTTAACTTTACAAATCTTAACTAGTTTTATTTTCCTAGCCTCCAAAGTTATAGGTTGCTTCAACGCCCCAGTATCGCGGATACAATGCGATAACACGCTGTGGCCAGTTCGGGCCATAGCCTGTCCTGCGCGTATCCATATCAGCTCCGCGTATGTAGGTGTTATCAAATACATTGTCAACAAATATAGAAGCATTCCACTGGCCGGCAACATCTCGGAAGGTGACTCTTAAATCCATGCGATCGCGAGTAGGTACCCTGTCCCAGGGCCGATCAAACGCATGCGTCGAATAATCTCCTGTATACGAGTAGGCCATATAAGCTGTGAAGGAACCAGGATCGGTAAACCATGCATAAGATGCCCACATAGAGGCTTTCTGCTTCGGTATCCCCTGTAACTGATAACCTTCAATCTCCAGGCAATAAAGAGCCTTGAGTTCAGGGCTCATATTACAGGGGTTCTCGCTTAAATCTCCGCCGAATACAGCCCTGGGGTACCGGGGATCGTCCTCGTTAAAAAAGGTATAGGGCGCATCGTACTCACTGATCGTGTAACTGTAGTTACCACCAAACGTGAAAGCTTCGCTGACCAGATAAAGTGCATCTATCTCAAAGCCCCTATTGACCGCATTAGCGATATTGGTGGTCACAGAAACTGGCCCTCGACCCGCCGGAGGGGACAGCGCACCGCCACCGGGGACGGTAATGTTCGGCAAGGTAAAATCACCTGATTCCTCTTCCCATTTCTCTACGTGATCCTGATAGTTCTTGTAATCATAGTAATACAAAGCCATGTTTAACTGCAGGGTTCCGTCCAAATGGGTGCCCTTGTAACCCAGTTCGTACGAGGTAATTTCCTCGCCTTCGAACCCTAATAGGACACGCAGATCGCAACCACTATTGCCATCACCACCAAACGATTCATCACAGGTACCTGAACCATCAGAATCGACCACAGTCCTGTTATCAGGGCCACCCATGTTCCAGCCGCCGGCACGATAACCAGAAGTGACCCCAAAATAAACAAGGATATCATCGTTAGGTTCCCAGTTGAAATTAACCCGCCAGGTTAATTCAGCATCGGGCTCAAATTTGCCCGTTGTTCGGTGTCCCCATGATATTGGAACTCCCTCCAGCCTCAGAGGATGGGCACAATCAGTGGCCATCAATGAACAGGTTGGCTCAATAGGAAAATCAGGATTACCCGTGAAAAAAGCCGCGCCCATGGCCACATTCATCGCTGCCAGTGGGGTAACGCCTGCGCCGTAGAAATCCAGCGGACCAGCGCCTACTTCGTTGCCATTCATCACAGTTTGGATAGCCCAGGGTAACCAACCATAGCCACTTACGTCGAGCTCGGAATAACCACCACGCTGTTCAAAGCCATCTCGCTCATCCTTTGAATAACGAAAGCCGAGGGTTACACTCAGGTCTTCCGACAGCTTCAGGTCACCCTGGGTATAAAAAGCCCTATTCTCTGTATCGATGATATTCTGGTGCTCATAGATAGCACCAGTATCACTATAACGTGAGTAATTGGTACCCTCATCGCCACAATAGATGCCATAGCCTCCACCCGGATTCACGGTTTGCGCGCCATTAACGACCGCCTCCCGCCAGTTAAAGCACTGCGCGACCCCTGTGCCTGCTAACTCGTCGCCAGGAACCCAGCCTACCAGGGCAAGGGCATCAAGCAACCAGTTAGGGTGTTCATCCGTGCCATAGTTAACCCCGTTAATAACCCTGCCTTGGGCCGCTCTTTCTCGAATACCGTACCACTGATCCCGTTTTTCGATAAAGTAATAAAGACCCGTGGTCGCTGTCCAGCGATCACCGAGCTCCCAGAAAATACGAAGTTCATGCGACAGACTGTCCGTCTGGGCAATAACGGTGTCGTTGTTGTCAGACACGAAACTATCAGAGAAATCATTGTCACGATTAAAGTAATACTCGAAATCCTGGTAACCCATCAGATAGCGAAATGAGAGTGTGTCACTAACATCCCAGTCAACCACCAGAGACGCGGCACTGTGATCAAAGGTCTCCCAGGCAGAATTATTGGTCAGGGCGATGATTTCGGGGGCGTCCGAGTCACCGATAGCGTAGGAGCCTACCGCAGCGCTCTGATAATTAGCAGAAGGCATAAATGGCCAGGCTCCGACGTGATCAACACCAGGTCGGTTATAGGCACCATAGGCAATTTCCCCTGTTACCGGATGTATCCACGGTGCTGCGCCCATCGGATTATCAGCAAGATCACCGTAGGTGTTGTACCAGGTTTCATCTACCTCTCTGAACCCATGCGCGTAATGATTGGTATCACGACTGACCCGATAGCGCGGGTCACAATCACTGGCCGAATCGATTGGGTGAACACCAATACAAGGACCTTCAGAGGTAATTCCATGACCACCATTACCGAAGTTGCCTGCTCGACGGCTGCGCCTGTCATTGACACGTAGATTCGCTTTTAGGGTATCACTGGCTTCCCAGTCAAGAATCAGCGCTATATTCTGGTCATTTACGCCTTCAACATCCTCAGAGCCTGCATGGCCATCCACTGCCCCGTCACGTTTTCGCTTTACACCGGTCAGGCGATAGGCCAGGGAATCATTAACAGGTCCGGTTAAAAAACCAAAATATTCATTGGTATTATATTGACCGAGCATAAGCCGCGCCTGGGCTTCAAAAATATCGTGATTGGGCTGGTTGGTCACATAGTTAAGTACACCGCCAATCGAGTTTCTCCCGTACAAGGTGCCCTGGGGGCCCCTGAGTACCTCGATGCGTTGAATATCGTACAGGCCAGCTTCGGTTGCCGCGATACCAAAATCAGAGGAGTAAATGCCGTTGTAGTAGGTACCGACACCGGGGTCGCCGCCCAGGCCTCGGAAATTCCTTCCTACGCCTCGAATCTTGATGTCCCAGTCGGTTCGGGTCGTTGCGGGAATGAAATTAACCATTTCATTGGGGCCCATTACACCCATATCTTTCAGAAAATTTTCATCAAGCGCCGTAATGGCGATCGAAGTATCGGAAACCGTTGCTTCCACTTTGCGTCCATAAACAACTACTTCTTCTAGTTTCTTTACGTTTTGGCTTTCACCTTCTTCAGCAAAAACAAACGGCCCATTCACAAGGACAGCCATCAAGAACAGAATATTGAATCGCTTCAATCGAGTATTCATTAAACCCCCTTAAATACCTATTATTATTAATTTCCGGGTACCCTTAACGCTACTACATACAAGCTCCTCCAAAAACAGCAAGAAGTCAAGTTTCTTTCAACCAAATATATCGCCCCCAGAGGCAATTACCCGTGCCACATCTTCTTTCAGCACTGGCGTCACCTTAAATACGTAGAATTCTCAGTAAGAAACAACTTTGGTAAGACTTGGTAAGACTTGGTAAGACTTGGTAAGAAAAATTTACCGGCCAACAGATCACCATGCGATCCTCAATAGTGGAGCCCAGTGTTTGAATTCTATTAACGACCAACACCTTGGTTTACACACGAAGCCACTAGTTCACGCTACGTTCGCCTGATTTCCAATAAGGCTTCCGGAGTTCCGTCTTGAGAATCTTTCCTGCCCCTGAAAGCGGCAAGGGTTCGGCCTGGAACGACACAGATCTCGGGCATTTGAAGCCAGCGATCAAACCCCTGCAGTGCCCAATCAAATCGTCCTCGGTGATATCTGCCGCTTCATGAGCGACGACAATGGCGTGAACCTGCTCTCCCCATTTTTGATGAGGGATGCCGATAACCGCGCACTGACTGACAGCAGCATGCTGGTACAAGGCGTTTTCAACCTCCGCAGAATAAACGTTCTCTCCTCCTGAAATAATCATATCCTTGACACGATCAACAATAAAAAGAAAACCATCATCGTCCAGATAACCACCGTCTCCGGTATGCAACCAGCCATTGACGATGGTCTTGCTGGTCTGTTCTTCCATATTTCGGTAACCCAGCATTACATTGGCGCCTCTCATACAGATTTCGCCAACCACGCCATTGTCAACAGGCATATTATTTTCATCGAGGATACAAAGGTCTATGCCTGGTAGAGCCTGGCCGGCAGCCTTCATTTTGCCCGCCAAGGGCCCGTCAAAGGTGTGCCGCTCCGGCATTAAAACGGTTATCGCAGGCGCCGCTTCAGTCTGGCCGTATGCCTGAATAAATTGGGTACCCGGGATTTTATCCATGGCTTTTTTAATGACCGCTTCCGGCATGGGGGATGCACCATACAAAATTGACAGCAGGGTTGTTAGATTATGATTATCAATTTCCGGGTGGTTAACCAGCATATTTATCATGGTCGGCACCAACAGGACTCGCTGGATCTTATGTGTTTCTACAGCCAGCATTGTGGCAACAGGCTCAAAAGCAGGCTGGAAGTAATTCGCGCCTGCAACAGAGACCGACATCATACAGATAAAGGCATCCGCTATATGAAACATGGGCGCCACGTGCAATATTCTGTCCGCTGGATTCAGGGTAATCATCGACATCGCCTGCAGCGCATTACAGACAAAGTTCTTATGCGACAGCATGACACCTTTAGATCGACCTGTGGTGCCGCCAGTATAAAAAAGTCCGGCAACATCGTCATCACTTCTCCCGGCATCATCAATCGGGTCGGCAGTGATGACATCAGCGTATGCAAGGCAACCCGCTGGCACTGGTCCCTCATCTATGAAGATGAAATGCCTGACGTGTTTGAGCTGGTCTTTAATCTCAGAGACTAAAGGCGCAAAGGCAGCATCCAACACCAGCACCTCCGCTTCAGAGTCATTTAGCCAGTAAACCACTTCCGGACCCGCTAACCGCGTGTTAATGGGCTGGAACACGCCTCCAGCCCAGGGCACTGCAAACATGAATTCAAAATAACGATCACTGTTCAACGCCAATATAGCAGCACAAACATCTGAATCGACGCCCAGGTCGCGCAATCCACCTGCAAAACATCTAATCTTTTGCAGTAATTCAGACCAGGATTGCTGGCGATCATTATCACTGGTTGCCAGACCCTGCGCATTAACCTGCGCAGCCCGGGTTACTAGCTGTGTAATGGAAAACATAGTGTGTTCCTATTGTGATCTCTAAAGTAAGCATACAGACATAAAAGGTATTGTACCTGCAAGGTATAAGTTCTTATACCAACAGCAAACTATAGAGGCGGCTTGATACGAACATGATTCAAAAACAGGCAATTACCCACCGGATAACCCCTGCTACACCACCAATGACAAGATATGCCATACTGATCCTAATGATCCTCTAATAACAATGATAGAAGACTATGCAGAAAAAACCGACAGAAAAGCAAGCCCTGAAACCGCTGACAGGCTACTCAGTATTAGACTTTTCTGCCGTTTTCGCAGGCCCTATCTGCACGCGCTTCTTGTCAGATTGTGGTGCTACTGTCATTAAAATAGAACCGCCTAACGGTGGAGATGTGATTCGAGGACCGAAAGGCAACAGCCGAATATTCGCTCATTTCAATGCCGGTAAACAGAGTGTGGCTATAAATCTAAATGACCCGGAAGGACAGGAACTGGCAAGAACTCTGGCACAGGATGCAGATATCGTCATTGAAAATTACCGGCCGGGGGTTATGAAAAAGTTCGGCCTTGACTACGCATCGCTGACCGAGAACAGAGATGACCTGGTTTATTGCTCCATCTCTGGTTTTGGCCAATCCGGACCCTTCGTACATCATGCTGCTTACGCACCGATTGCCCATGCCGCCAGTGGTTTCGATGCTGCCTTTGCAAAGGTGCAACCGGAACCTGATCAGCCACCGCCTATCTGGAGTATCATGATCGCAGATATGTTAACCGGGGCTTACGCCTTTGGTGCCATTCAAACGGCACTACTGGGCCGGGAAAAAACGGGCCGGGGTGATTATATCGATGTGACCATGATGGAATCCATGATGATGCTGATTCCTGGACAGATACAAAATGCCCAATTAGAAAACCCACCCGCCGGTGCTGGTTTTCATCCCATTCAGGTAAAAGATGGCTTCGTAATGATCTGTATCGTTTCAGCTAAGAACCTTCGTTGTTTGTGCGAGGCGATCGAGCGACCCGATATGCTTGTAGATCAACGATATCAATTAGGTGAAAGAGCAAAAAACATATCCAGTTTCATCGATCAGATAGAAGCCTGGTCCAAACCGCTCAGTGCAACAGAATGTGAACACAGGCTCAACCAGCATGAGGTGCCCTGCAGTATCTACAATTCACCTGCTGACCTGTTCAGTCACCCACAATTGATTGAACGCGAATCGTTTACTGCTTTTTCAGACAAAACCAGCAATTTCCTGATTCAGAACCCACCGTTCAAACTGGCCAGTGTAGATATCAGTACCAGTAACAGTGCGCCCACCCTGGGGCAGCAAACCCACGCTATCCTGGCTAAAAACTTAGATCTCCCCGAGCAGAAGCTGGCAGCCTTAGCTTCAAGAAAGGTGATTAATTGAACCGGAACCCAAAGCTGCATCCAGGTTATTTCCAGGCCGTGTTTTTCAGCAAGAGCGTCACCCCAAAAGAACCCAGGAATAAAGCAATAACCAGTTCAAGGGTGTAGTCAGGCAAATAATCTGCGCGATAAAAACTGTCGCTGATACCGCTGACTCCCCAGATGTCTCCGCTGCCAGTGCCCACCTTCAGTTGTCCACGCATGCCTTTTTCCATATGCTGCGCCAGATCGCAATGCACGAGATAACTTCTATTTTCGCTGGGCGCAATAAATGTACCGGTTTTGGTCCTGCCACCAGAGGCTTCAATGTGAAACATGCCAGCTGGGTAAAGGTACTTGGGCAAGCCATGCACCATCCATTGATGGCGGACATCATCTTCATTAACAAAGGTGATAGTCACTCGGCTGCAGGGGTTGACCGCAAATTCATACTGACTCATACCGAAAATCATACCTGGCTCAGTCTTAGCGTAACTTCGACCTGCAGACACAGTGAACGTATGGTCACCACTTATCTGGCTGCAGCCTCTAGGCAACTGGCTGAAATTCTGGTTCATCACGGCGCCATCCGCTTCAACAACCATGGAATGACTGGAATGACTGGAATGGCTGTTCTGATTAACTGTCGGCCTGCTATGACTGGCATGGTCCTGGGCCTGCCCGGATAGCATTGTCGATCCCAACAACAAGCCCGTTAAGCAACCGAGCAACACTTTCACTTTGAGCGCCCAGACAATAATCCCGGAACGGCCAATGCCACAACGGCTGCAAGCGCAACGCTCAGGCCTAACAGACGAAACAGTAACAACCAGTCCTTTCCGGTATCAGAAAACAAACCGGGTGCATAAGACTCCCAGACCGGGATTTCTTTGCGGTAATAAGCTTCGCTGAAATACTGCTGCCAGGAAACCCCGTTAGTGGCTGGCCAACCCCCGCCATCCAGGTACTGGTCATAGACGATGGCACTGATATTACCCCCAGGACCGATACCATCGTTGGTAATACCCTGATACTGGTGGTCATGGAACGGCCAGATTCCCGGGCCATAGCTATGCAGACCATCGTTGTTAAGCGTCAACGCCAGATCCAGGCGCTGCGACGTTGCCAGCCAAGCCACATCCTGGAAACTTCTGGAACTTTCAGGCAGGGCAATTCCGTCACGATGGGTAATGCTGAATTTGTGTCCGTGAGTATGCAGGGCAATGCCTTTTGCACCACCATTTACAACCCGCAATTTAATCACTTCACCCTCTTTGCCGACCAGTAACGACTCCCTGAAAGTGTATGGAAACGATCGGCCATTCAAGGTGAAATAATCCATACTTGCATCAGTAATATCATAATCACGATGCATCGAGCGGGTGATCAAGCGCGGATCATTATCCTGCTGTATCCGTTGCCCTAATTGTTTATCAAAATCCTGATAATGTAGATCATATTCCCGATCATAGTGCTCCCGCGATGCTCTCGAAGGTACCCGCACCAAGCCCGCACCGATATTCAGGGTCTGCAAAGTATTATCAGGACGGTTCTGTTCGATGACGAACAAACCCTGTAACCCCATCATCACATGTACATGGGGCTGCACATGGCAGTGGTAGAACATGGTTCCAGCTTGTCGCGGTGTTAATTCATAAGTTCTGGCTTGGCCCGGCAGAATAGGTATTTCACTGCTGATCGGTACACCATCATTGCCTTCACCACTCGCGTCAACAAATGCATGATCAGCACCATGCAAGTGCAGGGTATGCGGCATGTAATGACTGTTCTCCAGAGTGATGTGCACCCTATCGCCCTGTTCTATACGAATCACGGGGGAGGGAAGCCGCAGACCCGGTCTGGCTATATTGGATTCAAAATTCTCAACGGACATGCCAACAAGTTTTGGTGCAAATACCCATATGCCCGGCCGGATCCCAGGGGCTAATTCATATCGAGTAACCGGTCCGGGTACGACGCCAGAACCACCATTGAGTTCTGCGACTTCAAGCCGAATATGGATCTCATCAGGATCTCCATCGCCATCCAGATCGCGACCCTTGGTAATCGCATCAGCAGATAGACCGCTTCTCAGCAAAGTTTCCTGGGAGATATTATTAGTCCCCCGTACAAAAGCAGCTACCGCAAAAGGGTTGTCAGCGACACAAGCAGCTGATGCAGAAATATCGACCTTTTCAATTATATGCTGTTGTCGCCAGGCTTCAGGATCCGGGGGACAAAACGGTTGAGCAGGCTCAAGATCAGTCTCTGTTGACGGGGGCAGGGCGCGATAAGAGGCTGCTCCAAACCACTGAGTCAGTTTTAACCGTACCGACAGAGGGTACCATTGCGGCGGCCAACAAATCATCGCCACAACAACTGCAGCAGCGAATAACCTTAAGCGGGTCATTCTTTAGTTCCCCGGGACCTTCTTAACCAGAAAACAAGACTGGCAGCCACAGCAAAAACGAGCATCCACCAGGTGCTATCAAACTGACTGGCGCCAACTTCAAAAGGGAAGATGGCTGTTGAATAAGTGTCTAAAGTAGGATGTGCTGCAGTAATAATACCAATGTAATTACCCTCGTCCTGGAAGCTATGCTCGATAGTCAGCGACGCGTTAGCTCGCACAATGGGCGGCTGATAAAAAACGGTATGGGCGCTTAAATCACTAATTGCCTGAACGTGCTCGAGTTTGGCAAATCTTCCCAGACCGGTAACGTCTCGAATTATTCTCAGCTCCACCGGCACCAGTTTCAAGCTCTGATGCAGATAATCCAGCACGATGATAGTAAGACCTGTGTCAGGAAACTCTTTACAGTACTGCGTATCACCTCGGCTCTCTGGCTGGTAAGCAGTAAAATGAGCACTATAGAAATCAATGGTTAGTATGCAGACATCATCTTCGAGTACCAACCCACCTCCCGCTGATACCGGATCCGTAGCCAATAGGCCCGACATAAAAAGCAGTATAAAAAAAAATTTAGTAGCGACGGGTTTTGTCATGGCTGCATCTTGCAAGAATCCCTTCTGAATTTCCATGCAGAGGAGGCAATCGTCCTGATATTTATACAAAAACAGGGCATATTCTACGCTAATGAACTCTGCCAGACCATAACCCGCATGATAATCGATTAAACACGGCTTTCCCCGCTAGCTATTCGAGCAACTAATCTGAAAGTCTGAAAGTCCCCGCCCAGCCGGGACTTGACCTGGCCGGTGGCGGGCACCGGAACTGATCAGCAACACCTCTACTTAATCCATATCAAACAGTCGTAGTCCGAGCGCCAGGAAATGCTGAACATCCGTATCCTTCGGCAGCGAATAATAACTTCCTGCCCCATCCGCTTTGTGAGCGCTGGGTATCTCGCCATCATCGATCATCTTCACAGCCTGAATCATTCCTGCGATTCCTGATTTGTACAGGGACAGTAGGTTATCAAAGTAAGCGCGCTTAAGATCCAACGGGTATTCAAGTCGTTCAATGATGGGCCCACTATCTATTTGACTGTCAACAATGTAATGCAAGGTGGTGCCGAAAGACTTACAACCGTGCAGCATGGCCCAGAAAGTAGCCATTACACCTCGGTATTCAGGTAGCAAACCGGAATGTAGATTAATCACACCATAACGGGGAATGGCGATAACAGGTTCTTTTAGAATAAAACCAAAGCGGATGGAAAGCATTAGATCAGGCTGGAACGCCTGAACCAGTTGCAGCGCTTTGCCGTTATTAACGGAACTCACCAGGTTGACCGGAACCTGGTAAAATCGACTCAGCCTGTCGCCCAAATCTTTACCAGATACGCCAGCATCCGATCGTAGATCGCTGAATAGTTTTTCGTGATCGAAACCCGCCAATGCCGCAAGACCCGAATCCAACGCCGGCTTCGTCGCCCCAACTTGGGGTGAAAGCAGAATCAAACAATGATGTGAGCGCAATGCTGAAGTCAACAACTTCAAAGCGGCATGACTGGCATAGTCCTGATTGGCCAGGAAGATTATCTTCACAGCAATGATACCTCGCGGGTCTTGCTCAAAGCATTGCTGCCAGAGAGCACATCGGGAGCAATTGCCTTTCACCGGAGGTCATGACTGCAATATGCCTGCGCTCTGGTTTACATCAGCCGCTGAAATCTGACTTCAGGGGTCCAATGCGACTGGCAATTTCTTGGATCGATACTTCATCAAAACCATAAAATTTTGCCGCATTACCACCCAGCATGGCTGCCACATCTTCTTCTGGAAGCGATTTGAAGGTCTCGATCATGCGCTCACGAGTATAAGGCCAGGTGCCCTCCGGATGAGGATAGTCACTACCCCACATAACCTGTTCAACACCCATTTCATGGCGGATCTCCGCATCCGCGCGTGGCATACAGGAAGCCCCAATAGCACAATTTCGCCTGAAATAGTCTGTAGGGGACATGCTTAAATGGCCACGATAATTGCCCAGCTTCTCCGAAAACTCGTTATCCTTGAAGTGGTGATCAAGCATTCGCAGCATAGGGGGTAATAACCAGCCCTGACCGGTTTCTGTTACGCTCGCCTTGAGCCTGGGAAATCGTTCAAACACACCCCCCCACAACATGAAAATAAGGGGTCGGTAGGTCCAGAAAAACACCTCAGAAATATAAATACCAACAGCACCTGGGTAATTAGCCTGATCACTGTCAGGGAAACCTTCTCCAAAAAACTCATCCATTGGCGCGGCGCCGGAATGAAAACAGACTATCAGGCCACGGTCCTCACAGGCTTGCCAAAACGGATCGTAATGAGGATGGTGGTAAGGTTTGAAACCCTGGGTTAATAACGGGATTAACACACCGCCCAAACCATTTTCGGAAGCAAACTCTACTTCCTTGATCGCTTCGTCAATATTCCAGAGCAGGGGACACACGGCAATACCGAAGTGCCGTTGCCGATTATTCGCGCACATTTCAGCCAGCCAGCGATTGTGGGCTCTTGCACCAGCCCATTGTAAGTCAGCGACGATATTCTTTGTTGGCAAGGCAAGGCCCGCCCCAAAGGGTGGCGCATTCTGTTGGGTAATACCGTCAGGAAATATAATCTCGCCAGCAATCCCGTCACCATCCAGAACATTCAGACGCTCCTGGTAATCCCAGGCCCCGGTCAGGTGAGCCTCCACACCGTCGCGCCAGTCGTCATTAATATCTTTCAGCAGGAATATTTCCTCTGATTTATCTGTCATGGCTTTCTGCATGGGCAGGGCCAGATCGAAAGTCTCCCGGAATTCGGGATCCAGATAATCACGATAACGCGCCGGTGGTAGGCCGGCATGGCAATCTGATGAAATAACAGTGTATCTATCCATTCGACATTCCCCGGTTACGCAGTCTTCATTTTGTCAGAGATAGGGATGCTCACGATCTGGTCTGCCTCCGGATCATCGTAGAACTGACTG
>DUBB01000032.1:0-267 GCA_012960535.1 Gammaproteobacteria bacterium
GCAGAGGCCGCGATCATAATTAATCATGCCGAACCCGCTCACCATCGCATGAGTGGCATCACTGACCTGGTTGGCTTCGGCCTGCCCCGTTAGCTGGCGAATACTTTCTACCAGGGCCATATATCCAGCAGCAGCGCCTGCCTGACCTGCCGACAACTGCCCACCAGAAGTATTATGAGGCAGCTTGTTTTTTTCCGGGCCGCTACGGTCAAAGCGCAGGTCAGTACGACGAACAAACTCTGGCCCTGCTCCTTTAGCACAGAATCC
>DUBB01000032.1:282-3601 GCA_012960535.1 Gammaproteobacteria bacterium
ATGACTGGATAATCATCGTAGGTTTGCAGGATATCTATATCTTCTACAGCCAGTCCTGCACTGTCATAGAGTGAGACTGCGTACTCTGACCAGCCCGCTCGGAACTGAACCTCATCTTCGGCATGAGCATTGTGCAGTTCATCTGCAGCGGCGATCAGACAGTAACGCAAATTGAGATGGCGGGCACGGTCTTCACTCATCATGAGAAACCCTTCTCCCCCTGCGCAGGGCATCACACAGTCAAACAAGTGTAAAGGTCCGGCAATACGACGCGCATTCAGATACTGATATTCTGTCAGGGTCTTATGGCCCAGCAAGGCCGGAGGGTAGTGATTGGCGTTGTAGCGTTGCGACAAAGCAATACGGGCAAAATCTTCTCGTTTTGCCCCGTATTCAGCCATGTAATGTTGAGTGATCAAAGCAAAGGCAGCATTGGGCCCTCCGGCACCATATGGGAAAGAAGCATCAATCGTGAAATTACTGAATTCGGAGGCTGTCACCTCAAAGGACCGGTGGAAAGCCGCGTCTCCACCGATACAGGCGATGATATTCGCATCGCCGCACTGAATCGCCCTACTCGCCCGGCGCAGGGCTATTACGCCGGAGGCGCCTCCAAAGGGTAGTTGTTCTATCCAGCGGGGTGCAAGCTGAAAGTGCTGAGTCAGATTAACAACCGAGTCAGCGCCGAGAGAAAAGCTTGAAACAGCAAGACCGTCTACTTCCTTTTTGCTAATTCCGGTTGCCTTTAGTATTTTGTCGAGCGTTTTGCCAATAAACCAGGCTGCACCATGATGACTTTGACGGCTGTAATTGACACTAGAAGCTGCGACCAAAGCAACACCCTGGTAGGAACCTGGATGCCTTGAACGGATTGCCTCTGAGGAGATAGAGTTCGTCATAGGTGCTTATTTATTTATCTGGCGCTTTTTCAGGTATCTAGTATCCCAACAGCACTCATGGTTGAGGCGGCTTACCGCCAGGGCAGTGATTTCAGCGCGACGCGGTTTGTTGGATGCCGTTTTCGGCAATTCGTCACAGAATATGATATAGCCGGGAACCTTGTAATAAGTTAATTTGCTAAGGCTTCTAAGCACAATAGATACTGCCATATCCTCGTCTGCTTTCATTTTCTCGCCGAGAACAACACAAGCGGCGACTTCATCGCCGCGTGTCTCGTCGGGTACCGCAGTGACGATGACCTCGCTGATAACAGGGTCGTTTAATAAATGGGTCTCAACCGCCAGCGCTGAAATATTTTCGCCCGAACGACGGATAACATTTTTAAGTCTATCAACAAAGTGCAGCTGGCCATCTTCACCCTGACGCACGATATCTCCAGTGTTGAGCCAGCCGCCGGCCCAAGCCTCATTTGTTGCCTCAGGATCCTTAAGATAACCTGAAAAAAAACCCTGTTTTGGATATGCTCCGTTAGCTCTCACCCGTAATTCCCCGTTATCACCTTTAATCACTGGTAATTTCTGCTCATCGACAACCTGGTACTGCACCGTGTCGGTAGCGAAGCCAAAGCAAGCACTACCCACATGACGGGGTTCCCTGTTTGCGGTGATACAACCACCACTGCCGCACTCGGTCATCGCCCAGGATTCGATCAGAGGGAAACCAAACCGCTGTTCAAAACGTTGATGGTGATCGGGATTCACCCCAGCGCCAAAACCAAAGCGGATTTGGCCACTGAAGTCGTCGCCTTTGTCAACTGGCAACTTGAGCAAAATCGCTGGTAGCACACCGAGGTAGTGTAAAATAGTGGCCTTTGATTCACGGACTGTTTGCCACCAGGTGCTCGAATGAAAGCGGTCCAGTTGGATGATGCAGCCCCCATTCATAATCATACCTGTAGTGGAAACTGCCATGGCATTCATGTGCCCTAGAGGCAGCGGCGTAAGTAATCGTTCTTCACCCCAGGCTATCTGGGCTAGCCCGCCCAGACAGCGATACCAGTGACCAAACTGGGTGAAGTATTCATTGCTGAGTATGCATCCTTTCGGCTTGCCAGTACTCCCAGAAGTATAAAGAAGAGCACATTCAAGCTCCCCGTTGTCTTCAGGTCCGCTGAGTTGCGCCTTGCTGCTAGGCGCCTCGGGCAAATTCCCAAACCGATTAAGACCGATGACCGGCACAGGTTTGGCTGTTAACTGGCAAGCTCTTTCCAGCAGGTCGACTCTTTCAGGAATCGTCACCACCAATACAGGTTCACCATGTTCCAAGAAATAAGCTATTTCATCTAGTTGCGATGCTGCGCTGATGGGTAGCACACTGCAACCCAGAGCGTTTAGAGCCAGCCAGTGAACGAAAAAGTCTGGCCGGTTTTCAAGCACCAAGCCAATGCGCATGGGAGCACCATAACCTTTGCTCTGATATTGCCTGATCAGATCCGTCACGAATTGCAGTGTCTGGCCATAACTCTGGTTGACGGCGGTATCTGAGTAACTTTTTGCAGCAAGGTAAGGGACCTGTAGGAAAGGCTTGTCTTCAGCTCGCTGGGTTGTTCTGATAAATTCCTGATATACGCTGCTCATATTTTTATCGCCTAAATGACAGCGGTCACCTCGATCTCAACTTTCGCTTGATCTTCCACCAATGCAACTACTCCAACGACACTCATGGTTGGGAAGTTTTTCCCATGACTTCCCTGTAGGCCGCACCAATCCTAGCTTGGCTT
The DNA here is from genome assembly GCA_012960535.1 of Gammaproteobacteria bacterium. Taxonomy (GTDB): domain Bacteria; phylum Pseudomonadota; class Gammaproteobacteria; order Pseudomonadales; family Azotimanducaceae; genus UBA9926. The sequence continues at coordinate 2,963 of DUBB01000032.1, forward strand.
TCAAGATAGGCAGGTTTGTCTGTGATATACCAGATCATTATGACGATGTGCTCAGGCCATGCATCTGCCTCTTTTAATACTGCTTTGATGTTGCGTAATGCCTGGGTTGTTTGAGTGACAAAATCGCTGCTTTCGAATTTTTGCTGGGCGTTCCAGCCGATCTGACCACTGACACAAATCGTGTTACCACCCGAGGTTAATACACCGTTGGTATATCCTTTAGGTCTGGGCCAATCTTCTGGCGAAAGCATTGTTTTCATGGGCCTCCTATAGTTATCTTATGTTTGACGGGTAGATACCTACCACGGCATTATATTTTAAACCTAAAATATGTACGTCGTCAGCCCATTTGGCACCATTAGCACTACAATCTAAGAGATACTTTCTGCTCATGGTTCCTCCAGTCTAGCCTGCTAATCGCAGGTTTTGTACTTTCCTTCGCATCATGGTGCGGGATTTTATGATGGCCCTTTGATCCAGAATGTCATCTCTACGACCCTGATACACGTCGCTCGGAGTCACATTATCCAGCGACTCGTGATAGCGTCCGATCTTACCTTGGGTCATTGCACGACGTGGGTGGTGCCATCATCAGGGGGCGTCTTGAGGGCGATGACGACGTTGCCGTTGTTGGCCGGG
>DUBB01000033.1 GCA_012960535.1 Gammaproteobacteria bacterium
TTCCAGCAGACGTTGCTTCACCTTACTCTGACCAGGAACGCTGAAACTCCTATTTTTTTCATCGTTAAAGAAATTTCATCAGTTGCCCGATCACAAATTCATGGCTCGCCTGGGTGCATAGCAGATGCTTTAATCAACTCTATTTAAGGCTATAACTGGCTTATCAGACTTTTACCCTGCACCCGCTCATAGCCATTTTTCGCCTCAACGGGCCTTTCAATTTTATATCAAAAAGATTATCGTCATTCACTGGTATAAATAGCTAATCCTTAAACCAATAATAATAAAAGGTCTCAAGATGAAACAGATCAGACTACTCATAATTTTTACGTTCCTGATAACCGGCTGCGCCCAGGAAGAAGAAACAGCAGTGGCAGACGCAGTCACTGAAAGTGAACCCGTATTGGCGGAAGCCAGTGCACCTGCCGAACCCGATGCCTACTACGAGTATCTCTGGTGCAAGCAGGGCTCCAATTATTCCAGTGAGACTTTCTGGGCCATGGTCAAGGACTGGAATAACACTATCGATAAGCTCGACCATCAACCCCGTGCCGCCTTTGGTTATGTACCTCGAGGCTGGGAGGACCCCAATTTCGATGCCATGTGGGTACTGAACTGGCCCGACAAGGACGCTATGGAAGCAGGCTGGGCAGACTATGTCGCCGCCAATGCCCAAACAGAATTAGACAAATTGCATCCCGATGTGCTGACCTGTGGTGCACAACCAGGGGTAGACCGGTTTGGGCTTAGAGCATTTATTCCCAAGGATATGCCTGCTAGCTTTGATGGCTCAAAGTCTCCCTATTACCTGACCAACCAGCTGTGTACCTACAACGAAGGCAAAAGCGGTGCGGACCTGCGCAAGGTCGTCAGAGGAACCTACCTGCCCTTGCTGGATAGCATCGCTGCCACAAACCCGGACACCAGCTACTTCTTCAGGGTCGGTATACCCGACTTCGAACCCCTTGCTGACTATCCAGTCAGCTTCAATTGGGTCAACCTATGGCAGACCGCTGAAGAGGGTGAAGCATCAGCTGCAAGTTTTGAAGGCTCCGAGGAGGGTCAAGAGGTGCTTGCCATGTTCGCGGAAGTTGCCGCCTGCAACCCCGAACCGGCGCAGGCTTGGAACGGCTATCTGTTAAGAAGAACTGCCATGGAAGCAGCAGCGCCTCCCTCATAACCGGCCTTTTAACCAATAAAGGCAGGGTGTGATCAGGCCTTCGGTTCAGAATCACTTACTGGCCCGCCTGCCTGTTATCAGGCATGTGCCCCTGCCTGGCTCGACCAGGATGATTTGTCTATAATTCTGAGAACAGACAGGCAGTTTATTGTTCCTGGTCTCGAGGAGAGCCAACATGTACACGCCGAAACAAGTAATATCCAGCACTGAGGAGATAAGAAGCATCCTCGGTGAAGTCTATTACAGCCAGGACACTAAATGCATTGATCATATTGACGCGCATTGTCGGGCCTGGATAGAACGCGCGCCGTTAGTGGTGGTATCCAGCATGAGTAGCTCGGGACAACTGGATGTGGCGCCCAAAGGAGACCCCGCCGGGTCTTTCAAAGTGCTCGATGAGCAAACCCTGGCCATCCCTGACAGGCCAGGCAACAATCGTGCGGATACTTTGATCAATATTATAGAGAACCCGCGTATTGGCTTGATGTTTATCATACCTAACAGACGTGAAGTGGTCCGGGTGAGCGGCTCCGCCCAGATTACGACAGACCCTGATCTAGTGGACAGCATGACAGTGAATGGGAAATCACCCAAATTAGTTATTTTGGTGCACGTTGAAGAGGCTATGTTTCACTGTGGCAAAGCACTTATTCGCGCAAAAATGTGGGAGCCTGGAAAATGGCAATCGGTACAAGGGTTGCCCACTTATGCTCAGGCATTGATCGACCATGGCAAGCTCACCATTGCCACTGAAGACCTGCAAAAAGGCATCGACAGTAATGATAAAATACTATTCTAGCAGGGCGGTTACGGGCTTTACTGATGAGCGAATAACCTAAAGGTTTCTGTTTAATCAAGGTATTTCAAAAGGCCATCAAGCCCAGTAGGCAATAGCTAAAACCTGACGCTAATGACCCGCTTATTCCTGGCTTATTGAATCACCGACTTGGCTCGATAAGACAGCGGTTTTCAGTACGCGTTCCCGTTGAACTCCCTGATGACAAGCTCACTATGCCTGCAAAGCTTTAGCAAACAATATCAACATCTGGTACTTCCAGGTACATATCACGAGATCGACACAATTCAATGAAAACCTCCCTTAGCGGATCAGGAACATCACAGATAAAAACACAATCCGACCATATAATATTCAATCTCACTGATTGGTCATTAACGATATCAGCCAACACCACGCAGCCTCAGGCGATCTCACCACTGCGCCATGCTTTTACCACAGGAGAATCTCTCCGGAAAAAGACCATTTGCGCTCGATTGAGAATAAAAGATCCCTTATCCGGGCTTTCAATATCCGGGCGTTCAGGGTCACTCGGCAACCGAAACATTTTCATTCCCAGTCGCTCGGAAACAGCATGCTCAGAACCTTGATAATGACAGGCTCTGTTAATCATGCTGTCAACCCATTGCTGTACCTTCACTATAATATCTAATGAGCTACTAAGTGTTTAACTATTTTACCGTCTTTCATGACAAAACCAACTTCACCCATACGCGAGATATCTTCCAGCGGATTACCCCAGACAGCGATTATGTCCGCCAGTTTCCCCGGCTCCAAACTCCCTAAAACTGCGGTGCTGTCAACAAGATCCGCAGCTATAATCGTTGCTGCTTGAATGGCTTCCATCTCAGGCATTCCCGCCTCCACCATATACACAAACTCCTTCCAGTTATCTCCATGAGGCGAGACACCGGTATCCGTACCAAAGGCAATCTTGACACCCGCCTTATAAGCTCTGGCAAAAGTCGCCTGAATCATCGGCCCAATTGCTCTCGCCTTAGGTCGAACCAGCTCCGAGAAATAGCCGTCAATCTCTGCTTTTTCAGCGACAAACTTACCTGCAATGATAGTCGGCACATAATAGGTGCCGTGTTTCTTCATCAATCGCATGGTCTCGTTATCCATGAGAGTGCCATGCTCAATTGAGTGTACCCCAGCCCGAACAGCGCGTTTCATGCCTTCAGCACCGTGCGCATGGGCGGCAACTTTAAAACCATAGTCTTTTGCTGTCTTGACGATCGCCTCAAGCTCATCAAACTGGAACTGTGGATTCTGGCCACTTTTAGCCTGGCTGAGGACCCCGCCTGTCGCCGTAATTTTGATCAGGTCAGCACCGTCTTTATACCGTTGACGAACCGCCTTAGCGGCATCACTGACCCCGTTAACAACACCTTCGGCCGGGCCAGGATCACCACGCAAAATTCTATTACGCCCGTTAGTTGGATCAGCATGGCCCCCGGTTGTAGCCAGGCTTTTGCCTGCAGCAACTACTCTGGGTCCGGTTATGTCACCGCGGGCGATTGCATTGCGCAGGCTGATAGCAAGATTATCAGAACTACCCAGATCGCGTACCAATGTAAACCCAGCCATTAGCGTTCGCTGCGCGAATTTGACCGACGCAAAGGCATAATCGGCAGGGTCCAACCGGAATTGATTGGCATAGTTTTCAGGGCCCGTCTCCGACAGCAAATGCACGTGCATATCCATCAGACCAGGCAGGCAGGTCATCCCATGGAGATTGACAGCATCGACATCGTCCTCGCTGGGATTGTAGGCATTTATGGCTGAGATTTTCCGATCAACCACGGTGATCAACTGATGCTTCAAAACGATACCACGGGTGACATCTATCATTGCCTCACAGCGTAACACCGTGGTCTGTTCGGCAGCAGCAGAAAACCCCAATACCAGCAGTAAACTAAGACAGATAACTCGCATACCCCCCCCTTTTTTGACTGGCACCGGCCAATCCATATTTGCGCTTTACTACACCTCGAAATATTTACAGCATTTCCACTGGCTCAACTGATGTAACTGTCCAAGCGTACTATCGCAACCTGATCTCCCAGATCAATCTCAGAGAAATCTCGATACCCTACCTTAGCTTCGAACTGGCCTAGTTTCAAACCAGCTGAAAACCATAGCACGCGGAAGTCGAACTAAGCCTGGAACCTATGATATCCCTAAAACTGTTGTACCTGCTTATCACACAGCCCTGGAAACTTACCCGTTCAGATGGCCCAGGTTCCAATAGCAAATTGCCACAACCGTTACACGGTACAAACCAAACGATCCAGATACTGCTGGCAACTTGAGTTGGTTAATTTAACGACTCATTAATTCGCTTATAACCTCGTTTACGGCATTTTCCACTCTTGAACGGGCCCTGATCCCGTTGCTATCAACCAGATTGATTATCAATAGCCCAGTGAAATAGTTGCTATTATTTTTGAAATTGGTGAGAGTCAACTCATGATACTTTTGCTACTCGCTCTGGCGCCCGGTCTGGCAATTGCACTATACGTCTATTGGCGTGATAAGCATGAGAAGGAACCGGTAACACTGCTACTGAAATGTTTTGCCCTGGGCGCCGTTACCTGTATACCTGCAGCGATTGCCGAAACCGTTTTTTTAGATAGCCATTTTTCTGATCCGAGTACTAATACCGATTTTGCATCTGCCTTCATTGCGGCATTCTTTATAGTTGGATTTTTCGAAGAATGGGTGAAATATCTGGTCCTGGTTCTATACGCCTATCGAAAGCCTGCCTTCAACGAGCCTTTCGATGGCATCGTTTACGCCGTGATGATCAGCCTTGGCTTTGCTACTCTGGAAAATATTTTCTATGTTGCAGAGGGTGGTATCGGTACAGCAGTGGCTCGCATGTTCACCGCGGTGCCAATGCATGCTGCCTTTGGCATTTTCATGGGTTATTTTGTAGGAAAAGCAAAGTTTCAGAAGTCTGCGGGGAAATGGATCACTCGCCTGCAAGGGCTAGCCATCGCAGTGCTTTTGCATGGTGCTTACGATTTCCTGTTGTTCCAGGACGAATCAACACTACTGACCTTCGCCGTGCTGCCTCTGATCATCGCCAGCTTTGTGTACTGCCGCAAAGCAATGAGCCACCACGTCCAGGCTTCCCCATTCAAAGAATAATTCTTTGGCTTACCTGACCCCGACATTCTCTTTATTTCCACTCAAAGTTCAATTTAGTCTGAACGCAATTCAGACTATTCAGCAAAACAGAAACCGTTCAGCCAGCCATTATTTCCATAAAGGTTTCAACCGCCTCCAGTCGCCCGTGAATGCCTCCCGGAGCGACTGGGTCGAGAAGAATATGAGAGACTCCGATTGACGCCATCTGCGCCACGGTGACCTGCATTTGCTCCGGGGTGCCTGTAAGCGATTTCTCCTTCTCCATGACGCCCATGGGATCAAGGTACATGCGCACAGAAAAGGTCAATTCTGCTGGATCACGGCCAATGTTTTCGCAGCACTGCCTGATTTCATCAATTTCTTCCCTGATCCGACTCAACGGCTGAAACGCCGCCTGGAAACCCTGGCCATAGCGTGCCACCCGGCGAAATGCCATGGGGGTATCGCCACCGATCCAGACGGGGATGGGTTTTTGGATGGGCTTGGGTTCAAACTTCACTTTAGGGATCTGATAATAATCACCTCGGAATTCAGGTTCATCGTCCGTAAACAGGGAAAGAAAAATTTCCAACTGTTCGTTACTCCTTTTACCCCGGTTATCAAACGGCATGCCGAGAACTTCTGCTTCCTCCTTCATCCAGCCGATACCAGCACCCAGTATCAATCGACCATTGGATAGAACATCCAGTGTTGCTAACTGTTTTGCTGTGACTACAGGCAGACGATAAGGAAGAATCAGTACCGTTGTACCCAGCTTCAGATTCTCAGTACAGGCAGATACGAATAACAGCGTGCCAAGGGGATCTAACCAAGCCATATCATTCGGTGCCGGGAAACTACCATCATCGGTATAAGGGTATTTAGGTTCAAATTCGGCCGGCCAGCAAACATGATCACTGACCCAGCCGGAATGAACACCCAGCGTATCGAGCCGTTGTGCAAAACCCTTCAGGCTTTCACGACTGACTTGGTTGCCTAATTGCGGTAAATGTATGCCCCAGTCCATTATCGTCTCCTGTGCGCTGATCGGTGATATCTCAAGATAGTTTGGTTTCAAGATACTTTGGCTGAGGTGCACAAACAAGTAGGCTTTGACACTGGCGATTCAGGTAACAGGCAGGCTATACATTTTACGGCCCAGGTTCCAGCCTGGAACTAATCAGCCCGCTATCAGGTAGCAGTGACACCCGTGATACTCAGATAATTGCCGGCGGCATCTCTGGTTACAGTATGAACCTCGATCACCGCATCGGGATGGATTCCCCCCAGAATATGCGGGAATAGCTCACTGCCCGCACCGGCGTCGCCTGGTTGGATATCACCAACAGGCGCTGCTTCTTCAAATACGGTCTGCACACCGGTTTCGGCAAGTTGCTGCACAGTCATCTTAAGGCACAGCCAATCTCCTGTGATCCGCGCGTAAAAACGATTAGCTACTTTAAGTAGTTTTTCCGGGTCTGAAGTACCATGCGTGAATCCGTCCTGTTCATAGGTTGGCGGGAAGTAAACTGCGCCTGTAGACTGCGCCTGCTGCCACTGTACTGCCTGGACGAGATGAAATACAAAAGGGTGGTTAAGTGGATCCATGTCAATGCCTGAATAGGTTATCCGCGCTGAAATAGCAAACCGGGCAACGATTATTAAAAAGTGTCTGGCCCGAAAATGATTTTCATTTTCTACGTTTGATCAATTTAACATTCAGTTCAAATTTACATTAAATCTGTCGACCCACTCAACATTCGCCTTAAACCTAAGGGTCAGCGCAATAGTAACACTAGACAGGGATATCGATAATAGAAAACGCCCTGATTATACGGCAGACTGCGCCAGAGGTGACCCCAGAGACAACCCCAGAAATAAACGTAGAAATAAACGTAGAAATAAACTAGTGCACACAGTGAACCATTCTGGTGATAAATTCTTCCGTCCCAGGATCGACTGTCAGCGCCCTGAACGGTTTCTGAGGTTCCCTTTAGCGTTATGGTTAGCTTGCCTGACAAATCGAACAAGGCACCCGCCCGCGAGGCACCGCAACCATCAGTTCCAGACCCGGGCAATCCTGGCCATTGCCATCAATGTCTGCAAACTGATGTATAGTTCAGCTTTCACGCCTGAACTCACATACACGCTCACATATAAACTCACATATGAACTCACTCATAAACTCACTCATAAACTCACTCATAAACTCACTTATAAACTCACTTATAAACTATGCTTAACAGGAGCCATCAATGGGTTGGTCAATTAATCGGCCAGTAGGCCTGACTTTTCATAAACCCGGCCTTTCGACCAAAGGCTATACTTTGCTGACGCCGCACGGCGACTCCTCGTCCTACCTGATCGATATGGACGGCCGGGTCGTTCATCGCTGGTTATTCAGTCATATCCGACCAGGATACGGCCGCCTGCTGAAAAACGGTAACCTGTTGATGACCGGTTCTGATGTTGACCTGCCAACCGCACCTAAGGATGAGCCTACCAAAGCGCCCTTGCCGTTTGAACAACATGTGACCCGCCTGGGCGGATATCACACCACCCTATGTGAAATGAACTGGCAGGGAGATATTGTCTGGGAATATGAAAACCGCAGTCAGCATCATGATTTCTACCGCTTTGAAAACGGCAACACCATGGTGCCTGAATGGGTTGAACTACCAGAGGATCTGCACAAGAGGGTGCGAGGTGGCTATAAGATGCCTCGAGAAAGACTGCCGCGTCTGCTTGGAGATGATCTTGTTGAAATCGACAGCCAGGGCAGAGAAGTCAGGCGAATAAATACCTGGAAACTCCTCGATCCTATCAAGGACCCAATAACGCCGAGCACACGCCGATGGGAATGGACTCATGTCAATGGCATCGATATCAATGAAAAAGGTGAAATCGTATTTTCAGCCCGTAATACCAATCGTGTAGCCATAATTAATGCAGCTGCAACTGAAATTCGCTGGAAATTCAACCGAGGTCATGGTCAACATAACCCAACCTGGGTCGGTGATCATATTCAAGTCTTTGACAATGGGGATTCTTCCTCTTCGCGGGTGATTGAGATCAACCCTGACACAGACGAGATTGTCTGGACTTACCACGGCGTGCCGTTCCAGCAATTTTACAGCGGGCATATCTCGGGCGCCTCGCGCCTTGCTTCCGGTAACACCCTGGTCTGTGAAGGTACCAGTGGCAGACTATTCGAAGTTAACAAAGCCAGGGATGTCGTCTGGGAATGGATTAACCCGTTCGTCAACAATAACAAACGCGGTGAGGCAACTGTGAGTATTTATCGGGCCCACCGCTATTCCCCGGACCATCCAGCCCTGGTTGATAAAGACCTAGACCCGCACCGACATGCCAATATAAACCGGCTTAATGGCCTGATGTGAAAATTGCGCACTTCCTTCTTCGCTGAGCGGAAAGCGCCAAAATATTAAAGGCCAATAAAGGCCGCAGTAACTTGAAAGTCACCTGCAGGCGACTCTGGAGCTGGCGCTCGCTGAGCTTCTGAAAGGCGCCGCAGCAGTCTGGGGAACAACTTACCCGCATGGCCTGCATACCTTGACCGTTCTGGTACTGTTAACCCACCTGGATTGCGTGCACTATTATCAGGAATCCACTCACAGGCTGTACTTATGCAATTCATCACCGAGCCGGTCAGGGAAACACCGGTCATCCTCTCGACTGATGTTCTGGTGGTCGGTAGTGGTCCTGCAGGCCTTGCGGCAGCAATAGCTTCGGCACGAGCAGGTGCTGAAACGACTCTGCTCGAGCGTTACGGTTGTTTCGGCGGCAATATTACTCAAGTTGGCGTGGAAGGCTTTGCCTGGTATCGACACGAGCAGACGGTAGACAGCGAAGGCATCGGTATCGAATTTGAACAACTCGCTAAAGCCATGGGGGCGGCCCAGCCAGAACCCCAGTCCAACAGCCATGCGCTGGACGGCGAGGCCTTTAAGTACGTTGCCGACCAACTGGTATTGGAAGCCGGAATCAGGCCGCTGCTGCACCGCAGCGTAGTTGCTACAATCGTCAATGAAGGTGTTATCGAAGGTGTTATTGTCGAGAGTAAGTCCGGGCGGGAAGCCATACTGGCCCAGCGGGTGATTGATGCCACCGGCGATGCCGACATCGCCATGCTGTCCGGGGCAATCGTTCACAAGACACCCGTTGAAAGTATGATGGCTGCTTCGGTCATGTTTTCCATGACCGGTGTTGATAAGAAACGCTTCATTGACGGTGTTAAAGCTGATCCACAAACCTACGCTGATTGGGCCGGTGGTGAGTGGACTATTGAAACCACCGGGAAAGAGGATGAGATGTTCTCTCCCTTCCTGAGGAAACCCTTTCAGCAAGCCATAGCAGCAGGTTTTATACCCGAAAATTTAGACACAATCTGCGGCACCTGGGGCGCGGTATCGGACCAGGGTGATCTGACCTATCTGAACCTTGTCCACCTTGCTGGCATAGACGGTACCAACGCAGACCACCTGACTCAGGGTGAAATACAGGGACGACAACAAGCCCTGCTGGCAATAGATGCCTTACGCCGATATTCTCCAGGCTGTGAGGATGCCAAACTACGCAACTTTGGCATGACCCTGGGCATCCGAGATACCCGTAAAATTGATGCCCAATACAATATGACGACCCACGACGTTCGCGAGCAGGGTCGCTTTAACGACAGTATTGGTATATTCCCCGAGTTTATCGATGGCTATGGCATTTTAATCCTGCCCACGACCGGTCGATACTTCCAGCTGCCCTACCGAGCGATGCTGCCCAGAGGCGTAAAAAATCTATTGGTTACCGGAAGAAGTACCGGTGGTGATCGTGACTCTCATGCCGCCGTGCGCAATATGATGTGTTGCGCAGTCAATGGCCAGGGCGCCGGTGTGGCAGCCGCTATCTCGTTACAGACCGACACCGGCTTAGCTGACGTCAATATTGCGCGAGTTCAACAGGAACTTGTCAAACAAGGCGCGCGCATTGCTTAATAAAACTGGTTGGCATCAGCTCAAGTTCAGAAACCCGGCAATCAGGATTTCTACTGCTTACTATCCGGAAACCAATAGGCCAGGTACTCAGCGTACATCACGTGACCGTCAAGGCCTTCCACCTCGATTTCATGGCAGGTTTTCAGCAGGCGGCGGCCTTCACCTTTGTCTGTGGCTGCTAGCAAACTAACGTGAGAGCGCAGACGCACACCATCACCAATAACAACGGGCTGAAGTACGCGCACCTTATCCAGACCATAATTGAGTGAATGCGATGCATCCTCTGGCCTTGACACTGCATCTTCAAAAAAATGTGACAGAAGCGATACCATGTGAAAGCCATGAATCAGGGTGCCCCCATAGGGGCCCTTGCTGGCCGACTCCGGGTCGCAATGTCCGGGTTTACGCCACCTGGACACCTCGCCGAAAATATTGACCTGGAGTTGGTCAATGGACACCCACTGACTGACACCCAGTGATGTACCGATAAAGGCGTCGGCATTAGCTAGCAGAAAGGATTGGCTGGTAGTCATGTTAAGGCTCCGTGATCGTCTTGGCACAATGCAGAGAAAATCACAAAGCGTAAGACAGTTTCAAGCCATTATTGATATTTATTCGGGACCTGGCCAGCGTCTTTCACTTCTGCCAACTCTGTGCCTTCTACGATTGTAATTTATTTTTTCAAGGCTACACTGAAAATCAACGTCTATATCCGCTATGGGAACTGATCCATGTCAAATTCAATAAGCACCCGCGACTTTGCTGCAAAAGTCTCACAAAGCGTCACCGGCGGTCTTAACTGCGCCCTGACCTTACTGGGGGATCAACTGGGTCTATACAAAAGCCTTGCTGCAAGTGGTGCCATTAATAGCGCCCAACTGGCTGACCAGGCTCATCTCCATGAGCGCTGGGTAAGGGAATGGCTATACCAGCAAGCCTGTATAGGGCAGATCGAATACCTTCAGGCCACGGATGAATTCTACCTGTCTGACGCCGCAAAAAAAGTCCTGGCGGAGCCCGATCACCCCGCTTATCTCGGCGGCTTGTTCCAATCAGTCGTGGCTATTTATGACACGGTTGATCAATTGCCGGGGTGTTTCCGCAGCGGCAAAGGACATAGTTTTGATGATAAGGGAGAAAACTGCGCTTGCGGCATTGAAAGAATGAGTCGAAAATTCCAGGCCGATCACCTAGTGCCCGATCTGTTGCCGCAGCTGCAGGGGATTATCGAAAAACTCCAGCAAGGAGCCGTTGTAGCCGACGTGGGCTGCGGTGGTGCGACATCAACCATTGCCATGGCCAAAGCATTTCCCAACAGCCGTTTTACCGGCTATGACATCTCACTACATGCCCTGGATCGTGCTCGAAACAATGTCGAGGCGGCCAGCATCAGTAACCTGACCATCAGCAATGCTGTTGACGATCCCTTACCCGAGGACGGTAGTATCGACTTCGTCACCACCTTTGATGTAATTCATGATTCTACGCATCCGGACCAGTTGATCTCGGCCATTCGTCAATCGCTAAAGCAAGACGGTATCTGGCTCTGTGCTGACGTCAAAGGCCTGCCGACCTTTGCTGAAAACCTGCAGGACAATCCCATGGCTACCCTGGCCTATTCCTTTTCAGTGCTGGTCTGCATGTCAGCCGGCCTGTCAACACCTGACGGTGCAGGCTTGGGCACGCTCGGTTTTCATAAAGATAAAGCCAGGGAAATGTCCCGGGCAAACGGATTTACCCGTTTTGCCGAAGTGCCATTTGAAGGCGATGCGTTTAACGCATTTTACGATATCAGACCCTGACCCCGGCAAACCGGGTCTGCTGCCAGTAAACACGGGCTAACAGAAAAACCAGACCCGTTAACCGCGACGTTTCATGATAATCAGGTAAGCCAGAATAACCCCTGCCAGAGCAAATGCGATCCACAACATGAAATCCTGTAGCATTGGCTTCCACAGATCCTCATGTGCACCCGCCTGATAGCCCACAAACACCAGTACGCTGCACCACAATCCTGCGCCCAGGCCAGTGAAGAATAAGAACCGGGGAATATTCATCATCGCTAGACCGGCGGGTACGGAGATCAACTGCCTAACGCCAGGAATCAGACGGCAGACAAAGGTCGTAATCTCTCCATGAGACTTAAAATAATGATCTGCCTGGTCAAAATGCTTTTCTTTGATAAACAAGTAATGGCCTATTTTTTTCAGCAATGGTAAGCCAAGGAAACGAGCCAGAGTATAGTTAAGCATCGCGCCACAGAGGCTGCCGCTGATACCCGCAAGTAAGGCCAGTTCGGCGCTCATTCGTGCTTGCGAGGCTAGATATCCAGCCGGAATCATCGCTATTTCACTGGGAAAGGGGACAAACGATGATTCAACAAACATCATCGCAAAAATACCAAGGTAACCCCAGTTAGCGACAAGTTCTAACACAGCGTTAACCACACTGTTTAGTATTTCATGCATCGGCATTTCTTACCTGCTGGTAATGCTGCGATATTTTCGCAGGATGGCATTCAGGATGCAATTAAGGCTTCCTGCCTGCCGCTTGTGCCTGAATAGGCCGGGATTCAGCAATAAGGAATTATAAGCCATCGCTGATCAATACCCAGAAAAATCGCCCTAACAGAGGCAAACCAACCACTTTCACTGAGCAGCTTATTAGTAAGCCAGGGACTTTCACTGCAGCAGGCCGCACTGGTATGGTTACCACTCCGTGACTAACATCAGGCGCAGCAATGAAATCAGATGATTTGGCATTTTCGGGTAAGCTAACGACTAACATAAAACTACCCTATCGCACCTATATCCCGGATCACTATAGCGAAAACGACCCGGATGGATTGCCACTGCTATTGTTCCTGCATGGTGCTGGCGAGCGCGGTGATGACCTGACTGCACTGACGGCAACGGCACTGCCAAAACAGTTAGAAGGGGGCCTGCAACTGCCTTTCGTCACTGTCTGTCCGCAGTGCCCTCTGGGTCGCGCCTGGGATGAACGCGAATTACTGGCGCTGCTCGACAGGGTCATAACAGACTACAATGTTGATCAATCCAGGGTCTATCTCACAGGGCTTAGTATGGGTGGCAGAGGTACCTGGCAACTGGCAAATCTAGCAGGCCATCGATTTGCCGCCATCATTCCGATCTGCCCGCCGTTTCTATGGATAAACCCCGACAATTTTAAGGACCTGCCGATCTGGTGCTTCCATGGTGTGATGGATTCCGTTGTGCCCATAACCGATTCAGTAAAGATGGTCCGGCTGCTGCGCAATGCCGGCTGCCAGGTCGATTTTACCACCTATGCCAATGCAGACCATGATTCCTGGACACAAACTTATGCCAACCCGGAAATCTATGACTGGTTACTTTCCCACCGGCGACATTAGAACGATGGCCCATACCACGGAAAACGAACGAAGACCGAGGGGCTCCATGATAGCGCATCAGTCAGCTAGTACTGCCGGCTGGTTATCCCCAGGAGACTAGTACCCACCCATATTGCATCGCCTAGATCAACCTGGGTTGAACGGGTAGAACGGGTAGAACGACAAAGGAGACAGCAAATGAACCGTGACGCAGAGTCCATCAAATCAGCAACCGTTAAAAGGGTAAAAGCCCTCTCGGCACCCAAGCCACTCACCCACGGTTTAGACCCTGATCACAGAAATCGCGAAGTAATCGATAAGGCTACAGCAGAGGTTAAAGAACTGGGCTACGCCATTATCCCCGGTTTCCTCAGCGAGCAGCGGCTCAACCTGTTACGCAACGATCTGGAGCCTATCTTTGAGCAAAGCGGCATCCGTAATGCAGACCAGGGCGGTCGCTATTCCGGGCTTCAGACCGTTCATGTGCATAACCTCTTTGCCAAAACCCGGGCCGTAGATGAAATAGCGATCGATCCCGTGTTACTACTGATTATTGAAGGCATCCTTGGCAGCCTGTTTCAGCTATCAGTCGGCACTGCCATGAGCCCTCAGCCAGGCGTTGACCCACAAGGACTGCATCGCGACGATGGCCACTATCCGCTGGCACGGCCCCGCCCCCCTTTCATCGCCAATAGCCTGATAGCGCTTGATGATTTCACTCAGGCAAACGGTGCAACCCGCATAGTCCCGGGTAGCCATAAGCGAACCGAGGATATCAAGCCTAACACCGAGGTCATCTTTGCAGAGATGCCAGCAGGCTCACTGCTGGTGTTCGATGGTGCACTCTGGCATGCCGGCGGCGGGAACCGTACCAAGGATCAACGGCGACGGTCCATTAACCTGAATTTCAACCTGTCCTGGCTGCGACAACAGGAAAATCAATACGTCGGCATACCACGCACCGAGTGGTTAAAGATGCCCGAGCGGTTGCAGCGCCTACTCGGATTCCAGAAAGTGAACTTCCTGTACGGCAGCGTCGACTACACAGACCCACTGGTGTATTTCAAGCAAAATGCTGCGTTGCTCAAATAGCACAGGAAAAACCCAATCTCCCCGTTTAGACAGCTTTACTCAATAGCAGGGTTTGAGAACGCCACGGTCAAAACTGGCAAGCACGGCCCTGACTTCGCTTTCATAACAGCCTGTTTATGCGACCCGGTCTGGGCGACCCGGTCTGGGCGACCTGCCCGGGAAGGCTGCCTCGACGCTGGTGGTAGGGTGCTATTGATAGCCAAACGAGATGCAGTTAAATTGAAGGCATTAAATTTACCAAGAACTTACAGGTCATGTTAATGCGAACAGCAGTTAAACGAATTATTTTCGCTACGGTCGGAATTATCCTTTTCCTGCTGTTAAGTTTACTCTTGCTTTACATTTATCTGGCCCCGGAAAATCAAGCCACTTCCGTGGCTGATGAATCAACCATCCGCCAACTGGAAACCGGTGAAGTCATCGGATTTATCGATGATGGTGTTTCAACCTGGCTGGGTATCCCCTATGCAGAAGCACCCGTTGGCGAATTACGCTGGAGAGCACCACGCCCAGCTGGCAAGTGGGTACATCGGCGAGAATCGCTTGCCTTTGGATCGCCCTGTCCACAAAACTCGCAAGGGACTGTGCGCGGTGTCGAAGACTGCCTGTTTATAAATATCTGGTCTCCACATTCGGTGACTCGCAGCCAAGCCAGTAACAACAAGTACCCCGTCATGTTCTGGATTCATGGCGGTGGCAACAGTATCGGCGAGGCAGCAACTTCGATATACAACGGTGCCCGCCTGAGCCGTGAGCACAAGGTGGTGATAGTCAGCATCAATTACCGGTTAGGCCCCCTCGGCTGGTTCAGACATCCCGCCCTTCGCAGCGAATCTGACAATCAGAAAGATAATTCAGGCAACTATGGATCGCTGGATATTATCAAGGCACTAAGCTGGGTGAAAGACAACATTGCCCAGTTTCAGGGTGATCCAGACAACGTGACGCTGTTTGGTGAGTCTGCCGGGGGATTTAATGTACTGAGCATGATGGCATCGCCTCTTGCCAAAGGATTATTCCACAAGGCAATTTCACAAAGCGGGGGGTTAAACCTGACCCCTATTACCAGGGCCGAGAATTTTAAAGATGATACTGAAGCGGGTGATCGGCTCAGCTCCCGCGAGATCGTCAATGCCCTGCTTATTAGCTTGGGAAAAGCAAGCAGCCAGACACAAGCAAAGCAACTGCAACAAGAAATGACTAACGCTGCGCTGGCCGCGCTTATGCGTGACCTTTCGGCCGAACAACTACTCGGCCTGTACACAGGTTCCTTCGGCGGCATGCTGGGTAACCCGGATCTTTTTGCGGATGGTTATGTCCTTCCTGCTGATAGAAGTACTCTGCAGATTTTCTCGGACATCAATGATTACAATGCCGTACCGGTGATCCTGGGATCCAATCGCGACGAGGTGAAGCTGTTCATGGCATTCAGCAGTGATCACGTCAGAAAAACCCTGGGCATACCCAGCGGGTTCACGAATTTATCAGCCTATAATCGGGACAACCGCTACGCTACCGACGGCTGGAAGGCCACGGCCGTCGATCAATTAGCCGCAGCCATGACAAATGCCCAGGGTAATGGGGTGTTCGCCTATCGTTTTGATGTAGATGACTGGCGCAATTTCGGCCTGATTAAACTCAAGGTGCTCTTTGGCGCAGCTCACGCACTGGAATTGCCGTTTGTCTTTGGCAATTTTCCTAATCCGCTCAGAGTCATATTCCCTTCCTCTATGGAAGCTGAGTTCAACACGGTATCTACCGCCATGAGATCTTACTGGGCTGAATTCGCCTATAACGGCGCGCCAGGTAATGGCCAATCCAGTACTTTCACGACATGGCTACCATGGGACAATTCTCCTGATCCCGTACCACGGCTCATGGTGTTTGACACGTTATCGGATAACGGCATCAGAATGACCAGTGACCGACTATCCATGGAAAATCTCCGGGCACGTTTACTGGCAGACAAGTCATACACCTCCCAGGACGAACACTGCAGCATTTACAAAAGAATGTTCAGGGGCGACGCTTTCAATGCAGACGAATACGCTAACCTCGGCAAATCCGGCTGCTCAGAATCGCATCAGGAGTAACCACCTATAAGACAGGCCAGGCAGAAATTTAACCGACTACGACGGCTTACTTTTTCTTGATAAACTCAGCAGATCCTTACAACGCTAAGACAGATATGAAACTAGAAACTGTAATCTACGAAAAAAAAGATGCTATTGCTTATGTCACCTTAAACCGTCCGGACAAACTCAACGCCATGGATCAGCAACTGCATGAAGAACTCGGCACAATCTGGGCTGATTTCCGCGATGACTCTGCGCTTCGGGTCGCAATTCTGTCCGGCAATGGTCGCTGTTTCAGCGCCGGTGCTGATCTCTCCGGCGGAGCACCTGACAGTTACCAGTACACGGGTGAATTCCCTGATATAAGCCAGACCCAGAGAGTATTCAAACCTATTATTGCAGCGCTACACAGCCATGTGGTCGGCTATGGAATGTGGATCGCATTGGATGCCGATATCAGAATTGCAACAGCAGATACCTCGTTCTGGTTACCAGAACCCCAATGGGGAATAGCAACCATTCCCTGTGGCTGGTTTCCAAAGATAATGCCCTGGGCAATAGCCTCTGAGTTACTGCTAATGGCAGATCGAATTAGCGCTGAACGAGCCTTCCAGATTGGCATGATCAACAAAATTGTTGAACCTGACCAGCTGATGAAAGAAGCCGAAAGAATGGCCCAGAGAATCTGCGAACTGAGTCCAGTTGCGGTGCAGGGCATGAAAGAATCAATGGTGCGAGCTGCGTCCCTTGATTACAGTGCCGTTGACCAGATAACGGACTGGATACAAACCCGGGTGATGAATTCCCAGGACAGACAAGAAGGCGGCCGGGCATTCAACGAAAAACGCCAGGCAGTCTGGCCGAATGAATGACAGGCAGGATTGACAGGAAGCGTTCAACCTATGTCCCTGGTTACTGCTGTCATGTAATAGCAATCCAGACTGATCCCGGGCGTTAACAGCAATGACGCTTTCCCGGCAACAGCGACAACTTCAAATTCCACCCGAAAAAGAGGCACGCTTCCTGATCGAAAATGGTCTCAGGGCGTAAAAACAACCTTGATGGCTTCTTCTGCCAGTAACTGCGTTTCGTATGCCTCACTGGCCTGTTCCAACTTGAAAGTGTGGCTCACCAGTGGTTTACGATCAACCTTGCCACTGCTTATAAGGTGAAAAGCTTCGATGAACTCTTCTCGGCTCCAAGCCCAGGAACCGACAACCCTGATGCCCTTACGGACCACCATGTTATAGTCGATGGTCACATCCTGTTCAAAAACAGCAACGACAACAACCTTGCCGTTCTGTCTGACCATGGACATCGCCTGTTCCAGAACGCTGATACCTTTAAAGTTCTTACCAAAACCAGCACAGTCGTAGACTGCATCTACATTACCCTGCACCGCTTCCACCACGTTCAACTGGGTCGACCCAGTGAGCGCAAGCACTTCGTCTACCGCATTCTTGTCACCGGCATTTATGGTGACATCTGCGCCTAATTCTCTGGCCTTAGCAAGCCGTTTGCTTGATAAATCAACCAGGATGACGCTGGCAGATGAGCTGGCTTTAATGCACTGCAATATACCAAGCCCAATGATGCCCGCACCCATAATAACGTGGGTTTCGCCGTCCTTAGCTTCACCCAGCCTGGCTGCATGCAGGGAAGTTGCCAACGGTTCTGTTGTGGCTGCTTCAACAAAGCTCACCGATTCATCAAAAGGGACCAGGGAGTCAATCATCATGGGCGTTAGCTTGATAAATTCCGCATTAGCACCGACACCCACTGAAACCACCCGGTCACCAATATTAACGCCGCTAACATCACCGCCTATTTCTACGATCTCACCGCTGAACTCGTGCCCCAGAACCCGGCCGGATTCAAGCGGATTGCCCAGTTGCAGGAACATACCGTGACGATAGGTATGAAGGTCTGACCCACAGATGCCACAGGCTCTTACCTGTAGCAACGCCTCTCCCTCTTTCAGAACAGGCCTGTCTATACGCTCAAAACGAACATCTCTTGGGCCATGAAATACGGCTGCTTTCACAATACGCTCCTTTTCTCTTGCACAGGGTATCTTCTCCCAAGGCCCTGACCTGGCGCAATAGGTTAATGAATCTATGCGCATCCAAAAAGCGGCATATTAGCAGGCCTCATCCCGTCCACACCCTGGCAAGGACCGTTCACAGTGGGCGTCAGGTCTTGAAATTAATTCTTTAGAAGACTTGCAATCTCTTGCACAACCCCCTAAAGTCCGCGACATCAGATCCATCTGATCGCGTCATCTTTAGTTGTATGCACGGTATAACCCTGCAATCCCTCCCCAGAGATTCAATTTCAGCATGTCGCTCCCGACAATATGGACCACAGATACACGCAAACAATTTGGCGTGTGTCTTTAATAAAAATTCTGCGATGAAATTATTCGCTCATAGGAACTAACCATGCAATTCAGCCAACTCGGCTTATTACCGGAGCTACTTCGTGCTGTCAGTGAAAAAGGCTACAGCAAAACCACTGCGATTCAGGAAAAAGCAATACCTGCAACACTAACTAACCAGGACGTCATGGCGTCAGCCCAGACCGGAACAGGAAAGACAGCCGCTTTTGTACTGCCTTTGCTACAGCAGCTAACCGAAAACAAAAACAATGATAAAGCACAAGTCCGCGTTCTTATCATAACTCCGACCAGAGAACTGGCGGCTCAGATCCAGGACAGCGTATTGACTTATGGCAAATATCTGCAGATTAAATCAGTGGTCGTTTTTGGTGGTGTTAAGATCAACCCACAAATTAATCAACTCAGACGCGGCACCGATATTCTGGTTGCCACACCAGGCAGGCTGCTTGATCTAGTGCAGCAAAAGGTGGTTAATCTAGGCAAAGTCCAGACTTTGGTACTCGATGAAGCAGACCGTATGCTCGATATGGGATTCATTCCCGATATCAAGCGAATTCAAGCGCTAATCCCAAAGACCAAGCGTACCCTGTTATTCTCGGCAACCTTTTCCGATGAAATCAGGAAACTTGCCAGAAGCATGTTAAATAATCCTCTGGAAATCGACGTGGCGCCTCGAAATACCACTATAGAAACCGTTAGCCAGAAAATCCACCCTGTTGATAAGAATACAAAAACGTCTCTCCTGATCCATCTCATTAAAGAACAGAACTGGCGTCAGGTATTGGTTTTTTCGAGAACCAAGCACGGTGCAAATCGCCTGGTCAAGGCGCTGACCAAAGCAGGCATACGCTCTGACGCAATACACGGTAATAAAACCCAGGGTGCCCGTACCCGAGCTTTAGCCGCCTTTAAAAATCATGAAACAGATATTTTGGTGGCGACCGATATAGCAGCTCGAGGCATAGATATTGTGCAGCTTCCCTTAGTGGTCAATTTTGATCTGCCCAATGTAGCTGAAGATTACGTCCATAGAATCGGTAGAACCGGGCGTGCAGGCATACAGGGTAGCGCAGTTTCATTAGTATCAGCGGACGAGATTAAACAACTCAGGGATATTGAACGTTTCATAAAAACGCACTTACAACGACATGAAATTGAAGGCTTCGAACCATCCCAGAATCTCGCTGAATCACGTTCACTTTCCTCACCCGCGCCAGCACGGATTAATCGGAGTGCTAATCATAAAGCCCGACCCAAAAACCGCTCAGAAAGCAACCACTCGCAGGTGAAAACAGCGCGCCAGGGTCAATCGAGGCAGTCCAATAGTAATGGCTCATCCAGTGCACCGGCAAATCACGGTCGCAATAGAACCAGGAGTTTCTCTCCTAAACCATCAGTACAGCGATCCAGGCCTTCCCAGGCAGCCAGAAGCTGAGTGAGTTAAACTGACAATGCCCACTGATGTGGGCATTTAGCGGCTTTCAAAACCTCGACTTCAACGGTAGGAGGCAACAGTGAACGCACTCAGCCTGCAAAGACAAGAGATCGTTTCCGAGTCACTGAGCGACATCCGTAATGTCATCAATACGCTGGGAGTGTCTGTCCCGGCGCTGGAAAGAGTCAAAGAAATTCTGCTATCCCTGGCAAGCCAGGAACATCTGTTCAGTGAGGCGGACTGTCCCTCCGCCAGATAAATATAAAAATATTATATAAATCAATTAGTTATGTATATAATGTTGCGGCTTCGTCTTTTGGTACCCGTATTGGTACCCGTATTGGTACCCAAATAAAATCTTTTATCTAATATCCGTTACAGCCTACCATTTCCGGCTAAACAGCACCCCACCCCGGGGGTACCCCCACTTCACAGAATGGGACTCCTGCTATTACAGGTATTACTAATGTGGACGAACAAGGCAGGTTAAGAGCGATCTATGCTCGTCTGCGTGGCTCAGGCACCTGGCAGGATCGACTGGAGTGCCAATGAGCAGAAAAGTGTCCCTTAGAATTTAGTGTCAGTGGTCCCATATGGGCTGACGACGTACAGCCCGAATCCCCACGTGCGATTAGTTGTTGTTAGACGTAGCAGCCAATCTGCAATAATCTGATTGTCTCCCGAGAG
>DUBB01000034.1 GCA_012960535.1 Gammaproteobacteria bacterium
ATTGAGCGTTTGTTATCATACAGGAGTAGATAATGCTTTCAGTGCCTGGACAATGCTAATTAGGAAGCTAATCAGGCAGTTAGCCAGGTAGGCTCATACCGGTGTTTTTCGGACCGGCCCGGGCCTATCTGCACATTATCGCAGAGCAGGCACATGAAATGCGCAGCAGGCCTGTTAGGAGCCGGTCAAGGACACATTAATCGGTTTGCAACAGTTTCTGCTGGGCTTTAAAGCCGACGGATATCGAAGATACCTATGAGAAGAGACAATCGGCCACTTTGGTGGTTCCAGTTACACCAATGGTTAGTCAAGCTGCGAGTGACACATTTTATCCGGCCACAACTCGATGGCTGTGGTAAAGACCTGCAGGTTATGTATCCAAGCTTCCTGCAACTGTCAGGACCCGCTATCGCCTTCGGCAATCATGTTCATATCATGGCACTGCCTGATTCGCCGGTGCGCCTGTCGGTGTTTGAACGGCTGGGCAGCATTACAGTAGGTGACTACTGCATTATCAACCCAGGTGTGCGCATAACCTCAGCTTCCCAGATCATCATGGGTCACAGCTGCCTGCTGGCCATGAACTGCTATATCACCGATGCCGACTGGCACGATGTCCAGCACCGGATTTACGCCCCCGGTGAAACGCGTCCGGTAAGGCTGGGTGATAACGTCTGGATCGGTGACAGCGCTATTGTCACCAAAGGTGTCACTATTGGCAGTAACAGTATTATCGGTGCCGGCTCGGTAGTCACCAGGGACATCCCCAAGAATGTTATTGCTGCGGGTAATCCCGCGCGGGTCATTCGAGAGCTCGATAGCGATGATCTGACTGACCGGGCGGCTCTGTTCAACATGGCTGAGCCGTATAGCCAGTTCGAAGCGCGCCACTACCAGCAGTTACTTACCGGGAACACCCTGTCAGGATGGCTCAAGAGCCTGCTGTTTCCCAGCAGACAGGACTAGTTACTGGTTATCGCCATAGTTCACCCTAGTTCACCCTAGTTCACCATAGTGCGCCCGACGTTTCTGCAGCAGGCGCTCGCGGTTGATGACATAACGCTGCGGATCGGGTGACAGCAGGTTTTCCGCTGCCATCAGACAGCCCAGCTCAGCACTGTTCCTGAAGGACATCGATTCTGCCATGCCACAGACGAAGCCTGCTCGGAAAGCATCACCACAGCCGGTTGGGTCGATAATCTCATCGATGCTGACGGCGGGCACCTGTTCATGGTTTGCCTTCTGGTATAAATCCACAGGGGATTCGCCCCGGGTAACGATAACCAGGTCCATCATGGCAACGATTTCCTCGTGAGTAAGCTGGGCATTGGTCAATAGAATGTCGTACTCGTGGCTATTCACCATGACCAGCTGGGAAAGGGTCAACAGTTCGACAATAGCCTCCCTGCTGAACTCGGCAATACCCTGGCCCGGATCAAAGATGATAGGAATAGCCAGTTTGTTCAGATCTCTTGCCTGGCGCAGCATGATATCGGCATCTTCCGGGGCCAGCAGCGCCAGGGTAATGGCGTCTATCTCTGCTATCTCGCTGGGTAGTAATCTCGCCGGTGAAGTAGCAGCGCCGGAGTAAAAGCCAGTAATCTGGTTACCACGGGGATCACTGATCAAGGTGCAGTGGGCGCTATGCTCAAAAGCCGGGTCCACGGCAATGTACTGACAATCAATACCCAGCTTCTCCAGATGCTGCCGATAGCCGCTTTCAAAGTCTAATCCAGCCGCCGACAGGGGCAGGCAATCGATCCCCAGCAGGGCTAGACCGTAGGTGATATTCATGCCGCAACCACCAAAACAGGTATGATAATCAGTAAGTTGCAGCGAGATGTTAAGCGACTGAACCTGGTATTTTTTCTGGTAGTCGGCAAACGAGCCCTTGTAGCCCAGTATGTGATCAATGGCCAGGCTACCGCAGACTAGTACTTTGGAGACTGAACGACTATCCATGATCCACTGCAAACTGCTGGCAGAGGCTAATCAGCCTTTCAATATCGCTATCATTGATATCCTTGTGAATCACCCATCGCTGGCGCGTCACCAAGACATCATTGGCTTGAAGATAATCGCTTAACTGTTTGAAATAGCTTGGCTCCAGGTCTAGGAACAGCATATTGGTGTCTGGCTTGGCTTCCAGTTTAAACCCGGCAATCGAGCTCAATGCCATACCGAGTTCCTGAGTTCTGGCATGATCTTCACCGAGCCTTTTTACATTATGCTCCAGGGCGTACTGGCCGGCGGCGGCCAGGAATCCGGTCTGGCGCATGCCGCCGCCCAGCATTTTCCGCCAACGCCGGGCCCGATCGATGAGGTCCTTGCTGCCTACCAGCACAGAACCTGCCGGCGCCCCCAGCCCTTTGGACAGGCACAGCGATACCGAGTCAAAATTGCAGCAGATGTCACGGATCTCGATGCCCAGCTTAACCGCGGCATTAAAGGCCCGGGCGCCATCCAGGTGACAGGCCAGGCCCTTTGACCTGGCAAAATCAGTCGCGGACTGCATATAAGCTGGACTGACTACTTTTCCACCCACCGTGTTCTCAAGGCACAGCAGTCGGGTTTTTGCGAAATGCATATCATCCGGCTTGATCATCCTTGCGATGACCTCCAGGGGTATTTCACCTTTTTCATTAAATGCTATGGGCTGGGGTTGGATGCCGCCGAGTACAGCACCACCGCCGGCTTCATATAAATAGGTATGTGCATCCATCCCAGCAATATACTCATCGCCCCTGTTACAGTGACTGAGCAGGGCGGTAAGGTTGCTCTGGGTGCCAGAGGTCAGAAACAGTGCTGCTTGTTTACCCGTCATTTCAGCCGCCATGGCCTCAAGGCGGTTAACGCTGGGATCATCACCGTAAACGTCATCGCCCACCTGGGCATCGAACATGGCCTGACGCATGTCAGGGCAGGGCCGGGTGACAGTATCGCTGCGAATATCAATATTTATTTCAGTGTTCATTGCTAATGGCTCATTGCTATGATCTGTAATGCATGTCATCTGGCTGGTTGCTTGACTTATTTCGCACCCATCTCGGCAGTCTGTCTGATGATGTAACCGTTGTCTTTTTAGCGACTGTGGCCATAATACGGCATACTTATATTTAAAGCTCGTACGCAAAGCTCGAACGATTGCGCTTAATACTCGAACGATTGCGCTTAACAATAGTTTAACTCGGGTTCAGATGGGATAATTTAAGCCAGTTAACTTATCTGCCTGAGAACTGGTTTGAGAACTCAGTTGGGAAGCTCAAATGGTCAACTCAGTCCGGCAACGCAATAAAGAGGCCCAGTCATGTATACCGGTATTGTACAAGCGAATTTACCCATCGAC
>DUBB01000035.1 GCA_012960535.1 Gammaproteobacteria bacterium
ATGGGCTTTCAGCTGAATAAATCCGTCATTTAGCTGAGATCTGTAAGTCAGCAGAAGCCTTTAAGCAGGCTGGATGTGTTGTCAGGTAAGTCTTTTTTTGAACATCTGCCGCATCTCAGTTCCCATAACCTCGAAGCCAAGCTTTTCGTAGAAGCCCCGGTTGCTTTCGGTCGTTGGCACCAGGTACAGCCCTATCTCGGCACAGCCACGTCGCTTTGCGTCATCAATTGTTCGCTGTACGAGCAGGCGACCCAGATTCAATCCTCGAGCGCTCTCCTCGACGATGAGCTCTTCGAGTTCGCAGTATTCGCCGCCGTAGCGTAAGGCAAGGTTGTAAGACACGGTCGCACAGCCAAGGATCCCATCTTTGTTCTCGGCAACCACAATGGCGCCACGTTCACCCATAAGGTGTGAGGTGTATACGTCGTGCCATCGATCGGTCGGTGATTCACCCGTCAGCTTTTCAACAAGATCATATATCTGGTCACGATCGGCAGCGTTAGCGGGTCGGGTCCGCACTCCATTCGGATTCTCTTCAATCATTGTGTGCTTACAGTCAGTCGCGTCCGTGGATAATAACTTTAGGGTATATCGCTGCTGTCCCTGTGGCAATGGCAATCGTGGCCTTAAGCCAAACCAGCACAGCATCAGGCCTGCGCTATACGACTAGGTTTCCCTCTAGGGGAAGGGGGAACTTACTGGATCGAGGTAACGGCACAAGAGACGACAACAACCTGCATGGGAGGAATCTTATTGCATATGCCTGACAGTAATTCTAATTAAGTACTGGTAATGTGATGAGTTGAACCGTCTCTAGAATCAGGTCGAAATTGGTCCAACGATTTTTGAAGAAATAAAATAGAGTAAAAAAGGAGCCACAGATGATACTTGTTCAAAAATTAAAAGATGCAGAACGCATTGTTCGCATCACCATGATACTAATCCTGCTTACAGCAGGCACCAGCAAATTCTTTAGTGATGGTGGTTTTTTTAATTATTATTCCGCGTTATTTCAGGGTGAGCTACGTATCAACTTACCTGTCTCGCTGGTTAATTTATTTCTTAGCCTTGTTCCGTTTATTGAGATAAGTCTGGGACTGGCGCTGCTCAGTAATAAATATAAAGACTATACAGTCTATGCCTGGTTAGGCTTTATGCTGAGCCTTATGTTCGGGCATTACATTCTTCAGGAATGGTCAGCGGTGAATCAGATGCTTGATTATATTTTTCTTGGATTGCTTTGCCTTGTTCTGCCTGCGCATGCGTCATGGTTGGCAAGGGATCTTGGTGAGTCGCTGAATGCCTATGACTCCTGACCCATCACTCGATTTAAAAGAAAGCCATGTACTTTCGAAGGGAAGTACATTGACGGGAGTTAACCAGAAATTGTGAGCAAGTCAGTCTGCCTCAGCTTTTAACGAGGCTATCGAGCGCTGCGAGTTTGCTTCAATGGTCTCAGCGTCCCAAAGACCCGCAAACTTGAAGGACCTGGGGCAATGGAAATAGGCTTCATCCACCTCGATAAGGGTCGCCTGCACAAACCTCGAGTTTTTATCAGACCAATACAATTCTGGTTCCGCCACTTTTTTTACAAAATCTTCTTTTTCGACGACCGTAACACGACCATTAACCCTGGCCGTAGTATCCATACCGGGGATCATAAAGATGAGTCCGATCTTTGCATTTGATTCAAAATTTTCGAAGCTCTGAAAAAGATTGTTGCCGCCAATGTCCGGCATCATCAGCGTTCGCTCATCAATTATCTTGACAAAACCCGGCTTGCCACCCTTCGGCGAGGCGTCGCAATCTCCGCCTGCATTGCTGCTCGCCACAACCACAAAAGGTGAATTTTTAATGAACCCTTGCACATAAGGCTCAAGAAAATCCTTAACCTTGTTTTCGGCTAACGGATGAATACCACCGCTTTCAGATCTAATGTTTCCCAGTCGCCCCATCGTCATTCTCCTCGTAAAAAGCATCATCGGTCGTAAATCAAACCACGTAAAGAGTTACTTGTGCTAGCAATCCTTTATTAAAGCCTGTGGAATAGGCGCAACTCGACGTCAATATTGATGAAATGAGAGCCATTAAAGTGACCAGCAAAGATTTCATTAATGGCCTTTCGACGTCAGTACGCATCCGCCAACATTGATAAGTAGTTAGCCAGGCTGTTATAACTTAACGTATATTTATCATTTAGATCAGTAATTGGGGCTTGGTTTTGTTGTTTTTCTAGTTGGTTGGAGTTGAGATAATGATCCGCCTACTATTGCTGCTGCTGATTGTCTTAGCCACGTTCGTTTCTGCCGAAGAGACGAGCGACGGTGAGTATCTACCGATCGTTAAAGTATCGCCTCAATACCCTCGGCGAGCGTTGGCGCAGGGAATGGTAGGCTGGGTTATCGTCGAATTCGTAATAACTGAGCAGGGTACCGTTCGTGACCCCTTTGTGGTGTCCAATTGTGGCTATATCCCGAATATACGATCACCGGGTGAGTGTATCGATAGTCCCGATACGGTTTTCGATAATGCAGCGTTGAAAGCCGCCATGAAGTTTAAATACAAACCAAAAGTGATTGATGACCAGCCCGTTGAAACAGCTGGGGTGCAGAACAGAATGATTTTTGAATTGGTAGAGTGGGGGTCTATGGCAACTTTTACAGCATTTAAAGGTTATAGGGAATTCTATTGCACTCACGAAGCGCAATTGTCGGCAATTGCCTTACATGGTTTCGGGCAACAACAATCTGAGCGATTGACAAAAAAGAAGCAAAAGGCTTGGCATAAGGAAAACGGATATAAGGAAGAAAACTACTATAGGGATGCAAAGATAAGTCTTGCCAATTTCGCTCGAAAGAATGACGACCTGCTGCGGAAAAACCTCTATAGATCTAATGATATCCGTCTCCAACAAAGCATGTCCGTGCTTGCTTTTGAGCAGATAAATGCATCAAGTAGAGAAGCTTGTTTGTTGCGAGAGGCGATTTGACCCCGCCTGCCAATGAACCTGCGCATTGGCTTAATTTTACTGAATTGACCCTAAGTCCCATTCAGATTAGATTAATTTACGGGATCTAATATATAGGAAAACTGTAGAGGAAAAGAATATGCTCAGAAACACTTTAGTTTTCATTGCTATGGTTTCACTGATTGCAATTCTTGATTTAATCAATCCAGTATCAATTCGAGGTTTATTGTGGAATTGAATTCAACATTAACTTGCCCTTATTGCTCATTTAAGAAAACTGAAGTTATGTCTACCAATAGTTGTCAGTTTTTTTACGAGTGTTTCAACTGCAAACAGGTTCTAAAACCCCAAAAAGGTGATTGTTGTGTTTTCTGTTCTTATGGCGATGTAGTTTGCCCACCGATACAGGAAGGACAGAAATGTTGAGACTAGAGTTGAGACTAGAAAGGGTTGTTGGCGAGGTCAGCTAGGTTGAGCCAAAAAATAGCCTTTGAAAAGGCGTATACCAGTAGTACTTTCCTATTAGCCTGATTTTCCAAACGAAATCAGTCGTTGCAGCTTTCTAAAGCTGACGGTGTCTGCTGTTGGCTCGCTGCTTTGCAGTTCAAGTCTGCTCAAAATGCTTGAGGACGTGTATACATAGGGAAGGGTGGGCCTGGTTTCCTGCCCAGGGGGCTTTAAAAATAGATTGAATTTTATGACACAAATAGATGACACAAATAGATGAGACAAAATGGTATTTGATGATCTAGGCGGCCGCTAAAGATTTGAATAAGTTATTGTTTCTCGGTCATTGAAATTGAGTGGGCCAGGCCAGGTCCATCAATTCCCACCTATAAATGCTTTCCACTCAAAGGCTTGCAGAGAAGCTGAACTGCGATTAGCAGGTTTCGAATGTTTGTAAAAGAGCGAGAAATTATTGGATTACCTTTATTTCCTCTACCGTAAGTGGAAGTCGTTGGTCGTGTGCCAGGCAGTAGCATTGAATCCCAGTTTTATTTCTTCGTTCCAGAAGCTACGAAGAAAAATGAATCTTGGGGTGCAGGTGGCAAAAACTCTACTTGGTATTCTGCTGCTATTTCTCGAAGCGGCTCAAACGTAGGACGTTTCGAATCAGCTGCATAGAGCGAGCGAACCAACCAATGCGTGATGCTCGATTTCGACCAGTAGGAATCCATGATGCTGCAGCGGCCACCAACCTTGAGGTGTTCGTAGGCAGTCTCGAAAACCCGTCGCCAATCAGGCACCACTGTCAGGATCAACGTGAGGAAGAGGGCGTCGAACTCGTCGTCCTCACCAGCATCTCTCAATAGAAGGTCGAGCTTGCGGGCGTCCCCGTGAATAAAGACCACACGGTCAGCGTAACCCTGTTCTTGTGCACGCACCTTGGCTTGGTTAAGCATTTCGATTGAGGCGTCAAGCGCGACGATCTGGCCGGTTTCACCTAACGCCTCGATCAGAAGCGGCTGGTTGAGCCCGGAGCCACAACCGACCTCAAGCACGCGAGCACCCGGACCGACCTTGATGCCTGATACGACACAGCGGCGTGCTTCATGAACGAGTTCAAGGTCCATCTGCTTGTCATAAAAGCGTGATGTAAGTAAGTCGTAGAGTTTGGATGCGTATGACATTGGAGATTGCCCTCTGGAGGATTCGCTCCTTTGAATCAATTCAGGAGCATCTTTATTGGTAGTGTCCTGTGAGGTTACCTTTAAAAGCCCACAGACTCTAACTACCTTGCTTCGTCAAACAGATTGGGGCGTGTTAATACCCATACCTGTTACGTTGATTTAGAGCATTTATGACTAAGCCATTCTTGAACAGCCTCGCCCATTGTAGAGCCTTCAGATTCATGTATCCATTGCATGAATGAACGATCAAATTTAAAGATCTCTGCATACGCGGATTTGAAGTATCTGCGAACATTGTGCGTAGATTTGTAGGTGCTGGTAATTAGCGTATCGCCGTCAAAGTAGTTCTTGTGCCAATCTGGTCTTACCTATCCTGAATCTTCATTTTGTATAATTTGATAAATCAGTACCCTCTATTAAGAAGCTCTTAAGGGTTTAACTACCAGTTGCCAGTTCGAATGATCATGCTCGCCAACGGGACCAATTTTCCCTTCCGCTGAGCGCAGCAGCATCTGAGGGTCGTGCACTGCACCCTCTTTAATCACTATTTGAATGTTGCGGACATTCTTTATGTCCTCTAGAGGATTACCGTTTACCACTACCAGGTCCGCAAATTTGCCGGGTTCTACAGAACCCAGGCTATCATCAATGCCTAGAGCAATTGCTCCATTTATAGTGGCAGCTTTGAGCACGGCAACCGACGGTAAACCTGCGTAGCTTAAAGCGAGTAGCTCCCTGTGGTATGCAAACCCTGGCAGCAGAGTGGTGTAAACGGGCTCATCGGTGCCTACAATCAATAAATTTGCGCCGCCTGCCTGGTAGAGCGCTATGAGCTCTATTTTTCGTTGATTAAATTCCGGCCAATCAGATTCCGGCGGTGGTGGCCCGCGCTTTTCTAGCAGCATTTGTGCGTAAGGCGTAAAATACTTTGTCTCATCAATCCAAATCATCTCGGAAGCCTTGCTTCGACGCAAATTGATGCCACCGTACATCTGTAAATTTGCATCATAAAAAACCTGATGCTCAATCATTAAGGCCACTATTTCCGCTAATTCATCGGCGCTCGCATCCTGTGGGCTGAAAGCCAGCGTCAGTTGGTGCTCAATGCGATCAATCCCCATGCGGATAGCATCACGCGTGGAGACATCATACTGCGCATTGTAATTGGCGAGATGCCCAGTCGTGGTCATGCCATTCGTTTGCGCTTGCTCGATGATAATTTGCGCCTCGCTTGGTGTTGCCTGCTTGATTTTGATACTGACAACACCTTTATGAGCCCACTTATCAACGTCATCCCTAATCTCTTGTTCTGTAATATCATTCGGCCAGGCGATACATTCATCATCAGCTACTTTGACGCTGTACTCGCAGCGAAAGGCGCCGAAATAAGGGCCTGATGAGAAAAGTCGCGGGCCAATAGCGTTGCCCGATTCTATTCGGTTTCGCTGGCTAATAATGCGCTCCGGATAAAACTCGCCTGCTGACCAGGTGGTGGTCACGCCGTTGGCGAGAAAAATCAGGCCATTGAACTCAACCTCTTCGACTCGTCCCCTGTCAATAAAATCCAGATTGTAATGAGCGTGCAGGTCAATCAGGCCAGGCAAAATTGTTGCCGTGTCAGCCAACTCAATGACGGTTGACTCGTTTTTTAGGTTGGACGTCTCCGGCACATCGATAGCTGCAATCTTGCCTTCTCTAATCAAAATACCACTGTTGCGTCTGCGTGTGTCGCTGATACCGTCAAACAACCAACCACCATGAATAAATAGCGACCCCGTAGTTGCAGTATCGCTTGAATCACTATCTGCCACTGTAGTTGATCCCGAAAGAGTCCGAGCATGAGAAGAAATCAGGATCATTGCTGCAAGCAGAAGTAATCGGTTCATTTTTATTTATGTTTCCTGTGGGCTTAAACGCCTAATATTGATAGCAAACTTCTAGTACTTTAACTGGCTCTTAGCAAACAGGATCAGGTGCTGCCACATGGGTTAACGCCACCCAGTTTCCTATTAGTCATATGTTTCAATCTAAATTACTCATTGGTTATGTTGTACAGCGCACATGACTGTGCGCTATGTTGTTAATCCAATCATCATTAGGGAGAGAAGATACCATGAAAGTTGAAAACAAAGTTCAACCAAATGAACAACAGATGAAAGATTTTCTCGAGGGAGATGCGGAAACGCCGATCTATATGGTGAACTTGCTCAGGTTCAAGGAGAAAGCCGAATATGACGATGGTCGTGAGACTGACTTAAGTGGTCAAGAAGCCTATGCAATATATGGACAGGAAGTTCAGGGACACTTGGCTAAGGTAGGCGGAAAAGGTGTCTTCGGAGGCCAGGTTAGTCGGCTGATGCTCGGTGAAGTGGAAGACCTGTGGGACATGGTCGCGATTGCAATGTATCCCAGCAAGAAGGCGATGCTGAAAATGATTACGGATCCAGGCTATATTGAGAGTGCCAAGCATCGAAAGGCTGGACTTGAAGGCCAGCTCAACATTGAAACGAAGGTTGGCGCTAATGTTCCTTTCCGGTAGCTAACTTGACGATTCTTTGCGGCGATACTGCTTCATTGTTTGGCCATTACCAGAGTTGTTGGCGCTGAGATAATTCACGTGCTTCTACCAGTAAGGGCTTAATCAGCCATTAACCTTCAAGCTTCTTAAGACTAAGCAAACCAGTCACTTCGCACCACATAGCTTTGCAAGGCTGATGGTGTCTGTGGTTCCATTGCTGCTTTACAGTTCATAAACTTCTCAATACATTTGAGCACATGTATGCACGGGATGTATGGGTTCCTGCGCTCCGGGGAGCTTCTTTATACAGATTAAGTTTTTGGTGGCAAAGTTGGTGGCAAAGTTGGTGACACAAAACAGAGCATGACTGGTTTATATGTAGGTGACTGACTGAGTAGGTGATGGTTTTTGATCCTGAAAGGGAGATGAACTCCGCCTAGTTGTCATGCTGGTTGTTGATAAAACTGCCGCTAGTGTTATACTTAACTATAACACCAATACAGAATTGGTTTAACGCATGAATTTCCATTCAAGGTAGGAAGTATGAAAAAAACAGGTGTAGTAATCTTGTTATTAAGCAGTTGTATGGTAGCAAGCGCAGATTCGAGTGTTTGTCATTTTTCGTCACAATATAATATCGAAGTTGATGAAAACCGAGTGCTGTTTACCAAACAAGGTGGTAGCAGATATGAATTCCAGCGCGGTAACTTGGTTATTAATGATCAACAGATCAAATTGGCGCCAGCGCAACAGGATTCAGTCACAGGGATCTATGAGACAACCCGGCAGTTGATTCCTAAACTAGCAGATGTTGTTGCTGAAGCAGTGGAACTGGCGCTTAAAACGATCACTGTGATAACAACATCTTTTTTTGGAGGGGATGAAGAAATCCATCAGGAGTTAACGCTGCCCATAGAAATACTGGCGGATAAGATTCGAGAAAATATTACGGCAGATCACTTTAATGCTGACGCCATGGATCGATCTTTCGAAGAAGCTTTTGATAAAGAGTTCGAGCTTTTATTGAGTACTGCATTAGGTCGCTATGCACAGACCATTGGCGACGCTGTAGCGGGACTTTTCTCCAGTGAGGGACCGAGCATAAAAGACCTGGCTTTACGCTTGGAGGATATGGGTGAACAGTTGCAATCCTATGTAGAAGCCAGTGCGCATGACATCAGGGCTGATGCTGAGTTATTGTGTCAGGATTTTGCGCAACTGGATCTCTATGATGACCAGCTGCTGGGTCTTAAAGGTTACCCGAGGCAAGGCCTGATTCGCACCGATGAGAAGGGCGAGTCCCGGAAAAGCGGTATCAATCTGGATCTGTAAGTATTCCATCGCGATTTTTCGCCTAATTGATGTGGCACAAGCACGATTTCCATTCAGCGTAGGCAGCTCTGCTAAAGCGTGGATAGGGTTCTGGCAGCAGTGTCCCAGTTGTAAGGCAGTGCGCAATATATGTGGGTAGCATTACCCGGTATCGATTCGGAGCGGGTTTCTTTAAAGTTATCGCAGCAGAGAGTAATCTGTCAGTGAGGGTTTGACCTGACAAGACTATTGGCTTTGCCTATCCTGCCAGGTTGGTTGACGTTAGTGCGGACGGTAAGGCCGATCACAGTGGTTTGGAGCAGGTCGAGTCATGGCAAGCGGCCAGTGATACGATGGCGGTTTAAAGTTTTCGATCAGCACCTGGACGTTATTGTTACCAATAGAGTTAAGGGGTGGAAGGTGAAGCTGTTTATAATCATTCTGGGCGTTATCGCTTTGCTAGGATGCTACTCAGCAGGAGGGAAATTCTCGCTTGAATTACCCAGCGCCCGTGTCGAAACCAGAACTGGGCCAGGCGCTGACGAGTTGCGTGAAGAAACGCGTGTTGTGATCCTGGGAACCGGGACACCCATTCCAGATGCCTATCGAGCCGGGCC
This sequence comes from Gammaproteobacteria bacterium, assembly GCA_012960535.1. Classification (GTDB taxonomy): domain Bacteria; phylum Pseudomonadota; class Gammaproteobacteria; order Pseudomonadales; family Azotimanducaceae; genus UBA9926. Next base: position 9,046 of record DUBB01000035.1, read on the forward strand.
AGGAATCGCCGTCGTGCACAAAGGTGAAACCTATCTGTTTGATGTGGGTGCCGGCACCGTTCGCAACGCCACTGTTGCTCGATATCGTTACGATATCCCGAGTCTCTATCCAACCCAGATTTGTTGTGCATTCATAACCCACATGCACAGCGACCACACCTTGGATTTAATGGAATTGGGCTACACCATGTGGTGGCGCAGACGCGAAGGACTCAAACTATGGGGCCCAGCAGGCATGGGTGAAATGGTAGCCGGGATGAAGGCGACGATGTTACCTGATACGCGGATACGCAGTTCTGGCACACAACCATTGCCCAACGCAGCCGGCAATCAGATCGACTTCGTTGAAATCCAAGAAGGTGTCTTGTTGCAGAAGGATGATCTCACCATAACAGCGTTTCCTGTCAACCATGGCGATATCAAACCTGCGTTTGGTTTCAAAGTAGTCACCCCAGATAAGTCCGTGGTGATATCGGGTGATACGGCCTTCAGTGAGAGATTGATCGAGGAAGCTCGCGGCGTGGATATCCTTCTGCACGAGGTGATAAGTGTGGCTGGTCTGGAAAAAACCACCGCTTTCTGGCAGTCATATCATAAAAAGGCGCATACCACGTCGGTAGATGTGGGCCGAGTTGCCATGCAAGCCAAACCAGGTCTGTTGGTGCTTTATCATGGCCTGTACTACGGCACGCCGGAAGAAGATGTGATCTCTGAAGTAAGACGGGTCTTTGATGGCCCGGTTGTGCTGGCCAATGATCTGGATGTTTTCTGATTTGGGCCGTTTAATTCATTTAGTCCTGGTTTAGTTCGTGAGCCCAGATCTTCACCTGCGGGATCAATGAATCAGGATTTCCTACCGCTTTGTTGCAGATAAACAAGAAGTAACGACTGCTCAGAACATCAGGACGTCTTGAAAGTATTTCCTCTGGTTATAGACACTGGCCTCGTTGTTAACCCTGTTTTTATTCGATTTGCCGTCGCTGTGATCGACTGAAGTACATATCAAGTTTATTCTCGTTGTACATCTGTCGATAAAATGAATCCGGGTCACATTCATAGGGATATATTTCGGTTGCCGAATTTCTAACCCACTTACGTCTTCTTATTGGCGGTTGTTTGTAATTTTTGGGATCAAGCAGGGTTATCACAGCGGACAGCGTATTACCGTCCTCACTGACGCTGTACTGTTCATGCATCCTGGCGCCTTCAGACACCGGCTCACCTTTAAAATCCCTGATGTTACCTTCGAGTAATTGCGTTTCGATGATGAGATTACTTCCCTGCCAGTAGCCATTGGAAAAACCCATCGGTGATGGCGGGTAATACTCCGGTGGTGGTTTGCCGTCCAGAAAAACGCGACGTACCTCGCTGTCAACCTCATAAAGAAAGGTGAGTCTGTTTTTACTTCCCAGAATTTCGATTGGATAGGCACCCCAGGCAACCATGGCGACAATGCCTGGCGAAACACAGCGCACGTTTGGTTGATCGTAGTGCGCGATATAATTCTCGAACCATGCGGCTGCCGTGTCGGTTAAGTCCATGGAATATTTACGGAAATCCACCCCTGGGGCAGGTGTCCAGATACCCGTAATATCAACGGGTTCGGCATTTTTTGCAGTATCAGCAGGTTTGATAGGCGCTGCTGACCAATAGCCGCCTGGTTCGGGTTGTTCCGTGTTACCTTCGATGGTGAACGAGCCGGACATGAATTTGTCTGAAAACTGGCCTTTTAGTCGTCTGAAAAAAACAAACCCGGCAAGGTCTCTGCTGTCGATTATAAGTTCAATCTGATTCTCTTTGATTTCTACTTTTACCGGGCCGCCTTCTACATGCGCTATCCAATCCTGACCTGATTTTTTTAAAGACAATTTGCCTTGAATAGAGGGTGCAGGGTGCTGGGGTGCGCCTATTACTATGGCATCAGCAATCTGAGCCTGAGAACCGTTCAGCTCAAGCATCCAGTCTCCTTCCACTGACCCTTGTGAGAAACCGAGTGAGGAAAACAGTGCGACTGATAAGATAACGATTAATGTAGGAAAATAGTGTGTAAACAAGGCATGCTTCTTATTTAGTTGCTGGGTGAATCGTTATATCCAGCAGGTTGTGGGGGCTGACCCAGTATTGAGCCATCGGGTAATTTAATTGAAATCACGGATAATAGTTTCCTGCCTTCTCGACCTGGGTGACCCGTTATAATGATATTGTCACCGGGCGATATGGTTTTTTTTGTCCAGCCTTTTCTTACCAGCAAAGAAGGGCTGCTGGTTCTGACATCCCAGTGTTCCGGTTGCTTGTTGTGGTTTATTACCTCAACATAATATCGAACGTGCGGATTCCTGAACCATACTTCTGTTACTGTGCCTGCTATGGTAATGGTTCTCTCTGCTGTGAATTCAACGGCAAACGAATGGTGACCATAAACTACATCGCTGCTAAACAGGAGAAGGCCTACAACCGCAATTTTTGTAATTTGGTATAACAATTTCTATCCTCAGAAAGAGGTTGCTTTAAACTGATATTAGGGTAGTGATCCAGTTTATTCTACTATTGAGTGCTATAGCATGTTGTATTGTTAGAATAATTTAATTTGCAGGTCGGGATTAGTTGTCCACGATCAGAGGCCTGGACAGGATCTAATCATATTTTGAACGATAATCGTTATGGGTAGATACAATGATTCAATTTCATAGTAGGCAGAGACAGAGAAAGAGAAAGAGCGTATTGACGTTTGTTATGGCTGTCTTTGTTGCCGGCTGCAATCCCGGGGATGACCAGGAAATTATACAAAGTGATAGCAACCAGCAAAATGTAGAGATATCAATCAATCGGGAAATTCAGCTGATCGCTGAGGATTTCCTTGCGCTTCGGCCTATGCGCGGTTTCTCCCATCAGATGTCAGTTAATGAAGCCTATCTGTGGCAGGACAGAATAGTTGAGTATTTCGAAGCGGATTTAGGTCCTGTGGTTGGCTATAAGACAGGCGGGCACAGTCCTGGTCCAGGCTTTGCTACATTTCCTGCGAACGGAATTCGTGGGGTAATCCTGGGAAATATGATTTTCCCAAGTGGAACCCAGGTAACCCTGGATCAGACAAAACGTGGTTTTCTCGAAGCTGATTTTGCCTTCCGGGTTGGTAATGACTCGATCAATGATGCCCAGACAGAGCTCGAGGTGCTGGCTGGCCTTGATGCCATCATACCCTTTGCAGAGATTCCCGATCCTTATTACGAAGAGGGCAGCCGAAGCGTTAATGGTACGATTGTCTCAAATATGGGGAGTCGGATGGGGTTTGTGGGTGAACCGGTTATCGTGTCAGCGACGCAACAATGGCTGGATAAAATTAACAACTTTACTTTCGCCGTTCATGATGAACACGGAGACCTTATTGATCAAGGAACGATGGCCGGATGGTATAAGCCATTGCAGGTAGTAACCTGGTTGCGTGATCAACTGCATCAATCGGGTAAAAAATTAAGCCCAGGAGACCTTCTGTCGTTAGGGAATATAGGTATATTAAGGCAGCTTCACGAAAATTCTCCCAGGGGACCTGCTTACAGGAGTGATGAGTTTATATTGAGCTACTATGGGCTCGTTGATGAGCCTGTTGAAGTCGCTATCAGAATTGATCGCTCAAAACGATGATTGCCTTAAGGGCCAAGTTTGTAAAAGGTAGTTAAATGAAACGCTCGCTCCAAGTTCTATTGTATGTAATGACGTTGGCAGGAATGTCAGCTATTCCTCATTCACAGGGTCATCATGGTTGGAGCAACTATCAGGAAGAATTTAGGTTGACCCTGGTTGTGACGGAACTCAAGTTGCGTAATCCGCACGACCGTCTAATCGGGAGGGATAAGGAAGGTCGAATCTGGAACCTGCTTTTGGCGCCGCCAGCGAGAAACAGACGTTTTGGCTTTGATGAAAGTGTGATTCAGGTTGATCAGGAAATCAGGATTTTTGGCCAGAAGCACCCTAAAAAACTTGAAGTAAAAGTCCATTGTATCTACAAGGGAGAAACGCTCGTTTATACCTACCGTTATCCTTATGGCAGTTCGAGTCTAAAGCGACTTGGATATCAGCAGGAGTGTTGATTAAGTCGGGCCCCATTGCATTAGGTTGTTTTGGTTTTAAAGGAATATAAATAGGGGTTATACTTTCCCTGATGCGCACATGGCAATATTTATTGGCTGCAACGGGCATTAACTTGGAACAATGCACGATGCCCCTGTCCATATAAAGGAGCTTGTAAAATGAGGTCAACCATAAAATTAAGTTGTTTCCTGCTGATTCTGCCTTGCTTGGCTTCTGCAGAGATTCATCAGGCAGTGCAGGATGCTCTGGACTATCAATTACCGGAAAATACCTGTTCGAGGCCCAGAATAATCCTGCCCGGTGATGCCGGTGATGCCGGTAATACCGGTGGTACCGTAAGCCCGCCACCCCAGGCGAACGGATCCACTGAATTTTTTGTTGGTAGCAGCGGCAGCGAAGTCAGTGAAATGGATTCCTATACCCGCAGACGCCTGAAAAGTAAGGAGCAACGCTGGAGGACGTGTGTGGCCAGTTACAAGGTTACTTTACTACAAGATATGGAAGCGCTAAAAGGTAGCGCAAACCACGGGATTACCCAGGCACAAGCTAATATCATATTGACCAATCTGGCATTGATTCAAAAGGTTTACATGACCGAAGACGGTGTTCTTGTGGATTAACCTGGCATTAAATGACTTTATCTCTGATAAGGTTAGTTCTGGCCGCAATTCACGTTGTTCTTTTCTGGTTGTGCCGAGGCAATATTCTTTGTTAGTGTTAATAAAGGTATTGCAGACAGGGAACTCTCATGGCGGAAGCAGCGCAGAATCTTGATTTACCTCTGGAAATAAACCCGCTCGGCCCCGCTATAGGAGCGGAGATAAGCAACGTTGATTTAACGCATTCCTTGAGCGATGACCAGATTGCCAGTATTCATCAAGCCTGGCTGAAACATCAGGTTGTCTTTTTTCGTGACCAGGATCTGACCGTGGGCCAGCACATCGCGTTTACAAGGCAATTCGGCGAATTGCACATCCACCCAAATGTTCCCTCCCACCCAGATTATCCAGAGGTGCTTGTCATTCGTGCCGATGAGAACTCAAAGCGGGTTGCCGGCCATGGTTGGCATACCGATGTCAGCTGTGATCTGTCCCCGCCGGCTGGTAGTATCCTGCGCCTGACCCAGACGCCTGAACATGGTGGTGGTGATACCCTGTTCTCCAGCATGTATGCCGCCTTTGATGCGTTGTCAGATCACTGGCAGAAGTTTCTTACTGGCCTGACTGCGATTCATGAATCTGCTCATGTTCATGGTCGTTATTTTGATAAGTCATCTGAACATGCGTTTGTCGCGGCGGAACATCCTGTGGTACGAACCCACCCGGAAACAGGTCGTAAATGTATTTATGTCAATTCTGCATTTACCACCCGTATTTGCGGCATGAAACCGAATGAAAGCCGATCAACCCTTGATTTTCTATTCCGGCACATGGAACACATTGATTTTCAGTGCAGGTTTAGCTGGACGCCCCATTCCATCGCAATGTGGGATAACCGCTGTGTACAGCATCATGCTGCGTGGGATTATTATCCGGAAGTACGACATGGCTATCGAGTAACACTAGCTGGTGATAAACCTTTTTAGATCCAGGTGCATGCAGCGAAATTGCTTATCCGTAATTACCTTGACCCCTTTGTCCGCGGCGGGTTTACGTTAACTATCATGACCAATAAATTAAGGTCTCTGCTGTGTTTTATCTTGCTTACGTCCATGATGCAGGTGTTCCCAGTTGAAACAGCCATTACAGGCTATTATCTGACTTCAAAATCAATCGTCGAAATAAAACCCTGTGGGGTTGAACTGTGTGCAAAGATTGAACACGTTCTTGTCGCTGAGGGTGTTGACCCAATAAGTGTGCTTGATAATTTTAATAGGGACCCCAAGAAAAGATCACGACCGCTGATTGGCATTGATCTGCTGCAAGGCTTTAGCAGGCAATTTGATTCAAGCAATAGTATGAAAGGGGGACGGATTTATAACCCTAGAGATGGTAGATCCTATAAAGCTAAACTGCAATTGCATGACGATGGTAATTTAACTGTTCAGGGGTGTTTCTTGTTCATTTGTGCTGGTGAAACCTGGCAACCAGTAACGTTAACTATCGATCCGGATGGCGCGCCTATAGCGGTATTAAAAAACAAACTGGAGCACCCTGAATGGTAAAAAGCCGTCGCTGGTCCCGTCGATGTTGACTTGTTACGCCGTAATCACCCTGAATGCGGATAATCACATTCGTGTCGGACAGCGTTTACTGTCTTTGACTGCGCTCAGAGGATCTCACTGGTGGTTGTGTGCGGGTCAGGGTGAAAGCTAAGCTTGCCGGTATAGGGTTTATGAGAGTATTAACTGGTGAAATTCACCAAATTGGCGGCGGAAAACGCTAAGTGCTTGTAAAGCAATTGGTACCTGTGTAAATAAACACCAATAATCAATGGGTTATAGGCAAGAAGACGCTGGCACATTTTATGCGTTATGTCTTGGCAGGTTGTCACTGCAGACCGCGCCGGTTAAGCGGTTTTTCGTAAGTATAGAGTCGATCAGATGGATAACAAGAATCTCAAGGAGAGAAGTTAACAGATGAAGAGAAGAAATTTTTTGATAGGTTCCGGAATGGTAGTCGGTGGCGGCTCCGCTGTCTGGGCCTTAGACAGATATGGCATTCCCAGTCTGCACAATAATCCTTACCTCGAGGGCAATTTTGCACCTGTTAAGGAAATAGTCTCGACGGATAGACTTAATGTTACTGGCGATATCCCGAAAGAGTTAACTGGATTGTACGTAAGGAATGGCCCCAATCCGATGGGATCACCTAATGCAAAGAAATATCACTGGTTTCAGGGTACGGGCATGCTTCATGGCGTCAGGATAGAGGAGGGTAAGGCGCTTTGGTATAAAAATCGCTTAGTTCAATCTGATGGTTTCAGTCCCAATACGCATGTTATATCGCATGCGAATAAAATATACGCTGTGGTAGAAGCAGGCGGCAAACCCGTTGAGATTGATGCTGAGCTCAATTCCCTGACCAGCGAACCTTTTAATGGAATGCTGGAGACAGGCTTTTCGGCCCATCCTAAGTTGGATTCGATTACCGGTGAGCTTCATGCCATGTGTTATGACTATGGCTCCGATTTAGACAATATCCACCATGTGACGGTGGCCGCAGATGGCCGGGTTAAAAGCACCCAAGCGATCCCGTTGCCCAGTCGAAGCATGTTGCATGAATGCGCGATTACAGAAAATTATGTCCTGATTCTTGATCTGTCAATTCTCTTTAGTTTTTATAAACTCGGCAGAGGTTATTTCCCATTCTCCTGGAATGATGAGCATCGAGCCAGGATTGGCCTACTCGACCGACATGGTAATTCAAGCGATGTTAAATGGTTTGATATAGATCCCTGCTATGTGTTTCATGCCGTCAACGCGCATGAGGATGGCCAGGGTAACGTAGTACTGGATGCCATGCGGTACCAGAAGATATTTGATAGTGATTGGAATGGGCCCCTTGGTGAACATTCTTCAATGTTAACCAGATGGACTCTAAACGTACGCCGTGGTACGAGCAGTGAACAGCAGTTGGATGATATCCCCGCAGAGTTTCCTCGAATACACCCGGATTTAGCCGGTCGATTTAACCGTTACAGTTATTGCCTTGGTGTTGGCCCGGCCAAGACCCCTGATTTTGGTAGAATCATTAAATATGATCTGGTAAATGGTTCCAGCGATGTTTTGGAACTGGGAACGGGGAAAATGGCAGCAGAACCGGTTTTCATTCCGGCCGAAAGCCAGGAATCCGAGGATGACGGTTATATCATGAGCTATTGCTATGACAGGGCTATGGCAAAAAGTGATCTGATTATTTTCAATGCGCGGGATCTCAAGTCGGGCCCCATAGCTGAAATCAGACTGCCTCAGCGAGTCCCCTTTGGTTTTCATGGTAGCTGGGTCGTTGGATAGAAGGCGAACAAACTTTGGCATAAGGCGCTGGTTTTACTGTTAGGGCCGGTCTGCCGGCCCAAATGGTATCATCGCTTCTTTTGGGAAGCAGTGATGTCAGATAATCCCCCTTCACCGTTAACTCTAGCAGTTGAGGCTGTTAGAACAGCCAGTGCTGAAAAACTATCCAGATATCTCAGGCAGGCGCCCGAGATAGTTCAACTTGATACCCCTGAGGCAGATACACTGCTTGGTCTGGCGTGCAGGCTGGCAACCGGCAATGTTGCCATTCCTGCTGTAGCAGGGACGCAAAGCCAGCATCAGGTGGTTGACATTATCCTTGAAGCGGGCGCAGACCCGGACAGAGGCACACCAGAGGGATGGTCACCCCTGCATACCGCAGCCATGTCTGGACATGGGGGGCTGGCAAAGAGACTGTTGGCAGCAGGCGCAGTAACTGAAGGCCATCTTTATCAGTGCCAGGGTGGATCACCGCTGGCGCTGGCATTATTTTATGCGAAAACTGAGGTGGCAGTATTTCTTGCGCAACCTGCTGTGCCTGATAATCTGCGCCATGCTGCTGCCCTGGGGAAAAACCTGGATCGGTTTTTCGATAACAGTCAGTTAGCTCCCAAGGCCAGACAGGGGTTGGATTTTTATCGACCACTGAAGGTTTTCCCTTCCTGGCAGCGAAATTTTTCTCGTCAGGAAATCCTGGATGAAGCACTCAGCTGGGCTTCCAGAAATGATCAGCCTGATAGCATACGCTACCTGATTAAACGAGGTGCGGACGTAAATTCCAACGCTTATCGGGGCACGTCGCTACTGTGGTCAATTTACAGCGATAGTGTACGATCAGCCCGCTTATTACTTGACCTTGGTGCTGATCCTAACTTGAAGCATGACTTTGGTGGCAAAGGACATGGTGTAAATGCCACAGCACTGCATTTAGCAGCTCAGTTTGGATCACTCAAATGTATAAAGCTTTTACTGAATCGAGGTGCTGACCCCGATATCGTTGATGCTGCGCATGGCGGCACTGCGCTCGGGTGGGCTGAATTTGCAGGCGCAAAAGAATCAGTTGAGGTGCTGCGGAACTGGAACCGGTAGTGACCTTCGATGAGTATTGCTACCGGTCCCGGGCCTGCTAGATGCTTGGCAGCCGGTGCGGAGGGTTCTCACGGTAATGCCTGAATTTAATTCAGCCCATCAGTCATCTGAGGCAATCAGAACTTCACAGAACCGCTCTATTTCTTCCTCAGTATTGTAGTAGTGCACGGATGCCCGAACCATTTCCTGTAATCCACGGGGGCCCATATCCAGGCGAGCAGAATCGGCTGTGGCAACTGATGTGTTGATACCCCTGGCTAGTAATCGCCTGTAAACAGCTGAGGCATTTTCATGTGCTTTTGTAAATGTGACGATGCCACATTTGTCCTCACCCTGGTCCTGAACGGTTATGCCAGGGAGTTCAGCCAATCGATTTCGGAAGGTTTCAGCCAGATACCAGATGCGATCGTGAATGGCCGATAAACCGATGTCCAGAGCATAGTCAACGGCGACTGAGAGGCCGATTTTCCCGGCAAAAAAACTTTCCCAGTTCTCGAACCGTTTTGCATCCGGTCTAAGCTCGAATCTTTCATGATCTATCCAGGTGGCAGCATGCAGGTCCACGAAAGGTGGATCCAGGCTGTTCATTATTGAGTTTTTTACAAATAGGAATCCGGTGCCTCTTGGACCACGCAGGTATTTTCGCCCGGTCCCGGTAAGGATGCTGCAGCCTATCTCCTTTACGTCAATTGGCATCTGGCCGACGGACTGGCAGGCATCGAGCAAGTAAAGAATATGGTATTTACTGGCAATTCGACCGATTTCAATAGCCGGGTTTACCAGCCCACCCTGGGTGGGAATATGTGAGATGGTAATGAGCTTAACATCAGCATCAATGGCATTTTCCAGTTGTTTCACGCAGAGTTGACCCGACTCGTCATTTGCAATCACATCAATCTTGGCACCAAACCGCTGGGCGACCTGCAGGTAAGCCATATAATTACTGGCATACTCTGCCTGTGAGGTCAGGATACGGTCTCCCGGCTTGAACGGAATCGAATAAAACGCCATATCCCACGCCCGTGTTGCATTTTCGGCGTAGGCAATCTCTTCAGGTTGGGCATTCAGCAGGGTGGCAAATGCCGTGTAGAAGTGATCAAGTTTCCCCTGGGCCTGTAGCTTTGCTTCGTAGCCACCTGTTTTATATTCAAGTGCTAGATGCGCAGTAACTGCTTGATACACCGGTTCCGGCTGCAGTGCTGCTCCGGCATTATTAAAGTGCAGGACTTCAGCACAACCAGGGGTATCTGCGCGCAGTCGACTGATCAGTTTGTCATCCATACTGTTCTCCATGAAGCTCCCCGGCGATAACCTCCTGTTTCTTAGTGTGATAGCGCCATTGCTGCCGGGGCTTCACTGACTTCCACTAAAGTGTCATTAAAGCAGGCTCCCTGGGCCAGATCCGCCTTTGATGTTGGCGCCAGGGCAGATACTGTCTGCTGGTTCCGGGTGGTTTTAAACCAGGCTCCTTTGGCTGAAAAAACGCAACCCGGCCTGGCAGCATCGGTGATCTTCAGCGGTAGAAAAACTTCGCCAAGATCATTGCTCAGTTTGACGGTCATGCCATCAATCAGGTTACGGGGAAGGGCGTCATCAGGATGCATTTCCAGAACTGGACTGGCATCGCAGTCACGGACACTGCCAAACGTGGAAGTAATTCGCTTATCAGAAGAAGGTGAAATAAGGTTCAATGGGAAATCAGCATCCATGGGCTGGTAGCGGGGCAAAGGCAGATCGTACCTGTCCTTCAGGGCCTGTGAATACAGTTCGACTTTGCCACTGGGCGTATTGGGGAAAACGTTCTTGAATAGAATGGGCTCATCAGCGCTATCCGGGTTATTAACGTCGGCGGGCACGGTCATCTTCAAGGCAAGGTCAGTGGGCAAGGTGCTTGGCTTAAAACCCTTCATGCGAGGGTCCTGGGCATCCAGCGCCTCATTCATCAGTTCCAGATCTGAAGTTTTAAAACAGTCATCTCTGAAACCAAAAGCACTGGCCAGACGCCTGAATATTTCTGTATTCGGCAGACTTTCACCGACCGGTGGGATGATGGCTTCGGCACGCTGCAGGTATTGAAGGCCATAGGAGGCAAAGATATCATCGTGTTCAAAATGAGAACAGGCAGGCAATACGATATCGGCGTATTTCATGGAATCGGTCATGACGATATCGATGCCGACGGTAAACAGGTCGCCGCGAGCCAGTGCCCGTTTCATGAGATTCTGATTCGGATGGACAATCACCGGATTATGGTTGTAGATAAAAAGGGCGTTGATAGGGGGGGTAAGGTCCGCATCCAGGAGTAGATTGCTGACATCCAGGATATTAACAGTACGGGTTTCTGGCGGAACCAGGTCGGGTCTTGTTAAACGGCTGTTTGTGGTTGGAAAAGCACTACTGGCAGCAGCGACCAGGCCGCCGCCTTCTACACCCCATTTACCTGCGATGGCGGGTAGGGCGGCGATGGCCCTGATCGACGATCCGCCGTTTCGATTTCTCTCCAGACCATTGCCCCAGGCTATAGCTGTGGGTGCCAGAGTTGCATACCAGTTGACCATCTGCTCGATATCTGCCTGGGCAAGGCCGCAGATTCTGGCAGTGTCCTGCAGAGAATACTGCGCTGCCACCTGGGAATAGTCATCGTAGCCAAGGACATGCTTATCAATAAAATTTTGATCCACTGCCTTGAGTTGTTCGAGCGCGTGGGCCATATAAAGGGCTAGAACAACATCGGTGCCGGGTTTGATGGCCAGATGAAGATCGGCCTGTTCGGCGACCTGGGTCCGTTTAGGGTCCACAGCGACAATTCGGGCACCCTTACGCCTGGCTTTATTCAGCTGACGCAGTAAATGCAGGTTAGAAACGCTCGCATTGTTGCCCCACACGATGATCATTTTTGATTTTGCAACCTGCTGTAAGGCAATACCGGGGACCGAGCCATAGGTGGCCTGGTAGGCTTCACTGCGGATGCCACCACACAGTGGCCGCCTGCTGAGCAGGCTGGCGCCGAGTTTATGGAAGAACCGTGCCGACAGGGATTCACCCGCCAGTAAGCCATGGGGGCCAGCATAGTTCAGCGGTAATACCGTTTGTGCACCAAATGCATCAATTTTGGCTTTAACCTGATCGTGAATCGTGGTTATCGCCTCGGTCCAGGAGATGGCCTGGAATTGTCCACTGCCTTTTTCGCCCGTTCTTTTCAGAGGCGTCAGCAGGCGATCCGCGCCATGTACAAATTCGGGGTAGTAATTTGCAACTTTACTGCAGACTGCACCCGCCGTATGCGGGTTTACCCTCGATCCGCGTACTTTTACCACTCGGTTATCTGCAACCGTGACTGAAAGACTGCAGGTATCGGGACAGTCCAGAGGGCAGACACTGGCTTTCATATTGGGCTTTGACAACATCGGTTTATCCTTATAAAAGCAGTAGATTTTCGATCATAACTGAAAGCCGTGATGTCTGACAGTTAGTTCTGTGCACTGGTTTACCTCGCCTGAAGATGGCTCAGAACATTAACTTATTCATGATCACCGCCGCTGTTAAATTCGATACACGTTGGTTGCAAGGCTGCTACTTCAGGTTTCCAGCGGTGCGCTGAATGCTAGATCAATTCTCTATAAGTACCTAACGAACTGGTCTAATGAGGTAAGGATAATTCCGGTAAAATGGCCAGCCTCGCCAGTTGAAGTTAAATCATGCTTATTGATAAAGAAGAACTCGAAACCCAGGCCGATTTCATTGTTGGCCGCCTGCAGGGGTATGTTGATGCCGGTAACAAGGTATTTGCAAGCTGTTCATTTCAGACCCAGAGCCTGCCACTGCTGCACATGATTAGCCGGACCGGTCGTGATATTCCGGTTTATTATACCAATACGGGTTTTCTGTTTCCGGAAACCATTGCCTTTGCAGATCAGCTCACAGAACAACTCGGCTTACGGGTTATTGGTTTGTATCCTGATACGGCCAAGCTTCGGCAGATGGATTCCCAGGGGCGTTTTCTGTATACCTCGGATCCAGATCATTGCTGCCACCTCAACAAGGTGCTGCCTTTGCAGCCCTTGCTCATTGAAAATGATATCTGGGTCAACGGTATCCGGGCGGATCAGAGTGTCGTACGCGCGCAGATGGCAGAAGAGGAGATGGCACCTCATGGTTGCCTGCGTTATCACCCGATGCTGGCCTGGAACGCGCCGATGATTTATTACTATCGAAAGCAGTACGGCCTGCCCGAACACCCACTGGAGGTCCAGGGTTATCGGTCCATCGGCTGTGAGCCCTGTACACGCAAACTGTTTGACCAGGATCTTGAGCGAAATTCCCGCTGGTCAGGCCTGAATAAAACTGAATGCGGGCTTAACACAACGCTGGTAGGTAACAACTCGATATGAAGATTATGATTACCGGCGGTGCCGGTTATATTGGCACTGAACTGGTCTACCGGCTTTCGGCAGAACCTGAGGTCAGTGATATTCTGGTTTATGACAACCTGTGCAAGGGTAACTACAACCTGTTTACCGGCTTGCGTAAGGTACCGGCAGCGAATGTCCGTTTTATCCAGGCTGATATCCTTGATTCCCGTAGCCTGCGCCAGCATATGCAGGACATGGATGTTGTATTTCATCTCGCCGCCAAGGTAGAAACCCCGTTTGCAGATCAAAATGCCCATGATTTTGAACAGACTAACCACTGGGGTACCGCAGAGGTGGTCTATGCTGCTGAAGCGCTGAATCTGTCTCGCCTGATCTATCTTTCCAGTCAGCAGGTGTATGGCCAGGGGGCGGTGACCTCCACCGAACATCCCTGTGTCCCGGATAGCTTCTACGCTATTTCCAAGAAGCGAGGTGAAGATCATGTTCTGCGCCTGATGCAGAAGTCACCTGTGCAGTTGGTCCGCTGCGCCAACCTGTATGGCTATTCAAAGAATCTACGCGTTGAATCAAACCTCAATCAATTGATTTTTGATGCTCACTTTAATAATAGAATCAGCATTCACGGTGACCCTGATCACACTTTGAGCTATATCAGCCTTTATAGGACTGTCGAAGTACTGGCGCAGCTCGTACTAACGCAAGTGCCCTCTGCAAGCTACAACCTGTCCCACCGTGATCTCTCCGCCATGGATGTGGTAGATGTCCTGCGCGGGTTCTACCCTGAGCTTGAGACCATTTTCGTTGACCAGCACATTCCCCTGAAAAGCCTGACCATAGGATGTGATCAGCAACTGGCTGCCTTGTTACCCGCTGATACCTCCCTGCAGCAGGACATTGCAAAGTTCAGAGAGCTGTTTACCTTCAGCCCTTTGCTGTTGGACGAATGCAGTTTAGCACCTGCAGTGGTATGACAGCGCGGTCAGTCAGAGGCGACCGCCTTTGCAGCGGCGCGTACCTGTTGCTCTGGATAAAGGGTATAGAGGAAAGCCGCGATGACGCAGAAGCTCCCAGCGACTGGGCCAATGAGTAATACACCCAAAGGTTCTGCAGCACTTCGTCCGTAAGCAGATAACAGGAAACTGAATAAGGCAGCCCCGGCAGCGTACACCCATTTGGTCAATAGACCCTGGACGCCATAATACATAGCGGCTCGATTGGCACCCGTGCGGGCTTCATCAAGATCAATCAATTGACCCAGTATGACCGTGGGAAGAATCATGATCCCGGCAATCGGAAAGCCTTTGATAACCGATAAACCGATAATAACCATCAGGTTGAATTGATCGCCTGGCCCGCCCGGCGTGCTGGGCTCAAGAAATCCGTAGGGAAACAGGGGTACACCGAGTAAGAAAATTGTGCCAACCAGTGTTGCTTTTGTGCCGATTCTGTCGACAACCCATTGGATCACCAGGAAACCCACAATGATGCCAGGCAGCATAGCCAGCGATAGTTGTGCTGCGAAGCCTTCGTCCCGGCCTAATATGACCCTGGCGATGTAAGGTACCGCTGGCCCGCTCAGGGTAATACCGAGAATAAATATGATTTGTGCTGACAGGTAAGTGATAAAGGGCCGATTGGCGAGTGTTGTCGTTAATGCCTCGCCAAGATTCATTGATGGGCGAACAGATGAAAAGACCGATTCATCTACGGCAAGAATAGGGCAGATACTGAACAGGAAAGAGACCATGCAGGAGATCACGACGACAGTCTGGATCGCTGTGGTGGCATCCATGCCCTGGCCTTTTAGTAGATCAACACCGGCTAGCCAGAGTACCCCAAAGGCCATAATGATAGGGCCGCCAATAGCAGCTCTGAGCCTGGACAGTTCGACGCGTTGATGTTCTGTTTTTGCGATCTCGGGAATCAATGCCAGGTAAGGCGCGACATAGATTGTGAAAAAAATGTAATACAGGGCAAGCATTACGGTCAGATAAACAAACACACTGAAGCTGCCAGGCGCGCCGGGGGGGAAGAAAATGAGACCAGGAATTACGCACATGGGCACAATGCCAACGATGAGAAAAATGCGCCGGCGGCCGAATTTAGAGGCCGATCGATCTGAGTAGTGACCGACAAAGGGATCGGCCAGGGAATCGACCACGCCGCCGATAATCCGGGCCAGGCCATAGGCGGTCAGAACACCGAGAAAAATCTCTTCGCTGACCAGGGCTTGCAGACCTGCGCCTTCTGGCGGCAGGTAAAAGTAAATACCGATTGATACCACAACCGAGCCTGTTATCTGCCAGCCAGGGGTGCCGATAGAGAACAGTACTACTTGACGCAAAGTAAGATGCCCAGCATCAGACTGTAGACTCATTTGACGCAATCCTCAACCCATCCACCGAGCTTGGTTTATAACATATTTGTTGTTGTTAACAGAATGACTCTGTTTGAATGCGCGGCATAGTGGTGCTTGTGATTGCGACAACGCGTATTAGCATAGATGCCCGGTTGACAAGCGTTACTAATCAGGTGATTGCCACAGGCCTGGGTCTTGGTGCCAAGAGTAACTGAATTTATGAGGGTTGATATTTGTGCTATGAAATATAGATGGAAATAGGACCGCTATACGTTAGAAGAAGCGCCTTAATAAAGGCCAGTCCGGCCAGGATCCGGGCAGCATTTGAGACCTTTGAGCGCATCGCTGCCTGCTTGGGCTGAGGTCATAAGCTCCATGTTTTTGAACCTTGCCTGGGCGGTAAAGTCGAATTCAGTGTTGAGATTGAAGGTATACAAAGAAATTTTGGCGGTCGGATCAATACCTTTGAGGCCGAACGGGAATTGTCTTTAAGCGATGACTGGATTGATAAAGATTTTGCATTTTATGCAGGAGAAAGGAGCTATTGGACCTTCCGGCTAACGGCGATTGCCAAGAGCACTTTGGTCGAACTTTTCCATCATGGCTATGAAAGCTTTGGTGATGATGCCCACCAGATATTAGAAGATTACGAAATCGGCTGGGACAACAAGCATCTCAAGAAATTACGGGAAATCATCGAACTGGATCAATCAGGGAACTGATATGCCGCTGATTTCAGCGTGGTTCTATGCAGTGAAGGCGAGACCAATTTTGACCGGTTTGCCAGTTCGGGGCATACCCCATTTAGGTTTTCCGCGACGTCTATTACAGCTGTTAATACAGCTATTATTACGGTTGTACCCCGTTTACAGCGCTGTAATGCCGCCGTCGACCACGAACTCGCAGCCCGTTGAATAAGCGCTTTCATCACTTGCCAGGAACAGCGCTAACTGGGCCACTTCGTCGGCCTGGGCAATGCGGCCAAGGGGTACCCTGCTGGTCATTTTATCAATATTAGGCCCCAGTTCATGGGCCATGGGCGTTTCGATAAGTCCAGGATGAATTGAATTGACTCTGACTCCCTTGCGCGCTAATTCCACGGCAGCAGTTTTTGTCATTCCCCTAACTGCCCATTTGGAAGCACCATAGGAAAATGCACCTACCGCTGCCCTGAGCCCGGCTATTGAGGAAATATTGACTATAGAACCACCGCCGCTTTCGATCATCGGAGCTGCCACAGTGCGCATTCCCAAAAACACGCCATTGCAGTTGATATCCATTACCAGATTGAATTCATCCATGGTCGTTGTCAGCAGGCGGTTAGCCCGGAATATACCGGCGTTGTTGATGAGGACATCAATCCCGTTTTCGAGGCTTATTATTTCCTCAATCAGCATCTGCCAGCCCGCTTCGTCGCAGACATCGAGTCGTCTGTACTGGCAGTCGAGTTCTGCAGCTACGGCTTCACCTTCCGCATCGAGCAGGTCGCAGATCCATACTTTAGCGCCTTCAGAAGCAAACAACCTGGCCTCGGCTGCGCCCTGTCCTCTAGCTCCACCTGTGATCAGGCAGGTTTTTCCGTCTAGTCGGTTCATGGTCTTCCTAAATGGTTGTTCTCTTCCATCTTACACAATTCTTTAGTGATAGAGTCCGTCAGTGATCTATAGCTGTCAGTATCAAGTGTTTACAGGGGAAGGTCGATGCGGGGCTTCCGGTTCGTCGTGAGGGCCCCGATGGCTGCTAGCCGAGTGTCAAGGCGAATAATCGTAAAACCCCGGGTGGGTGCTGTGTTGATATCCCAATGTAGCTGTGCTGGCTCAGCAACCTACATTATTAGTCGGCTGATCGTCCCAGGGTAAAGCCAGGGTAGTGGTTATCCTGCTCTGTTTCGCAATGTTCGCGGTATTGCGGGAAACCGCCGACATAGGGCATGAAAATTCGTGGTTTGTCAGGGATATTGGCACCCAGGTACCATGAGTTACAGGTCGGTGCTGTAAACATGCTGTCCTTTGCTACATCGTTGACGTGACTGATCCAGGTCAGTTCTGAGCTAGCGGTGGGTTCGATCTGGTTAATTCCATTTTCTTTTAAGTAGACAATACATTTGGATATCCAGTTAATGTGCTGCTCGATGGCGACCAGCATATTACACAGAACAGAGGGACTGCCTGGTCCGGTAACAGTGAATAGATTTGGAAATCCATTCATCTGCAAACCCAGGTAGGCAACCGGGCCAAATTGCCATTTTTCCTGCAAAGTCTGGCCGTTGCGACCGGTGATATTTGCATTCAGCAATGCGCCAGTCATCGCATCAAAACCCGTGGCATAGACGAGAACATCGAGTTCATGGTGATCTATTGTGGTCTGCACTCCAGTAGAGTCGATGGCTTTAATCGGGTTTTCCTGTACATCTACCAATAAAACATTGTCTCTATTGAAGGTGTCATAGTAATCACGATCCAATACCTGCCGCTTACAACCCAGGCCATAATTTTTCGGGAGCAGCTTTTCTGCAACCTGTGGATCTTTGACTCGGCGCTTGATGTTATGGCGAAACAGGTCATTTGCTATCTCATTGGCTTCAAGGTCATTATAGATATCGGCGAAACCC
Organism: Gammaproteobacteria bacterium; assembly: GCA_012960535.1. Classification (GTDB taxonomy): domain Bacteria; phylum Pseudomonadota; class Gammaproteobacteria; order Pseudomonadales; family Azotimanducaceae; genus UBA9926. Next base: position 27,522 of record DUBB01000035.1, read on the forward strand.
AGTATTGATTCAAGACCCTGCTGGTCCAGCTGTTGTTGGCGTTGTTCAGGCATTAAGGATTTTATATCGATGGTCTGCCTGGGCTGGCTGGTGCGATTAAGGTTTGGTTTGACACTCTTTATGGGCCGGAAAGTGGACACCCCGCCACGGTTATGCTGCTGCATTGCCCGTATCTGACGATAATTTTCCTTGAATTCATCCTGAACCGCCTTTCGCATGCGCTTCCGGTTTGCCGGGACGGTATAGACCGGGGTCCTCTGGAATACCGTTAAGTGCTGGGCTTGCCCTGCCAGTTCAGGAATGGCTTGCACACCAGATGAACCTGTACCGATGATCCCGACTCTTTTACCACTGAGATCAACCGGTTCTTTTGGCCAGAGTCCAGTGTGGTAGGTCTCTCCCTGAAAACGCTCGGCGCCATCTATATTCGGTTTATTCGGTACTGACAGGCAACCTGTTGCCATGATGCAATAGGTCGCATGGTAGCTGGTGCCAGTGTCAGTATCGATTTGCCACTGGTTGCTTTGCTCCAGGTAAGTCACCGCAGTGGCTCGGGTGTTGAAGCAGATGCTGCGGCGAAGATCAAATCGATCAGCGATATGGTTGGCATAATTGAGGATGTCTGGTTGGGCAGAAAACACCTCAGGCCAGTCCCATTCCTGCTCTAAATCAGGGGAAAACCCGAAAGAGTATTCGAGGCTGGGCACATCGCAGCGCGAGCCAGGATAACGATTCCAGTACCAGGTTCCACCCACGTCGGTTCCGGCTTCAAGTACCTGAACTTGCAGGCCTAGTTTTCTCAGGCGATAAATCGCGTACATGCCGGCAAAGCCGGCGCCAATTACCAGTACGTCAGGTTTAACGGACATGAACTGAAATCCTTTTTGTTATCATGGCGCTGTTTACATACTGCTCTTAGCATAGCGCAGTAATCTCTACTGATAGTAATGGTGTTGGCGTGCTGCTGTCCAGCAGGGGGATGGTAAGCTGAAATCCAGCATCTGCCCTGCAGGCAGACCGCGCGCTGCTAGCAGGGCCGTAGGCAGGCTTGTTTCCTGCTCAGTTTTACCGAGCCATTGTTATTTTTTAGGATATAGGGTGGCCGCTATTTGATTGCTGCCTGGGTAGCCCGCGCTGGTTTATCAAGGCCCGCAGTAATGCCTAAAACAGACCCTGGATCTCACCTTCAGAATCCAGGCTAATAGCATTGGCAGCAGGGTTCCTTGGCAGTCCCGGCATGGTCATGATATCCCCACAGACGACGACGATAAATCCAGCACCATTGGCCAGCCTGACCTCGCTAAGCGGGACCGAGTGGTGACTCGGTGCACCTCGCAGGCTCGGGTCGGTGGAAAAACTGTACTGGGTTTTGGCCATACAGATCGGGAAATGACCGTAACGCCGCTGTAAATTCTTTATCTGGTTTCTGACCTTCTGGTCGGCTATGACCTCTTCTGCACCGTATAGCAGTTGGGCAATTTTCTCGATCTTGTCCCAGAGAGGCAGGTCATCGTCATAAAGCGTGCGGAATTGAGAATGGCCAGTTTCACACAGTGTGACTACCTGCCGGGCCAGAGCTTGGGCTCCCTTGCCGCCATCTGACCAGTGAGTACAGTCAATGGCTGCCACGTTCAAGGCCTCGCAATGCTTGCGGATGGTCTCAATTTCTGCAGCTGAGTCGTCAGAAAAACGGTTAATGGCAACGACCACTGGAATGCCAAATTGGCCGGTGTTTCTAATGTGCCGGCTGAGGTTGCTGCAACCCTTGGCAACAGCTTTGGGATTGTCTATATGTAATTTGTTCCTGCTCACCCCACCATGCATTTTAAGCGCTCTAACCGTGGCCACAATGACTGCGACTGATGGTTTTAAGCCTGATTTCCTGCATTTGATGTTAAAGAACTTTTCAGCACCCAGTTCAGCACCGAAACCGGCTTCGGTTACGACATAATCACCCAGTAGCAGCGCAGTTTTGGTGGCGATGACGGAATTACAACCATGCGCAATATTAGCAAATGGACCACCATGGATCAGCGCGGGGTTATTTTCCAGGGTCTGTACAAGGTTCGGTTTGAAAGCGTCCTTTAACAGTGCAGCCATAGAACCGTTTGCGTCCAGATCCCTGGCATGAACGGGTTCGCCTGCAAAAGTTTGGGCAACGATGATATCGCCCAGGCTTTGTTGCAATTCTGCCAGGTCATTGGCAAGGCAGAATATGGCCATAATCTCTGACGCCACGGTGATATCAAAACCTGATTCCCTGGGGACACCATTGGTTGCGCCGCCCAGGCCTATATTAATATTGCGCAGGGCGCGTTCATTCATGTCCATTACCCTGCGCCAGCTGATGCGCCGAGGATCGATTGCCAGCTTATTGCCCCAATGGATATGGTTATCGATCAGTGCTGCAAGCAGGTTATGGGCAGCACCAATGGCGTGAAAGTCTCCGGTAAAGTGAAGGTTGATGTCTTCCATGGGAACCACCTGGGCATAACCGCCACCCGCGGCACCCCCTTTCATCCCAAAGCATGGGCCCAGGCTGGGCTCGCGGAGGCATATTACCGTTTTCTTGCCTATCCCATTTAAGGCATCGCCGAGGCCGATGGTGGTGGTGGTTTTTCCTTCACCAGCAGGGGTCGGCGAGACGGCGGTTACTAAGATGAGTTTCCCTAATGGCTGCTGTTGACTCGCGGCAATAAAATCATAGTCGATTTTGGCTTTGTGGTGTCCATAGCTTAAGAGAGAGTCCTTAGGAATTCCCAGCTGGTCACCAATGACTGCAATATTCTTCATATTCGCTGAACGAGCGATATCTATATCGGGAAGTGACATATTGAAGCTCTCCTTTGCTGGATTGGGGGTTAGTGCAGAACGTGGTAAATGAGTTGTCGTTTAAGCTATGAGCATGGTCTTTCTGAGGGTCAATCCAGCTTTTAATTATTATAAGGCTTATGCTGCATGTCGCCTATCTTTACAGCATCAGTTTCGGGCTTTTTTTGCCTGTTTACAGACGCGAGTCAAAGGCTGATAGTGCGTATACACGGATGGTGTTTTTTGTAGAGAGTTTGATCCTTGTTTACGGGGCAGGCCGTGCCTGGGTTTGTTCAGGCCTGATATTGGCCGTGCGTTCAAGGCTTAGGCCACCAAATACACCGGCGCAGGGCGGCAAGCGTTTGCCCAGCTCATGCGTTTAATCTTCTATGTTTATTTTAAAGGGACTCAACAGGCTGAGCACATCAGGAAAACTGAAACTGGCGCCTTCAATATCGTTCTCAAGTGGGTTTATAAAATATTGACTCGCAGCATTAAATTTGCTGTTTTTGAGGTTAGTAGACCTGAATTGGGAGTCTGTTAGCTCGGTTCCTGAAAAGTCTGCGTTGGACAGGTCACAGCCTTCGAAATTGACATCGTGAGCTTTACAACGAGTTGCCACTAGCTCGGCAATTTTCAGTTCATAAAAGTTTGAAAAACTGATATCACATTCGTCAAGATATATCGGTGAAGTTTGTAGAATACTGCTCCAGTCCAATAGCGTCCAGTCGATTCCGGTCAGTTTGCAACCGTAAAATTCGCAGTCCAGAAAACGGCTTCGATCAAATCTTGCCAGACTCAAATTTGTGTTCTGGAATCGGCAGTCAACAAACTTGCATTCCTCTATACGGCAGTCGGAAAAGTCGCAGTGGATGAAATGGCAAAGCTCGTAGTGGTTCAGGCTTATGTGTTGTCGTGAGTAATCCTGATCTTCAAAACGTTTATCGGTATGGGTTTGGTTATCGTTCATGGCCTCCTCCGAAAGATATGCCGGGCAGATGGTGTTGAGCCTCCTGCAAACAAGACTGGTTTGAACAGCCTTGGCGGGTGCAGCTTTGCCTCGGTGTGGTCGAAGTCCTGCCGCGTCTGTCAGAGTAACCGATCGCTTGCCGGCAATGCTCGTTCCGATTCGCGACTTCCGTTAGAGGCTATCGGCCTGTACACCGCCCGCCCAGTTTAATTATTATTTAAGGCCTAATCTCGTAATAGAGGTTGGCAGCTTCGCCAAAGTCATGCTCGGTGAATCTAGTAAAACCGGCTTCAGCGGTCATTTCCCTGGCTACCTGAGGATTGAAACCAAGCGTGCCCAGACCTGCGCCATCGGGTTCTGACATTGCAGAAGACATGCAGGCCGAGACGGAAAACCCGTAAAACATGGCCAGTAGTGGGTTGGCCAGATTCTCCTGGAAATCGGGCTGACTGCGAATATCTTTAATCAACCAGGTACCGGTGGGCTTTAGGCTGCGCCGAACTGCTTTGATGACTGTCATTGGACGAGTCATATCATGGATGCAGTCGAACGATAATATGAAGTCGTAATTTGCCGTGTCAGGTAGATCTTCTCCTCCAACTGCAAAAGCCTTGATGTTGGTAAGACCTTTTTTCTCGCTGCTTTTCTTTAGATTCTCGATAGCATGCGAGTTTGGATCAAAACCATGGAATTCTGAATTGGGAAAAGCCTGGGCCATGGTTGTCAATGTCAGACCACCGCCGCAGCCCACATCGGCGACCAGAGCGCCGGCTTGCAGTTTTGCCTGCACGCCGTCTAATGCGGGGATGATCTGGGGAACCAGTGCCTGTCGAATCCAAGGGCCGAGCATTCGCTCAGTACGATGGGCAGCATTCGGGCCCAGGTCTTCATAGCTCAGGCCAATGCCTGTCTTAAATGCCTCAGCCAGCTTATCAATCGTGTCCGGTGGTGTGCCGCCGGTGAAAGCACCGCCGGCAAAATCGGTACCACTTTCTTCATCGGCAAGGAGCGCGGCACCTTCCGCTGTGAGCTCGAACTGATCGGGATGATGGTAGTCCAGCAATTTGGCTGCAGCCTGGCCTCGCAGCCATTCGAGAAGCCATCGCGGGTGATATCCTGTTTGTCCAGCCAGCGCGTCTGCAGAGGTGATGCCTGATTCAGCCAGCGCTTTGTATAAGCCCAGCCGATCACCCAGATGAATCATTAGTGCGACCATTTCACCCTGCTTATAACTCCAGACTTTGAATGCCAGGCTGCGTAGCTTTTTTTTGTCGACTTCTGTTGCCAAGTGGGTGCTCCCTGTATGTATGGGGACCCATCTTACGCACGATTCAACCGAACAATAAAGGGGTTCCTGTTGAATATGCGAAGTCGTTGGAGTCGCGGCAATGATTGCTCTGAAAACAGTGACGTCCGGTCCGCAACTTAGCAGACTGCTGCATGAGCCTGAATTAAGGACTATCCGCCAGGGGAACCATTAATTGCACCAATTTAAAATGAGTGAAGGTTGCATGGGGATCCCCTATTGAAGAAATGCAGCTATTACGGGCAGTACAGGTATCCGGGTAATTCAGGGGTGTGCTCGACAGATCAACAACATAGCCCTGCTCAATGGGGTGTGAATACTGGGTCAACACCACGATAACAATGTCTTCCTCCGGCCAGACGAATATATATTGGCCATCCAGGCCCTGGGCGGCCGCTATTACCATAGGAACCGAAGCCCCAGAAAAATAAGCGGTGTTCAGAATCCACCACTGGTAACCATACCAGCCATTGGCAGTCAGGCTGCTGTTGACATAGTCGCTTGGCACAATCTGGGTGTCCCGCCATTTTCCTTGTCGGGCGTAAAGCAGGCCAAAACGGGCAAAATCATGTGGTTTCATATCGATACAGCAATAGGTCATCGGGTTCAGGCCGGATGCATCAGACCAGAGACCGACTTCATTAACATCAATTCCGATAGGGGTCAGTATTTTCTGGCTGAGGTAGTCGTGAGCTGAGAGCCCTGTGGTTCGGCGGATTATGGGTTCGAATAATTGCGAGTTAGCGTTTGAATAAGCAAATTGTGTATCGGCGGGGCGCACCAGAGGGCGGCCTATGGAATAAGTGGTCTGGTCATCCTGTAGGAAAACCTCATCGCTAGCCGAATAGCCTGAGCGCATCTGCAGCATTTGCCTTAGCGTGAGGTCAGCTTTGATCGTTCCCTGCCATTCCGTGATGATCTCGCTTGCTTTCTGGTCAACGGAACTAATCTCTCCGGCCAGGATGGCAGCGCCTATGGCTGCGCTGTAAAAGCTCTTGGCCATGGACCAGCTGGTGCCGAGGGAGTTTTCATCGTAACCCGTTGTGTAACGTTCGCCGATGAGAAAACCGTCTTTTGTAACCAGCACCGACTGAACTGCGATATCAGTGAAGATATGGTCGATAACGGCATCAACAGCAGCTTGTTCGGTACCGACCTGTTCAGCCGTTGCCGGGGTTAAATCCCATTCCAGCTCGGTTTGCGGTGGTTCGTCATTCTGAGTTGCAGGTAACTGCTCAAAGATAAAAGTTGAGATTATTTCCGGTTCGGACCGAGTTGTAGCATCAGCCAGAGCACCACTAATCAAGGCTGGGCCTTCGAAGCCAAAAAGATAGCGTATCAGCAACAGGCCATCGGATAGCGCATCGGTGGTGTCGTTGCCATCTATATCCAACTGCGCTTGGTGCTCATCGAGAAAGGCTGTAATTTGCTCACCTGTTGTTCTGGTTGCATTGCTGGACAGGGCGCCACTGACCAGTGCCTGCTGAGTAAAACCAAACAGGTATCGCATGAACAGAAGGCCATCGGTCAGGGCCTCAGCTTTGCCACTGCCATCGAGGTCCCATGAAAAGCAGTCTGTGCAGGCTGTAGCCTGGGCGGATTGAGCAGGGTTTTCAGCGGCGTTAATGACCCGCTCGGACCATGAGACTGACCTGGAAGCGACTGTATACGGGCTCTTGTTGGGTCTTTCAGCAGAATCAGCATAACCAAGGTCTGATCCGAACAGCAGCAAGGTGGCCAATAGTATGGAGTAATAATCTGACTTGTTCATGTGTTAATAAACTTTTCCGGTTGCAAACAGAGTATGCCGGTGAATTTTCCCATGACGGAAAATGGAGCGCTCTTATGGCTCGATCTAAAACCCACCGCTGGCTTAAGCTCAGCTTAATCTTACATTACAAATCAGCATGAATTCCAACTTCAGTTTATTGATGAAGGTGTTTTAAAAGCAGCTATAAACCCATTGCAGAATCTTTAACTGTCCTGGGAAAGCAGGCTGCATAACGCTTCATAAACTTTTTATAGATTCCTCAGGAAGAAGAGTGCGACAGTTTGCCTTGAACGCTTAGCTAGCGGACAATCCTGGCATGTCCAAAATGGTGTTCGAGATGATATAGTTTCGAGTAGACAGGATTATTCTGAAAAGAGTCGCTCTGACGGGGTCACCTTGACGGGGTCACCTTGACGGGGTCACCTTGACGGGGTCACCGTGACCGGTCGTCCAAACTGGCGGTCCGGATTAGTTGCCTTTCCCAGGGTAAAAAGCAAGGGCGCACAGAGGTTTCAGGAAAAGGTGCATGATGAGGGGAGCAGGGCATAGATTTTCGATTGATCCAGCGATCAGCTGGTACCGGAGTCCAGTCGATCGGGATCTACTGCATGGGTTAATGCAGCGCAGTGACCTTAAGGGCGCTCTGCAGACGCTGGCCCATCTGGGCTACTTTTTTTCAACTGCTTTGCTGGCCTATTGGCTGTTTGGTCAAGTCAACTCAGATAATTGGTACTGGAGTCTTCCTCTGTTCTTGTCTGCCATGTTTTTACACGGCACGATGGGGCCATTTATGGGCTTGATCGCCATCCATGAGTTGCAGCATAGAACGGTATTTAAAACCCGCTGGTTAAATATTTTTTTCGAATCGGTTTATGCTTTTATCAGCTGGTCAGATCATATCTGGTATCGTCAGAGTCATGCGATTCACCATCAGGCAACCTGCCATGCGGCGTTTGATGGGGAAGTTCTGTTACCGGTTAAGTTCAGCTTAAAGCGCTGGCAGGTCTGGCTGGGGCTCCTGGCTTGGAACCCAAGAACAACCTGGCTAAGGCTTAAAACGGTCTGGCAACATGCTAATGGCAGGCTGACGGGTGACTGGTACCAACATGTTTTACCTGCAACCGACCCCACTTTGAGGCGCAGGCATCAAAATTGGGCCCGTATTCTGATAGCCGGCCACGCCACCTTAGCACTCATTTTTCTGGCAATGGGGCATGGTTTCTTAGTGGTGGTATTTACGTTTGGTACTTTCTACTGTTCCTGGTTAGGTTTCTTAACCGGGGTACCGCAGCATTATGGCCTGAATCCAGACGTGCCTGATTTCAGGCTGAATACGCGTACTTATACCTGTTCCTGGTTACCAGCTTTTTACTACTGGAACATGCAATATCATATTGAACATCACATGTATCCGGCGGTACCTTTTTATAATCTACCGGCTTTGCGGCAGGCCATTGAAGATGATCTGCCCCCGGCTGCGCACGGGCTGTATGCTACCTGGCGGGAATTGCTCCTGATAAAAGCGCGTATCAGGAGCAATCCAGATTTTGAGGTCGAGTTTGATTTACCCAATGCAGTTGTAAAAAACTGACTTGGGCTAGCCCACCGGATAGCTGGGGCCTGAATAGCACCAATCGGCAGAAGCGGTGTGATAAAAAACACCTCTAATTTCGTGTTACTACAAAGCAACGATCTGATAATCGACCGAAAGCGTATTCAAAGTAGGTACCGTTGTACATGTCTCGGGTTTGCTCAGTCCAAGCCAGAGCCTGGGGTGTTGATACGCGATGATGTATCTGCAGGATGCCTCCATCATAGACCCGATACTCAGCCCAGCTACCTGGGAAGTCCTTAACGCAGGCTACTTCCACCCAGGGCAGGTTGCCGGTTGCATCGAATTTTCGTACCCGATTTCTATGAGTGTGCCCTGAAAAATAGCCCCTCAGCGCTGGCCTTCGTGCAAACAGGCCAATGAGTTTTTCAGACTCGTCTGGTTGAATGCCAAAATAGTCTTCAGACCTATGTGGCGTCGCGGGGTCCCACAACTGGTGGTGGCCGAAAACAAGAATTGGCTGAGTTGCTGTTTCGGCCAGGGCATCCAACCAATCAAGATCTTTGTCATAACAGGTTCCGCCTGTCAGACCGGGCCGAACCGTATCTATCAGCGCCAGCGTGACGCCAGCAAGATCAACGCGGACTGCCGTGTCAGAACGAATCGGCTCATCATGGTAGGCTTCATGATTGCCAGTGACATAATACAGCTTCTCCTTGAAAGCGTTGTGGTAGCAGCCTAAAAAGCGCTGGAATTCCTCCTCTGTGCCGAGCGTGGTAAGGTCTCCTTTGACCAATACGGCATCGGGCTGGATTGCCTGCATTTCTTCTACGGCACCCCGGCTCATAAACTCAGGGTGGGGATCTTGAGCATCGCTTGTATAGGTAGGGCCCATGTCCGGATTACTGGTTTGCCCACATACGGCTTCGCCGAAATGAACATCATTGACTGTCGAGAACCGACTGAGTTCTTTGCCTAGGTCGGGCAGTGTTTCAAATGAAATGCCGTGCTGCTGGTACAGGGTTCCCGGTTGGAGATTGTCTATTACTATTTTCTTTTCGCCATTGTGGAGAACCGCATAGGTGGGCGATACGGTGGTCAGGTCAATGCTCATTTTGGCTGTTTCTCCTGCTTGTTTATGGGTAGATGTACTAGCGGGCGGTAATAATCGGCTTCAGTCCTAAGGTCAAAATTTCAACCTATTGTTGTAGGTAGTTCAAGATAAATCTACTGTCCTAGCTAATTCCGCGGTTTTGATTCTAGCGATTGTTTTGCTCCTTGATCTGGATAATGGCGATAGGTGGCGGGATCGCCGAGGTGCTGCTGAGATGGCGGGGCAGTTAGGTAATTCAGCTTTGCCTGAAGTAATTGCCCATCGGATGTTCAACTCCAGGCATTCTGCTGCGAACAGCGGAATTCAAGCTCAGTCCGGTATATCTATAGCGAGTCAGTTATTCATCAAAACAGACGACTACGGCCGCATTGGCGATGACGATGGCATCTTTTCCCTGTGCTGCGGCGACGTCCAGGCCGCCGATCACCGGTTCTACTGTTATTGTTCCATAAGGGAGCTCCTTTGCAACTTTGTCGCGATCAATTAGTTCGGGGGCGGTAACGCCAATGCTGACTGTTATTTGCATGTCATCAGGCGACTTTCCCAGCGCCACAAAGAAGTTCAGACTGGAATGCCGAAGTGCATCCGAAACTGCCCGGCAAGCAGCCTTGGTGTAATCCTGACCATGCACGTCAGTCCCCATACCCATTTCTGTTATATACCTTATCAATGCCATTGCGCAGTCCTCCATAGTGGTTCAGTAAAAGTGGTTCAGGAAAACTATTCTAACGTATGGCCAGCAACGAACCAGCCCTGATGAGACTCGAGACCACTTACAAGGTATTGCTATGGGCGAGATCTGATTGAGATAACACAGTCTGGATTCATTAACCTGGCAGTAACAGGTTTGCCACAATAGCAAAAAATGTCAAAGCTGTTAGATTTCAGGGGCTGGGTGGGCAGGCATTGGTAATCATTACCGGTGAATCGATCGCGGCTGGAATGCGGACGGTAAACGAGTTCAGCCGAGGTTTGGCTTAATGGCAATGAGATAAGTCTGGTGTTTAAGGCTTCCCTCCTGCGATCTGCTTGGCTTATCATTAGTGCTGTAAATAATGGGGATGAACATGCCTTTAGAATTACCTATACGCCTTTTTTACGGGTCTGTACTGCTGACCCTGGTTATGCTCTTTTCAGGCTGCGAAGAGAAACAATCTGATACCGCTCAGACCGGCACCGATCAGATAATAAAGAGCCCGAATGACCAGCGAGACTATCGTTATATACTGCTGGACAATGGCCTAAAGGTGGTTCTCATCTCCGATCCGCAGGCCGATAAATCAGCAGCTGCAATGGCGGTTTTCCGAGGCAGTTCTGATGAACCCGAGGCCAGGCCTGGACTGGCTCATTTTCTTGAGCATATGCTGTTCATTGGAACTGAGAAATACCCTGAGGCAGATGGCTATTTCAGCTTTGTTCAGGCTCACGGCGGAAATTCGAATGCCTATACGGGATTTGATCACACCAACTATTTTTTTGACATTCAACCGGGATATTTCAAAGAAGGGCTGGATAGATTTGCCCAGTTTTTTATCTCGCCGTTACTGGATGCGACCTATGTCGAAAGAGAAAAAAACGCCGTGCATTCTGAATACCAGATGCAGATAAAGGAAGATAGCTGGCGAGGTTTCCAGGTTCAGAAACTAGCGGCGAACCCGAATCATGCATTCTCTCGCTTCAATATAGGGGCCCTGGAAACGTTAGACGGGGAAGTCCATAGGGATCTGGTCGAATTTTTTGAGGAAGCCTATTCGGCTAACCAGATGGCATTGGTCGTGCTTTCTAATGAGACGCTTGTTGACATGCTGCCCTGGGTCAGTAAGTTGTTTTCAGCTGTATCGAACCAGAACCTGGAACCATCAGTTTCGTCTATTCCCCTTGTTAAAACCACCCAGCTTCCCGCTACCCTGCGTTATCAGACCTTAAAATCAGAACGCACAGTATCGTATACGTTTCCCCTGGGCTCGCTGCGCAAGTATTACCGAATTAAACCGCTGGGTTATTTATCGAACCTGCTGGGCCACGAGGGTGAAGGCAGTTTGCATAAGTTGCTGACCGGCAAAGGCTGGATAACCGGATTAGGCGCTTATAACAGAGAAATTGACCCAGCCAATAGTGTCATGTCCGTCGATATCGGTTTGACGCCTGAAGGGGCCCGGCATATCCCTGAAGTGAATGGGTATTTATTTGCGTATCTGGATTTACTCAGGCAGACCAAGATAGAGGAATGGTTATATGACGAGCAGGCGGTGGTTGCTGAACTCGGTTTTCGATTTAAGAGTCAGTCGCAGGCCATGGATACAGTGACCTCCATCGCGCCAGTTCTTCAGTACTATCCAGTTTCAGATTTGCTGATTGCGCCTTATTTGATGGAGCAGTTTGATGGCAAGCTCATAAGCGCTCTTTTATCACAGCTGACCCCGGACAACGTGATCGTATCTATTTCAGGCCCGGACATTCAAGGGGGGCAGACCGAGAAATGGTTCGGCGTTCCCTATGACTTAAACGTGGGTCCCATTGACATGGTCCTAGCGCCAGCAAGCGGTTTAAACCTGCCCGGGCCAAACCCTTTCCTACCGGAATCCGTTGATCTGGTTTCGGCCGATAACAAGGGGCCTGCCCCAGTGGTATCTGAAAAGGAACTGGAAATATTCCTGGATACGGATGTTGAATTTGGGGTTCCGCGGGCAGTGATGAATATTAGCCTTCGTAATCAAGGTGGCTTGATTGCGCTGCAAGATGTCGTACAGGCACTGCTATACAGCAAACTGGTTCAGGATGATCTCAATGCCTTGGCTTATCCAGCTTTGCTAGCGGGATTAGGCTACCAGATAGCATCACCGCCAAAGGGCTTTCGGATTACTATCAGTGGCTATCATGATAAGCAAATGGTGCTGCTCGATGAGGTGTTACAGAGACTGGTTAATCTGGATATTGATAGCGAACGGTTCAACGTCATAAAAGCCGAAATCCTTAAGGATTTGGCGAATTCATCTAAGGACCGGCCATTTCAGCAAGGTTATTCGAGGCTCAGAGATGAATTGCTGGCATCGAGCTGGCAGGCCGAGCAGATGATCAAAAGTTTGCAGGGCGTCTCAATTGAATCACTGCTGACATGGCGCGACAAGGTGCTTGCACAGATATCGGCACAGGTGATGGTAAATGGTAATGTGTTGGAGCAACGTGCGACGCATATTCAGGCCCTTTTAGCTCACCATCTACAGCTTGCTCAGGTGGAAACGGCCAACCCCCTGGTCAAAGAGATAAGCGGTATTGAAGAGATTGATCTTGACGTTGATCATAATGATGCGGCCATGGTTCTCTACCTGCAGGATGACCATGAGAACCTCGCCAGTCGAGCCCGTAGTGCTTTGTTAGTGCATCTGATTAGGTCCGCTTATTTCACCAGTTTGCGTACCGAGCAGCAATTGGGTTACGTAGTATCCGCCATGAATCCGGTGCTTCGTGAGCGTGGTGCTGTTGGCTTTGTGATTCAGTCACCGGTGGCACCAGTGCAGGAACTCAAGAAAAGAACGCTCACCTTCCTGCAACAGCAGGTTAAAAAATTAGAGGAGATGGAGTCCCGGGAATTTCAGGAAAATAAAATGGGCCTGATCAGTGTGTTATTGGAAAAAGATAAGAATCTGTCGGCGCGGGCACAAAGATACTGGAGTAATCTGGACAGGGGTATTGTCTCTTTTGATGCTGCCAAGCAATTGGCGGAGCAGGTCGACGGGCTTGATCAGCAAGACATGGTTGAATTTGTTAAAGTAACCTTGAAGAAACTCACGGATAACTATTTTATGGTGTTCAGTCAGGGTAAGTTTGCTGAATAATCAGATTTCCCTGTACAGCTATCTGTGCCATTGGCTTAACCGTGATTGGCTTATTGCCTGGTTGCAACGGTTAAACACGGTTGGTGACAGAATTCATGAACTGTTTGCTGTGCTGTTATCTATACAAATCGCTGGTGATTGAAGCAAGTGATTGAAGACAGTGTCTGGAGAGAATTCTGATTTGGTATTTAGATCCTCAAAATTCCTACTAAGGAGCGCTGAAACATGATTGATTTGACTCTAACCGGTAAGCGGGCTGTCGTGACTGGCGCCAGTCTAGGCATCGGTGCAGCAGTGGTGAAAATGCTTGCCGACCAGGGAGCAGACGTTGTTTTCTGTGCTAGAAATGAAGACGGTGTGGCTCTGTTAGCCAAGTATCAACCAGAAGGGCCCGGCAAGGTATCGGGTTTTGTAGCGGATATGGGAGATGCCAGTTCAACCAATCGGTTTTTACACCAGGTTGAAGCCTTTGGTGGCGCAGATATTCTTGTTAATAATGTAGGTGCGTCACCCTCCAGGAACTTTCTTTATATGAGCGATCAGGATTGGCAGGAACTGGTTGAATTGAATTTGCTATCAGCGGTTCGCTGCACTCGCCATTTGCTGCCAAGAATGCGCAAGCAGAAATGGGGTCGAGTGGTGATGGTTGCCAGTGCGGCAGCAAAGTACCCGAATGCAGCGCTGATCGATTACGGTGCGACTAAAGCTGCCATGATTTCCCTCAGTAAATCGCTGGCCAGGAAATATGCAGCCGATGGTGTGCTGGTGAATTCTGTCATGCCGGGATTGATTTATACCGCCATGTGGGAACGCGCCGCGGCCGAGATTGCCCAGGCGACTGGCAGTACAGCTGATAAAGTACTTGAAGATAATGGCAGGGGAGTGCCCGTGGGACGCTATGGAACGGCTGAAGAAGTCGCCTCGCTTATTACTTTTTTGTGTTCGAATGCTGCTTCCTATATCAACGGTACCTCCATAGAGGTCGATGGTGGCCAAGCCGCTCACCTATAGCTCAATACTGGTTGTGCGGGAATATTGCAGCGAAATTGTGGTGATGCATGAAGGCAGCCAACGCCGGTGGTTATGATCAAGGACTAGGCGGTCCTGGGCTTACAATCCATCACCGCCAGGTGCTGGTGCGTTACATATGAGACTGGGTCAGTTTTGTGTTAGAGAAACGCCAGGCCACTTTATATTGCTCAAAGATAGTGTCTGCCTTGGCTTTTTCACCCTGTTTTCTTAACGCTAATTGTAGGCCAAACAGTGACCAGCCATTTTTCTGATTCCAGCGCAGATCTTTTCGATACACCTGTTCTGCTTCCTTATTCCTACCTGCTTTCAGGAGGGCAGAGCCAAGGAATTGGCGCATGGGTTGCGGCCAGTCCGGCGGTTCGGTGTAATTATTCAGGTCCTCGAGTGCTACCGCTTTTTGGAAAGCAGCGATGGCACCAGGGAGGTCTCCACTGGCTTCGAGCAGTTCCCCCTGAAGCGAAAGAGATGCCAGTTTCAGTACGCTAGAAGCTGGTGTGGCGCCAATCCGATATTGATCAGCATTAGCAGCACTGGCCAGAGACTGTAGTTGCTTGAGCTGGGCCTTTGCGGCTGGCATATCAGCGGTTGCCAGATACGCGCTGCCAAGGGTATAAGCTCTGATTCCGTCCAGATAAGGCAGCCCGGAAGGCGAAGATTGCTGGCTAAGCAGGTTATGCCATTTGCCGAATATTTTCTCCACTAGCCAGACAGCGGCAATTCTTTTTTGATTTCGAGGTGCATTGCCTGCAGACAATGCTCTGGCTTTATGCGCTGCTTTTATAGCGACTTCATAGTTGCCCTGAACAGTTGCAGCATAGCGTATGAAGTCTATAGCATGACCGGCATGAATTTTGTGGGATAAAGGATAGGTGCCAATATTGGGCAACGGCAAGTTTCCCCAGATCGCCGCAAACGCTTTATCGACCTGCTGAGATCGAATATTGTTGTCAATGGCTTTTTGATACTGGCCGGTTCGAACGTAAATATGCGCAGGCATATGCACGACATGACCGGCAATAGGGACAGTCTTTTCAAGGCCATCAGCTGAAACCAGGGCGCGTGCGGGTTGCATGGAGGCTTCTATCAAGTGTATGTGTAAGTGGTAAACGCCGGGATGGTCAATACCCTTTCCGATAACATGCTCTAGTGCCTGTGCTACCGGTAAGGTTTCGTCTTTCGGATTTCCCTGCTTGTCCCAGTAGTTCCATCTGCCTATGGACATGTAGCTGGCCGCGTATAAAGCAGCGATATCGGGGTCATTAGGATATTTTCTGTTGAGTCCGCGCATCTCTTGAAGGTATGCCCTATCCCGGGCAGTATCATCGGTAATGCTTGCTTTATCGTAGAGTACGAACAGTGCTTGTATTAAAGTTTTTTCCAGTTCAGAGGCTCGATCCAGTCTTGCCAGCGCCTTGTTAATGGCTTTTAACCCTTCTCCTTTTGGATCATCCGGCATCGTTGCGTAGCGACTGTTTGGGTTTGGGCCCATGGCATGGGCCATACCCCAATAAGGCATGGGATTGCCAGGATCCAGGCGTGCTGCTTCCTGGTAGGAAGCAATTGATTCCGGGAAATAAAACCCCCAGGCCAGGCGTAGCCCCTGGTCAAAGAATTGCTGGGCAGATGTTGAATCGGTGGAAATAGCTCGGCTGTAGTCACCACTGCCAGCAACCAGGACGGCTCTGGCAGCAGGGTCTGCCTGCTCAGCGCTTATCCGTATGCAATAGGGTGAGATAGCCAGTACGCAGAGCAGTAATTTTGATGTCAGACATCGATAAGAGATAATATTTTTCACCTAGGGTCCCTGTCTTGCTGTTGCGGAAGACAAGAATAAAACATTGAATGAGGTAGTGGGTCAACCTCCCAGACAGAAATATACGGTTAGTCAGGAATCGACAGTGATCGAAGCACTTGTGGCTTTGCCAGCCTTGGCGTTACCGATCGTGCTTGGGTGCAGGCTTGCCTGTCGGTCATGTCTGTTCATGGTGGGCTGTTGCGGAGTACTAACCGTAATCCGCAGAACATGCTTTGTCCGTAAATTAGTGGCGTGAATTTTTCTCACTTCATGGGTTCACATCTTCGGCTACCAGGGGAAAGGGTAATCTGGTTAATTGGGCTAGCCCTTGGTGAAATATTTTTGATATGAACCGCTAGGATTAAATTTGGTGTTGTTTCCAGTGAATTTGTTTTAAATCTTGATAAACAGTATGTTCAGGGGCTGGTTGAGGTTTGCACCGAACATGGGTCGAACGCTTCGGCAGGCAGGATATTGACTGGTTGCGGTTCATTGGTGATGAATAATTAGATGCATTATTTGATAACAAACTAGATTACAACAAAAAGGAGCAATTGAGATGTCTGATGCTAACCTGAAAAATGCTTTAGAGATTATGACAAGTCGTATTGGCGAGCAAACGTCCCAGAGTGAGTGGTTTGAAATTACTCAGGAACGAATTAATGAGTTTGCCGAAGTCACCATGGATCACCAATGGATTCATGTGGATGTGGAGAGGGCAAATCAAGGGCCTTTTGGCGTACCCATAGCGCATGGTCACTTGACCTTGTCTATTATGGGACATCTGCCCAGAGCAGCAGCGGCGGCAAATGAGGCAGTTCGGATTGAGGGCCAGAAGCTGGGAATTAATTACGGCTTTGATAAAGTAAGGTTTCCGAGCCCAGTACCGGCAGGCTCAAGGATAAGGACTACCAGTACCCTCAAACGAGTAGAGATCAAAGGCAGTATGATTGAGACGATGAATGAAGTCGTGGTTGAAGTTGAGGGTCAGGTTAAACCGGTATGTGTGGCAGAAAGCCTTGGCCGCATGGTTTTTTAGTCCGTTGTGAAATTTGTTTGATAGTTTAGGAAACGCTAGACCTGCTCTGCTGTGATAGGGCATAACCTATTAGATTTTGGGGCTCGGTATGCCCATTAGCTGAGTGGGGGTAGCTAATTTAGATGATTAGGCTGGTTTCTAATTGGGTTTTTGATTTTAGTGACGGTCGCGTCACTGTTCTTATTTCAGCCTTCAAGTTTACTTGGATTTCATGGCCTGTTATTGTCAGGAGGATTGATATCCTGAGCTGTACCCCGTCAACACGATGTGGACAGTTTAGCCTGGTAGCCTAAGAGACACTTTTGGTTCATCGTTAACCCTTGGATGATGACAAAGAGACGAAGTGTTGAACAGAGTGTACGCGATATTCGACACCGCACCCGCCAGAAATATTTTGCTGAAGAGAAAATTCGTATCGTACTGGAAGGTTTGCGTGCTGAGGCCAGCGTTACTGAACTCTGCCGTCGCGAAGCATCAATCCGGAAGTGTACTATCGCTGGTCAAAGGAATTTATGGAGGCCGGTAGAAAACGTTTATCCGGTGATACCGTGCGAGAAGAACCATCTGATGAAGTGAAAGAGCTGCGTGCAGAGGCCCAGCCTTAAAGGAAACCCTGGGCGAAGTTGTCATGGAAAATAGACTGCCTAAAAAAAGCGTGCCCGGGGGTAGGGAGGACGATGTATGAGGTATTCCGCTGCCGAAAAAAAACGAGATTATGCAACTGATGCAGAATTTGAATCTGGCTAGACGTCGTTCCCTGGCGTGACAGGATATACTCCAATCTGCATTCTACTACTGGCTTAAACGTTATCAGGACAACGGCGTTGATGGCTTGGAAGACAAAAAGCCACGGCCACAGGTGCTCTGGAATAAAATCACTGTAGCACGTAGAGAATCGATCATTGACCTGGCGCTAGATAAACCGGCGCTATCACCTAGAGAAATAGCGGTCGGCCATACGGACGGAAAGGCTTACTTTGTGTCGGAATCCACTGTCTATCGGTTGTTGAAGCAGCAAGATCTGATTACCAGTCCGGCCTATATTTTGGTGCAAGACAGTGATAACTGTCCCTGTTATATCTCTAGCGCACTCGCAGCTTATCTGGAAAACAAAGGCATGACACATGCTCGTAGTCGTCCCTATCATATGCAAACCTAGGGCAAGATTGGATGCTGGCATCGATCGATGAAAAACAAGATATTGTTGAGCAACTACTATTTGCTGGGTGAGTTACAAGAACAACTGCACCAGTTTGTGAGTTATTACAGTCACGAGTGATATCATGACTGTCTGAGTAACCTGACACTGGCTAATGTTTTTTAGGGTCGGGGACAAGCGGTTCTAGAGCAACGAGAATTGATAAAACATAACACTTTAGCATTGAGGCGACAGATACATTACGATAGACAATCAACCCGGATGAACTGATCTGTCTCTTAGATCAGGCTGTTTTTTGTCCAAAAGGTGTTGACGACGTACACTGGCTCAATAATAGGTTTACGTTTTGCAATGCCAAGGGGTATCTGAATAAGAGGTAATGAAAGTGAATAAGGCAAATTTTCAAGGTAGGTGAAAGATGGTGGAATCTAGTGTTGCAGACAGTGAAGCAGATGAGCAGGACAATCAGAAAGAAAAGATGAAACTGCGCAGGCAGGATTTTGCCAGGCTAAAGTCGGTGGGCTTTCAGCATGGCGCTATAGTTGTGGCCATTATGGCTCTCTGGGCCAGCGCCAACGCCTGGGCGCAGCAGACGGGTATGATCCTGGCTGAGGGTGTATCGATTGCGGGTGGTTTCTTTGCCGGTGTTGCGCTTGCTTTTCTCTTTCATGAATGGGGGCATTTTAGTGGCGCCAGGCTGTCTGGGTCCATTTCACCCGTACTGGGGCAGCGAAAATCTTTTTTTATGTTCAATTTTGATTTGGAAAAGAATAGCCGAGGCCAGTTTCTGGCTATGAGCCTGGGAGGCCCATTGGCTAACTGGGGACTGGTAGCGATGGTGCTGGTAACTTTGCCGGTGATCAATTTGGCTACCATAATGTTGCTGGCGGCCACTATAGGCGTAGCCATTAATGTCTGTATTTTCGAATTGCCAGTGATTCAGCGTGTTTTCCATGGTGCCGCACCTGGCCAGGCGCTGCCTCAGAGAGTGGCTGAACAAGGCCGAAGTGGCTGGCTCTCGAAATCCGCTGGTTTGTTGGTTGGCGCTGGTGTTTTTCTCGGCTTGGGCGTGCTCTAGCGAGTTCTGTGGATCCGCAACCCGGACAGTAAATCCATAAATGTCTTAGAAGAGGGAGAAGCAACAGCAATGATGGATTACCAGACTATTTCGATAGATAAGCAGGGTCCGGTAGACCATCTGTGGTTGGACCGGCCTGAAGTCTTAAATGCCATCAATACCCGGATGGTGACTGAGCTCAGGGACTATTTTGCCGGTTTGGCAGAGAACACAGAGACTCGGTTAGTTGTCCTGCGAGGGCGAGGGCGGGCCTTCTGCGCCGGCCTGGATATCAAGTCAGCGATCAACCGGGATGA
Source organism: Gammaproteobacteria bacterium (assembly GCA_012960535.1). Taxonomy (GTDB): domain Bacteria; phylum Pseudomonadota; class Gammaproteobacteria; order Pseudomonadales; family Azotimanducaceae; genus UBA9926. The sequence goes on from DUBB01000035.1 coordinate 47,281, forward strand.
ACCCACTCCGTTTGGTGGCGGCATGGGGTTCCAAGGCTATCTTGCCGATGTCTATATTAGAATGCGTCGCTGCCCGCAACCCATTATTTCGCTGGTTCAAGGCCCGGCCTGTGGCGGAGGCTTTGCTTTTATGCTGGCCTCCGATATACGCATTGCTGGCGAGAGCGCCAGGATGAACGCTGCTTTTATCCGCATTGGACTTTCGGCCTGCGACATGGGAACGAGTTATTTTCTACCCAGACTGGTCGGGACCTCCATCGCCTCTGAGCTGATGTTGACCGGACGTTTCATTGATGCTCAACGGGCTCACCGCGTTAACCTGGTATCAGAAGTCGTTGCGGATGATCAGCTTGAGTCGGCAGCACAACCTTACATAGATCAAATGCTGACGACGTCGCCCATGGGATTAAGGCTGACCAAGGAAGGATTAGATTTAGCCATTGATGCATCGAGCCTTGAAGCCGCGATGGCTGTGGAGAATCGAAATCAGTTACTCTGTTCAAGAACTGAAGATGCCCGAGAAGGTATGGCAGCATTTGTCGAGAAGCGATCGCCAGTTTATAAAGGACGATAATATGAAGTTTGGCATTTTTTTCGAGCTCTCGACGCCCAGGCCTTTTTCTCGAGAAGTTGAATGGCAGGTCTACCATAATGCCCTGGAGCAGTGCAGATTAGCGGATGATTTAGGTTTCGATCACGTCTGGGCGGTAGAGCACCATTTTCTTGAGGAGTACTCCCATAGTTCGGCACCAGAAGTTTTCCTGTCTGCTGTGGCTGCACAGACTCATCGTATACGAATAGGTCACGGTGCGGTTGTATGCGTACCGGAAATGAATCATCCAGTCAGGGTTGCTGAGCGCGCGGCAGCGCTGGATATCATCTCGAACGGCCGGCTCGAAGTCGGTACCGCCAGAAGCTCGACCTGGACTGAACTGGGTGGGTTCCGGGTTAACCCTGATGATACTAAAAAGACCTGGGACGAATTTGTGCGAGTTCTACCTAAAATGTGGACTCAGGATGAATTTTCCTGGCAGGGGAAGGGTTTTAGCATGCCTTCACGTAATGTGTTACCCAAACCCTATCAAGACCCCCACCCACCTTTATGGGTGACGGTGACGACGCCGGGAACCGAGTTGGATGCGGCAGATAGGGGGTTGGGTTGTCTGGGTGTTTCAGCAGCGGGTTATGAAGAGCAGGAGCGACGGACCCGGGAGTATCATCGCCGAGTTCAGCTTTGTGAACCGGCAGGTGGGTTTATTAATGACCAGGTTCATACTATGAATTTCCTGTATTGCCATGAGGATTTTCGGATAGCTCGTGAGATAGGGTTGCCGATGGTGAATGCCTTTAATGTTGCAAATACCCACCTGTATTGGACCCGGGAGGCTTTTCCTACTCGCGCCTACCAGACGCTGGGAAATGCAGGCGCCCATATGAAACCAAAAAAACCTCCAGTAGATGATCCCAGCGTGGCTAAGGGTCTACCAGAAGGTGTTGGTATTGGTGATCCAGAACACTTGATTGCGACCATTAAAAAATGGGAATCTGTTGGTGTTACCGGCATAAATTTCCTGCTCAATGCCATGGAGATGATTCCGAATCAACAGGTTATGGATAGTATGAAAATGTTTGCCCGTGAAGTAATGCCGAAATTCCAAAGCCCGGGTCATGTTAGTGAGGCCGTGTTTACACCCAATCGTATCAGTCCGGCGGGGCAATAATATGCTGGTAGGATCTGCCGACATTGATGAATTAAAGAAGAATGCGGGAACAATCCCCCAATTTACTGCCGACGATATCGTTTTTGAGGATACAACTTGTTTTCAGTTGGTTGCTGAGATGGATAATACGGCTCGAGAGGCGTTACTGCCCAGTGCCTTGCACCCCACTATCCCAGCCAGCATGGTATTACAGGTATTCAACGTAAGGACATCGGTCTGGGGTGCATTTGTGTTGGCTTTAATTAGGGTATCCTGCAGGAGTGGCGTACGCGCCCGCGGCTTTACGCTCGGCGCCATGGTAACCACCGAGAAAGCCCAGAAAGGTTTAGAGCATGTGTTGGGACTGAGTACCAGGTTAGCTGTTATCGACATGGAAGAGGCCTATGCTGAGACTCGAATCAGCGTCTTGTTTTCAGGCGCTCAGGTCCTTGAGATTCAGGCTTTGGATCCCGAACCATTGTCAACCAGTGACCTGCAGTTTACGGGCACCTTGAACCTGGCTAATACACCGAATGGGCTTCGGCTGGTTCAGGTCGAATGTATCCCCCAACTTATGCGGGTGGAAAGATTACAGTCGACTTTCAACTCGTTCCAGGGAGAATACTGGGGAAGTCCGCTATTGCGGCCAACGCAGGTCGTTACCTCTACCATCTCTAGAGGAGATTTTCTGTTACCGGCGATTCGATTTGTATGTAAACCCGATGAGCTGGCGTTTACAGGTACGGAATCGGTGAAGTGAATTCAATGTCCGGGAAGGTTGCATTGGTCACGGGGGCCGGACGGGGTGTTGGTCGGGCAACTGCTATTCGTCTGGCCAGAGAAGGTGTGCGGGTTATTGTTAACGACCTGGATGGTGCTGAACTTGAATCTACTGTTAATACCATCCAATCCATGGATGGTATGGCTACCGGATTTGTTGGTAATGTGTGTGAGCCTGAAATTGCGGATGAACTTATCCAGTTCTGTTTAACGACCTATAATCAGGTCGATATTATCGTCAATAATGCCGGTTATATATGGAATGGCGCAATGCATAACCATACAGACGAGCAGTGGCAGGCCATGCTTGAGGTTCATGCAACGGCCCCGTTTCGAATTCTGCGGGCTTTTTCTGAGTGGATGCGACCTGTAGCAAAAGCAGAAATGGCCGCTGAGGGTCGTGCATCCTGCAGGAAAGTCGTCAATGTGTCCTCGGTTAGTGGTACTACGGGCAGTGCTACCCAGATTGCCTACGCGACAGGGAAAGCAGCAGTGATTGGACTCACTAAAACGCTGGCTAAGGAATGGGGGAGGTACAATGTTACGGTAAATGCTGTCGCCTTCGGCCATATCGAAACTCGACTAACCCAGGTTTATGACGAGTTGCCACCCGCCATCGATGTGATGGGTCGGAAACACAAGGTCGGGCTTGCATCTTCGCAGATAAAAGCGATGGAAAAGGCCGTGCCGCTGGGAAGACCCGGAACTGTTGATGAGGCTGCTGGCGCTATTTATCTATTGTGCACGCCTGATGCAGATTATATTACCGGAGAAGTCCTGACCTGTTCTGGTGGAGCCTGAGTTGATGTGCCATAGCACCGAGATTAACCCACATGGGTCAGACTTCTGATTTGATCGGCCGAAAGAGCGCCAGCATCAGGGACGCAGGCTGGCCATAGTGTTCGCGGTATGGCCGAGATCAGCCGAGTTCAATGCGTTAATGCTATACAACTGAGGTTAGTATGAAAGCATCATTCAATCCATCGGATTCACAGATTGGCCCAGCCGGTCGGCGTGCTCATAGCCAGCATCTGCAGCATTCAGAGCGCTTGCGGGAGGCGCTTTATGAAGTGACTGACAAGGCCTGGTCGTATGTGGGCAATGGCCTGTCAAATCAATCCTTTATCGAGGGTCCAGAAGGGCTTATAGCAATCGATACTGGCGAGAGCATCGAAGAGATGCAAAAGGCCATCGAGGTTATCAGGACAAAGACACAAGCACCTATTGTTGCCTGTATCTATACGCATTTTCACTATGTCGGTGGCACCAGGGCCATTATTGAAGAAGCTGGCTTGTCTGACTTGGCCATTTACGGTCATACGGGTATCGCGGCGAATTTGGAACGATTTGGTGGTGAAGTGGGGCCACGCGGTTCAAGGGGGATGGTCCATCAGTTTGGCATATCAATGCCGGACGAGGGCGCTGATGGCCTGGTTAATATTGGCCTGGGACGCTTCTTTCGTAACCCTGATCATGCGCCGTTCTCACCGGGTTACCTGCCTGCCACGGTGACCTTTGATGCGCCCTTTAAAACACGCATAGCAGGCCTGGAGGTAGAGTTTTATCCGGCACCCAGCGATGCTACTGATTCTGTTTCTATCTGGTTTCCAGAGTTAGATATTGCTGTCAACAATCTTCTCTGGCCGGCATTTTTTAATATTTTTGCGATCAGGGGAGAAGAGTACCGAGACCCCAGGATATTGCTGCGAGGCCTGGATCAACTGCATGGCTTCAATGCGGAGCACCAGATTGCCACTCACGGACCGCCGCTCAGCGGCCGCAGTTTTGTATCGGCAACGATCAGCCGATACCGCGATGCCATTCAGTTTGTTTTCGACCAGACCGTAAGAGGCGCCAATCGCGGCTTAAGCCTCGATGAGCTGATCGCTGAGGTGTGCCTGCCCGAGCTGTTTGATTCGGATTTTCATACACAGCAGTTGTATGGCCTGGTTGAACATCATATTCGTCAGGTCTATACCGGCCTGTTCGGTTGGTTTGACGAAGATGAGAGTAAATTGTTTCCCACACCGCAACCAGAAAAGGCCGCCAAAATGATCGCAGCTTTCGGTGGTATTGATGCCAGTCGGCAGCTTTGTGACCAGGCGCTGGCTCAGAAGGATTATCGCTGGTCTATTGAGGTCGCCAGCCACCTAGTGAAAAGCCAGGTCAATGCACCTGAAGAAGACCGGTTACGATTGGCAGCAGGATTAAAAGGCGTGGCTTATAGTACGCCTTCGGCAAACGCCCGGAACTGGTGTCTGACCCGGGCGCTTGAACTTGAAGGCCAGCTTGATCTGTCGAGATTCAGGGTGCATCGTTTCAGGGAACGGGAAATCCTCAATACCCGTGCTGGCCAGTGGGTCAGTGTGCTTAAAGTGCTGCTTGTACCGATGCGCTCGGCTGGCAAGAACGGTAGCCTGGGCTTCGAATTCAGTGATGGCAGCAGTGCTGGGCTGATTATTCGTAATCAGGTTGCGGTACCCTGTGAGTTGGATCAGTGCGACACCGTAATTAAGGCCGACCATGCTGCCTGGGCGAAATTGCTGGGTGGAAAAATGAACTTGTCGGAATTTCTTGAATCCGCTAGTGGGTTAACCGTTGAAGGCAAGTCGAAAGCATCGGAGTTGTTAGCCTGTTTTGATTTGCCCGGGTTCTCAAGTTGAGGGGCACTGATGTCTGATTTGCCCAAATCAGCCCCTGCATTCAAAGGCAAGATTGGTCGGCTGATCAGTGAGGCCGAACCTTCCAGGCTGGCATTGTCGCAGCCAGCAAAGGGTAAACCCAATGTGCTTCTGATTATGCTGGATGATGTGGGTTTCGGTAGCTGTAGTACATTCGGCGGGCCGGTACCGACGCCAGCGGTTGATTACATTGCCGCTGCTGGTGTTAAGTACAATCAGTTTCATACCACAGCGCTTTGTTCACCTACTCGCGCCGCGTTATTGACGGGCCGGAATCACCACAGCGTTCATATGGGTGGTATTACCGAGATCGCCAATAGTTTTCCCGCCTATGACAGTGCCATACCCCCTGAAACAGCCAGTATTGCCGAAATTCTGAAATTGAATGGGTTTTCGACAGGCTGTTTTGGAAAATGGCATCTAACGCCGAGTTGGGAGCAGAGTCCGGCGGGACCGTTTGATCGCTGGCCAACCGGAATGGGTTTTGAACGCTTCTATGGGATTATCGGTGCTGAGGCCAGTCATTGGGAACCACCAGTATATGATCAAACGACGCCGATTCAGCCGCATCTGGATAAACCGGATTATCATTTAACGGAAGACCTGGCTGATCGAGCCATCAATTGGATTGAACGGCAAAAGGGATCAGCCCCGGATAAGCCTTTCTTCTGTTATTTTGCACCCGCTGCCGTGCATGCCCCTCATCATGTGCCAGAGCAGTGGATTAAACCTTTTGAGGGTATGTTTGATGACGGCTGGGATGCGCTTCGAGACGAGATTTACCAGCGCCAGATAACATCAGGGGTGATACCGCCTGGCACTGGGCTGACCTTACGGCCAGAGCAGATCCCCAGTTGGGACGAATACCCGGATCGGTATAAGCCGGTGGCTAGACGATTGATGGAAGTGTTTGCGGGTTTTCTTGCGCACACCGATGCCCAGGTAAGTCGGGTCATTTCAAAAATAGAGGAAATGGGTCAGTTTGATAACACCCTGGTGATTTATCTGACCGGCGATAATGGCGCTTCTGCGGAAGGTACGGTGCATGGCGCCTGGAGTGCGCCGTCCTTTCAAAATGGAGTACATGAAGATCCTGAGTGGTTACTGGAGCACATGGCTGATTTTGGTACTGCCCGATGTGAGAATCATTTCAATGTTGGCTGGGCCTGGGCCCTAGACTCTCCCTTCCAGTGGATGAAACAAGTGGCCTCGCACTTTGGTGGCACCAGAAATGCAATGGCTATTTCATGGCCAGCTGGAATTGCCAGCAAAGGCGAGATGCGCTCTCATTTTCACCATGTTATCGATCTTTTCCCAACTATTCTTGATGTGCTGGAGGTCGAAGTGCCAGCGAGAGTCAATGGCGTTGTGCAACAACCAGTGCAGGGTACCAGTATGGTTTACAGCTTCTCTGACAGCGGTTCGGAGAGTAGACGAACGACCCAGTATTTTGAAATTTTAGGCAATCGTGGAATTTATCATGATGGCTGGATGGCCTCCTGCTTTCATGGTCGGCTTCCCTGGATACGATTTGCGGGCTACCAGTTCGATGGGCCCCAGGAAGTCTGGGAACTCTACAATATTGCTGAAGACTTTTCCCAGGCAAACGATCTGGCTGAGGTCGAAACGGAAAAGCTGGCCACCTTGCGAGCCTTGTTCGAAACAGAGGCAGAGCGCTATGGCGTGTATCCCCTCAGGGATGCTTCTGGACGACGAAGCGGCGCGTATGCTGTGCCGCATTCGTTGGAAGGTCATCAGCAGATGACTTATACCCGGGCGCATGTGCGAATGCCAGAGCACTCAGTGATCAGCTTAAAAAACACCTCTTTCTCGATTGCCGCAGAGGTGGTGAGCCCGGCAGGTGGCTGTCAGGGCGTTATCGCCTGTCAGGGGGGCAATATGGGTGGCTGGAGCCTTTATGTAGACCCGATAGGTCTTGCCAGTTTTGTATATAACTGGTTTGGTCATGAATTTACTTTATTGCAGGATAGTACCGCATTGCGTCCAGGTAGCTGCAGTTTAGAGGTACTGTATGAGCATGAAGGTGATTTTGGTGGCGGCGGTAAAGTTGTTTTGCTGGTAAATAGGCTGGTGGTGGCTCAGGGCAGTATCCCCAGGACGGTACCGGTCATATTTTCAATGAGCGGTGAAACCTTTGACGTAGGTGTGGATACAGGCTCCCCGGTGGGCCATTACCCTCATACTTTTGCATTTAATGGCGAGATAAAAGGTGTCACCCTGAAACGATTGACTGAGCCTGATGCCGCTGTTAAGGCAGCAGAAAGAAAAGGCCGGTTTCAGGCCAGTTTGAGCAGTCAGTAGCCGCTAACGGTACCGCCTGAAGAATAATCTTAAATCTTCAGAAAGTAGTTCAGGTTGCTCTAATGCGGCAAAATGGCCGCCTTTTGGCTGTTCAGTCCAGTGCTGGATATTGTACAGTTGCTCAGCCCAAGCTCTTGGCGGCAGGTAAAGTTCTCCAGGGAAAACCGTGTGACCAGTAGGCGTTTCAATCCGGCCGGCGGCAAACAAATCTGATTTCATGTGGCTGGATTCAAAATAAAGCCGCATAGAAGAAGTAATCGATTGGCTGACCCAGTAAATCATGATATTGGTCAGCAATTCATCTTTAGTAATCACGGATTCAAGGTCACCATCACAATCTATCCAGTGCTGGAATTTTTCTGTTATCCAGGCCGCCAGACCTGCTGGAGAGTCATTGAGGCCGAAACCCAGGGTCTGCGGCTTTGTGCTTTGGATTGCCTGATAGCCGGTGCCTTCCTTCATGCGAATTCGGCTGGTTTGCAGATGTTTTTTTTCAACATCAGTTACCCCGGCAAAGGCATCCTCGAGGGTGCTTGGGTAGGGCGCAAAGATAAGCGTCAGGTGCAGCGCTAAAACGGCCTCGGGGGCCAGGCGAGCCGTCCAGGAACTGATTGCCGAACCCCAGTCTCCGCCTTGTACAACATACTTTTCATAGCCCAGAAGTTGCATCAACTCAATATGCTGCAGGGCGGCCTGTTTCTGATCAAAGCCCTCTGAAACCGGCGCTGCCGAGAAACCGTAGCCGGCAATAGACGGGCAGATCACGTGAAATGCATCATCACTATTACCGCCGAACCGTTCTGGTTGGGTCAGCAGGGGAATAATTTTGATGAATTCGCTGATAGAGCCGGGCCAGCCGTGGGTCATGAGTAGGGGTATGGCTCTGCAATGGCTGGATCTTTGATGAATGAAGTGTAGTTTTCTACCTTGGACAGGGGCTGTGAAATGATCGAACTGATTCAGTAGCGCTTCCTGCTTGCGCCAGCTGAAATCCTGCTGCCAGTAATCAACCAGGGACTTTAAGTATCGGGAATCGGTACCGTAATGCCAGGGACTGCCTACCTGATCAGGCCAGCGAGTCTGGGATAAGCGATAGTTCAGGTCGGTAAGTATGGAATCATCGACCTTGATGGTAAATGGCTCGATCATTTGTTTGTGTTCCTGACAGTGGCCTAAGATTAACTTGTTATTCGGTTTATTTGCAAAGAGCACGCAGATCTGTGCTAATCAAACCTAGACATAAACAAAGGGTTCAGGCGATGCAGAGGTTACTTTCAGGAGTGTTTATAGGCTGCCTGGCCGTGCTGGCACAGGCTGAGAACAGCGATGAAGTACGGTTTTTTAGCAGCCAGGACGTATTCAATCTTGAGTTTGCCAGCGAGCCTCGGGTATCCCCGGACGGCCAGCAGGTTCTGTATCGGCGAAAAAGCAACGATATCATGACCGATTCAACTCGTAGCTCCCTATGGGTGGTGGATCTGGCTACAGGGTCGCATCGCCCACTGCTTTCAGATTTGAGAAATTACAGCTGGGCCAGATGGTCGCCAGATGGTTCGCGGATTGCCTACGTCGTGGTGGTTGATGGGATTGCACAGATAAAGGTTCTCTGGCTTGATAGCGGACGTTCCGGCCTGATTGCCAGTCCAGCTAAGAAACCTTCCAACCTTAGCTGGTCACCTGATAATTTATCGCTGGCCTTTACCATGCCTGTGCCGGTCCAGCCGGAAACTCTGGTAAAGCCCAGGAAAAAACCTGCAAAGGCCAACTGGGCAGAACCGGCCAGGCTGATTACCTCAGTGCGTTATCAGTTTGATGGTCGGGGTATTGTTGCGCCTGAATCAAGGCAGGTATTTATCGTTCCAGCTGATGGCGGGACGCCGCGACAGTTAAGCCAGGGTGATTTTCAGCATCAGGGGCCATTGTCCTGGTCCAAGGATAGTCGCCGGATACTCTTTTCTGCAAATCGACACAAAAACTGGTCGTTGGAAACCATCGAAAGCGACCTGTATCTTGTGGAAGTAAAGAGCCAGAAGCTCATTCAGGTCACGGATGAACCAGGCGCTGAATTTGGCGCCAGGTTTTCACCGGATGGCAGTTCAATTCTTTATCTCCACGAAACCAATGAACCCGTTGCCTATCGTCACACGCGCTTGCGCATTCACGCCATAGTGGATGGAACCAGCCAGGCGCTACTTGCTGACGTGGATTACGCTATAAAATCCGCGCTGTGGAGTGATGCTGGTCGAACCATTAGTTTTCGGTTCGATCAGGATGGTGAACGAAAACTTGGCAAGGTAGATTGGCGTAATCAGTTTACTCAGATCAGTCATGAGGTAGGTGGGACCAGTCTGGGCAGGCCTTATTTAAGCGGCGGTTTCCACTACAGCAATGGGACTTATGCATTTACCTATGCAAAAGCAGGCAGGCCCGCTGACCTGGCAGTCACCAGAGGTGATGCCATCAGACAGATGACGTTCTTGAACGATGACGTTTTAGCGCACAAAACCCTGGCTGAGGTCTTGCCGTTAGACTACAGATCCTCACTGGATAACGAGCTTATCCATGGATGGTATGTCACCCCGCCAGATTTCGACCCGACCAGGCGATACCCGTTGATTCTGGAGATTCATGGCGGTCCACACAGTGCCTATGGGAATTTCTTCTCCGCAGAAATACAGCTGCTGGCGGCCAGCGGTTATATTGTATTTTATGACAATTATCGGGGCAGCACGTCTTATGGTGCCCGATTTGCCGGCCTTTTGCAGGATAAGTATGCCAGCGTGGATGATTTTACGGATCATATGAGTGGTATTGATCACATGCTCAAACTCGGATTTGTCGATGAACAGAATCTTTTTATTGCGGGGGGATCTGCAGGAGGCATTGCTGCCGCCTTTGCAATCGGTCTGACCAATCGATTCAATGCGGCAGTTGCTGCTAAACCGGTAATCAACTGGATCAGTAAAACGCTTACAGCAGATTCATCTGTCTATCAGATCAGGCACCAGTTCCCAGGGATGCCCTGGCAGCACTTTGAGCATTACTGGGCACGCTCGCCTTTATCACAAATGGCGTCAATCACGACGCCAACCATGATATTAACGGGAGAACTGGATCGACGTACACCCATCTCAGAATCTGAGCAGTTTTATCAGGCATTGAAGTTAAAAGGTGTGGATAGCGTATTGGTTCGGCTACCTGATTCCTCTCATGGCATTGCCGCAAGACCCTCTCGCCTCATTGCTAAAGTGGACTACATGCTCGCCTGGTTTGAACGCTACCGTAAATCTGATCCAGGCTTGTCAGGCCAACAGGATCGTGTAAAGTGATAGCAACCTGTAAAAAGGATTTGATATGGCAATACAATTTCATAATCCAGAAGGCGCATCCGCAATAGCGGATACCGCCTATGAACTCAGCCTTACGCTCGATTCAGAGTCCACCGCCAGGATTGGTTTACTGGCAAATGGTTTCCCGGATTCAGAAGAGTTCCTGACGCTGATAGAAGCATCACTATTGAAGCATTGCCCAGGATTGGATATCCGGCGATATAATAAGGGTAATGCCTCAGTCCCCGCGAGTAGCGAATTGTTATCCTCTATATCCGCAGACTGTGAGGGCTTGGTCACCGCTTATGGGCATTGAGGCAGCTGTACTACCGGCACCGTGCGTGACGGCATAGCCACAGCCAGGAATGGTATTCCATGCATAGCCCTGGTGACCGAAGATTTCTGGCCTCAGGGGGATTTCGTTGCACAGTCGCTAGGTATGTCCGCCTTACCCAGGGTTCAGCTGCCGCATCCGGTTGCAGGCAGTGGTAAAGCAAATATGCAGGTTATTGCTGAGGAGATAACGCCTAAGATTATCGCAGCGTTTGCATTGTGACTGATTGGTTAACTGCCTCTGATGAGGCTGCTGCACTGGAGCTGCTGCATGCGCGGCAGTGCACGGATGGCTTGCCTGTTGTTATTCCTACCGATGAACGGGTGCAGAGGATGGTAATCCAGTCCAGTATGGAAGGTGATATGCGATTGGGCATTATGGGGCCGGCGGGTAAGGTGGCAACGGTTGAGAAAGTAGCTGTAGCGGCCGTTATGGCAGGCTGTCTGCCAGACTATATGCCCGTTGTTGTCGCAGCCGTCCAGGCAATTTTGAAACCTGAGTTTGATCTTACTGAAATGCAGGCAACGACCCACTGTACAGCGCCTTTGCTGATCGTCAACGGGCCTGCCAGGCGTGATTGTGGGCCGGTATCAAGCGGCTTCGGAGCACTGGGGCCGGGACACCGGGCCAATGCAAGTATTGGTAGAGCGCTACGCCTTGCTATGATTAATATCGGCGGAGGACGCGCCGGTACTTCTGATATGGCGCTATTGGGCCATCCTGGAAAATTCACTTATTGTCTTGCTGAAGATGAAGAAAGTAGCCCGTTCGAGCCGCTTCATGTCAGCCGTGGTTTTACTGAAGATGACAGTGTGGTGACAGTGATTGGTGCTGAAGCACCTCACTCAGTGATGTATAGCGGTAATGCAGACCTTCCTGATAACCATACGCGCCTTTTAGATGTGCTTGCTATTGGCCTGACCAATAGTGCTACCAATAATGCAGTGCTGGGCGGCGGCGCTGCGACCGTGGTGTTGAATCCAGACCATGCCCATATACTGGCAAGTGCAGGCCTAAGTAGAATGAAGGTCTGTCAGGAATTGTATCAGCGATGCTATTTTGATAAGCCAGCGCAGGGTCCATTAAGTACGGGTTCTGGCAAGAAGCAGTCCGCGCATCGCAGGTGGTATTGCTTTGACTCAGCTGAACAGATTTTAGTGTTGATGGCGGGTGGCAGTGGCCTTTATTCCATGGTAATGCCTTCCTGGTGCGCCGGAAGCCATAAAAATTCGGCGATCAGTGTCCAGTTTGAATCCAACCCTTACTGTGAAGTACCCGTTCAATCCTAGTTTTTAGAAGCAGTCAACATCCTCTCTAAAAAGGAGTTTTCTGCGGATACGGGCTTGCGACAGGCCGATTCAGGGTGTCCTGAGCTGGTCGCTGGGTTCGGTGAAAATGGGCTCACTAATTTTCATTAACCGATTTAAAAACACTGTTGCCATGGCAATCAGGATAGCAGTGACGGTTAGCAGGTTAAGGCCGGAATGAAAATTTCCAGTTATATCATAGAGAAGCCCTAAGCCTAACGGCCCTAAAACCCCACCAACCTCGGCCGCAGTGAAAAACAGACCGCTGGCAATCCCAGCATAGCGATCATTGATTCCTGGAATTTCAATCAGCGCGAGAATGAGTACTGTCATGATGCTGGAGCGAACGATGCCTTGCAGCAACAGGCCGGTTGTCAGCACGGAAGTTGTCTGGGAGTGCAGTAAATAACTGGCCAGGGCGGCACACAGGCTTAGGCAGAACAGAATTTTGAAACGACGGCCTGGGGTCGCTAACCTTGGTATAGTCAGAGAACCGAGGATACCGATGGCGGTGGGTATAGCAGCCCAGTAACCGGCTTCGATCAGGCTCATGCCGGTCAATTTTAATAATTCCGGCAACCAGTTATTGAGGCCATGATTAAAAGCGAAGATACCCACGCTCATAAGTAAGACCAATCGAACTGCTGGTAATTTGATCAGGGTAAGAAAAATTGCAGTCTGGCCCTGTGCCGGCATGTCGCTGGCTTGGCTTTCTCTGGTTTGCAGTTGTTCGTTTGATGCGATTATAAACCAGACCAGGGCGGTCAGGGCTGAGAAACCAGCGATGGCAAGCATGATGTTCTGCCATGACCCCATCAACGGTATTAGTAAGGAATGGGTCAGTGTGAGCGAAACGATACCGCCTATGGCTGGTCCAGTCATGTAAATGCCCATTGCCAGCCCTCTGGACTGGCCTGAGAACCAGCGGGTGATGAGTTTGGGTGCGCCAGCAGAGATAATCGGGCCGCCAATACCAAAAATCATGACGGCACAGATCATGGCATAGTAATCTGTGGAAAATGCTCTTGCCAGAGATGACAGTGCAATGATAACAGCACCGAGTGTTAACGCTGTTCTTGAGCCGATTCGGTCCAGCAGGATGCCACAGGGAATGGCAAATAATATATAGGTGAATTGCCAGGCACCCATGATACTACCCATGGCCGTATGGGAGATGTCAAGGTCAGCCTCGATTAGCGATACCATCGGTGCCAGGCTGGTTGCGGTGAGCCCAAAAGCGGCATACAGCAGCCAGACGCCAACTAATATAATCCAACGGTAAATTGTAGATTCCTCAGGTGAAACGAGCGGAGCCGATTTTAGCATAGAATGACCGGTGCATTGCGACTGCCAGGACCGTGAAACGTGCTATGGTTGAGCCCCGATCGATAGTGGAAAAAAAGTGGCTGCACCCTTTTTTTATGGCTGGAAGATTGTTATTGCACTCTTCGTGGTACTGGCATTTAGCTCCGGGCTGGGTTTTTACAATCACGCTATATTGATACAAGCGCTAACAACTGAGAGCCATTTTTCGGTCGAGGTTGCATCTTTTGCTGTGTCTATTTTTTTTGTTGTCAGTGGTTTAACGGGGCTGTTGATAGCGCCTCTGCTTGACCGCGTTGATATACGCTGGATTATGATTCCGGGTTCCCTGATTGCAGCCATTGGCTTATATCGGGTGGGCACGGCTCATACCAATCTAGAGCTCTACCTGGTGTACACGTTATTTGGTTTTGGCTTTGCTGCTACCAGCCTGCTGCCTTCAACCACGCTGGTGGCAAGGTGGTTTGTTATACACAGAGCTAGGGCACTGTCTATTGCCTCTACAGGCCTGTCAGTAGGTGGGATCATGATCACACCTGCCAGTGCGGTGCTCATCCGCGAGGTCGGCTTGGCGGAGGCTTCGAGTTGGTTGGCGGGGCTTTATCTCCTTGGCGTGATTCCCATCAGCGCTTGGTTCCTGCGATCTTCTCCAGCTTCAATGCGGTTGATGCCAGATGGTGCAACCTGGCAGGGAAAAGAGCCCAGTCTTGACGGTGTTTATTTTCGGGTGGCTATCAGGGATGGCTTCTTCTGGGTTCTGAACATCTCCTATATTTTTGTCATGATGGCGCAGGTCGGGGGGATTGCCCATCAGTACGGATTGATTGCCGAACGATTGCCGCAGCAAACTGCACCCGCGGCGATCGCAATTCTGCCCCTGTTCAGCATCCTGGGTCGATTGGCGGGTGGGTTTTTACTGGAATACTTTCCAATCCTGGTGTTCACCTTGGTGATGATCCTGCTGCAGACAGCTGCTCTGATTCTGCTGGCTTTGAGTAACCAGGTGATGTGGTTATTTATCGGCCTGGCTGTTCTGGGTATTTCTGTTGGTAATCTACTCATGCTGCAACCCTTGATTATTGCAGAAAGGTACGGCATGCGTGATTACAGTCGATTGTTCTCTTGGGCTAATCTGTGTACTGTCATTGGCGTTGCTACCGGGCCAGGCTTGTTGGGTTTAATGTACGCAGAATCTTCCTCTTATGAGTTACCTTATCTGTTTGCTGCTGCGGCGGGTTTGATTGCAGCTTGCTTGTATATGGTTTGCATGTTGCTATCCGCTAGAGCGGATTAGAAAAACCGGATTAGTGTAAAACCATAGATCTGCCCAGGGATCTTCTCCTGGTTCATCGGGGCTGGGTTCAAGGTCGTTGGTATTTGATCCGCGAATTCTGAAATAGCTCGAGCTGGATACAGGCAGGTTGAATGAAACCGAGATGTACCCGTGCGCGTCAACTTGCCAGTCAGCCGCATGAAATCGCTTGATGACTTTTGCGGAAGGATTATTATTGGCTGGCGTTTGTGTTGCGGTCGAGATCAGGCCCTGGATCACATCCAGGTGGTCTAAGCTGACTTCCCTGCCTGAAAAATTGACGCCGCCAGGGTCTCTTACTTTTATTGAGACATGGACCGTCTGGTCCTGTTTAAATTCGAGAGTCTGGCCAATACCAGCACTTGCCGAAGCAGTCTGGGCCTTAACGTAAATCTCTGATATGAGATCGCCAGTGGTAACAAAGACCTGCCCAGAGCGAAGTGCTTCTATAACGCCCTGGTAAGTCGCTGAAGCATGGACGTAAGTCTTCGAATACTCGCCCGGCCAGAAATCGACACCGCCTTCTGTATAGTGAACATGGGAGTCACTGTTTGCGGTAATCCACCAATGTCGCCCTTCACCCAGCATAGCATCCCAGAATCCACCCACCACGGCTGTCATCTGGTCAAAGCCACCCAGGGTAGGAAATTGGCGGTAGTATCCCCTGAATTGCATGGCGGGGTCGGCAAGGCTTTGTGAGGTTGACAGGCTGATTGCCTGGTGACCGGGAGCCCCTTCCATACCAACTGCCACATCCGGTGCGACATCATTCCAGGCACGCAGTTCTGCTGGGGCATGCAGACCAAAAACACCGAGTTTGGTCGCCGACCGTGACGGGTGATGAGCAAACACAAGGGGTCTCGGATGAATGGATTGCATGGTTTTTAGCGCCAGCAACATCTGTTCATGGTCGTTTCTGGAATCATCAGCAGGGTAGACTTCGCGGCTGTCAAACTGGCTTTCAAGCAGTAGCAGATGGTGTGCCTCGGCTTCCGTATGTGGCACGATGATACTGCTGTGATCTCCGCCCGGGCTATTCAGTTCCATGCCGTAGAATTGAAGAATTTCCGGAATGACCTGGCGGGACCTAACCAGTTCTGGATAGGCCAGTTCGAAATTGACTTTGCTGTGCTTGGGTCCGCCGTGATCCGTTGTTACCATCCAGGTCAAGCCATGATGCCGCGCCATAAGCGCATTCATTGCCGTTGGGTAGATGGCATCACCCCCTATTACGGGACTAGGGGGGCTGGATTCAAGGTTCCAGCCGACGCTATATCGTGAGTGGATGTGATGATCACCTGAGAGCCAGCGGGTTTGATCGGTTGATGTTGCCGGTACGGCTGTATGCTGTGCAGGTAATGAAAGGGTATGGGAGCAGCCGAGGGTCAGCATGCTGGTCAATATTGAGTACAGTGCAATTTTCATATTTTTCTAATATTGTAACCTACAGAGCAGACCACCATAGCTCCATAGGTAATTGATTGCACTCAAAATTTGATATTTTTGGCCGTGCATCGCTAGTCTAATTGCCGCGCTGCAGAACTAATAATTCAGCTGCAGCAGGCGGCGCCCAGAAAGCCCTGTAACGGTGCAGGCGCTGTCAGTCTGCAGTCCTTGTCAAGCTGAGGTGGGCTGAGGTATATGTATCGGTTCAGGCGGGGTTTCAGGGGATCTATGGGGCACCGTAAGCCGAAGGCTGCAAAATAACGCAGGGGTGATGGAACCTAGCAATGAGATGATTATTGGAGGCCCAGTTTCAGTTGACTCGATGCTGTGAAAATGTGGACCTGCTCTGGTATTGTTAATATCAACTATGGGTGAATGCATAACGGATCGCCATCGCTACAAGGAGAATATGTGGATAAGGAATTCAAAGGAAAAGTTGTGTTGATAACGGGTGGAAGCCGGGGCCTGGGGCGGGCTATGGCCCTTGGATTTGCAGGTCAGGGCGCGGATCTGGCTATCGCCAGTCGTAATCTGGAATCTTGTCAGCGAACAGCCGATGAAATCAGGGCAATGGGCGTACAGGCACAACCCTATAGCGTGCATGTAGGCCATTGGGATGAATTAGACGCGTTGGTAGAAGGGGTTTACAAAGACTTCGGGCGGATAGATGTGCTAATTAACAATGCCGGTATGTCGCCCTTGTATGAATCGCTGGATACCGTTACAGAAGCCCTGTTTGACAAGGTGATTGGGGTTAACTTGAAAGGGCCCTTCCGACTGATGGCTAACGTGGCCAGGCGGATGCAGGACAGCGGCGGTGGTTCTATTATTAATGTCAGCAGTACCGCGTCGGTTTCAGCGAGTCCAAATTCAGAGCCCTATGGGGCCGCCAAAGCAGGCTTGAATGCACTAACTCGTTCTTTTGCTTCTGCGTATGGCCCGTTAGTCAGGGTTAACTGTATTATGGCCGGCCCTTTTCTGACAGATATCAGTAAAGCCTGGGATATGGAAGCTTTCGAGCAGAGGGCTGCAGTCAGCATACCCATGGGAAGAGGCGGCGAGCCAGAGGAAATTGTAGCTGCTGCACTGTATTTTGCCAGTTCAGCAGCTAGCTTTACCACGGGGGCCGTGCTGGCAGTGGATGGTGGGGCTCACTGAGTTGTTAGGCTTAGCAGAGAATTGTCGTAAATTGTCTGCGGATTTAATAACTCGATATTGATATGCTTGAGGGGTTGAGTTGTTTATGCACACCAAATCGATTAACAGAAGGATCAATGATGAAAGCAGCAGTATTCAGAGAAGTAGGCGCGCCTTTAACCATCGAGGATATTTCAATTTCCAAACCCGGACCAAGGGAGGTGTTAATACGGACTGCCGCCGCGGGAGTCTGCCATAGTGATCTTCATTTTGTAGAAGGTTTGTATCCAGGTGTAACACCCATGGTGCTGGGACATGAATCAGCCGGTATTGTGGAAGCGGTTGGTAGCAATGTGACTTACGTAAAGCCGGGTGATCATGTGATCACCTGTCTGTCCGTATTTTGCGGCCATTGTGAGGAATGTTTAACAGGCCATATGTCTTTATGTCAGAATCCTGAAACCAAGCGAGGCAAGGATGAACAGCCACGGCTTTCCCAGGGTGATGTGCCACTGACTCAATTTGCCAATCTGTCTTCTTTCGCTGAACAGATGCTGGTCCACGAACATGGAATTGTAAAAATCAGAGAAGATATGCCGCTGGACCGGGCAGCGCTGATAGGCTGCGGTGTCACCACCGGTGTGGGCAGCGTTTTCCATACTGCCAAAGTAAATCCTGGTTCAACAGTGGCAGTGCTGGGTTGTGGGGGTATTGGCCTTTCCTGTGTCAATGGTGCGGCGCTGGCCGGGGCCGGTAGAATCATAGCCATTGATATGGTTGACTCGAAGCTGGAGATGGCGAAAACCTTTGGTGCAACAGATACGATCAATGGCAGTGACGGTACTGTGGTCGACCAGGTTCGCGAGCTGACCGGCGGTGGTGTTCATTTCTCTTTTGAAGCTATTGGCCTTAAAACGACGGCGGAACAGGCGTTTAGTATGTTAAGGCCAGGTGGTACCGCTACTGTCATCGGTATGATCCCGGTTGGGGTCAAGATTGAGCTTATGGGTAGTGCATTTCTACAGGAGAAAAAAATCCAGGGCTCAATGATGGGTTCGAACCGATTCAGAGTCGATATGCCCAGGTTTGTCGATTTTTATCTTGCCGGTAAGCTGCACCTTGATGAAATGGTATCGAAACGAATTAAACTTGAAGATATCAATCAGGCATTTGTTGATATGAAGTCGGGGTCTGTTGCCAGAAGTGTCATTATGTTTGATAGCTGAGCTCCCCCTAAGAACTATTATCGACTGTGCAGCCCATAGTTATTTGACACCAGCAGCGCAGATCCAGGCGGTTAATATCAGCCGTGCAGGCCTGATTGGTTATTGTGGAGACAAGTACCTATACAGGCAGCGCCCTTAAGTGTGAGGCTGATATTCCTGAGTCAGTTGATGTCTTCTTCGTGGAGTCTGATATGGCTGGTTTTTTCTGGATACAGGCCAATCTTATCTTTGTAAAACTGCCTAATGGCTTCCATGTCAAACGGTAATTTTCCAGTCAACCTGGTGGGTTTACTAAGACCCGCAATACGGCGGGGATAATCCAGATAACCATAGATGAGCGGCACCTCGGCAGCCATAGCCAGATGATAAAAGCCTGATTTCCAGTGATCTGTATATTTGCGGGTGCCAGCAGGCGGTATGACCAGATTAACATCAGAGTCCTCCCGGTATTTTAAAACCAGTTGCTGAACTAGATTGTTCTGTTTACTTCGATCAACAGCGATGCCACCAAAACGTTTCATGAAATAACCAAGTGGCTGCCTGAACAGGCTGGCTTTACCCAGCCAGTTAATTTTAATTCCCAGGTGAGCGGCTGCGGCAATAAGGTAAACAAAGTCCCAGTTGCTGGTATGAGGCGCCGCAATGATCACGGCTTGTTTAGCAGATGGGAGCTCGCCTGTAACTTGCCAGCCCATTAGAGTCAGGAAGAGCCCCGCAGTTTTTCTGGCCAACCAAGAATTTCGAGGTGATCTCATGCCGATAATTTCGTATTCAAATGCCAGAATGTACAGGGTTGCGAAACGGTAATCCAGCGCTAAATCAACTTATCAAGCCTGTTACAGACAAAGCTATTGAGGGCGCTGGCTTGACAATCAGGCCGGTGCGGGACAAGTTCTTAGAAGGCTGTGGGTAAGGACCTGTCTTATACATTTCTGAGGAGCCGATGGTGAGAAAAATAATTGCTAGAGCCGTCTCGGCTGGTCTGAGTTTAGTCCTAATTAGTTTGAACGCCTTCGCCTATGACGATTCTTTGCTTGATGCTGTAGCAGCCGCCGTAGAAGAACAGAATCTGAGTGAAGTAGCCCGAAATCACGAATTGCTTGTATTACCTTATCAGGTGATGCCTGAACGGTTTGTGCTGGAACTCCAGCAAGCAGAAGCGCTGCCAGAAGCTGCCCAGGGTCTGGACCAGGTATTTTATGAAATGGTTGCGGAAGCTGAGAGTCTGTTCAGGCAAGGGAATCCTGCGGCACTTCAAGTTCAGCAGGGTGGTCTGCAGTTTGCCCAGGAATTGATTGGGCCCCGGCATTGGTTCACCGCTTTGGCCCTGAAAAAATTAAGCCTTTATCTGCTGCAATTGGGTCAGCCTGAACAGGCAGCACATGCCCTTGACCAGGCTTATGAGATCGCCTCTGAGAAACTGGGGACCGATCACCCCAGCAGCATAGAAATACTACTGGCGGGTCATCCTATCCAGTTAAGCCTCGGGAATATTGAAGCCGCTCTGGCTATTCTGGACCTCGCAGCTGAACAGTATGCTGATGCCCTGGGCCCGGCACATGATAAGTGGGTTGGTACCCGGTTATTGCAGGTTGATTTTCTCATGGGTATGAATGAGTGGAAAGCGGCCATAGATGTGCTTGGCCCGGTGTGCCAGGTACAGGCGCAGTCGCGGAGTCGCTGGCATCCGAGCACGCTTTCCTGTCGACGCCAGGCGGCCTCGTTATTGGCAGCCTTAGGTCAGGAAGCCGAAGCAGAGCTTGCTATGCAGGAAAATTTACAACTCAGTATAGCGGCGCTGGGAGAAAAGAGCAGCAATAGTCTGGATACCATGTTGGAACTGGCGGAATTAGAACGTGACAGAGGTGACTTCAGAGCCGCCAGGGAAAGGCTTGAGCAGGTGCTGCAGTTAACTGAACTCGGTGGCAGCTATTGGCTTATGGCTAAAAATTACCTCATCCGGGTATACACTGATGAGGGTTCATTTCAGGCAGCCGTGAAGCTTATTAATGAACTCCTGCCAACGGCAAAAGCCTACTGGAACAAAGATCCGGTCAATTACTATTCCATGCTGATGGAAAAAGCGCGTTTGCAACAGCGGCTTGGACTGCTGGGCGAAGCTGAAAATACCTTTCGGCAGACTTTAACTGGTTTGAAAAAAGAAGTTGGTGAGGCTGCCCTTCTGACGGTTATTGCTGGCAGTAATCTGGGCCAATTGTATGAACAGATGGGTTTGTTTGATGAGGCTGAACCTTTGCTTAAAACAGCGCTTGATCAGTTTGTGCGGTTACAGGGCGTTACATCTCCGGATGCATCTCGTGCCAGATCTAATCTGGCCCTGCTGTTTGAAAGCATGGGGAATTTCAGGGAAGCCGAGCCTTTGTACCTGCAAAGTTATGAGCTGTTGTCTGAAAAATATGGCCCCGCCTATAACGATGCTGTTGCTATCCAGAATAACCTGGCTTTTCTGTACATGTTGATGCAGGACTTTGCCCGGGCAGAGGCCCAATTTGTCAGGGTTGTGGACATTTGGACAAATTCGCTGGGCAGAGACCACCCAAGGCGACTCAAAGCACTTAATAACCTGGGCAGGGTTCAACTTAACCAGAATAGATTGGTCGAGGCAGAGCAGACCTTGTCGTCAGCTTTGACCATTCGCAAATCTAAGCTGGGAGATCGGCACCCGGATGTGATTCGTTCGATGATTGATCTGGGTAAGACCTTTCTGGCTCAGAAAAGACTGGCAGAGGCAGACACGCTACTGAACGATGCGGTAAAGCTGTCCGAAGCGGTACTGGGGGATCAACATCCTTATACCTTTGATGCCATCAATAGTCTTGCGTCGACCAAGCAAATGAATAATCAGCTGAATGAAGCCATTGAGCTTCGCCAGCAGGGATTCTTGAGGAGAAGTTTGTTTCTGGATCGCATGCTATGGATAACCGGTGAAAATGCCAGGGAAGGCTATTTAAGGTTGCACCGGCAGGAACTCGATGACTATCTTGCTTTGCTAGCCCTGGTGGGCGGATCGGAAAATGCTAAACGGGCATTGCAATTGAGTTTGCACCGGAAGGGTTTACTACTAAAGATAACCTCTGAAATCCAACAGATCGGCAGGATGTCCCTGGATCCAAAATTAGCTGACCTGGCAATAAAACTCAGGCAAAGCAGGGAATCTCTGGCCACCCTTACACTGTCGGGCCCAACAGCAGGCACTGCCGGACGGCACCCCCAGGCCCTGTATGAACTCGAGCAGCGGGTTAATGAATTACAGGGGGAACTGGGTAGAGCCAGTGTTCAGTATCGATCATCGATTGCGCCTCTTGATGTAGATAAACTGGAACAGGCGGTCACCAGTAATAAAGCGCTGGTGGATTTTCTAGCTTACAGTACCCAGGGCCAGCACGGATATGTGGCTTCTGTCCTGGTGAATAAAGCAGGTCGTGTTGAATATCACTTAATAGACTTTCCTGATGGCGCTCAAATTGATCAGGGGATAGCTGAATACCGAGATGTGATACAGGATATATCCGTAGAGGATGAAGAGTTGTTCGAGTATGGGCAGGATTCATATGCTGCCATTTGGCAGCCAGTCGAGGCCGTACTCGAAGGATTGAATTATGTCTATCTAATACCGGATGGGTTGTTAAATATACTGCCTTTTACCGCCCTGGTGACGGCATCAGAGGAGTACCTGGTACAATCTGTTGATCTGCATATATTAACCTCAGGGCGAGATCTACTGCCAAGCTACTTTACCTTGTCAGAGGGGAAATACCTGATGTTCGCGGGCCCCGATTATGATTCCAGCGAAGTGATCAATACTTCGCTGATCAATGACCTGACCGAACAGCCTGTGTCCACCAGTCTTACAGTGCGCGGAGCAGGCTCCGGATTGAGGGGGCTGAGATTCGATCCGCTTCCGGGTGCTGAAAAGGAAGGACAGATTATTGTCGACAAAGTCATGGGCAGTAATATACCTATTGATAGTTTCACGAAAGCGGCCGCGCAGGAACAGGTGATCAACCAGCTGACCGAGACACCTTCGATATTACATATTGCCAGCCATGGTTTTTTTCTCAGAGCGAATGAAAATCTTAAGAAAAGATTACTTAAGCTGCAAAGAGGATCGGAATTGCAGATCCCGCCCCCAGGGGATAACCCATTGCTTAGGGCTGGCCTTGCATTTGCCGGCGTTAATGCTAATGCACCGTTTCTGGGAAGAATCGACACTCAGAATGACGGGATTCTGACTGCACTTGAAGTGCTTGATCTGAGGCTGTCCGGAACAAAGTTAGTGGTCCTGTCAGCCTGTGAAACAGGGCTCGGTGAAATCCATGAAGGAGAGGGTGTCTATGGCTTGAGACGGGCTTTTCAGGAAGCGGGCGTAGCTGAAATTGTTAGTTCACTTTGGGAGGTCAGTGATGCTGGAACTCAGGCTCTAATGACGGGTCTCTACGATAAAATGATTACTGGGACGGCTCCCAGGGACGCTTTGCGACAGGTGCAATTGGAGCTGATTGAATCATCTGAATGGAGTTATCCTTATGTCTGGTCTGCTTTTATGATGGTAGGGAGTTATGAATCTGCAGGTATTAAGGTTCGGTAAATTCCTGTTAAGATCGAATTAGATTGAGTATATTTGTTATTGCAAATGGGAATAGTCTATGGGCATGAAAAAAACTTTTCTTTTTTGTTACCTAATGGTATCCAGTGCAGCGTTCGCTCAATCACTTACCGAGGTGATTGAATACACCCTGAAATCCAATCCAATCCTTCAAGCAAGCTCCCATACCGTTGACGCTGCCCAAGCGATGAAGCGGCAGGCTGTGGCGGGATATCTACCGGTTATTGATCTTACGCTGGCAACCGGCAGGGAAACCTCGAATAACACTACGACTCGTAGCATGGGGCTGATGGATGACCGATTTAGGCGTACTGAGAGGGGCCTGAGTATCAGTCAGTTGCTTTATGATGGCTTTGCCACCGCAAATTTTGTGAAGCAACAGTCAGCCGTTTTGTCGGCGACGGAATCTAGACTGGTAAGCGGACGGGAAAACACCAGTTTGCAGGCAATTCAGGCCTTTCTCGAAATAATTCGTCTAGATAAAATGGTCGACCTGACAGAACATAACTTACGGTTTCACATGGCCACACTCGAGAAAATCAATAAGCGGTTTGAAACAGGCGTCGGTACCAAAGTCGATGTGGTGCAGACCGAAGGACGTAAAGCTCAATCTGAGTCAAATCTTCACCTGAGTAGAAAGGATGCAAAGAATGGCAGGGCTCGTTTCTATAATATAGTGGGCGAAAATGCTAAAGATTTAGAGATGCCGGCGGCGCTGACTGAATTACCTTTTAACCTGGAAGAAGCTCTGCAGCTTGCCTATAACAATAACAGTCAGTTAAAAGCAGCAACAGCAGATGTGGAGGCAGCTGAAGCAGCTACCAAACAGGCTCAAGCTAGTCTTCAGCCGCGTTTCGATTTGAAGTTAACGGCGACTCGTAACGACGATGTGGATGGTAGTCTAGGCCCAAATGATGATGAAACTGCCGTCATTAAAATGACTTATAATCTTTATCGAGGCGGTGCTGATCAGGCTAAAAGCAATGAAGCTCAGGCTAGAGAATTTGCTGCCAGAGAGACCTTACGTTCGGTTAAGAATATGGTTTTACAGGATGTGACCATAATATGGAACAACCTGGAAGATATTCAGCGGCGGTTAGCCTTTCTGCAAACGCATGTTAGTGCTACCGAGGAGGTTCTTGAAGTCTATAATGAACAGCTAGCTCTGGGTAAGAGGTCGTTGCTTGATGTTTTAGATATTCAGAACGAGTTGTTGCGAGCCCAGGCAAGTTACGTGTCAGCTGAAGTTAGTTTACGATTGGTACAATACCGCATACTTGCCTCTAGCTCATCCTTGCTAGCGAATTTCAGTCTGGACTGAAGCCTCAATAAACCGAATTGTAACCATTATCTACTTCAGTCAGTGTGCACACTGTTTCTAGTCACCCATTTCATGTTTATAGCCCCGCCTTGTGAATATCGCTGATGTGCGGTGTGCAGCTTTATTTCTCCAAATGTTAGTGCTGGGTTCACCGAGACAAGCCCTGGACTGATAATTAAATGCGAGTACGATGCTGATTTTTTGCTAACAGTGCTTGAGTCGAAAGCGAACATCGGATAAAAACGGGTCATGATTGGTATAGGTATAGATTTTGGTACTTCAAATTCAACTGCAGCTAGCTTTGACGGTGATGTCATTGCGTTCGTTGAATTGGAAGATCTATCAGAGGTGATGCCCACAGCACTGCATCTCAACCAGGCTCTAATTACCAAGACGGGCCTGGCGGCAGTGTCTCAATACATCGATGAGAACCAGGATCGCATCGTTGAATTCACCCCGGAAATAATTGCCAAGTCTGGACTGTTGACTGAAGAACAGAATCTCAACGATCCCTCCAGTAAAGCAGAGGTTAAAACAGAAAATGTTTATGGTGCAGCCCTGGTCGATCGAGGTTTACCCGGCCGATTATTTCGTGGTGTCAAGCGATTGCTGGGGAATGCGGATATAAAGCGGCTCATGGTATTTGAACACCCATTTCGGTTGGTGGCGTTGATTACGCCTATCTTTTTGCATATCCGTGAGAAAATAAAAGACGGTGCTCTGAGAGACGGTCAGAAAGTCGTAGTAGGCCGACCTGTTGTATTTGAAGGATCGCCGGGTGGTAATCAGCTAGCAGTGTCACGCCTCGCTGAAGCTGCGGAATATGCGGGTTTAGGCAAGGTCAATTTTTATCCTGAACCATTGGCTGCCACTGTTAGCTATCTATCGGCTGATCAGGGATTGAAGCACACAGGCGAAGCTGTTCGATCACGTTCAGACAGTAAAGGCCTGGCGCTAACTTTCGATTTTGGTGGTGGTACTTTGGATATGAGTATTGTTCAATACCGGGGACGCCATTTTGATGTATTGGCAACGGCAGGTATGGCTTTGGGTGGAGATCATATTGATCAGCTGATATTTAAAGAATTGCTTTTTCCTATACTCGGAAAGGGAGAAATCTGGTCGAGAAGAGTTGATGGTAGCCTTATCGAAACCGAATTTCCTTTCGAAGAATTTGAAGGGCCACTGTTGAACTGGGCTGTAACTTACACGCTCAATCAAAACCATTTCCGCGCCAAGATCAATGATTGCATTGAAAAGGGAGGTCCAGCCAGGGAAAAATTCATCCGGCTGGATGAATTGATCACCCATAATTATAGCTATATTGTTTTTCAGGCCATAAAGCAGGCCAAAGCCGCGTTGTCCGATTCTGAGCAGACCATGCTGGACATTGCCGAACTGGATGTCAGCCTGCCTTTCAGCCGAAAAAGGTTTGTGTCATTGCTCGCGCCGGTACTAGCCAGTATTGAGCAGTTGGTCAGCGATATAATGGAAAAGGCAGATCTGGAGGCTTCAGACATTGATGTGGTGATTCGGACAGGTGGGTCGAGCCAGATAGCATCGGTCAAAAGGCTGTTGGAAAGGCGATTCCCAGGGAGGGTTGTTGAGCATGATCCTTTTAGGAGTGTAGCCGCCGGCCTCGCCGTGGCAAGCTATTATGGTTATGGCTATGCTGGGGATTCGTCCGTTGACTGAGCAAACACGTCTACCAGGCGCTGCCATGCCTGCTAAGCCTGGAGAATCTGAAGCCAATGGGATTGGGGTAATCGGTAGTGGCCAGCTTGGAACACGGCGTGGGATAATGTTTCAGAAATAATTATTTAGAGGAGCTGGATATGCTGGAAGACAATATTACCCGGGAAATGTTTCCTTTGATGCGTTTGTCCGAGATGCCACAGGACATTGCTGAACGTATTCAGAGTGTCCAGGATAAATCAGGTTTTATCCCCAATATATTCTCTGTACTTGCCAGGCGCCCGGACGAATTCCGGGCTTTTTTTGCCTATCACGATGCCCTGATGGATAATCCCTCGAGCAATCTCAGCAAGGCAGAAAAGGAGATGATTGTGGTAGCCACCTCGGCTATCAATGATTGCCAGTACTGTGTCATAGCCCATGGCGCGATATTGCGGATTCGAGCTAAGAATCCGTTAATTGCTGACCAGGTGGCGGTTAATTTTCGGAAGGCTGGTCTCTCTGAAAAGCAACTGGCTATGCTCACGCTTGCCTGCCGATTTGCTGAATCTTCCGGTCAGGTTTCTGATGAAGAAATTCTTGAAGCTAAGGAAACTGGCTGGATGGATGAGGATATTTGGGATATCGGCGCCATAACAGCTTTTTTCGCCATGAGCAATCGCCTGGCTAATATGGCCAGCGTGAAACCGAATGCTGAATTCTATAGCATGGGGCGTTAGCCAGTACTTTAACGCGATACAGCCTTACATACGCTATAGGGGGCATAGTGGCAAGACGTTATGACATCAGCGCGACTGATTGCCGGTTAACGGTCTGGACTGACGGGCCTGAAAACGGTGAGCCGTTTGTTCTGTTGCATGGTATGAAAGATCATAGTGGTGGTCTGGCGCATATAGGGCAGGCATTCCCTGGGCATCGTTTGATTATTCCAGATTTACGTGGACACGGCAGGAGTGATCATCCAGGCTGTTATACGATGAGTTATTTCGTGTCAGATTTGATGCAGGTCTATAAATATTTTGGTGTACAAAAAAGTATTCTGCTGGGGCATAGCCTGGGGGGCCATATTGCTTGCTGGTTTACTGCCTTGTATCCGGATCTCGTAAAAAGGTTAGCTATCGTTGATGGTTTTGGCCCTCCGCGACCCAGACAAGGTGATGATGAGTTGGTCTTTATGAATCGTCAGCGACAGCAGATCGCCATGTTAGAAACGCTCTCTACTGAAAGCCGAAGTATGGCGGGTTTTGAGGAAGCGTTAACGCGCTTTCAGCGCCATAATCCGAAGCTGGATAATGCTAATGCACGCCGTATTGTCGAGCAGGGCATTATTGCCTCAAAAGACGGCCGAGTGACCTGGCGCTGGGATCCACAGGTGGATATGGTCTGGAGCACTTTTTCTCATACTGAAACCGAGTGGCTTTATGGTCAGATACCGTGCCCCACCCTGGTTGTAACCGGCTCGGAAGGTCTTTCTTACTGGAGCTTCAAGAATGACCGGCTTAAGGGTGAGCAGGCCTGGTATGGAACAGAGATCAGTCGTAGAGTGGCTCTTTTTAAGGATGCGGCTCACGTAGAGATAAACGATGCGGGCCACATGGTTCAATTTGATCAACCCGATGAATTAATCGCCGCGGTGGATCGTTTTTTGAAATAGTGAATCGTAGTTAACTTACACCCTTTGCTTCTGGTAAAGGCATTGCGGTCTCTGTTGATTCTTTTTCAAAAAGGTCCTTGCCCAGCATGCCTGCCAGGCTGTTTTTCACCCAGTTTTGGAAGTCATCGAGCATAAGATAAAGGCTAGGTACCAGCAGGAGCGTGATTACAGTTGCAAACAGGACACCAAAAGCCAGTGAAATAGCCATTGGTATGAACATGAATGTTTCCGGATCCTTATTAGTCATTAACGGTATGAGCCCTACGAAGGTGGTGGCGGATGTTAATATGATGGGTCGAAAGCGAATGGCTCCGGCGTTACTGACTGCATCAAATATGGGTACGCCGGCTTTGCGTTGCTGGTTGATGTTATCAACGAGTACAAGAGAGGCGTTTACCACAATGCCGGACAAGGCGATAATGCCAAGCAAGGAGAAGAATACCAGCGGCCAGCCCATGATGTAGTGGCCTACGATGGCGCCCACCGCACCAAACGGGATGACGCTCATAATGACCAGTGGTTGCATATAAGATTTAAGGGGTACAGCGAGCAATGCGAAGATAATCAGAAGCGCAAGCGGCACGGTATCGAAAATGCCACCAATTGCCTTGGTTCTTTCCAATTGTTCCCCGTCAAGCGTGAAGCGAACGCCCGGGAACTGGCTGTTTTCACACATATTCTGTAGATTAGATAGGCTTGTTTTGCCTTCACATAAACTCAATTCAAGGGCTTTGAATACTGCCTCGGGTGTTACCACTGCCCGATTTACGTCTCCTCTGACTGATATGATGCGCTGCTGGTCCTGCCGATGTATGGAGGAATAGCTATTGCCATAGGTTATTTTAGCGACGCTGGTAAAGGGAACTTCGCTACCATCCCTGCTGCGGATATACATATCTTCTAGGTTGCCTAAAGAGCGCCTTTCATTTTCTGGATAACGAACCATGACTCTGACGTCGTCAGTACCGCGTTGGATTCGCTGAGCTTCTTCGCCGTAGAACGCCTGTCTGACCTGCTGAGCCAGGTCTCTCAGGGTGAGGCCAAGTGTTTTGGCCTGAGGTAGAATATTAAGTTGGATTTCCTGTTTCCCTGCTCTGAATGAATCGGACAGATCGAGTACGCCAGGGAATCTGGCCAGTTCTGCACGTAGATGCAGAGCGGCCCTTTTGAGTTCTTCAACATCGCGACCGCGTAACTGCAGGGCGATTGGATCACCCGCAGTATAAGCATCGGCAGTAAATTGCAGTTCCAGGGCATCAGGCACGGAGCCGGTCAGGGCGCGCCAGCGTTTTGCGATTCTATTGGATGGCCAGCCGGGTCTTTGTTCCATGGGAGCCAGATCAAGAACGAGCTCCGCCAGGTGGCTACCACCCGATGAACCTACTCGTGGTGGGCCGCTTGCTTTGGCGGCATTAGAGCCGATCGATGCAAAGATATGTTTGATGGGATCAGCTAGTTCCTGGGTTGCTAAATCAGCGGCAATCTCCTGGCGCAGCTGCTGGGCTGCATCTTCTAGTTGCTGGGCTCCCTGTTCAGTGAGTTCGACGTTAATACCCTCTGGCATGAGCAGGGTAGCATAAACACGATCTCCTTCTACTGCAGGGAAGAACTGAAATATGACTCTGCCGCTGATTACAAGTGCCAGGGCGAAAATGAGCACCGCGGTTCCTACAGCCCAGGTAATCCAGCGCCATTGAAGCGTTTTTATCAGAAAAGGTTGATAAGTGTCTTTGGCGAAATTTTCCAGGCTCTGCGCAATTCTGCCCTGAAATCTGATCCACCACTGTACAAAACCAAAGGACGTAAATGCCAGTGGTCCTTGGGTAATTCTATGAGAGATGTGCGCGGGTAGGATCAGCATGCATTCAATGATGCTGAAGACCAGGCAGATGACCACTACCCAGCCTATCAACGAGAAAAACTGACCCATTCGCCCGTTTATAATGAGTATGGGCAGGAAAGCGGCGATGGTGGTTAATACACCAAAAATAACAGGCACAATGACTTCTGATGTTCCGGCTATGGCTGCCAGTCGTTTAGATGGCTGAATGCTTTCGTGGGCAAAGATACGCTCTCCTACAACGATGGCATCGTCAACTACGATGCCGAGTACCAGAATGAATGAAAGTACCGTCAATGAAGAAATATTTAGGCCGAAGGCTGGAAAAACCCAGATAGCACCCAGGACGGCGACGGGTATACCAAAAGCTACCCATATAGCCACCTTGAATCGTAAGAATAAGGTTAGGATAAGGAGAACCAGCATGAGCCCGGTTGCCGCATTCTTGCTTAATGCACCAATTCTTCGGTTCAGCGGAATAGATTCATCGATCCATATTGTTACTTTGATACCTGCTGGTAGTCTGGGGCGTATTTCCGCAATGTAGCTTTTTACCACCTGAGAAGATGTGACGGTATCTTCATCACCGACACGATATACCGTTACCGTGACTGCCCGTTCACCATCAAATTTGGCCAGTAGGTAACCTTCCTGGAAAGCGTCTTTTACTGTCGCGATATCGCCTAAAGTTAATTTGCTACCGTCCGCTTTTGTTAAAACTTCGATCTGTTCAAACTCATATCCCCGGTAAGCCTGCCCTTGGCTACGAACCAGTACTTCACCGCCATCTGTTTTGATGGAGCCCCCAGGCATGTCCAGCGAAGAAGCCCTGATTGCGTTGGCAATCGCCGTCATGGTTAGATTGTATTGTCTTAAGATCTGCTCGCTGACTTCTATCGATATTTCCCAGGGGCGCACGTAGTTTGATGAAACCTGGGATATACCATTCAGACCAGCAATGTCGTCTCGAATTTCTTCAGCCAGATACTTTAGGGTTGCTTCATCAGCTTGTCCGGATAAGACCACTGAAATGGTTTGGCCTCTGAACTGTAACGATGAAACGATGGGTTTTTCAGTTTCGGCTGGAAAAGTACTGATACTGTCTACGCGACCTTTTACTTCATTAAGTGCCAGCGTTATGTCAGTTTCTGAACTCAGTTCAAGGAAGAGGCTACACATGCCTTCACTGGAACTGGATTGCATTCTGTCAATTCCTTCGACGCCCTGTAGGACTTCTTCGATCCTGATACAGACTGCTTTTTCTACCTCTGCCGGGGCTGCGCCAAGGTAGGGTACATTTATCGTAATAATACCCGGCTCGATATTGGGGAACTCTTCCTTGTGCATGGATAACAGGGATACAAAGCCGCCCAGCAGCATAATCATCATGAGTAGATTGGCTGCAACCGGATTGTCGGTGAACCAGATGCTGGCTTTTTCCATGGTACGGTCTAACCCTTTCCTGTCTGGGACGTTATCGAGGGTGTGACTCGCATCCCATCGGTGATTGACTGAAGGGGTGAAATATTGACTTTGTCACCATCGCTGAGGCCCGAACTGATGATTATGTTATCCCTTTCAAAGCGCAGCACTTCCACACCCCGAAAACGAAGTCGATTACTGTCATCGACAATGAGTACCTGGTTCTGATTACGTAAGGCTGCCCTTGGAAGGCGGAAAATATCGTCAATATCTTTTCCTTTGATTACAGCAGAAACGAATAATCCTATCTGTAAAGGGGGCTGGTCGGCCTGTTGAATATTATCAACACGAGCGACCACGGTAGTCATTCTACTTTTTGAATCAATTTCAGATTCTGTCCTGACAACTGTGCCTCGCCATTGGTAATGCTGACCCGCATAGGAAGTCGACAGGATCACCTCCGGTGCGTGTTGCTGGTTCAATTCTCCACGATGCCCCATCGGTAGTTCAAGGTAGGCTAACTGGCTGTCCATTACGGGTAGTCGCACCTCGACTGAATGGCTGTCATAGATAGATGCTACGGTCGCGCCTTTTTGTACGTATTGCCCTATATCAATACGTTTGTTTCGCACAAATCCTGTATACGGTGCCTTTAACTGAGTTCTGGCGAGATTTCTTTGGGCCTGTTCAAGGCTGATCCTGGCTTCGGTTCTGGCGGCGCGAGCGATTCTCTGGGTTCGCAGGGCCATCTCAAGAGAGGATTGGCTAATTAATTTTTCCCTGACCAGGGTTTGCAGGCGCTGTAATTCAAAGCTGGCATGCTCAAATTCGGCATCTGATCGATCAAGCCTGGCTTTGGATAATTGAACTTGAGCGCGGTGATCGGTATCGTCCAGGGTGACCAGGGCGTCGCCTTTATGGAAAAATCCACCGGGTGCCAGATTCGGTGAAATCCACTTTACCCGTCCGCTGACCTCTGGAATAAGTTCACTCTGAATGTGGGGTAAGACTGTTCCCTGGGATCTGACTTCCATCTGCAGGGATTGTTGTTTAACGGCGATGACTCTAATGGTCGTAGAAATTTCTTCAGGTGGAGTCTGTTTGGGAACCGGTTGGGTTAATACCAGTTGAACAGCTCCCAACATAGCAAAAATTAGAATGCCGACGGTCATTGCCAGTTTGAAATAAGCGCTGTTCATAGTCATTGCCTGCTGCTTGTAGATATTTGTTATTGGATCTGGTTAAGGTCGAGATAGGTTTCCCTAAGGTAATCAAAATGTTCCGTAATGCTGATTGCGGCTGCGTCACCATTGTTTGTCTCAATGGCAATTGCCAGTGGGTCTAATAATTTCCTTAAGACTGTACCCCTGTCGAACTCTGGTCGATCCTGACTGGGCACCAATCGGCCCAGGAACTGGGTTTTCAGGCCGTTCATTATCAGTCTAACCACCAGGTTTTGATTTATAGTGACGAATTGCTTTGCCAGAAGGACCCAGTTCGCCTCAGTCATGACGCCTTTCGCTCTTAGTTTCTCAATCGTTTTCTTTAGGTCAGAAATTTGTTCTGGTGTGGCTTTATTGATGGCTGCTCGTGCGGACAGGGAGAGCATTGATCCAAATACTTCGAGAACATTTGCAATCAAATAGGGTTCAAGGGTCTCATCGAGATCCATTAAATGGCTAAGAACACCCAGGGTCGCCTCTTCAAGCGGTAATACTCTTACGCCTCCTGGCTGAACGTCGGCAATACCGAGTTGTTCGAGGATTTTAATGGCTTCTCGGACAGCGCCGCGATTGGTACAGAAACGGGCAGAAAGATCTCTTTCTGACGGCAACCTTTCGCCTGGTCTGTACTGACCAAGAAGAATTTCGTCCCTCAGGGTCGTGGAAATTTCGGTCGTTTTGTGGCTTGTCATGGCATTAAACCTTGCAGAGCTTATCTGCTGTCTTATTTTTGGCGCTATCTTAATTTAGAGAAACTGGGCCGACTAACCTGGCCTGGCATTTCTGGTTAATTTTCTACGGCCTATGTTCTTTGGTCTATCCAGTTTGGTCTAGCCATTATGGTCGTACCATTATGGTCTTACCATTATGGTCAGACCAAATTCGTATCATACTGCTGAAGGTGAGAAAAGCAACCTAATTTATGTTTCTCTGCGATTGCACTGGAGTATGCAGGGTGGCATTGATTCAGGCACTAAATTGCTAATGCCTCTATCGATATTTTGCACCAATGCAAAGGGCGTTGATGCCGCGAGAGATTGCCGCTTATACGGAACCAGCGTGAATGGCTGTTGCAGGGCGATTCATTAAAATGGGCGGGTAACAAATTGGTGTATCAGCATTCCTGCAGGTGGGGGCAAAACTGGCGTCGGCTTCAGGTTGAAATACAACTATCATGTTGGGCAATGTTGGGCCAAAAACAATGTCAGCCTGCGATGCTGAATATACCTGGATTGGGGCTTGCGCCAGCATGGTGTCCATGCTGGCAAGTAGCTATACTCTTAACTTGAAGCAGGCATTTTAATCGAGATTCTTCCAAAAGAAATATTTTAAGAGTAGCAGGATATGACTGAATCTATAATTGATAGTGCAAAGGATTGGTCAGAAAAACTACCTCTGTGGTCCAGGCAGTTTGAGGAGGAAAGAAGGCTGCATGAAACCATTGCTAAGGAGTTTTCCCAGGCCGGTTTCTTTCGCATGCTGGTTCCTCAGGTTTATGGTGGGCTGCAGGTTCATCCACTGGAATTTATTGAAGTGCTTAAGTTAATTGCCATGGGTGATGGCTCTGCTGCCTGGAACGTCATGATTGGCGCAACCACCGGGCTGTTGTCAGCTTCTTTGCCTGAACAGGGAGCTCGAGAAATCTATGCCAGTGATGCACAGGTTCTATCGGTGGGAGTAACGGCGCCTGCGGGTAGAGCTGATCGAATTGAAGGTGGTTATCGGGTTACCGGGCGCTGGCCATTCGGAAGCGGTTGCCAGAATGCACAATGGATATCGGGCGGTTGTTTTGTCTATGAACACGGTGAATCGTCAATAGATACAAAGAACCAGGCTGAAGTTCGGCTTATGATTTTTTCAGCTGATCAGGTAAACATTGAAAACACCTGGGATGTGGTTGGATTACGCGGCACAGGTAGCCATCACTTCTCGGTAAAAGATGTATTTGTACCGGATCGTCGTACCGTCCTGATTGGTGGGCGAGCCAATATTTCAGAGCCGCTCTATCAATTTCCATTGCTCGGACTTCTTGCTCTGGGAGTTGCAAGCGTTGCCCTGGGAATCGGTTTTCGAGCCCTTGATGAGTTTAGCCAGTTGGCGGTGACAAAGCAGTCCACGGGTGCTTCACGTAAGTTGGCAGAACGCGGGGCGGTACAGGCAAGTGTTGCACGTTCCCTGGCAGATCTGAGGTCGGCTGAGGCGTTTATGAAGGAAGCTGTTAACAACGCATGGGATTACGCTGAACAAGGAGACCAGTTAGACGCGGCATTGAAAAGCGCGTTGCGACTGGCTGCTGCCAATGGCACGCACAGTGCAGTGGCGGCTGTGGATAGGCTTTATGATGCGGCTGGTGGTTCCGCTATCTACATGGACAGTCCTTTGCAGCAGTGTTTTCGAGATGTACATGTGGTGACCCAGCATATTATGGTTGCCAATCCTATCTATGAAGTGGTGGGAAGAGTGCACCTGGGACTTCCCGCCAGGTCCATGCTCTGATGTCGGCTCTATCGATTGGCGCAATTGGCGGTCCCATGTTGCTTAAGGGTGCATTGCCGCTTCGAAAGAATCGTTTGGATGCACTATTCAAGGCAGGGATTGATCATCTTTTTATTGCAGACCACATCAGCTTTCACAATGGCCTGGGCATGGACGGTATGGTTAATGCAGCCACATTGGCGGCGATGCATCCCACCATGAAGGTGGTCATTGGCGTTTATCTTCTGGCACTCAGACACCCGGTGACGGTGGCAAGACAACTGTCCACGCTGAGTTTATCGGCACCAGGACGGATTATTCTAGGCGTTGGAGTGGGCGGGGAAGATCGCCATGAAATGGAAGTTTGCGGTGTCAACCCGGCAACCCGGGGTTTGCAGACCAATCATTGCCTGGCTGCGCTTTCAGATCTGATGTCAGGGCAGCCGTCCAGTTATGACTGCCAATATTTCAGTTATAATGCTGCCATCATTAAGCCTCCACCGTTGCCGAGTGTACCTATTCTCATTGGCGGACGATCCACAGCAGCGATTCGACGGGTTGCTCGATACGGTGATGGCTGGCTGGCGGTATGGTGTTCACCACAGCGCTTCATGGATGCAACGGATCAGGTTATGCGCGAGGCTGCTGAGCTTGGCCGCAATCCTGACTGGCAACATGGGCTGCAGGTCTGGGTAGGGTTGGGGAAGGATGTTGACAGGGCCAGAGCGTGTCTGGCCGGAGAGATGGAGGATATGTACCGTACCCCGTTTGCCGCGTTTGAGAAGTACAGCCCGTTTGGTTCGGCGGAGGCGGTTGCAGAATTTCTGCTGCCCTATATGGAAAAGGGGGCTCGAGTTTTGAATATTAAAGCTTGTTCGGTTGACGAAGACGAGGGTATTGAGCTATTGGGAGAAGTGTGTCGTTATCTGAAAAGAGCACACTGAATTGGGTACTGTTGTGACCGATATGGCACGGCATGGAATTTGAGAGAGTCGATATGGAATTATATGAGGCCATGAGTACGCTTAGAGCAGTCAGGCGGTTGCGGTCCGATCCCGTCCCAGATGAAGTGTTAGAGCGAGTTCTACAGGCAGCCGCATGGGCACCGTCGGGTGGAAACGTTCAACCGTTCAGGATTTTGGCCGTAAAATCGGCGGAGAAGCTGAATTCAATACAGAAGTGGTATCGTGAAGAGTGGGACCGTTATATAAAGCCGCAACGACAGAAGGGAAGTGCAGAAAATAACGATGCAGCGGCGAGCGCCAATAAAATCATAAAGGCCGGTGATTATCTGGCCAATCATCTTGCTGAAGTGCCAGTGTTGCTGGTATTTTGTTTCAATCCTGAGCATATGGCCATTACGGATGCTGAACTTGATCGACCCTCAGTGGTTGGCGGTGGCTCGGTTTATACTGCGGTGCAAAACGTCATGTTGGCGTGTCGCCAGGAAGGTCTAGGTTGTGTTCTGACCACCTTGCTGTGTCACCGGGAACAGGCTATAAAGCAGCTTCTGGAAATACCTGAAGCGTGGGGCACCTGTGCTCATATTCCCATAGGCTATCCTGTTCTTAGGGGGCATGGTCCGATTTCCAGAAGACCCGTGGCTAAACTGGTTTTCGAAAATTGCTGGGGACAGCCTATGGGGAAGTTGTGATTTTGTTGGAGACGCATTCATGAAATCCTGGTTATATCGAATCTACGAGAGGATGCTCTGGAGACAGGTCAGAAATGGACCAAGTCCTGACCATATTGGCTTGATCGTTGATGGTAACCGTCGCTTTGCCCGGGGTAAGGGGATTAAACTCAATGAAGGCCACCATGAAGGATCGGTCAAGGTCAAAGAGTTTCTTCGCTGGTGCTTCCGCTTGGAAATCAAGGTTATTACGTTATTTGGTTTTTCCACTGAAAACTTCAATAGAAGCGAACAGGAAGTTGAATACCTGATGGATTTAATAATGGATCAATTAAAGCAGTTCCAGACGGATCCTGAGATAATGAAAGAACGGGTTAAAGTGAAAGTCATTGGCCGCCGCGAGAACCTTAGTGAGAAAATGAATGCTGTGATAGACAGTGTTGAGGACTTGACCAAAAACCATGATCGATTTCTACTTAACATTGCATTGAGTTATGGGGGCAGAGCAGAAATTATCGACGCGGTCAAGCGCATTGCGGGCGAGGTGGATGCCGGACAGTTGGCGATCTCAGATATCACCGAGCAAAGTTTCGCCGATTATCTATATACTGTAGGTGTGCCAGATCCAGATCTGATTATCAGAACCTCCGGTGAAGAAAGATTGTCGGGGTTTCTACTTTGGCAAAGTGCTTATTCCGAACTGTATTTTACAGAAGTATACTGGCCGGCTTTCAGGATGATTGATCTCTGGAGGGCTATCAGAGTGTACCAGCAGCGAGAGCGACGTTTTGGTAAGTAAGCTATCCCCCAGGTTGTATTACACAGACTGTGATCCTCGGTTACCTAATGGATTGGCCAGATGAAGCAAGTTAAGCCCTGTCTAGTCACCATCATCGATGAAGGGCTTGGAGAGATGCATTGGCTTAATGATAAAACGACTCTGTGGGGTGCCACGAGGACAATGATCTTGTCCTGAAAATGCGGGGTGTTGGCGAAAAGCATGCGCTGATAGAAATCAATGATGGTGATGCGTCCGTGACGGCTCTGGAGGAGAATCTCATTTTATTGGCGGTTGAGGTCATGCAT
The DNA here is from genome assembly GCA_012960535.1 of Gammaproteobacteria bacterium. Classification (GTDB taxonomy): domain Bacteria; phylum Pseudomonadota; class Gammaproteobacteria; order Pseudomonadales; family Azotimanducaceae; genus UBA9926. The sequence continues at coordinate 85,154 of DUBB01000035.1, forward strand.
GGGTCCATCCCCCTTGCTGAGGGAGCGAAGACAGAAATTGGAGTCGCATCCTTCAAGTTCAGGTTCTTTTCTGACGGCTTAGCCAAGGAGCATGAGCATGGATTTCGAAAGGGTTCTTCTTTACGTTAGGTTTTATGGGCATCGATCATTTCAAGCAGATCAACGATCGGTTTCGCCATGCATTTGGCGATTTTGTTCTGAAAGCTCTGGCGGAATTGCTTACCACTATCATAACGGGTTATGACTTGCTGGCCCGGTATGGCGGAGAGGAGTTCGTCTTCTTGGTTAGGGAAGAAAGCGAGGTGGCAGTTGGTGAGCTTGCTTACCGAATCTGCGATGAAATACGCGACCTAGTGTTCGATCACGCCGGGATTCGAGCACAGATTACGGTCAGCATTGGCTATCACTGGTGGAATGGACTTGATCGAAATACAACGGCAGAGGATTTATTGCGATTGATCGATGATAATCTCTATGTGGCGAAAGGCAGGGGCCGCGATCAGGTTGTGCCTGATAAGCATGATTTGATTGCTAATGCCAAGAATAAGCCCTCATAAAGTGCCCTTAAAGGCGTTGTCAATTCCAGCATTAGATTGTAATTTGGTGAACTCAGGCGTGACCGGTAAGTCCGGTTCCCCTGCTGTTAGTAAAAAAAGCTGTTAGTAAAAAAAGCTGTTAGTAAAAAAAGCTGTTAGTAAAAAAACTGCTAACAAATAAAAAGAGTATGGTATGAACCTGCAACCGCAAAACGACAAACCTCGTAATCGTCTGTCCTCGCTGGCAAGACTTTCAACCTGGGTTGTCACCTTTGCCTGCTTTTATCTGGTCTATACCCGGACTCAGGCTGCGGCAGCGGTGGATGGCATGACTGTACTGGGTTATTTGCGGTTCTTTTTTGAATCAGCCAGCTGGAGCCTCTGGCTGCTGCTGATGATTCCTTATTCGTTGTTTTTCTTCCTGGTGGATAGTCACGCAACCTGGCGGGTGATCCGCTGGTTCAATTCATCAGCAGTTCGCTTTAGCGACATATTACCAATACGAGCAAGTGCCTACATACTGTCGTTGCTGAATGAACAGGTTGGCAAGGGCGCAATGTCACTTTACCTGCTTAGAAGGCACCAGATTCCGGGCTGGCAAGCGGTGTCCAGCATGATTTTGCTGGCTGTCGTTGAGGTGTACCAGTTGCTGCTGTTTTCAGCCCTGGGGGTTTTCCTTTATTTTGACCTGGTAGTTTCTGCGTCCAGTATGCTGCCCCTGGCCTCTATATTGCTTTGGGTTTACGGTATTGCGCTGGTTTATCTACCGTTACATCTGTCGTATTTTAGCGGCAGGCTGTTCAAGGAATCAGGTTTCAGAGATAAACCAATTTTCCATGCTTTGCGTCAGGCGCGTTGGCTGGACTATGTGCTGATACTGCTTTGTAAGGCGCCTAACCTGCTGATGGCGATAGTTGTCTATACACTGGCTTTGCAGCTTTTTAGTGTGGATGTCCGGTTTGAACAGATGCTGGTATTTTTGCCAGTTATATTTATTGCTGCGGCCCTACCTCTACCGTTTCATGCCGGAGCGCTGCTGCTGTGGACGGTGTTGTTTCCTGAGTACCCGGAAGTGGGCGTGTTTTCATTAGTGATGCATACTTTTTTTGTGACTTTTAATGCCTGCATTGGCCTGGTGTTTTTACCCGTCGCTAATCGAGAGTTGTTTCTGGACGGATTATCTTCTACTGAGCCAAAGTAAAGCGGCACGTTCCGTCATTGAGATAAGGGTTGTCAGCACCAGTCCCCAGCCCAAATAATAAATGGTTGGTGCTGAGAACACCTGCCAGTTGATACTAGTCTGTATTAACGAAATGGCCGATAAAATATAGTAACCAAATCCATTGTATCTACCTAAACGGTTTGTTCTGAGCGTTTTGCCCTGTAGCGCATTTGAATCCAGGACATATTGTAGAAAAGCGCTGATCAGCAAAATCGGTAGTATCCAGGGTATAACTTTAAGGTAACTGAGCGTGCCCAAAATGGTCCCAACCAGGAAAGCATCGGCTGAATGATCGAGCAGTCCGCCGATGGCCGAGACACTGGAGAGTTTTCTGGCAAGCCAACCATCTAGGACGTCTGTAATAATGGCCAGCAGGAATAGTGAAGTTGCCACTAGCCAGGTGTTGGTTAGAATAGCTATACAGATACAAGGTGCCAGTAGGTATCTGGAAGCACTTAACCAATTGGGTATAGTCACTTTGACGCCGTGTTTGGTGGAATTGAAAGTATTTTAGAGAGCTATAGGAGTGAAAGCCATATGAGGAATCAGATATGAACAAGAGATTTAGCCTACTGCTCGTGCTCGTTTTACCCTTTCTATGGGGTATTGGGCCCTGGGACAGACTGCCCGGTGGTGTACTAAATGGCACAGCGGTTTCTGTTGCCGTTGAGGACTGGTCATTTGTTTCCCAAGCCCGGCATTGCGAAGTGGAAACAAGGCCTGAATACCCGCATTCAGTTACGGTTAACTGCTGGCATGTACAAGGTCAGTTGTATATAGGCTGTATGAATTGTGACGGTAAAGTCTGGTCCAATTATTTGTCCCAGGGGAAAGCTGTTCGGGTGCGAATTGGCCAGCGCATCTTCCCGGTCAGCATGGAGCGGGTAATCGATGATGAAGAAATGGCGCGATCCTGGCAGGCCAGGTGGAAGAAAACAGGCAGAGCAGGGCCAGTACCTGAATGGCCTGGACACTACTGGCTTTATCGTGTGAGTTCCAGGTGAAATTACTGGTCACGGGCGCGAATGGGAGTTTAGGGCGGCGGTTTGTCGATGAGCTTGGAGGCGAGCACGAGATTACAACTGTAGTGCGCTCAGAGGATGCCGCCAGGCGTTTGCAGGGCCTGCCAGTAAAGTGTGTGGTACTCGACCTTGACGACCATGATGCGCTTGTCGAAGTGGCATCTGAGTGCGAATTGGTCGTTAATTTTATTGGTATCATTCGCGCGTCGGCAGACAATAGCTATTATCAGGCCCATGAAATGACTGCGCAGGCCATTGTCCGCGCAGCTGAAGCGGTGGCAATGAAAGGTATGATTTCGTTGAGTATCACCGGTGCTGATTCAGAAAGCAGCAACAGTTGTTTACGCTCCCGAAGTGAAGCGGACCAGATATTTTTGCAATCCAGTGTGCCTGCAACCCTGATAAGGCTGCCGATGGTCCTGGGAGAACGAGATGCAGCCAGCCAGGCATTGTTGAAGAAAGCCGTATCAGCGATCCATTTCAGCTTCAGAGCCGGCAGTTTAGAGCAACCTATTTATGCCGGGGATGTGATTACGGCGCTCGACCGTTTGTTAAATCAGCCCATTCAACCCAGAGTGCTGGATTTGGGCGGGCCTGAGTGTTTGCCACGGCATCAACTGATAAGGCTGGCTGGATCATACCTGGAAGTAAAGCCGATCATTCAGACCTTGCCACTGTTCTTAGGGTTGTTAGCTGCTGGCTTGCTGCAGCACTTGATGTCTTCACCGCCGGTAACCAGAACTATGCTGGAATTGCTTGATCAGGATGATGTCATTGATAACAGCGATGCCTTGCATTATCTGAATATCGAGTTGACACCGCTGGCCGATATGTTGGCCTATCTGGCCGAAGATTTCCGGCAGCTGCAGTATTAATGAATTCATGCTAGGTGAATATGGCAGCCGATCAATGATTAATGGCGTGCCTATGGCTGCGCTATTGAGCTCGTTGCCCGGACCTACGCTAACGATGTAGATCCCAAAGGGAAGACTTCCAATAAACCAATACGACTACGGTAAACATCAGCAAGGCTGCGATAGCCAGCGCTGATGAAGCTCCAAACCAGGAAACCAGGTAACCACAGAAAAGGGCGCCTATAGGGCCTGAGCCCATAAATGAAAAGCCGTAGAAAGCCATCATTCTGCCACGTTGATCTTCAGGTGATTGCTCCTGCATGATGGTTCTGGACATAGTCATGGCCAGGCCTCCACAGAGCCCCCAGCAGAATAGACTGGCGACCAATATCGAGAAACCGAAGTTCAATGACGCGCTGGCAAGGACCAGGGCGCCGATACCCTGGGAAAGTATGAGTGCTCGACCTTGTAACCTGATGTCTCCCAATCTCAGCAGTAATGTGATTGTCACCAGAAGCCCTAAGGAGTTTACCGTGTTGATCCAGGATAATTCCATGGATGAGCCGTTATAAACTTCACGGATCAGAAGTGGCAAGGTGACTATAAACGAGCCCATAAACAGGATACCCATCGCGCAATTTTGCAGTACCACAGTCCGCATGGGCGGAGACTTACGCACACTTTTATAGCCATCGACCAAGGACTCAAGCAGATGGGAGATTAAATGAGGTCGGGTTCTGGGCGGTGTCTGTTGAGGAATGTCTAGAAAGTAATAGGCAAGAGCACCAATACCCAGAACAAAACTTTGGAAGGAAAGCATAAGCATGGCGCCGACCGTGTCGGCAAGTGATGAAATCAGAAATCCAATCGTCTGGATACCAAACTGTATCATACTGGCCTGGATCACCCTCCGCTGGATTTTACCATCTGCGACCAAGGTCAGTAGGCCATCCCGTGCCGGTGTAACGATCGCCTGGGCACATCCCATGGCAACGGCGAAAAAGAGGAAGACGGTATAGGTCAGCTCAGTGAGCGCCAGTGTCAAAGCGAGCCCAGCAGCGGTGAGTGCTGCGAAAGATTGACCTAACAATGCGAGTCTTCGTCCACCGAAATGATCGGCTAAACTACCGCCTATCAGTATCAGGAAGGTGCCCGGTAGTAGGTAGGCCATTTGGGCGATACCCACTTTATCGGGTGTTTCATTGAGGATGATAGTGACCAGCCAGGCAAAAACCACACCTTGAACTCCATAGGCCAGGTACCAGCTGCCACTCGCCACAAAATAGTAATGTAATGGTTTCATTTTCACTTCAGAGCTTTGTTGCTATAGAGTTTGCTACTCAGAAAACTATAGGTTTGCTTCATTTTACTTTGAGACTTGCTCGAGCGTTTCCTTCACGAACAAGGTCATAACACATAAACCGGATAGACCCAATAGGGCAGATACTACAAATGCACCGGTCAGCGTGGTGGCTGTGGTAATGAGTCCGATTAACATGGGACCTGAAAATGACCCAGTGTCACTGATCAGTCGCCAGACGCCAAGAAAAGGGGCCCGTTCACCCTGCGGGGCTAGATCAGTGCCTAATGTCATATTGAGACCGCTACCAAGTCCGTTGCCCAAGCCAGCAAGCATGGCAATGAGAGTGAGCTGCGCTGCGTTGTGGCTGAGTGGGATCAGTAATAACGAAGCACTGAGCAGCAGCAGACAGGGTACGGCCGCATATTTACGGCCAAATCGATCCATGATCAACCCGGCAAACGGAAACATGCAGGTATCAATGAGTGCTGCAGTTCCAACCACCAGGCCGATTGTGCTGGGATCCAGTGCGATATGAACGGCCCACAGTGGAATCAGTAATTGGCGGGCAGAACGGACTACGGTCAGTAACAGTACGGCCAGGCCCGCGGTCATATAAATAGACCTGTGCCGGTGGAGCAGAGATTTCAGTCCAGCAAGGCCTACCTTTATGGGATGGTTGTGCGTTATTGAGTTGATCACTGGCTTCTTTGGAACGTAGGCCCTGATGGTGAACCCGATCAGTACAAGTGTGATACTTGAGATAATGGCAATCATCATGAAAACAGCACTGTAGCCATAGGTCAGGGCAATAAACCCCGTACTGACAGGGCCCAACAGGCCAGCCACTCTCTGTAAGCCACCCATGGTCGATAGCGCTTTACCTCGGTGGTCAGTGGGTACGCTATCGCCCACCAACGTGAGTCTGGCGAGTAACCAGAGTGCCATGGCACAGCCGGCAATAAAGCTCAGTAGGCCCAGATGCAGTGAGGTACTGATGTGCATGCCAGTTAAACCTGCTGTGCTCATCATGGCCAGACCCAATAACATGGCGGATTTGTTACCAAATCTTGCTGTTATATAGCCGGCAGGGAGATCTGCCACCATGTTACCGAGGCCCCGCAGGGAAAAAATAAATGCCGTTATAGCTGGGCTGGCTCCGAGTTCCAGCGCATAGAGGGGAATAACCAGGAGCAAAGATCCCTGGCAGTATGACATCAGCGAGGAGGGCAGATACACCGAAAATAGAAGCGAGCGATGCAACTGCCAGATGCTAGAAGTATTAATTTCTGGGTTGGTCACTGTAGGGTAGTATCGGTAATACTCTCGTTATAGCCTTGTCCGGGGGAGTGATCAGGTCTGTCTCGGTCTATGCTGCTTGTTTGTTTTGGCCGGCATCGTGGGGCAGGTTTTTGACAGTCTGATTGGGGCAGGCAGGTTCAATATCAACCGTTAAAGGCACGACATTTTTTAGTGACGATTTGTCTTTAATAAAATCCGCGAGTAAATGAACGGCGTGGGGATCAATTCTGCTAGAACGATAGGAACTGAAGTGAAATGCTAGGGAGAGTAATTTCAGCACGGTCTGGGTCTCTTTTAAAAGAGCGCTAGTTTACGCGGATTATTATAAAAGGCGTTAACTTTTTTTGCCTGTTGTAATAATTATAGAAAGCCTATCGCTCATCAGACTCGCGGGAGAGAAATACTCATAGACCTGTGCCCGTTATTTTCGGTGCAAATGACGACGATGGGCATCGCTTCCGAGCTAATTGATTTCTTACTGCTGACACCAGGATTAATTGGAGCGATAGTTATTTGAAAGGCAGTTGAACTGTGAAAGTGGTTCCTTCTCCCGGGTTGCTTTCAACCCAGATGTCTCCACCCACAGGTGACATACACGTTTGGTGATCGCTAAACCCAGGCCCGCGCCAGAATAGCGGCCGGTATCTGAGTCATCTACTTGAACAAAAGGGTCAAAAATAGTTTTTAACCGATTGTTTTCTATGTCTATAGCGTGGTCTTTAATGGATTATATCCAGGTATGACTGAGTTGCCAGGAACCAAGGTCCAGGGTTAAATATACATTCCCGTGGTCGGAAAATTTGAAAGCATTGGTTAGTAGTGACACCAAAATCTTCTTGAATTGTGCTTCGTCTATGGTGATGAATTCCGGTAACATCGGCTTAATATCGAATACAATCGGTTCACGGTCCAGAGCAGCACTCTGATTGGCAAAATCACATACTTCTGTAATCAGATTTTGCAGATGCATCTCTTTTTTATCTAGCAGTACCTCATGGGCATCCAATTTGGTCAGGTCTAGAATTTGATTGATCAGATGCAATAAGCTAAAACCTGCATTCTTAAGGATATCGACCTGCTGGTGCTGTAATTCGTTCAGGCTTTCACAACACTCAATAAATCAGCCATACCTAGGATGGAGTTCATGAGAGTTCTGATTTCGTGGCTCATGGTTGACAGGAATTCAGATTTTGCTCTGTTAGCCGCCTGTTCTGCATTTCGAGAAGAAAGTAGTTCTGCAGTTTTTCCGATCAGTTTACCCTGCGATATTTCCAGCTGCCTTACTGTATTATGAAGTACCTCAGTTTTTATTGCATCGGTGATTTTTGCCGAGGCTATATTCGCAATGGTTGTGAGAATCTGAGCGTGGTCAGATGTATAAAAATCCAGTTGGCTGTGTTCTGGCTCAATGACGCCAATACAGCGATTTTCATATAAGATTGATATCGCTATTTTCGGCAAACGAGAATCATCATCCATGATATAACGTTTGTCTTGCCTGGTGTCGGTAACAATCTCTGTACGCTTATTGTAAGCGACAGAGCCAACAATACCTTCGGCCATTGAAATTACGATGGGATCTTTGACTAATTTTCCAGCTGGATTCTTAGGACCATAGGCTGCTTTCTGGCTTAGGTGATATCGTTTTCTGCCACCAGATAGATAACACAATCCTCGAATTCAAGGTCTGCCATGATAATGTGAGCGATTAACCAGAAGATATCATCCAGGGTTGATTCTCCCAACAGGGAGATGGCAAAACGATCGATCAGGTTTAAGTAAGAATCGGCTTTGATAGTGGTAGAGTACAGAGCCTGCTTATTCTTAGTTTTGACCGTGTACACCATGATAATTGATTCTCATTACCTTGGAGCCGCTGTCTATACAGTATAACCAGTGGAGCTGCTGTCTATACAGTATAACCAGTAAGGACTGCATCGGCTGGATCAGGTTTTTTCTAGAATATTTTTTAGTGCGTCACAGTTTTTGATACGCTCCTGGGAGGTTGTTCCGAGGAATCCGACATTGAGTGAAGTCACGCCGTGCTCCTTAAGTGACAAAAGTTGATCTCGAACAAATTCTTCTGTACCGATTAGTGATGTCGCATCCAGGTAAGACTGAGGCACAGCCGCCTCAGCTTCTGATTTTCTTCCTTCCAGATAAAGATTTTGGATGGTTTCGGCTTCCTTTTCGTAACCATATTTTCTGAATACCTGATTATAGAAATTCTTATCCTTTGCGCCCATGCCACCGATGTAAAGGGCAATCCCCGGTCGCGACATATCTCTGTATTGTTCTAGATTTTTACCAATGGCGACGCCGCCCCCGGCATAAATATCAAGAGGGGGTCTACCAGGATCTCTGCGAGCAGTGCCTGCGCGCAGGGCTTCTCCCCAGACTTTATCGGCACCCTCAGCCATAAAAAAAGCAGGTAACCAGGCATCAGCGATTTCCGCTGTCATGGCGACGCTTTTTGTACCGAGCGTTGCCAGGGCAATTGGAATTTCTTCTCTATAAGGATGGTTGATGATTTTCAGGGGTTTACCCAGGCCCGTGCCCTGGTCTTTTGGAAGTGGTATCTGATACTTTTTACCCTGAAAATTCAACTTATCTTCTCTCAGCCAGACTTGCCTGCAAACTTCGACAATTTCACGAATCCGGGTCAAGGGTGCATCGTAGACAATGCCGTGAAAGCCTTCTATGACCTGGGGTCCGGAAGCACCTAGTCCCAGCATGAATCGGCCGCTGGAAAGCTCATCAAGGCCGGCGGCAGTCATGGCCATCAGCGTCGGTGTGCGGCTATAGATATTGAGGATTCCACTGGCAATGGTCAGCCTGTCTGTTTTAGCGGCCAGATAACCCATGGCACTGACAGCATCAAAAGAGTAGGCCTCTGGAACCCAGACGACATCAAGGCCGGCTTTTTCCAGTTCGATTATTTCTTTGCTGGCGCCACCAAAGCCGTGGGCGTAACTCATTAATGTGGATATTTTCATGCTGTTAAATCCCTTGTGGTTATCAGTCCGACCGGGCCATTGTCCTGTCAGCCCAGACTTTGGGTAAGAAATAAGCCAGGCTTGCAGCCCTGGTAAGATAGTAAATCATGAGTGCAGCCCAAAGGCCATTGTTTGCAAAGGTATCGACTAAAAGCCAACAGGCCACCAGAAAAACACCGAGAGAGAATATCATTGCCTGGCGCATTTCCCGAGTGAGCGCTGCGCCAATAAATATGCCGTCGAGGAGGTAGGATGCGACCGAAATAACCGGCGCGACAATAATCCAGCCGGCAAATACATTAGCGGTATTTACCACTTCTTCATTAGATGTCAGCAGGCT
>DUBB01000036.1 GCA_012960535.1 Gammaproteobacteria bacterium
TATACCGATGATCTGACAGAAACCATCACCTTCTCATTCGCGGGCCTCGACAAAGGGAAATACCGCCTGCAGCTCGTTGCCACAGATGACGAGGGCCTCTCTGGAGAGACCGTTAGCGGTGGTTATGACACGCTGCTTGGTTACGATGTCACGCCACCTGACTTTTCTGCGGTCACGGTAACAGTCAACGACGGGCCCGAGAATGGGGCTGCTGTCACCACACCGGTAACGGTACAACTCACCATATCCGATGTGACCGACCCGGAATCCGGTGTTTTCCAGATCCATACCGCGCTGGGAAATGCATCATTTGATGTCGATGGCGTATCAGGTGATCCCTATCCGGAAGCCGGCTTTAGCCGCACCTTCTTAGCCCCAGAAGCTGGCAGCTACAATCAATATTGGGTACGTGCAAGAGCCCAGAACAATGCCCAGCTATGGAGTGAATGGGAGAACCTGTACACCTACATCTATACGCTGCCACCCACCTACGATGGCGCAGCAGAAATCCAGACGCTGGATGTTGGCGATTACCTGACCCTGACGCTCGAATACACCAGCGTCTATGGTGATCTCGAAATCATCTGGTACAAGGATGGTGAAGTCATCGAAGGCCAGAGTGAAACCTCCTTGGAACTGGGTAGTGTCAGCACTAGCGCCACGGGCGTATACACGGCGACTATAACCAATCCAGCAGGAACCGTTACCAGCGAAACATTTACCATCACGGTGAATACGATCTTGGAAATAACCCAGCAACCGTCAAACAGCAGTATCGATGAGGGCGAGTCTTTCTCGGTTACCGTGGAGGCCGTGGGCACTGGTGAGCTGACCTATCAATGGAGCCTGCAAGACGTTGACATTGACGGCGCGACCAGCGCAACCTACGCAGTTACCGATGCGGTACGAGCCACCCACAACGGAAATTATAGAGTCGTTATTACCGACACAACGGGCGCAACGGTTACCAGTAATATCGGTAGAGTGGAAGTGGAAGCAATGGGCACTAGTGATTCCGACGGTGATGGTGTCACCAACAGCGCTGATAACTGCCCTGACCTAAGCAATGCTGCCCAGATTGACACTAATGGTGACGGTGAAGGTGACGCCTGTGACGATGATGACGATGGCGATGGCAGCTGGGATGACGAGGAAGCCACCAATGGCACTGACCCCCTTGATCCGGCTTCCTGCTTGGGCTGTTTCACCTGGGATATCGATGGCAGCAATCAAGTAGATGCCTTAGGCGATGGCTTACTGGTGATGCGCTATCTGTTTGACTTTGAAGGAACCCCGCTTACTGATGGTGCCCTATCTGAAGACTCGACTAAAACAGATCCTACAGAAATCCTGATTCATATCCAAAACCAGCAAATGCAGCTCGATATCGATGGTGATAACCAGCGCGATGCATTATCAGACGGCTTGTTATTGATCCGTTACCTGTTTGGATTCAAGGGCAATTCGCTGATTGATGGCGCCGTATCAGCGGGCGCCCCGCGCCATACTGCGGAACAGATCGAAGCCTACATTGCTGCCAGGATGCCGGCTAGCTGAGGGCCGCTGCAAGGCTGCTGACAGGAAGACAACTGGATAGAACTGCAAATGCCTGCAGTCTTATCCGGTCTGCTTAAATACCGGCCAGTAATCAACCAACTGTTCTTTCCTAAAGGGTAGCAGATCACCGAACTGCAGCATGACGTGTTCACTCTGGGTAGGCCTGAGGAACATGTAATCATCCACCTGCAGATCCACATTCAATGATGTGCTCACCGGACTCTGATTGGTACTCTGATACAGGGGTTCCGCCGTGCCGCTGGGGGATACCATATGCGCTTTCCAATAACCGCCGTAGATATAGTAGAGCCTGCGTCTATTCGGGTCCCATGCCTGCAGGGGCTGGGTGAACCAGGGGTCCCCCGGGATTTTCAATTTGTCATATCGCTTTAAGATAGGTGTCGCTATGAATATAGCGGGTAGATTGTCAGTCAGGTGGTAGGTATCGAAATCAGTCGGTTTGACCACACCCGAACCGGCTGACAGATCATTCATCACTGTGTCGCCGGGGTAAATACCAAGGGTGTGACTGCCAGCACCATTGAAGGTAAGGCCGTCTGGATCAATCCCGGCAAGTTTGACCTGCTCTATGAAACCCTTATAAATCGCGAGGACATTTTCCACCGCAGGATGTTTTAATGTTGCCTGCAGTCCAGTCAAATGCGGCTCATAGCCCATCAGACCGGCTAGTTCCAGATGCGCAGGATCAGCTCTTATGATGTCTAGCAACGAAGCAATGGCTAACGGTTCTGGTAATCCACCTCGGTGCAGGCCGACATCTATTTCAAAGCTAATCCGGATCCTGATTCCCAGACGATGGGCCAGTGCCTGATACTGAAGCAGTCGTTCACGACTATCGATCAACCACTGCACCTGGCTTTCGGGATCAAACCGCGTTTTCTGGACTTTCTGATAAAAAGTATCGACTGCGTTAACCGGTAAGGGCTTACCTAATAGGCAGTCTGCATTAGGGAAACTTTCTGCTATCGCATTTAGAAAAGGCTGGTGAAAAACCATCAAGGCATTGGTTGTTGCACGAGCCATCACATATTTAAGCAGTTCCACCGATGGCAGTGACTTAACCACCACTCGGTAGGTTTTGCCCGGCCCTACGGAACCTGCAATATTATCGATATTGGCGTCAACCCGATCCAGGTCCAGCAGCATGACTGGCCTGCCAGGTCCATCGAGCTTCAGCAGGTGATTCAACCCTGAGAAATAGGGATTGTGCGGCCCGCCTGCTACGTCGGGGCGCCACAATAAAGCAGACGTGCCCGTCACCAGTGCAAGACCAGCACCCCCCAGCAACAGTGACCTGCGCTTCATACTGGCTCTCCAAAAACCTTGCTGAGATGCGCATTCAACAGTCTACCCTGAGGATCCAGCTCTCTGCGTAGCGCTGCGAATTCATCAAAACGTGGATACAAACGGGATAGCTGCTCAGAGCCTAGCGAATGGATTTTACCCCAGTGAGGACGCCCCCCATACTTCCAGAAAATCGGTTCAATCAAGTCAAAATATGGCCGGTAATCCTCGCTGGCGACTCGATGGATGGAGATAGCAGCGTGGTCTTCATCGCCTGAGCTCATGCCCAGCATAGTGTCATCTCGACAAACGTATCGATACTCGAGCGGGAACACGACATCCACCGCCTTATCTATGATCAAAGCCAGGATCTCCTGCAGGCACTCAGCGCCCGCTGCCACAGGCACAGAATATTCCATTTCATTAAAACGGTTATTCCTGATGTTGGACAGGATTTTATACGAGGCATCCACCCTTTCGCTGGGGCCAATCTGCTCTGCCAGGGCGTTAATAAGAGGGCGCCGCAGGCTCGGTGGCACCAGCATAAAACCGCGCATGGCGGTATCGAATGCAGCTGCTTCTTCAGGTGAAGCCTCCGGGTTATTGATGGCTTCATCGGTCTCATCTGTCGCCAGGGCCATGGAATAGTCAGAATGGGTCAGCGGGAATAACTCAAAATGCCGGTGCGAAGACATGTGGGTATCAAAATTCTCCAGCAGCGTTGCGGTCTTTTCCACCCAGGTGGTCTGTTTTAACCGATAAGCTTCTCGATTCTGAATGGTCATGCGGCTGACCACCCCTAAACAGCCTAAACTGACACAGGCCGCAGCGAACAAGTCCGGCTGCGAAACTGCACTGAGATCGAGAGCACTGCCATCAAGCATTATCAGCCGCAAGCCGGTGATATAGCCTGACAGGCTCTTAAACTGAATTCCCGTACCATGCGTTGCCGTGGCAGTGGCGCCGGCCAGCGTCTGTCGGTCGATATCAGGAAGATTGAACAGGCCCTGTCCTAACGATTCAAGCAGGGGTCCCATGTCAGCCAGTCGGGTACCCGCAGCAAAGGTAGCTGAATGAGCAGCTTCATCATCACTCAATAACCCAGTGAGTTGATCGATAACGATTAAGTGCCCGTCGGTTGGCACCAGCGGTGAGAAAGAATGACCCGACCCGACTGGACGCAGCGGGCCCGAGGACGTTGCCATAAACTGTGCCAGCTGATTCTCGTTTGCAGGTGAAAACCTGCTCTGCGGATAAGAAACCTCGGCCCCGGACCAGTTCCGCCAGGATAACGATTTACCCTGCGCTAATGACATGGCCGGTGAAGTAGCGGCGTACAGGGCAGCCAGTGCCGTGCTTCCCAGAAAGGTCCTGCGGCTTATTTTGCTCACTTTACCTCCCCGGTCATGAAGCCAATTAAAGCTGAAAAATCTTCCTTTTCGCAGGCCATGCAATAGCCCAGTGGTGGCATGTAATTAAAGCCTTCAATAGTGTTCGCTAACAGAACTGAATTTCCCTTGAGCAACCTGGGTTGCCATTCCTCAAAGTGTCCCAGGCGCGGAGCGCCGCCATTACCACCAACATGACATAAAGCACAGTTTTGTCGCCATAATCGCAGCTGATTTTCAGACAAGGCCATCGGATGCCATTGCTCAACGTCGCTGGAACCAGCCATGGGCTGAGTTAAATCGCTGACATCTTCCTTACAGCCAGCCACAAAAACAACCAGCAGCAACAAAATGCTGGATACCCATACCCTGATCAACATTCTGTTAATACTCCTGTCTGAATTCGCACCCTGATAGGTTATGCATTTAAAACCAGCTTCATTGCGGTTAAAACAGCATAACCCTATCCAGGCTGAATCACCTAAATTAGTGAATCGCCTCGGTTTGACGAACATGGAGACCAGGGGCTCTGCTGGTCTTGAAACCAACCAGCCAGCCTAAGCGGAAATACCTGGATTAAAACTGCGGTTTCCCGCCCAAACCGGGTCATCTGCACCATGTTCATAACGCTGCATTTTTAAAAATAAGTCAGACTATGCCACGGCCACCTTCGCTCGGCCAAGATTTCATCAGGGCAACTGATTGGCCTGAATTACTTGCCAGAGCTTTCATCGCCAAGTAAGTTACCAGTGCAGGCCAACCTAAATGAGGTTACAGATGGTGCAATTACAGAAACTGGCAAAAACCGCCAGTGCAGAGGACATCAGGGACGCGCTGGACTTAGATGGCGCCTGTATCCTGGAAGATGTTATAAGCCACCCGGAGGTCGACCAGCTCATGGCTGAGCTCATGCCCTTTGTGGAACGTACCTCCTATGGCAAAGACACATTTACGGGAACCCTGACCCGGCGGACAGGCGCGCTGACCGCAAGGTCGGCCAGCTGCAGGCAACTTATTACTCATCCGGATATCCTGAAAGGGGCGAACGAATTTCTATTGCGGTTTGCCAAAAGAATTCAGCTGCACCTTACCCAGACTATCTATATTGATCCGAATCAGGGAGCCCAGCTACTGCATCGCGACCGCTATGCCTGGGATAAACACCTGCCTGCATCGGTCGAGCCGCAATTTAATACCATCTGGGCACTGACCGATTTTACTGCTGAAAATGGAGCCACCCGGGTTGTGCCGGGAAGCAATAAGTGGCCCTGGCAGCAGGAAGCCAACGCCGAGCAGATTTGTCAGGCTGAAATGACCCGGGGTTCTGTCCTGCTCTACTCCGGGAGCGTAATTCATTCCGGTGGTGAAAACCGCTCTGATACTGCCCGTATGGGCCTTAACATCACCTACTGCCTGGGCTGGTTGCGACAGGAAGAAAATCAGTATCTGTCCTGTCCCCCGGAAATAGCCAGGGCCCTGCCTAGAGACCTCCAGAAACTTCTTGGCTATACCCACGGTAACTACGCTCTGGGCTATTATTCAGATCCCTATGCCGAAGGTGAAATGGATGCTGGCATAAAACCGCCAGAGCACGCTGTCGGCTCCCGCACAAAGTCAGACATTGACACTTTCAATCCGTGAGCATAAACCCGACTAAATTCGATTATGGGAAAGCAAAATAATGTGCAGATTTCGGCCTAAAGATAAGCCACCTCACCTTTCCGGGACAGGCAGCAGATCCTTGCTTCTACTGGCCCTGATATATTTATCCTGCCTGGCGCAGGCAGCACCGGGCGAGAACCAGAATGCCCTTCTGATCCAGGCGGATTTCGCCGGCCTGGTTATGACTGGGGTTGCCTACAGTGTCAGCACGGAGCTGGATATCTATAACGTGCGCCCGCTCATTCCGCTATATGATATAGCCGCCGCTTCGGCGAGCCTTGAGTACAATGCCCAGACCTGGCCTGCTGGAACTGTGTTTGTTTCTGTAGTAGACCCTGGAGTTGGTACAGTCCGTAAGTCAGTAGTATTGAAAACAAAAACCGGCCTGTATTTTGTCAGCCCGGACAATGGTTCACTATCCGGGCCGGCTGAAGCCTATGGCATTGAAGCAGTCAGGGAGATTGATGAAGCCGTTAATCGCATCCCTGGTTCCGAATGGTCCCATACCTTCCATGGCAGGGATGTCTACTCCTATACCGGGGCCAGGCTCGCGGCCGGTGTCATCAGCTTCGAGCAGGTCGGGCCTGAACTAGCCACTGAGGTGATCAGGCTGAAAGTAACCTCAGGTAGTTTCGATGATGGCGTTTTAACGGGCTACGTCGCCGGTGGTACAGGTCGCCTCGGCAATATCTTTTTCAATATCGACCGAGCCCTCTTTGCTCGGACGGATGCCAAATACGGCGATCAGTTTTCACTGGAAATCCATCATAACAATAAAGTGGTATGGCGTGGCAGCCTGCCTTATGTGCGTTCTTTTGGGTCGGTTGCTAAAGGCAGCAATCTTCTGTTCATGAACTCAAGTGGAGCCTTAAGCGTTGCCATCAACCAAGGCAGTTTTGCCAGCACCTATAACATTTCATCCGGAATCGACTGGACTGCGCGGCTGCAGCGAAAATGAGCGGCCAGATATATCGCGTGGGCGCATTGCTGGCCTGCTGGTTAGTCCTGATAAACGCGCCGCTCAGCTGGGCGGATCTACCTGCTGGGAAACACTTCGAGTCCACCGACACCTGGATTGAGTCGCGTGAAGTGAAAATTCCGGTGACCTTAGTGGTACCTGCGGACAGCAAGGCAAGTCCTTTCCCTCTGGTTATACTGCTGCATGGTCATGGCGGCACGCGCCATGAGGCGGGTGGCTACACGCGAGTGGCACAGGGCATCGCCAACCACGGTATCGCCTCCATTCGAATGGATTTTCCTGGCTGCGGCGACAGCCTGGAAGGCTTTGAAAACAATAACCTGACCAATATGATCGCAGATATCCAATCATCCAAGGCGCACGCCCTGAAAAGCCTGAATATTGACCAAAGCAGACTCGGTTTGCTGGGTTTCAGCATGGGCGGGCGCCTGGCGCTGACCTTGGGCACAACCAATCCTGACTACCGTGCCATCGGTTTGTGGGCACCCGATGCTGAAGCAGGAGAGGCAAATATTCGCGAATTCCTCGGCGGCTCAGACCGCTATGAGCAAATGCGAGCCATTGCTAGGACCCAGGGATTCGCTCCTTTTACAACTTTCTGGGGGCAGGACCAGAAGCTGGGCTATCAGTGGTTCACGGATATGGAAGCGTCTAAACCGGCCAGCTCAATCCTCCATTATCAGGGGGCGCTTTTTGTTCTTTACGGTGACCTGGACACGATTGTCAGGCCTGAAATATCCAGAGGCGTCATACATAAAGCGGTTAATGCAAAGCCTGCTATCGAGCACCAGGTAACCGGTGCTGACCATGGTCTTGGGCTTTTTAATGATGACACGGTACGATCAGACGAAGTAATTCAAAGTACCATCCAGTTTTTTGCTAAACATCTATAAAACAGCCCGCGACATCAAGCTCACGCAAAATCGGCCGTCATCAAGTGCTTGATGGCAACAAGGAAACACAGGTGGGGTTATAACGCTTATCCGGTTCTTGTCCAGGTTTACAGCTGCGTCCTGGCGTTAAAGTCACCCCACCAACGGGCTCAACCAAAAATCATCTAAGCCAGCAGCCCAAGGGCTTCACAGAGGTCAGCCTGCAGGCATCAGGCTTTCCAGATACAGCTCTATCTCCTGAGTCGTTCGCAGAGCATCTTCGGCGACTGCACCGGTTACCAGGGCATCATCACGAAAACCAAACAGGTATCGTATTAACAGCAGACCATCACTGAGTGCTTGAGCCTCGCCATTGTTGTCGATATCCAGCTGATCCGGTTCATCCTCAAAATAAGTTTCGATATCAGGGCCGGAAGTTCTCTGGCCTGCCGATGCGACTGCCCCACTCACTAATGACTGACCCGTAAAACCAAACAGATAACGGATCAGTAACAGTCCGTCCGACAGAGCCTCGGCCTTGGTATCCGCATCGGCATCCCAGGAAAAGCAATTCAAGCAACTAATGAGTGACAACGGATCAGTACCATCCAATAGCTCCTGCTGGTCACTGATACCGTCATTGTCATCATCGAGGTCCTGATTATTACCTGTAAGATCACCATCAGTATCAACCTGTTCGCTGGGGTCCAATGGCAGATCATCGAGATCATCTAAAACGCCATCATCATCGTCATCTGAATCACAGGCATCGCCATCAATATCGTCATCGGTATTAACCTGGTCAGTATTGGCAGTTAAAACACAGTTATCGCTGTTATCACCAACCAGATCACCATCCGTATCGGACGTTTCCAGAGGGTCTTCGGGAAACGCATCGTCTGCATCACTCACTCCATCACCATCGCTGTCGGCGGGTGCATTCTTCTCCGCATTGACGAGATCAATAAAGGTGCTCATATTGGCATATTGTGCTGAACTCGAAGGCAGTTGCACGCCACCACCATGGTTCAATCCTCGGGCATTTTCGAGGACGGTCTCGCCTTCTGCAGGATCTTCTTCAATGAATGTACTCAGCATCTCATAGTTTGTCTGCTGGGCATTGGTCTGTGTACTGGTCAGGTAGGTCAGACCGGTGGACTGTGCCTGACCGCCTACTATGTGGCAGGCAATACACTTCCCCTGGATGATGACCGAGATATTTTCGTTAAAGAAGGTTTGTGATTCAGGCAGATCGGCAGCGCCGGAGAAAACCGGGTAAACGACTATGAATATCAGCAGCAAAACATGCCTAAATAACGACCGTTCAGTCTCCAAGCTTCCATGTTCCATGCGTTCGTATTTCATGAATGACGTGATCTTATCCTGAATACTGTCAGCGCGCCCATCAGCAAAACCCGTTTCCCGAGTATCGCATTTTCTCTGCCTCGCCGCACTGCTGATAATAAGGTGCCTGCAGGGTATTCTCAATAGAGCATTGACTGACCTGACCGCGATGCCGCATCCTGTTAACGGTAACCCGCTGGATCACGGCACGTTAACCGCCAAGATTGCCGTAACAGGATAAATCCTGATCAATGGCAAAATAGGCGCAACCACAGTTCTCAAGCCATTCAAGCGCCTCCTGCCGGTCATAAAGCAGCGCAATTGAACTGATAGATCCGGCAACAACAGCTTGCTCGGTGCTGACGCTGACACTTAACAAACTATCGACCGGCCACCCCGTGTTTGGGTTAATCAAATGGCTGTATCGTTTTCCCTGCAAATCAAAATATCGCGCATAACCACCACTGGTAGCCAGCGCCATGTCCTTAAGATAAATGGTCGCAATAACTGAAGACTTCCGGGTCGGGTGTACAATCCCGACCGGCCAGGCGGCGCCTGCCAGTTGGGCACCGAAGGTGACTATGTCACCACCCAGGCTCACCAGTGCAGCGCTTATACCCGACGATCTGACTCGCATGGCTATAGCATCAGCGGCATATTCTTTTACCACACCACCAAAATCAATTTCCATGCCACGCTGGGGTAAAAAAAACTCGCTTTCTGAGAGACGAACCTTATCCCAGCCGACTAAGCGGGTAATCTCATTCAACTCAGCCTGCCCCGGCAGGGTCTGCCGGTCCTTATTCCATACCTTCCTCAGTACACCTGAGGTGATATCAAATAATCCCTGGCTCTGCTCATAACAGACGTCTGCATACTGCAACAGCGAAAACGTTTCCGGATCAATCGGGGTTGCTGACACACCGGCCGAGCGATTGATCAATGACGTCACACTGGTATCCAGGTAACGGGAATATTTCTGCTCGAAACGCCTTGCCTCACTGATACAGGCTGCCGCAGCATCCTGCGCGACAGCAGCACTACCAGCAAAAAGCCGTAACTCACAGGGGCAACCCATAGCCTGAAAAGACGTAGTATAAAGCTGCATCTACAGCCTGAAGTCGAAACCAAATGACAGCAGACTGAACCTCAGCAACCCCGGATGTTCCGCTCTGCTGGCATTCAGCGCATAACCGGCAGCGCTTAGGTAGCGCTCAAAGTTTACGCTGACTGACCAGTCTCTCTGGCTGAACCTGCCCTGCAGGCCAAAGGTGACAGCACCAAATCCGGACAGCCGGTAGTCACTGGATTGAAACACTGTCTCGGCTAAACCATAGTCGTCGCCACCAACATAGAAGTCCGCCTGATTCTGGCTGTAATAGCGAACACTGGGAATCAACTGAAACTGGTCAGTCAGGTTCTGATACCAGGCACTACGCAGGGTGTGCGAGCCGATCCCGAAGTCATCGTGGTAATAACGGTAATCCAGATGCAGGCTACTGTCAGAACGCTGCATGAATCGCCTGTAACGAAAATTAATCGCTGTTTCAAGTCGCTGCCGCGGTCTGATGTCCCGTAACTTGTAGGGGTCAGACAGGTAACCATTATGCTGGGTTACACTGAAACCAGACTGCAGCACCGAAGCACGATTCAGCACCTGGGTCCACGCCAGCGAAAATGAAGCGTTTCGCCTGGCCTGTTTCAGAGTGCGGCCAAAACTCAAGGCATCAGAAGGTTCTATTGAATCCGTGGAATAACTCAGGCCCACCGCCAAGGTTGATTGCCTGTTATTAAAATCCCATTCGCCGTTAACGGCCATGGCAGTTGCATTATAATCGTTTTCTTCTGAGCGGGTGAGACTGAGGCCCAGGCTGGCGGTATCAAAATAGCGCGTTACGCCGACACTCAGTTCATTTCGCGCTTCCTCAATAGTCGCGCCTGACATCACCAGTTGCGTGTTTGCGCCGACTACGGAGACCGTTCCCCAGGGAGAGGCCCCGCTCATAGACTCGTGCGATAGATCCAGGGCGAGGCCCCAGTCGCGACCTATAGGTGTAATGAGGTAAAATTGATTGATATTAATATCGTAACGCTGAACACTGCCTACCAGTACACTTTCTGGATTCTGATCTGATTCCCGATAGGCCGTGGTTTTAATACCTATTTCAACCTGATCTGGCACACTCGCAGAGAAGGCAGGCAATGCCAGTGCAGCACTGGTTAATGCCATCCAGGGAGAAGCCTTAGCCGCCTGCGCCATCAGTTAATTACAACCACAACCAGCCCCAGCAACTTCGCTGTCACCGGATGAGGCCTCATTGCTGAAGTAGACCTGGCTGTGTAGTTTTGCCTGCAACCGGTCTGGTTCGAGTTGCATCTCAGGACGAGCCAGCAGACCCCGCTGCCAGGGCTGTACGGTCTGACAGCTATACAGCAGCAGGATGATGATGACCAAAAGCAACGATTTATTCATATTAGTTCAATAAATCATTGATATAGCTTCGAATTATTTCCATATCACCCTTTTTGAAACCGGTGTGAATCTTAACTATTCTACCCTGCTGGTTAACAATGAATGCACTCGGCATACCCGTTAATTCGTATTCTGCGGCGACACGGCCTTCAGGGTCTGCCAGAACGGTGTAATTGACCTTATATTTTGCAAGAAAGCGCCTGGCTCGATGAGCTTCCTCATCGACATTGATGGCTACCACCTCAAACTTATCCGTATTCAGATCGGCCTGAAGTTGAACCAGCTGGGGAACCGAAATCTGGCAGGGGCCACACCAGGACGCCCAGAAGTCCAGATAAATCACTTTGCCCAGGTAGTCAGAGGATTTCCTAATTTCTGGGTGGTCAAATACCGGCAGGCTGAATCCGGGTGCGACAGCGCCTTCATTCAGAGCAAGGCAAAAATCCGGGCAAACTGCCAGAATAAACATGCAGAGTGATTTCTTTAATTGCATCATCAGCAATCCTATGACCTGATATTGGTCAGTGTAGTATGAATCTCCTTAACTTGCCTACTGTGACTATCTTGCATGAGTCTCAGCAAGTCTAAATATCAGGCAGGCAGAATCGACACCGACCTGGGAAACTACTCAAATCCTGGCTGAATTCAATAGTGTACTTGATGATATAAATCAGGGAATATTGATACCCTACAGTCCGGCCTAATCCAGGGGACTGTAATCAACTTTATCGAAACGGGGTTTCTCGTGGTCAGCAACAGGGCAATTCATCCAATGGATTCAATAAAGGTTCGGCAGCTGCGCTTTGACTATGAGCAGCTAGACCGCAGCGATCCTGTGTGGAGCCGAAGTTGTCCTGAATTTTCTATATTTATCAATGCGCTGGGCATCCATGTTCCTCATTTTGAACACTTCCTGGTCTATGTCATGCGGCAATACAGCCCTGGCCTTAAAGATGCAGAACTGTCAGAAAATGTCACCGCTATTATCGGCCAGGAAGCCCACCATGCCTTTAACTTCATTGCCTGGACCAAGAAACTCTCAAGCCATTATACTGGTCTGGAAGGCATTGATAAAAAATCAAAAAACTATTTTGAACGGATCAAAGCCAAGGGTGACAAGCAATTTCAGATCGGATTTACGGCTGGATATGAAACTTTTACCTTTCTCGGTGGCATGATTATCCTCAATCGCTATGAAGAGCTAATGGCCGATGCAGATGAAAACCTTCGAGCCCTATGGGTCTGGCACCAGGTCGAGGAAGTAGAGCACGGCGCCGTCGCCTTTGATTTTTACCAGGCTTTTTACGGCGAGCATGAATGGTATCGCCGCTATATGGTGATGTACGCGTTCCTCCACATAGCGCTGGAAACCTACCGCGCGTTCAGAATTATGCTGAAAACCAGCTGCTTCGGCGTCAGAAGGCGCATCCGGGCCTGGAAATTCTTCGTTTCCTTTGCCTGGGACCTATTCAGCGCATCGCTGCCCGTTTTTGCAAGGCACTACCATCCGCGCCAACATCCAATCTGTAACCACAGGCAGAACCCGATAGCGGTGGCGTGGCGTGAAATCCATGACAGTGGCCAGGATGTAACAACCCTAAGCCAGGAGACCATGCGCCGCCTGACTGTCTAAAGGTTATAGCCAGGCTAACAAGAACTAAAGATAATGAGCCTACTAACAAGCTATCCATAGCGAGCACATTAACAAGCTAAAGGTAACAACATGACCACACAAGAATACGACTTGGAAAAGTTAACCCAACGAGTGATAGCCCATGCCATGCTGGTGCTACTGATTGGCCTCATCGCCGGTATCTTGCTGATATTTTCACTTCTGGATGCTGTTACACTCTGGCCACTGCCAGCCTGGCAGGTAGACATACCCGGGAGTGCCCGAGGCTGGCAGGCAGCGCACGTCGGCGGCATCCTCAATGGCGTCATGATTGCTTGCCTGGCCCTGCTTATGCGTTACCTCGATATGGCAGGAAAACGAGCATTCTGGACGGCCTGGGGCCTGCTTATTACAGGCTGGGCCAATACCATTTTTTACTGGGCGGGAAATTTTTCCTCAAACCGTGGCCTTTCCGTCTCAGAAACACCTTTTGGCCCAGGCGACCTGATGGGGGCAATCGCTTATATTGGCGGTGGCTCAGGTATGGCCTTTACGATTGTCGCCGTCAGTTTTATCGGTCTTGCTGCTTTCGATAAATCAGTCAGCAGTGAAGATTAATGGACACGCTACACTCCCGGTATTTTTTGATCGGCCCTGTCTGACCGCCTGGCGGGGAAATTAAGCGAATCTGTCAGCAGACGTAGGGCTGAGGCTCTGGCCATCAAATTCACCCCAGAAGTCAGCAAGTTTCTCTGGGTTTTCTCCTTCGGGCCTTCTTCTGTTATACCAGTAATCAGAGGCGTCGCCATCCAGGCAATGCACCGCGCTCTTTCTCCAGACCTCAAATCCTTCCATTACTCTAACGCTCGCTGGGATATACCGCAGGGTCAAGCCACATCGATTACGACTGGAGTCATTGGCATCCGAGCCATGCAGCAATAGATCCGAATGCAGAGATAGCTGCCCTGCCTGTAATACATTGATAAAGCGATCGGTATACTGATCAGGGTTTAACACCTGTCTTCCTAAAACCCGACTACCGTCCAGAGGCTGCATTTCATGGACCTGTGCCCCCGACAGGTGACTGCCGGGTACGAACTGCATGGCGGCGTTTTCAGCGTCAGCATCATCAATTGCCAACCAGGCAGTCACACTGTGACTAGGCGTCAGCGGCCAATACACAGCGTCCTGATGCAGCGGTACAACCTTGCTGTCGCCGGCGAGTTTAGCAAACAGATGTGAGCTCCAGCAGACTAACTCAGTTCCCAGGATATCCTCTATATAAGCTAATATCCTGGGCTCAACCACAAGATCATAGAGTCTCTGGCAGACTACATGATAATTATTGATGGAGTATGAATTACGTTGGTCTGCGGCCGTAACAACCTGCGTCACTAACTGTTCAATATAGTGTTGGAGCTCACTTGCTTCCGATTCGGTAAAGATACTTATGCCGGATAAATAGCCATTTTCATTGAATTGCTGCAGCTGATCACGACTTAACGTACGGCTATTTTCGATATTCACCGGTGAGAACTGAAAAACTCGATCTCCCAGGGTAATTGGTTCACGACTCATACATTGCTCTCAGGTCTGTTATCCCGGACATCTTAGCAAATGATTATGACCCAGCCACTGATTTCATGATCTGGAATAATATCCAATGATCATTGCCGGGATGACCGTGCCAGTTCTGGCTGAAACTGCTCAAATACTACGCCCCAGTTCAGCACCCGCGTGAATGGCACTCATAATACTGTTTCGACCACGCACATCACCGATCATATGAGCAGCTGGGCCATTACCCTGCAGCGACTGCCATAATAATCGATTCGGCTCGTTATAGCCTACGAAAACAACGGTTTGTGCGGCAATACTGCGCCGGCGATCTGTAAACAGGACACCGATGTCAACTTTATCGTCATCAATCTGTTGTAAGTAATGCCCCCCTATAAAATCAAAATTACCACCGTAAAGGCGCTCCCGTGCTGCCCCTGCGGTGACAAGTGGGTAAGGCAGACTCTCGCCAATCGCGTTATGTCTGGATACCAGCGTAACCGGCAATCCTTTCGCCAGCAGAACATCACACACTGATATTGCTTCAAAAGAGCCTGTATCGTCGAAAACAACCGCTGGGCCCCGCAACTGGGTAATCTCCCCAAACCCGAGCAGGTCCCAGGAAGAATAAACATGCGACTTGTCAAACCCCTGGATTGAGGATCCCGGCATTGCCAACTGCATGCCATCAGTTCTAGGCATTGTGCCTGTCGCCAGTATGACCTCGTCTGGCGCAATTTCTGCTATTAATTGTTCATCCACATAGCTGTTTAGGTGGACATCAACGCCGAGGCTTTCTATCTCAGCGCTTAACCAGTGCGCGATGCCACCAATATCTGCTCTCCCTGGCGCTGAAGCTGCCATCAGAACCTGACCGCCCAGGGACTTCATTGCCTCATGTAACGCAACCTCATGGCCTCTAAGCGCAGCTGTTCGAGCAAATTCCAGACCTGCTGGGCCACCACCGACCACCAGTAGCTTTTTACCGAGCCGGACACGATCATTCGGCTCAAAGCTGAGCACCTGTTCCCTGGCCGCAGCAGGATTAACCACACAGCGTATTCTGCCCTGGCTCATCAGTTGCCCTACGCAGCCCATATTAGAGCCGATACAGGGACGGATTTTATGTTCCTGCTGATTACGAGCCTTTTTAACCAGCTCAGGGTCTGCAATCAGCGCTCGGACCATGGATACCATGTCGGCTTCTCCGCGCTCGACAATCGCACTGGCGTGATCAAGGCTCATAATACGGCCAACCACCATCGCCGGTTTACTGATATTCGGGGTAATCACGTTGTTCGCCGCCATTTCCACACCCAGAGGATCATCTGCTGGCGCGATAAGCTTGTGAAAGCGCCAGTAGGCACCCATATGCAGGGAAACGTAATCCACAAGGGGGTCGATGGCGGCTGCAATCAGCGCATTATCCTCGGCAGCCAATCCCCCTGGCACATAATCTTCGTTAGGAATTCTGACACCAACTACAATATCATCGCCCACCGCTTGCCTGACCGCTGCAATGACTTCAAGTAGAAATCGCATGCGGCCGGCTAGATCACCACCATATTCATCGCTGCGCCTGTTCAGGGCGGGGGAAAGAAACTCGTGAATCAGATAACCACTGGACGCATGGATATCCACACCATCTAAGCCACAGTCACGAACCCGCATTGCCGCCGTTGCAAATCCAGCAACAACATCATCGATCTGTGTTTTGGTCATCTCCAGCGGCACCACCCGACCCATGGGGTTAGGGATGGCGCTGGCAGACCAGGTTTCAGCAGTCGCCCCGCCTGCTGCCCCCTGATGATAAAGCTGAATGAACAACTTCATGTCGAATGGCCTCATCCTGTCGGCAATTTCACTTAAAAAGGGTTTGCAACTATCTGAATACAACTCAATTCCGCTCGGCGCACTGGCGTGAATGCCGGTCGCCTGGAGCGTAGACATAGCGACACCCCCCCGGGCTCTAGCCTCGTGGTAAGCAATAAGATTCTCGCCGGTCAAGCCGGTGCCATGAGGCGAACGGACGATACGGTTCTTGAGGACACATTGACCCACTTTCAGGGGCTGAAACAGGTTCTCATAATTCGCCATCGATTTTTCCTAGCCTAGCCTTACCTGTTTATAACACGTTCCATTTCCAGAGTAATTTTGTTTTGATAGTCTTACCAAGCTCAAGGATGAAACATGGATATCAAAGGGAAGGTCGCAATTATTACCGGCGCTGCGTCAGGAATTGGCCAGGCAACTGCTTACGCGCTGGCAGATGCCGGTGTAAAAGCCATCGGCATGGCCGATATCGATGGCGACGGATTGTTTGTAACCGCTACAGGGGTACAGCAACGCGGCGCAGAATCATTTACGGACATTATCGATGTCAGCAGCAGTAAACAGCAAAGCGACTTCTTCGAAGCGGTCGAAACGCGTTTTGGCAGCATCAGCATCGTCCACAACAATGCTGGTACAATCTGTGGCGAACCTATCTGGCCAGAAACACCTCTGGACAGAATCGAAGCCGTCATCAAGGTTAACCTGCTGGGACTCACGATTGGCAACAGACTAGCAATTGATGCTCTTAACAGAAACGCCGGCGGGGTCATCATCAATACAGCCTCTACCGCGGCCCTGGGTCCTATGCCTGCAGACCCCATCTATTCCTCGACAAAATCGGCAGTTGTAAACCTGACCCAGGCTTCCGCCCAACTGGCAGCAAGCCACAACATTCGAGTCAATGCAATCTTACCGGGTATGGTTGATACGGCCTTTATTAACCGTACCGGTGATGGCAGTGCACCGGCTGCATGGCTGGATTCGGTGCTGGCAAATACCGTTTTGTTAACAGCTGAGCAGGTTGCTGATGCCGTTCTGACAATCATTGCGGATGACCAGCGATCGGGTGAATGCCTGGTCATAAACAACCCCAAAAGCAGCCTCGGTGCTCCCCTGGTCCACCGCCTGCGGAACCCAGCAGCATATTACCAGCACATAGTCGACAGCCTGAAATAAGCTACTGCCCTGTCAGTGAGCCGGAGGCTCGCCGGACAACATCAGGACATTGAAGGTTCTATGCTGTCACAGAGGCTACTGACGTGGATACGAGGAATGCTCCGGATCGCTACCTGATCTCTCACCACTTGTGAATTGAGTGCCTTAACAGAAATTCTGAATTGCAAGTGCAACAGACTAAATTCTGGCCTTGGAATAGAACTATATCTAGATATTTAATTGTTTTAAATCAATAAATTATTGATACATTTGAAAACAAAAAATGCGAACAAATATAATCCGGCCGCGCGGTGAAAAATCAGATAAAGCGCTTGCGGGATTCTCTCCCGCTTCATGATAGCCGTTCAGTCACCCGTGAATTCGGGTTTGCGTTTTTCCAGGAAAGAGGCCCGCTGCTCCTTCTGATCCTCGGGCGACTTACGCGCGAAAGACAAGCCAAAGATCTCATTTCTTAAGGCATGCTCAAATTCAAGGTCCTGGTTGAGCTGCAGAACCCTTTTGGCCGAACGAATGGCCATAGGCGGCAGACTGACCATCTGTTTCGCCAGATCCTGTGCGCAGTCCAACAATTGTTCACTACTAACCAGGCGATCCAATAAGGCCAGCCGATAGGCTTCGTCAGCATCAACGTCCCGACTGGTAAATACCAGGTCTGCTGCTCGACTGTAGCCAACAATACGCGGTAGGAAAAAAGACATACCACTATCCGGGGACAGTCCCCGTTCAGCAAAAACCGTCTTAAAGCGTGATGTCTCACAGCCAACCCTCAGATCGCAGGCCAGGGCTAGACTCATGCCCGCACCAGCAGCGACACCATTTACCGCAGCGACAGTGGGAATACCTATTTTATAGATATCAGTGGCGAGACGGCCAACCCAACCTATATCATCCAAGCGTTCATTCTGACTTAATTGGTCTGGCTTGCCAGCCGAGGCCGGCGTGAGATCTGCTCCTGAGCAAAAGCCTCGACCTTCACCGGTAAATATGGCAGCTCGAATGTCATCATTAATTTGAATTGCCGAACAGACTTCGTGCAGCTCTTCCCTTAAAACATCATTTAATGCATTGAGCTTCTCCGGACGCTGTAGTGTCACTCTTGCCACATGGTCGTTAGCCTTATATTCCAGCGTTTCATAAGACATCTTTTATCTCCGTTTATTAACACATGATCAAAGGGTCATGCCTTAGCCAGCCAGCCTTACTCAGACTCCATCGAGTCGCCTCTAAAAACTGCCCAATCAAGCCTGGGTAGCTGCATATTTCCTTAATTTCTCATCCAGATAGGCAATGGACGCTACCATTTCAAATCTGGGCACGGCCGCATGAGGCCCTGGATTGGCATGCAGGGTCTTGACCTTTGATCCCAGCAGGTTAAACAAGGAAAAACAAGCATCCCTGGGTACAATCTCATCATCCCACTGGACCAGAAAACGGACTGGACAGGTAACCTTAGGGGCCAGACGGACAAGGTCTTGCTGATTAGGGCCCCAGTCCCCCATCAGGCCAAACAGAGCCAGTCTGATCCGTTTATCAGTAGCCGTAACCGGTAACCCCATCATGGTTCCCATTGAAAGGCCCCACCATGCAGTTGCCCTGGCTCCCATCTTTGCTTCAACAAAGTCCAGGCAACCCATCCAATCCTTTATCACTGTTTCAGTGCCACCACCACCATGCCACAGACTGGCAAATTCGTTAACGCTCTGGCTACCGTCGCCCTGCACACGTTCCCCATGGCCCGGACCATCAATTGACATTGCCGCTATGCCACGCTGAGCCAGAAGTTCCACCATAGCTAACAGATAATCGACTTTTTTGTGAGTACCCCCACCATGGCCCAGAAGGACCAGAAAATCGGCGTTACCCTGCTTAGGTTGCCAGTAAACCCCTGGCACCGAATGGCCATCAACATTAACTGTAAAACCGCGCTCCAGCGCGTGTTCAATCTCACCGTCTTTATCATTCCAGGCCATGCTGCCCCCTCTTGCGTTGACTAAAAAAAGCCTTCTGGCTTATTCATAAAACCCAAAGCTAACATAGAAATCCTTTTCCAGTACAACCACCTGGCAGGTAAATAAATCGTGGCTAGCCTAACGGACAACTGAAAGGACACTCGCAACGAATCGGCTGGTTACCAGAATAGAGGATTCGATGTAGTATTATGCCAAGCGATAGGTAAGTGGTACCCAGTACGCGAGACTGCCTGTCGCTCCAGCTTGTATCATCCAGCTCATAGAAAGGAGACCATAAGTGACTGAATTTATCCGCACACCAGCGCAGAACTTTGAAACTCTCGCTGACTACCCCTTTGCAGAAAACTTTCACCAGTGGCAAGACCTGAAAATGCATTTTATCGACGAAGGTCCCAAGGATGGCCCGGTTATGCTTCTGCTACACGGCATGCCCACCTGGAGTTACCTGTATCGGGACATGATTCCCCTCCTGGTAGATGCCGGTTATCGTTGCATAGCTCCCGATCACATGGGTTTCGGGAAATCCGATAAGCCCACGGATATACATTGGTACACTATCGCTCGGCATACCGAGATTCTTACATCGCTGCTGACCCAGCTGGACCTGCGGCAGATAACCCTGGTGTGCCAGGACTGGGGAGGCCCTACCGGGCTTGCGCAGGCTGCGATGATGCCGGAGAGATTTACCAGGCTGGTTATCATGAACACCTGGTTGCATCATGAAGCGTACCAATATTCTGATGCCATACAAAGTTGGGTAAGAAACTGGCAGGACGGAGGCTTGTTTGCACGACAACAGCCCGACGTTGGATTACTCATGATCCTATCTGCAGGTCTTGCTGACCGGGATGTCATCATCCCGGCGTTGGTTAATGGCACTTTGCCGTCGCTAAGTACGCAAGCACAGACCATGCATGATGCCTTCCTGGCGCCTTTCCTGGGATTGCCTGATCAGGCCTACAATGGTTTAAGGCGATTCCCGCTTTCAATTCCCATCAATAGCCCTGACAATGGTAATGCGACTGCCCAGTCCCACCACTACAAGACCCTGCTCAATTGTAAACAACCCGTTCACTTTATATGGGGTTGTACTGATGATGTCTTTAATGAGCCGTGGGGCAGAAAATGGGCAGGCCAGATGCAGGCCAGCTTCGATCCCATTCCAGCAGCAGGTCACTTCCTGCAGAATACGCATGGAACCCAGGTGGCCGAACTTATCCTGAGCAGGGCCAAAGCGGGTTAACCTGAAGCAGCAGGCAGAAACAGCCAGCCCGCGGCAGATCATCACCAGCCATGACCTACGGCAATAGACATGCCCTCTATCCCTGTATAGACTTGCCGTCCGGTCCCACAAGTTAATGATCGCCCATGTTGGATTTGACAGCGGAACAGAAAAAAAAACGCAGGTCGCTAAAACCGTTAGCAGCACTTGTTCCTTTCGTCTTACCCTACAAAGGAACATTGGTGCTGGCCCTGATCGCGTTGTTAATCAGCTCTGCTGCGGTACTGGCCATGCCGTTAGCCGTCAGGGAAGTCATAGATAACGGCTTCTCGACAGATGATGCAACAAGAATTGATAGTTACTTTCTGGTGTTAATGGCGTTTACGCTTCTTATAGGTTTTTTTGGTGCAGCCAGGGCATATTTCGTCAATTGGTTAGGTGAACGCGTCGTCGCCGATCTGCGAGACCGCGTATTTCGACACGTGGTTGCAATGGACCCCACTTTCTTTGAAACCACAAAAATCGGCGAAGTGCTCTCCCGGCTTACCGCCGATACCACGCTGATTCAATCTATTTCCGGGGCAGGTTTATCCATTGTCCTGAGATCATCCATCCAGTTTATCGGTGCTCTGGCCCTTCTGGCTTATACAAACCTTAAACTTACCGCCATCCTGGTTATCCTGCTGCCTCTTGTGATTACGCCTATCCTGATGATCGGGCAGTGGGTCAGGCGCTTATCCCGATCATCACAGGACCGGGTAGCAGACGCCAGCGGTTACGCTGCCGAGATTCTCAATGCAGTTGAAACTGTACAGGAATTCACAGCCGAAGAACGGGAAAGCCAGCGCTTTGGAAAAGCTATTGAGACCAGCTTTGATACGGCTGTTCTGCGGATACGGGTTCGTGCCTTGATGACAATGGTAGCAACCACGGTATTATTCGGCACCTTCATATTTGTCATATGGATGGGCGCAACGGAGGTCCTCAGTGGCAGCTTATCAGGGGGCGAGCTTGGGCAGTTCGTTATCTATGCAATTCTTGTTGGTGCATCCGGTGCTGCCCTGAGTGAATTCTGGGGAGAACTGCAAAGAGCAGCCGGCGCCATGGAAAGAATAGTCGAGTTACTCCAGATGCAGCCAGCAATCCGACCCCCAGCTCAACCGTTAATCATCCCACCAGCACAAAGCAGGCAGATCCATTTTGACGACGTTACTTTCAGCTACCCATCCAGGCCCGGCAAAGCTGTCATCAAGCAGTTCTGCCTGAACATAAACCCAGGTGAACACATCGCGCTGGTCGGTGCCTCGGGTGCAGGTAAAAGCACGGTGTTTCATCTATTGCTGCGCTTTTACGATCCGAGTCGCGGCAAGATTCTAATAGACGATATCGACATTACCAGGGCAGATCCCAGGGACGTACGCCGTCTGATCGGCATCGTTTCCCAGGAAACAACCCTCTTCGGGTTGAGTGCAGCTGAAAATATTCGCTTTGGTCGACCTGACGCAACCCCTGATGAGATTATTAAAGCTGCGCAAGCTGCCCATGCCCACACCTTCATCAGTCAACTGACCGATGGCTACGATACCCATCTGGGTGAAAAAGGCACGCGCTTGTCCGGTGGCCAGAAACAGCGAATTGCCATCGCCCGAGCGGTACTTAAAGACCCACCTATTCTACTTCTTGACGAAGCAACCAGCTCTCTGGATGCTGATAGCGAACGACTGGTTCAAAAGGCCCTGGAACGGCTTCAGCAAGACCGAACCACAATGGTTATCGCCCACCGACTATCCACCATCGTCAAAGCGGATCGAATCGTGCTTTTGGAGGACGGTAGAATAATTGATATCGGCCACCATCAGGAACTGCTTGAACGTGAACCCCGCTATGCCCGCATGGTGCAGTTGCAATTTGCATCAAGCAGCCAGCAAGGCTCTGATTCGCCGTTATCCGGAGTTCACAACAGGCCTGCCAAATCGGTCGTTCCAAGTTCGTAATCAAGGCCCTGCGGGCAACCTCCCCGACCCGCTATCGATCTGTCATGAACTGACCTGGGTCCATAACCCTCGCTTGATCAAAACCTGCTTCAGTCTTGATGGGTAGTCGGTCATGATACCGTCCACGCCAACATCCAGCAGGTGATTCATCTGATCAACAGAATTGATGGTCCAAACGTGCGTCTGTATACCTCTGGCCTTCATGGCTCGCACAAATCTGAAATCCACTATGGGGATTTGCTTATGCCGAACCGGTACCTGGGCACAGCCTGCTGCTAATGAACCTGCTGGCAGGTAGAAACTTGCCAGGCGGGCCCGAAGCACTTCCCTGGGACCCATGGAGGTGCACACCCGGGGGAATTCCTGCCTGAATGCCGACAACCTGGCATCACTGAATGAGCCAACACAGATTCGATCCTGGCATCCTGATTTCCGCACCAGTTTTATAAACGGTAACAGGCTGTTGTCGGCCTTCAGATCAATGTTAAACCGGGTACTGGGGAAAGCGGAAAACAGCTCTTCGAGCCGAGGGATAGGCTCTGACCCTGCCACACGGGCCTGCCTGATGCTGGCATAGGGCTGCTGCGCGATCATACCCGTCCTGTCGGTAACACGGTCCAATTGATGGTCATGAAAAGCCAGAAGAACATCGTCATCGCTGCAGTGAACATCAGTTTCCAGATAGTCGAAGCCCTTTGAGACAGCCCCAGCAAAAGCTGGCATGGTATTCTCTGGGCCAGATTCATGATCACCGCGATGGGCAAATGCTAAAATGCCATCATGGTCCAGAAAAGCGTAACCCATAACCTAATTCAGCCTAATCAAAAACGAGTATCGCTCGACCCGAGATCTTCCCATTGGTTAATGCATCGGTTGCAGCATTGATATCATCCAACTGGTAACGCTCGGTAACCATGACGTCCAGGTTCAACAGGCCCTGCTTGTACCAGTTCAGGTATTTCGGAAAATCCCTGTCGGGTGAACAGGATCCACCGATACTGCCAATAAACTTCTTCTCGTTCATTAGAATATCTCCGGCATTAAGCTCCACTGTGGTGGTAGGAACGCCAACCAGTACCGCAGTACCACCCGCCTTGCTACCAAAAAAACCGGTCCGTGCAGCCGGTACGATCTGCTCCATGGTGGACTTGACACCAATACAGTCAAATACAAAATCGGCGCCGGAAACGGGTTCTCTGGTCATGGAATGCTGGGCCTCACGCTGGGTCAGCGCTTTAATAGCAGTGACTGCATCAACCTGGGCTGCATTGATAACATGGGTTGCGCCAAACTGCTTTGCAAACTGCAGTTTCTGATCATCCAGGTCAACCGCAATAATAGGATGCGCCTCGCGCGTTTTAGCCGCTACCACTGCGGACAGACCGACACCGCCGACACCAAAGATAGCAACACTGTCTCCGGCTTTGACATCAGCTGTGTTTTCAACTGCTCCCGCCCCCGTCATCACGGCGCAACCGATAATGGCAGTGACTTCTCTGTCAATATCCGGTGCTACTTTAACCACATACTGCTCATCGGCGATGGTGTGGTCAGCCCAGGTGAATACATTATTAGATGCCGCCAGAGACCCATCCGGCAATTTGATTGTCGCCGCGTCTGCCAGGCGGCTAGCATGCGCTGAATCCCTGGGGACCCAGGTCACCAGCACTGTATCTCCCTCAGCCACGTGGTTCACCTGTTTTCCTGCTTTTAATACCACCCCCGTTGACTCGTGTCCCAGAACAACCGGCCCGGTTCGCTTACGGTGCATCTGGTGTAGCTGACTGTGACAGATACCACTGGCAAACTGCTTGATGACGACCTGATGCGGGCCTGGGTCTGGTAGCTGGAGGTCCATGACTTGTAATGGTCCTGGCTCTGAAGGTAGTACAACGACTCTTGAAGGTGTCGGCATTTTGATTCCTTAGGCAATATTCAGACCACCCTACCAGAACAGGCTGTAGTTAACATAGCTTTCGAGTGCATAAACCAGCCAGTAAACACGCTTACCACACAAACTACACCTGTTATGCTGCCGGCGCCTGGACCGGCCTTTGCTGAGCGGATCCATAGCTGACAGTCGAAGCTTGTACACGTTATAGTAACAACCGCATGCAAACCTTTTCTCACGGTGGTAAACATTGACAAACCGAACTCAAAAGCTGGATGACCGATCACTGGGTTGGTTAAGATATCTGCATCGGAAGGCTCATACTAGCGACAACTGGGATGCAGACGGCAGACCGCACCCGCATTGGGACAATATAACCGGCGAGCCCATGACCTCCTGGCATCGTTTCGACCTGGTCGACTCGAGCTATGCGGTGGCGCTTATGAGCGATCGCACACCGGCATGGCGGGAGGTTTATAGTGACATTCTCGAGGAATTAGTCACCCGGCACACGAGCTGGTGGTCAGCAGAAGACTGGATGACTCAATTCGGCAATGATCCCGCGCGAGCACGCTACCCCGTTCACTACCGCCCGCTGATACCCGAGAATCACTGGGGCAACTACAATGTACCCGGCTGGACAGCGAATGGTATCGAGCCTTATGGCATGCAGGCGGATCCTGTTAAAGCCGATGGCATGCTGTTCTATAAAGGTTTTTTCACTCTGCTTCTGGGGCTGCATCGATATGTTTCTGGGAATCAGAAATGGGATCAACCCTTTCTGATGATCAGAGACGGCGAAAATAGCTTTGAATGGAGCCATTCAAAAATAGCGGCCTATCTGGCAGAACAGTGGCACAACAGCCAGGCAGGCTGTCATTGTGAAAACACTAAAATCTGGCCTTACTGACTCAGTGCTGCCGGCCTCGGTCTGAGGCTATACGATAAGCTGTTTTCAACGCAGTTCCATAGCGCCTTTGATCAGTGGTGGGATTTTGCCAAAAGTAACTACATCCAATGGAATGACAACCAGGCCATGGGTATGGATCTGTATTATGACCCGATCATCGATGAACATGTCGGACGTGGCCCGCTGGGCCTCATCGCACCTACCTGGTATTTTGCGCCGCAACGACCAGAATTTGCCCGGGCAGGCTGGCAAGCCCTGGCACAGCGCAGTGGCATATTCAGTAACCAGCCGCTGGCTGGCCTGGATAACCCAGCCAATCTGGTGAATCTGCTCCAGCTGGCAGGTGAATTTGCAGACAGCGATCTAAAAAAATCGATCTGGGAGCAAGCTGAACACTATATTGAACCTTGCTGGGATAATCAGCGAGGTGAATTCACGCTGGCATTTAATCTCAACGAAGCACACCCCCGAGGACAGTGGAATGCCCGCAGCATGGCCGGATGGGTCTGTAATCAGGGTGACTGGTCGAAGTTATTCAATGAGCCAAACCTGGACAAGTTTTCAAGGCCAACGGTTACAGGCGTGGACTTCCCTAATTTTGCATTGAGCCAGGCGAACTGGAGTGAAGGGTCACTAAAACTGGCGGTTCAGGCCATGAACAAGAACCTTCAAGGTTCTATGACCAGCATGCGAATCAACAACCTGGGAGATCAGCCGAACTGGTCTGTCAGAGAGGCCAGCGGCCAAACCCGGAAGATCGCCGTTATCGATAGTCAACTGCAACTAACCTTGCCGGCGGACAATCAAACCGTGCGCATTCTGCCAGCCGCTTAGCATTTAGGCCAGACCACATTACCTTCATAACCTGATAATTCACGCCGATTCGTGGTTCTTGAAGCAGCTTCAGGGCTCAGCTGCCAGCGAGCATCGCGACGTCCGCTCGCGCTTCAAAGCCGAGCAGATCTTCAAGGCCCGTCATCGCCCTGAGCACTGTCAAATCCTGTCGTTGACGTCCTATAACCTGCATACCCAGGGGCATGCCGTCATCACTCAGAGCAATAGGGACTATACCGGCTGGGTTGCGCGTCATATTGATACCCATGGTAAAAGCAACCCAGTCAGCTGTTTCCTGACCATCAACAAAGCCGTCACCTGCAATTTTCGGCGCATGGCCTCTGGTAGCGGGTGTTAATATCAGCGGTGCAGATTCAAATGCCACCTCCAGTTCAAGGTTCAGAAGGTGGCACATATCAATAGCCCTGGCATAATCTGCAGCCGTAAACTTATCCAGGCCCATTTCAATCTGCGGGCGGAGATCTGCATCTATCTTCTGCCACTCAGGCGTGCCACGAAGGTGGCCCTGAGCACGGCCTCTGGCTGCAGTCCAGAATACCAGCCAGGATGGGAAAGGATTGGTGCTCCAGATGTTCTCCTTTTCAATAATTTCCACGCCAGCATCTGCGAGTTGGCCAATCACGTTTTCGCAGGCTTTCAATATCTCCCTGTCGACGCTGGTGATCCCCATGCTTGACGACCAGATGACGCTTTCCGGCAGGCGGCCATCAAGCTGCGGATACCAGGGATCCCTGGGTTTTGGAAGAGAAAATATATCCGAAGGGTCTTCACCAATACATTGATCCAGCACATAAGCTGCATCACGAATTCTGTTAGTCATGGGTCCTTTAACGGTCAACAGGCCACTGCCTGGCGGGTTTGCCCCGCCATTGGGAACCCTCCCCTGCGAGGTTTTTATACCGCTGAGCCCGCACAGGGCCGAGGGTATTCTGATCGATCCGCCACCATCACTGCCGGTCGCCAAGGGGATCATGCCGGATGCCAGTGCTGCAGATGAACCACCAGAAGAGCCTCCAGGGGTTCTGTTCAGGTCCCAGGGATTACAACTGGCGCCAAACGGGACGTTATCGGTTTTGCCCTTAAAGCCAAATTCTGGCGTGTTGGTCTTCCCCAGCACAACGCAGCCCGCTTGCCTGAGCCGGCCTACCAGCACAGAATCAAATGCTGCCGGCGCATCATGGACATGCATCTGAGAACCGAAAGTTGTTACAAATCCCTGGGCATCTTCCAAATCCTTGACTCCAATAGGAATACCCGCCAGCGGTAAATGCTCACCATTTGAAATTCTTGCATCGATATGCGCAGCCTCAGCCAGAGCGGCCGTCGAATTGTAAGCGCAGAAAGCATTAATCGAAGGGTTAAGTCTGTCGATATTGGCTAATGCAGCCTTCGTTAAATCAACGGCGGTCGTTTCCTGTTGCCGGACATCCTCAGCTAATGCCACTACGGTAAAGTCCCTGAAATCCACCCGTTCTCCCTCTCGTTAAGCTTGAGCCATCAGCCTATAACACCACTTATTGAGCTTGCAAGGCCTAGCTAAACGCGAGCAATCGAAACTTTTCAGGTAGATCACCGGTATCCATGAACAGCCGCTCCATAAAAAGGCTCATAGTGAGTAGACCCACTTGTTAGCAATGAGGAAATATTCCTTCTTAATCAAGGGGTCAGAGGGTATACTTGCCGCCGCTCATCCCACTCGTCTCAGTTCAACCGGAAAACACCTTGCCAGAAGAAACTAATATCAAGCACTTTCGTGACCTGAATCTACCCGATAGCCTCATCAAATCATTAGAAGATGTAGGCTATGAGGTGCCCACGCCGATTCAGGCAGAAGCCATTCCATTTCTGCTGGAAGGCCGAGATTTACTCGGTCATGCACCTACGGGTACCGGAAAAACGGCGGCATTTGCCTTACCCTTGCTGTCAAGAATCCAGCTCGATCAGCGGCAGGTTCAACTCATGGTGCTGACCCCGACCCGGGAACTGGCGATTCAAGTTGCCGAGGCACTTGCTAAATATGCCCGCCACATCCCTGGATTTAGGGTTCTTCCTATCTACGGTGGCCAGGAATATGGCGGCCAGATACGAGGGCTCAGAGGTGGCGTGCATGCTGTGGTAGGGACGCCGGGCCGAATTATGGATCACATGCGTAAGGGCACCTTGAAACTAGCTGCCCTGGATGCGCTGGTACTCGATGAAGCCGATGAAATGCTACGCATGGGCTTCATTGATGATGTTGAGTGGATTCTGGAACAGATGCCAGAGAAAAGGCAAATGGCGCTGTTCTCAGCCACAATGCCCAAAGAAGTGCAGAGAATCGCCCGAAAATTTCTTTCTGATCCTAAAGAAATCGCGATCAAGAACAAGACCGCCACGGCTTCCCTGATAAAACAACGCTACTGGTCAGTCAGTCACGGTTACAAAACTGATGCATTAACTCGAATTCTGGAAATTGAAGAATTCGATGCAATGTTAATCTTTGTAAGAACCAAAATCTCAACCGTCGAACTCGCCGAAAAACTGGCGGCCAGGGGCTATGCAGCAGCCCCTATCAATGGCGACATAGCGCAGAACCAGAGAGAAAAAGTCATTCAGCAATTCACCAGGGGATCACTTGATATCCTTGTAGCAACAGACGTGGCTGCCAGGGGGCTCGATGTCAGCCGCATCAGCCATGTCGTGAATTATGATATTCCCTATGACACTGAGGCCTACATTCATCGTATTGGCAGAACAGGCAGGGCCGGCCGTAAGGGTGATGCCATTTTGTTCGTGACCCCGCGTGAACGCCGCATGCTTGCAGCCATTGAGAAAGCGACTCGCCAGAAAATTGAAAAGCTAGAATTACCAACCACGGAAATGGTGAATAACAAACGTATAGCCGGCTTCAAGCAGAAAATAAGTGATGTACTAGCAGAGGGAAATCTCGATTTCCTGAAAGGCCTAATTGAACAGTATCAGCTAGAACATGACACGGCAGCCGTCGATGTTGCCGCAGCCCTGGCAAAACTGACTATGGGCGAGCAGTTCCTGCTTTCAAAAGACAAAGCAAAAAACACCCTGCCAAGGGAAAATACGGGTCTCGCCCGTAAACAAAACCAATCTCGCAATCGGGATCGTAGCAAGCAGAAACCCCGAAGGGGTCATAACAATGATACCCAGGTTCCAGAAGGTATGGAGCGCTATCGAATTGAAGTCGGTCATCAACATGAGGTCAAACCCAGCAATATTGTAGGTGCCCTGGCCAATGAATCAGGGCTCGATGGCGATCACATCGGCCATATTGATATTCATGATGACCACTGTTTTGTCGACCTGCCTGTTGGCATGTCCAGGCAGATGTTTCAGGAACTCAAGAAAGTCTGGGTATGTGGGCAGCGACTGAATATCAGCAGAGCTGAAGCAGATGGGGCGATGAAGACCCGGCCGGCATTTTCTAAAGCAAAACCAGCACGCTCAAAAAAGGTAAAACCGAAAAAAGCCCGTTTACGCAAGACAAGTAAGCGCAAAGCTAGTAAAGCTGCAGGACAGAAAAAGCAGGTTACATAAATCCAAGACCTGTCTTTAGCTTAAAGCCTGGGCAGACTTCAACGCACCTGAATCGAGCTATAGTCAGGCTATTGCGAGTCATTACAGGAACCGATTACAGTTTATCGGTGGCCTTATATCTGATATAAAGCAAACCACAAAGCGATGCGTTGCAAGGAATACCTATGAGTGAAGCGATTTCAGAAAATAACATCAATGACCGAGAGGTGGCCTCCTTCAAACGGCCCGGTGATAGTGAGGAACTCCTCCAGGGAGAAATCCCTGATCCAACACAGATGTTAATCGAAGACATCAATCCGGTGAGCGCACGGTTGTTCAGCGAAGATAAAATGTGGGGCTTTTTTGAACGCCTGCGGGCAGAAGACCCGATTCATTTTAATCAAACTGAACTTGCCGGAAGATACTGGTCGTTGACCCGCTATGAAGACATCAAAAAAGTAGATGCCGATCATGCTCGCTTTTCGTCAGCCAACGGTATCACTCTTGGTTTTCCGATTGACGCTGAACTCCCCGAGGGGGCGCTCAATGTCAGTATGTTCATCGCCATGGACCCTCCCACCCATGACCAACAGCGCATGACAGTGTCGCCGGTAGTGGCGCCCAGAAATCTGGCTAACATGGAACCCCTTATCCGCCAGCGAACAGGCAAGGTCCTGGATGCCCTGCCCGTCAACGAACCGTTCGACTGGGTAGAACGCGTCTCCATTGAACTTACCACGCAGATGCTGGCTACCCTGTTCGACTTTCCGTTCGAGCAAAGGCAAAAATTAACAAGGTGGTCAGATGTCGCCACGGCGGTCCCAGGATCAGGTATCGTGGATACCGAAGAACAACGCCGGGCAGAACTGATTGAATGCCTGGAGTATTTCACAGGCCTCTGGCAGGAACGAAAACGTAACCCCGGCGATGACCTGATCTCTATGCTTGCCCACGGCGAGGACACCAGGGACATGGAGCCTCTCGAATTCCTGGGCAATCTAATTCTCCTGATTGTCGGTGGAAACGATACAACTCGTAATTCAATGAGTGGCAGTGTCTACGCCCTGAATAAATTCCCAAGGGAATATGACAAACTGATAGCTGCACCCCAGTTGATTCCAAAAATGGTCGCGGAAGTTATTCGCTGGCAAACACCACTGGCTTATATGCGAAGAACGGCCACCGAGGATTGTCTGATTCAAGACAAAAAAATCCTTGCCGGAGATCAGATTCTCATGTGGTACGTATCAGGCAATCGTGATGACAGTGTGTTCGAACGACCCAATGAGCTGATTATTGACCGGCCGAATTCCAGATCTCACCTTTCCTTCGGCTTCGGTATCCATCGCTGTATGGGAAACCGCCTGGCAGAGATGCAGCTGCGTGTGCTGTGGGAGGAAATCCTGGTACGATTTGAGAAAATAGAGGTTCTTGAAGAACCAACAAGGACCTATTCTTCTTTTGTAAAAGGATATACTCGCCTGCCGGTAAGGCTAACAAAGAAAAAAACATAAATTCACACGGCCGAGTATTGGCAGTACGATTGACTCAAAGCTAATGGATTACAGAAACCAGCTGGGTTTACCTCGATCCCGGCTGATAGGTTTCAACAGCGCTGGCCTGTACGTCGGCAGAGTAATAAGCAACCGTCTTAAACTCACGGTTAATATAACGTTCAGCCTGATCAAAGAAATGCGGTGATTGTGGATCCCCGCTCTGACCGCCTGCGAGTAGGGTTTTTGCCTTTACTTTCTCGCCAAATTCCACCACCGCAACGAAACTGTTTCCGGAAGCCCCGTACAGCTTTTTAGTGCCGGGGAAATGTTTCGCACCAAAGGATGCCAGTGCGCCCCATCTTCCAGAGGCCATTGAGACCGGCAGGCTTGCTGCATCATCATCATGTGGCTGGTTGATAGCACCGGTAATACGCTGTAATCGATTAACCTCTCCCCAGGGTAACTGCCACTTCCCAAAATCTCTTACCAGATCAGATAGTACTTCTGAAAAGATAACCAGTCTTTCTTCTAAGGGTGACGATGTGCCGAAATAGTCAGTCAACTCAGCGCCTTTAAGCGCACTCGGATTCTGACCTACTTCACCATAATGAAAACCGTAAAAATGGGCTAGCGTCATGGCCATTGAATCCGAACTTGATTTCAGATCCCAATGCCGGAGTATTTCAATTGCTTTGGCCATTTCCGGATCTGAGCTTCCCTGTTGATCAAACGCAAGGATCAAGCCTGGTAGCAGTTTTTCGAAACCCGGCAAGTAAGGGTCATAGGCCAGATCCAGCAGCGTCTCCAGGCTCCAGTTGCTGCCGGCCTTTAATAATCGTGCCGCATGAATTGCTCTGAAATTTTCCGGGTCTGGCGCCATATAACTCGGATAATCCTGGCGTATCGGGCTGAACTCGCCTGCTGCGCTGAAAGGCGTTGAATTACAATTCTGAATCCAGCCGTTTTCCGGATTTAACAGGGTAATGCTTTCTGACACTTCATGTATTCCTGACCAGTCAGTCC
This sequence comes from Gammaproteobacteria bacterium, assembly GCA_012960535.1. Lineage (GTDB taxonomy): Bacteria > Pseudomonadota > Gammaproteobacteria > Pseudomonadales > Azotimanducaceae > UBA9926. Next base: position 32,648 of record DUBB01000036.1, read on the forward strand.
TCGGATCGCTGCCATCGACAGGTTTGGAATAATCAAACTGAACGTCCCTGCGAGGAATAAAATTACCGTGGTAGTAAGCAATGTTGCCAGCAGCATCGGCAAAAACCGTATTATTGGATGAGTTCGTGCGGATATCCATCATCTCTCTGAACTGAGAGTGATTAGATAATTTAGTGCGAACAAAAGATTGCCTTAAGGCATTCACCGGATCCCAATTGATCTTAGTAGCGACCCAGCGCCCCTCCAGCCTGTGCGTAATTGGCCCGTGATGGCTATGATAGACAGGGAAGGTCCTGTCTAGTAAATCGTCACCGTCCTTGTACTTCAGGGTCACACTAGAAACCTGGATATCTCGTAGTTCATCACCATATCGATAAACCAGCTTGCCATCAATTTTCGACACGTCTTCGACAAATTCATCCATGAAATCGAGCCGCGTTGACGTGTGCATCCAACCCGTCTTTTCATTAAAGCCCTGATAGACGAAAAATTGTCCCCAGGTGACCGCTCCATAGGCGTTAAGGCCCTGTTCACTGACCACATGAACCTCACCCCTGAAATAGAAAGAGGTATGCGGATTAATCAAGAACAGAGGATGCCCTGATTCGGTCAAATCTCCAGAGATCGCAATCCCATTTGAGCCCCTCGGCTCGGCTAGGGCAGTTTCCCGGGTTTGCTCGAGGGTTGGCACCCCCCGATCCTGATTCTTGCCATAAAAAGCGGCTATCCCATCCAATGGGATCTGTTCAATATCGCCTCCAATCGAACCCTCGCTGAAAAACATGGGCATCCAGGGCTCAAACCGTTTCAGTAATCTGGGTTGTACTTCCGGGTTTGCTGCCAGATAGTAATTCAAGCCATCTGCGTAAGCATCACACAAATCCTGCAACCAGCGTGGCGCATCATCATAAGCCTGCTGGGCTTCTTCAAGGGACATGTAAAGACGCGCCCGCAGGTCGCTGTACAGGGCAGATTCACCTTCCACTTCAGCCAGTCGCCCCATGGCCCAGATATAATTCTGTTCAACTCGATTAAAGTCATCCTCGGCCTGGGCGTATAACAATCCGAACACAGCATCAGCATCGGTCTTGCCATAGATGTGCGGCACACCAAATTGATCACGTATGATGGTTACCTGCTCGGCCCTCAGGGCCAATCGCTTGAGTTCTGATTCCAACTCAGAATTGTTACCTTGCTCCTCGCAGCCAGCCAGTCCAAACACAAGGATAAATGCTGATAACCACCGAATATGAAAATTGTCCAGATGTTTCATTTTAGTAAGAATCCTGATGTTGATGTGCGTCTATGCTATAGCTTGGCATACCTGACCAGGTCTGTCAGCGAGTCCGCAGATGCGCTGGTAATTCTACCCATTGTCCCATCGCTCCGACATTGTCCGGTAAAACCGTCAGCTTGTCTGCAAAGTCATCGCTTCGGAAGTTCTCCAGGAAATTGGCTATCGCCTTGGCCCACCACATCCGCTTACGCAGATCTTCTGCTTCAAGATCCATCTCTGTTACGCCCTCGCTGCCGAGTTCAACTCGCGCTCCACCTTCATTTTCAAAGGCAGCCGAACGCCAGATTGCCCCTCCCATTCCCACATAATAAACGAATAATACCGTGCTCATGATCGCGTATTCCCGCTCGAATTGAGCAAAAGAATAATCAACATAGCGTTGGGTCTTGGACATAAACAGGTCATAGAACCGCTTTTGAACGATGCGTCGGTTCTCGGCTTGGTAAACTTCCGGCAACACAGTTCCGCTGCTCATCAGATAAGCCAGATCAGACGGAACTGGCCCCTGAAACAGCAACTGGAAATCAATGGTAATCCAGCCTTCGGGATAAGCGGGACTCTTCTCGCACAGGAACAGATTGTCGCCTCTTAAATCACCATGAGATAAAGTACAGGTGCCGCCATTTTCGGGTTTAATGGCATCAAAGAACGCTTCCAATTTATTGGTGAACAGTTCTGCTGCGTTTACGCCCAGAATCTGGTCCCAAGCGCAGCCATTGACCAGCGACGATTCGGGCATGCTGACTACCTTGTCAAACAGCTTTGCACCCCCTGGCATGACCTCCCGGTAAACGGCTAAATTTGCATCCGAACACCAGTGCTCTATCCCAGCAGCCTGCAAATCCACCAACCGACTGCCCTCATTACATCCTTCCCAGGCGATGGCTGCATCGACCAACCCGGGGATCAGGTCCAACACCTCATCCAGATTCAATTCCTGCTCATGTACCTTCTGCTGTGCAAAGCCGCTGACATCCTCCATTATCAGTCCCCAGCGGTTCTCGCTGGAATCATAATCCGCCAGGAAAACCCTCGGCCGAGGAAAGAAGGCATCTTCTGCCATCATATAGCCCTTAATATCCTTCACAAACATGTCGCTGATAGCTTCACTGGGCAGCATTTCAAAATCGGGCCAGGCTTTGGCAACAAAGGCATCACAACAGTCAGTCGGTTCCGCAAAAGTTACTTTCATTTTCTTAATATCTGAAAAATACCCGGCAGTCATACCAACACCGCTCTCAACCACAGAGACAATGGAATTACTATCTTCTATCAATCCCTGACTCCTGAGAATGCCAGTCAGATACTCGGCATCAATCTCGCCAAGGTTACGGGGTAATTTCATGCCAGCTGGAATCGTTTTCACCTGAATCCTCAATGTCTATATAATGTTGATAACAAGCAACCACTGTATAGTTTATTAGATGCTTTTGACAGCCATACAGTCTAGCCATAAACAATCTCCGCCATACAGTCTAGCCGTAAACAATCTCTGCTATACAGCCTATCCACCAACAATCTCTGCCATACAGCCTATCCCGCAATAAACTCCGCTAAATAAGCTGACCCAAGCGCAAATTCAGCTGAGCGGCTACCTAAAGCCAGTAGATGCCGCAAAGTATTCCAGAGAGTGCATTAAGCGTTATCTAGCAGCTGTAATTTGGATTTAAAGCAATTAACTACTGATACCTGGCATCGGTATAGCCCTGCTCAAGATGCCTGTCAGGTTCGAACCTTGGCTGTCGTCCGAACTTGGATTACCATAGGCTTGATGGGTCACCGCCCTATCCTGTAACCAAATTTCACTCCAACGCAAGGGACGCTCATGAATATCGGTCTTTTTGGCATCAATATGAATTTTCTGGCCTATCCTGATTGGGCAAAAACAGTCGCCCAACATGCTGAAGCAAATGGTTTTGAGTCTCTGTGGACGGGAGAACATGTGGTGCTCCCCGATCCGCAACAGGCACCATCACCTGCCCCGCCGCAGACACCCATGACCCACCCATCAACCGCATTGGCCTACCTGGCGGCGGTGACCAGCACCATAAAAATCGCAACTGGCATCACGCTTATAGCGCAACGAAACCCGGTAGTCCTGGCTAAAGAAATGGCTTCTCTTGATGTCCTCAGCGGTGGTCGCCTGCTGCTTGGCATTGGTGCCGGCTACCTGCACCAGGAATTTTCAGCCCTGGGCGTTGATTTTGCGTCAAGGGGGGCGAGAACGGATGAATACATCGATGCAATGAGGGCGCTCTGGACTCAGCAGAAACCGAGCTTCCAGGGGAAGCACGTTAATTTCAGCCAGATCGATGCCCAGCCACGCCCGGTTCAGAGCGGCGGGCCACCCATTATTGTAGGTGGTGCCAGCCCAGCTGCCTTACGCAGGGCGATCACCCGGGGGCAAGGCTGGTACGGATTCGCCATGTCAGTAGATGCTGCAAAGAAAGCTTGTGCAGCCATTGAACTGGTGAGTTCCCGGTTTGAACGACCGGCCCGGCTTGGCAAGTTAGAGCTCAGCATTACGCCACCTAAACCACCAACAAAGACAATGGCAGAAGATTACGCTGCCATTGGAATCTCCCGCCTGATACCCATGCTGGGTTTCTATAAAGAGGCTAATATCCTTGAATCACTCGATAATCTAGCGACTGAACTGTTGTAAACCTGGACCCACGGCAGCCACTATCTGTTGGCTAGCTGCCAGCGATCTGGCTATCTTAGCGATGGACTGGATCAACTCGCTAACTGGTCAAATTCCTGTAGGATTTTTTCGCCTGAGGCATGCTCCAGAATGGCAGATTTTAGACTATCATATTGACTTCTAGCTGCGATGCCGGGCTGTTCCTGCGTTGCCCATACGACCAGGCCTTGCCAAAAGCGATCAATCAATTCGGCTCCGGGCACGCTACCACCGTCAAGCTTCTTGATACTCAACTCCCTGAACTCGCCTAAATAGAGGCGCAGGGATTCAACGTGAATTTCTTCGTCCTCTCTGATACGACCCACGAGTTCTGCCGCATCCTCCGCCATCTCACGGTGATCAACGAACAATGATTGATTACGAAAAGTCTTTTGGGTCGCGTCGAAACCAATCTCCGCTCTGAATTCGATCATCAGTAAATTCATCAGAAAACTCAGCATGCCCTCATATTGCTGAGCGATCTCTGGCATCAGCCGGGTGCCCGCCTCAGGTCTAGCAATGGCTTCTGGCGGTTCTACATCCGGATAAGCCTGCTCACCGAAAACGATATCTCTAGCAACAAACCACATCACATCGTGACCACCGATTCCTTTATCAGGTTCACCACCCTCATCAATGCCATGGATGGCAAGTAGCCCTTTATTCAGGTGACCCAGGGCCATTTCGCTGATATCTTCTACAATGATTTCCTGTAGGTCTGGAAACGTCATTTCCGCCAGGACGCGACCACGACCTTCAATTTTCCCAGTGATAGTCAGGCTGTTCCAGAATGGCCTGGTGATACCCTCTCGAATCAAAAAAGCTGATTGTTTTAGATTGGGCATGCGAGCACCACTTAATAAAGAGGCGTCTGCATCAAAAAGCTCACCGCCTCTGGACTCAAGCGCCCTGGTCCACGCTTGTATTGCTTTTCTTCTCCCCAAAGAGCGAGGCGATATATAGGTTCCTTGGGTATCAAAGCCACCATGCATGCGCACGCCTTGAACCTGGTGCATACGCTCGTAAGAATGTTCTGTGTAGAGTTCTGATTCAGAAAAATTCAACTTGTCCAAATGGGTTTCCTTTCCAGCACTGAATGAATAAAGCCTACTCTACCCTTTAGCCTGCCTTTTTCAAAGGTTGTTGCAACCCAGCAACCAAGAATTTCGGGCAACAGCAATTGACAGTTTTCTGACAAATGAAGACAATGCTGTTTGTTCTCGGTGTGCCAGCGGTGAACAACGGCCGAGCAAACCTCCAGACCGTTGACCTAGCGGATAAGTCAGAGCCTTGAGCACGTCAGTAATTACCAGATAGGAAATTCCAATGACTGATCTAAAGGGCAAAGTAGCCGTTGTTACCGGCGCAAGTAAGGGTATCGGCAAAGGTATTGCAGAAGGACTGGGTGAAGCGGGATGTACAGTCTACTTTACCGGCAGAAGTACCAGCCAACAGACGCCACCGGCACCAATGACTATTCAGGCAACTGCTGCATCAGTGGCATCGTTTGGCGGCAAAGCCATTCCCGTGGCCCTGGATCACAACAATGACGATGAAGTCAGAGAACTGTTCCAGCGAGTAGAAAGGGAACAGGGCCGACTTGATATACTAGTCAACAATGTCTATCAGATCCCCAGTCCACCGGCCATGGGAAAAGGCTTCTGGGAACACCCTATTTCTGTGTGGGACGATCAGTGTGGGGTAGGTCTGCGAGGCTATTACACTGCGTCAGTACTGGGCGCGCCCATGATGGTCAAACAAAAAAGCGGTTTAATCGTTAATATTTCCTCACGAGGCGGTAGAGGCTATGTGTTCAGTGCCAGCTATGGTGTCGGCAAGGCTGGAGTTGACCGCATGGCCCAGGACTTTGCTATTGAATTACAGAACCATCAAGTCACTGCAATCTCCCTGTCTCCCTCAAAAGTCAAAACTGAGTTCATCCTGGACATGGTCGCCCAGGGTAAAATGGAACTGGATACAGCCCATGCCCAGTCGGTTCGCTTATCCGGCCGAGTAATAGCAGCATTGGCAGCCGACTCCAGTATATTCAACAAAAGCGGGGGTATTTACACTGTCAGCGAAATTGCCGAAGAATACGGCGTCATCGACCCGGATTAGGCGACATAAACAGGTGGTGTACAACAAATTGGCTGAATGCGCCTGCGATTACCGTGACTAGGCTGTGGACTGTGCAGGAATAACACGCGAAAAATAGACAAAAGCAAAGCCCAGGCCGATAAACCCAATCAATGCAGTCAGATAGCTAAATTGGATAAAGAAAGCCAGTATACTGTCTCCCTGGTATACGAAAGTCTGATACAGCATCACTAATATACTACCCACATAACCCATGGCATCAGCAATATAAATCAGGAACCCTGCGTTGCTTTTATATCTCAAACACGCAATTAACCTTTCAAACAACATGCTTCCTACCGGGATATAGGCAATATAAGCACCCAGTCCCACTAATACGATCCACCAGAAAGGATCATCCAGGATTGCTGCCTGATAAAAGTATGTACTGCTAGCCAGTAACAACATGGAGGCTGCCATAATAGCTATCACGATCTGCACTGCCTTCAGATTATTTCTGATCAGGATAAAGGAGGCCATAATAAGCAGCGATAGTACGGCTACCCAGAGTTCGGTTTCAGCAAATATCCGGAAATTTCCTGATAAGCCGATTTCATTAAATATATCAGCAGCAAAATTATCCCGATAATCCCTGAAGGCGGTCAGAAAGAAATACATGACGACAATCGCCAGCAGGCCCGGCCAGGCGCCATACAACAGGCGTCTGCGATCCTCTGATGTCATCGCCTCCCTGACATGGCGGGCTCGGATATCGTCAGGTGTGGGAGCTGGCACCTGGTTTAACCACCAGACAGATAGAAACAGTGGCAATAGAAATAGCGCGCCGGTTACAAATGGCATCCAGTACTGCGACACAGCAAACTCCAGCATAATGTACTTGCCAACTGCTTTGGTGACCCCGGAAGCCAGGATAAAACTGGAACTGAGAATAGCGGCCAATAACTCCGTAGTTCTACGCCCCTCTAAATAAGAGAACACCAGCCCCCAGATCATGCCAAGCGGTAGGCCATTAAAAAAAAGCAGCACAAAATTGTACGGCGGTGGCACCAGGGCAAAACCCAGCAGGGCTAATTCCGCAACCAGTACCAGAGCAATAATCATCCAGGGTCTATGGGCAGCAGTTAATTCGGAAATGACCTTAATACCAATGAACTTGGACGATGCATAACCTATAAGCTGCGCAAGAACCAACACCACCTTATAACTGATTGCAAAGTCCTGCACATCATCAAAAATACCCACGGCGAAGGGTTTCCTGAACGCATACATACAAAAATACACTAGAAAAGCAGATGTCGACGCGGACAATATGAAGCGCAGGCTGGATCCAGATGCTGATTGCCATCTCGATTCAGGTCGCATCATCAAGCTGCCCATCAGCATCAGTGCCGGTTATTGAATTAAGGAGATGCGCATCAAAGAAATGCAACAGGTCTCTATTCAAGCTCACTCTGATCCTGTCTCGGGAAACTGATCCGGACAGACCAAACCATTTTGCCAATCGGGAAAACTGAGGCGCATCTGAAAAATCGAAATGCCGGGTACCGGGGAATAGTTCTATTAAGCCATTCTCTGAATGCCTCATCAGTTTATCAAGCAAGCGGTAATTCAGCGGTTCCCCCTTCCATTGCCCCTGACCGATATATAGAAACGGCGTAACCAGGCCTTCATTGACTATATGCTTTGGCAACGGCAGCAGCCAACCATCAAACGCTGCTGCTGCTGCAATTCGACAATCCGATGCTGCCAGCGTGATACTGGTAGCACCCCCATAAGAATGGCCGAAGACACCCGCCTGATTAGTCTGTACATTCTTCCACAGCGGATCGCCGCAGGCCATCCTGCGGGTTATTTCATCTAAAATGAAGGAAAGATCTGCCGTTCTTGTCGCGAGCTGAGGCGTTCTAAAAGCTCGGAATTCTTCCTTCGTTTGCTGAGCTGGCGCGGCTGATCGATAATCCGCAACCGAGCCATCGCTGAAAACAGTCAGATAAGCGTCGTAGGCATGATCAACAGCCACCACTATGTAGCCATGACTTGCCAGTTCTTCTGCCTGAATGGAATTCTGGGTCTTCATACCACCAAGACCATGCGAGAACAGAACCAGCGGCAGGGACACCAAGGCCGCATCCCTTGGTGCATCGCGAAATGCATTGCATCTGACATTTTGCATATGAGCAATTAACAATGCCGGCAAACCTACCTGATAGGCAACCATAGACAGGCGTTGTACTGGGTGATCCAAATAAGTCGCTGGCGACAAATTTTCTGTTGTGGCAGCTGGATACCAGACCTGGACCACCAGCCTTCGCTTTTCCCCGGCCTGCGGGGTAAACCACTCGTCCCTGTCAGAATCGATCCAATCCAACACGGTAAAACCGACCGCATACTGACCGGACGGTTCTGGCAGATCATCTAAGGGTAAAAGGCGTGAAACGATAAAGCTGATGATTGGACCAAGCAGGCTCGCGAGCCAGGAGATTATCGTTGTTAGCATGGTGTCACTATATCAATACTCTAACATTGTCTCATTTGCAGCTTTGCTCACCTGGCCGAACCAATTTGCCGCAGGCGTTAATTTAATCGTCGATAACGCATTCGCGTGCCATGCTGCACTGGCAACAAGATTTCCTGAGCATTGATCTCCTCTGGGAAAAAAGCACCTGATATATGCGCCTGGACCAACGAAGCGCCATGCAGATCGCTCTGCCTTAAATCCAAGCCACGCAGATCCGCTCCGCGAAAATAGGCATTAGTGAAATCAACCCCCTGCGCATCCATATTGCGCAGGTCAGCGCCTCTAAAATCGGCATTGCGAAGTTCGGGGATTTCTCCCCCTGCCTTTCGTTCATTGAATTCAGCTATCTTGCCGTCCTTCAATAAGACATACATACTGCTATCAGAGGCTGACGTTTTTATGTCACCCACCGTCGCCCTCCTTCACCTGGTTTACTGTGTTAAAAATACAACCGGCTACCCTGGATAACACATTAACAGATTTAGTTTTGAGCTGTGACTCTATTCCTTCTGCATAAGGCTGTCTATACTCTCCTCAAGGATTTTTTAAAGACCAAGGTAAGGTCTTTTTTTGGTTTGCCAGATGCATTCTTTAATACGTTAACCTGCTATATCATGTACCTGCGCACCAGTATGCTGATGTTAACCTGAAGCCATAGGAGCCGTTGTAATGACAATTGAGGTCAATGGTATTGCCCATATACAGCTGACAGTCGCTAACCCGAGGGACTGCCTACCTTTCTGGGAAAAGCTATGCCATTTTCTTGATATGCAAACGCTGGTCAAAGGTGATGATGTTATTTACTGCATCGGCGCCCGAACCGGAATTCTCATCAAGGGGGCACCGGAGCAAGCTAAACACCGGTCATTCAACCAGGATCAGCCCGGATTACATCACTTCTGCTTTCGCGCAAAATCCAAACAAGACGTAGATGGAATTCACCTGTTTGTTCGTGACCAGTTGCAGGCGAAAATGATTCATGGGCCTGAAGACGGCTCACACTTTGCCCCTGGCTACTATTCCATACTGTTTGAGGACCCCGATGGTATTAGAGTTGAAGTTAATTATGTACCCGGCAAAGGACATTTTGGCGACGCCGGCAGGCTCGCCCAAGGCGGCCTCGGTCCAGCTTCTCAATACGGCGAGGATGGCTTAACCAACTAGGCCCCTTCCTGCAACTATATAGGAGCCAGGCATGGGAGCCAAGTGATCCAAGGTGGGCTTTAACTACAACCCCGGCAATATCAAGAACGTTACGCCTAACCGAGGCGCCGATGCAATTCAGGCACAATATCTACAACATTGAATAACTCCATCATGGCCTGGTAACGAGGAAACGTTGCCTCTACGACTGTTCTTTCAGCCTCTCCTGGATCTGCCATGATATTGCCCACCATACTGGTAAAACCAAAAAGCAGGCAAGTCGTCAGTTCCATATCCTGTTTCAAGTCAGTCAGACCGTAATCGGTTACGCCACTGGCTAGCAAGGCTTTATGATAATGCTGTATCAGCTCATCACCCCGAGCAAGAATCTGTTCCGGTTCAAGCCCACTGGCAATAAAGTACATCACGTCATAAGCTGCCGGTCCCGATGAAACCAACTGCCAGTCATAGTATCGGGCCTTACCGCTAACAGGGTCAAAACACAGGTTTTCCATTCGAGCATCACCGTGAATCAACGTTACCGGGCGGGCTGTCGACAGATAATTAAACAACTGGGCTGCCGCTGCATTTCCAGGAGGGAACACTGGTTTTAGATGGTCTAAAATCAGATAACCAAAATCGCGCTCAAACAGAGGCCAGCCTGATTCAATACTCGCAGGGTAAATCTGCGACCACTGACTGAAATCATACAACCAAGGTTTATTCTTGATATCAGCCGACTGCCAATAGTGCGCGTGCATACGAGCCAGCGCAGCCATTGCCTCGATGGCATCTTCAAACGCCAGCCCATCTACCTGCTTTACAAACCTGCCGCCTTCAAGATCCTCTATCAATATCAGGTAGTCACCTGGAGTATCTGATTCTATGGAAAAGTAATGCTGAGGCGGGTCAGCGGGACAGCCATTGGCTGCATGCCGATAAAACAAAGCTTCCCGTTCGTAAGCCAGTAAATGCCGACCCGTTTCCAGGTTGGCCTGTCTTACCGTCGGAAATTTAGCTATCAACGATTTAGGCCAGGGACCGTTAGCTTCGGTATAACTGGGGATTACACGGCAAATATCGCCCAGAAAACCAACATCTGATCCTACTGCCTGGATCTCCACGCTGGCAAAATCTGCACCTGCGAAAACACCTTCGGTTAAATGTTCGGAAAACCACTCCCTGGTAAGATCTTCTGGTTGTTTAGGGACCATATCAACTCCGTTCAAGTGATAAGTAATCGCCACTGCATAGTTTTGTATCGAGTCACAAAAATCGGCCCTTTCCAATCTTTAGAGCGATTCATCTCTACAGCGACTCACCTTTGCTGCGACTTTAAATAATGAAGACAACCCGTTGAGAATAAGCAACCCACCATGGATAGGGAAGCTTTTTTAACCGCCTAGCAGCGCAATTAAAGGCGCCCAGCCCAGACTGGGATCAGCATCAACAATTTCAAGGATCAACTCCTGCCACGAATTGACAGTCCTGCTGCCTGATACACTCGGTCAATCAAAGCCATCTGCAAGATGCCGTCTCGGCCATCGGTGAGAACGGGTCCACCGTTGGCAACGGCATTAACAAAAGCATCTAGCTGATATGCGTAGCTGCTTCTCAGATCAAAAGAGACTGTACTCTTCTTACCAGCAACCTGAAGCGCCAGGCTATGACCAAACTGCGGAACCAAGGGGTTCTCAATTCGTAGCGAACCTGCATCACCGACCAGATTGATTCTTGCTTTGAATTCACCACCGGCACGCATATCACCCGTCGTTTTTGCCCGAATTCCCCCAGGGAACTGCATATCGGTTTCCATATAAATATCCACCTGCGCGGGCCCGGTTTCGGCTCTGGCCGATACTTCTAGTGGGGAGGACCCAATCAAATGTCTCACCCAACTCAGGGGATAACAGCCTATATCCATGGTAACGCCACCGCCGGTCTGATACATCATGCGAATATCATCGTCTGCCACGGGGCCTTTTACATGAAAATCTGCTTCAATCAGGGAGAGCTTACCCAGCACGCCTGACTGAACAATCTCGACCGCCCGTATGAACAGAGGATGATACCGATAATGAAAAGCATCCATTAATACCAGACCGGTGCTTCGCGCAGCCGCCTGCATTTCAATGGCCTGAGCTTCATTGAGTGCCAAGGATTTTTCACACAGGACATGCTTACCTGCGTGCAAAGCTTTGATAGTCCATTCATGATGTCCGGAAATAGGCAGGGGTACATATACTGCATTAATTGCAGGGTCTGCAATGACTTGCTGATAATGATCGTGAACCTCAGGAATACAGTGATCATCGGCAAATATTTGCGCTCGGGAAACATCTCTTGCCGCAATACATTGTATTTCCACCCGGGGATTTTCTTTCGCTGGCTCAATAACCGCCTGAGGCGCTATCCTGGCAGCGCCCAGAATACCAAATCTGATCATTTAAACTCCCCCTTTAAAGTACCGAACTGATGTGCAAACCCGGTGTGCTAAGGCCTTAGGGCTATCTATACGGATGCGCAACAAGGCCAGCAGGTTCGGTTAACCAGTTGGCTCCATGAATCGAGCGTTCATGTGCAGATAGGCTTTGGCATTAGGGTGCTCTGCCCAGATATCGCGCCATTCACTGGAGCCCATCGTTTTTCTGAAAACAGCTTCCCGATGCGCCTTATCTCGCCAGCGTATAATCCAGCAGACGTTTGCCTGACCATTGTCTGAGACCTGAGGATTTGAACCACTCACCTCTGCCTCCAGCCCCATGTCCATCCAGAAATCAATGATATCCAGGTTTTTCTTCAGCCAGGGTGCTGCCAGCTCCTCCGCCCAGACCTTGTATCGCGCCAGCCATTCCGCCTCAATTGTATAGTCTCTTATCTCAACAATACCGCTGCCCATGTTAGTACTCCATTACCCAGAACTTCCGTAAAAGGTAACCAACTTGCACCAGGAACACGAGTACTATTTACGAAATGACCCGACAGTGAAACGTGGGGGTCTATCCAAAAAGAATCCGAATAGCCATAATAGGTAACCAAGTGAAGTTCCCCCTCGGGTTATCTGGCTCAAAAACACCTCGGTGTATTGAGACTATTTCAGATCAGAACTTTAAATACCCAGCTATCTGCTAGTGACCAGGCAGTTAACTAACTCGGCGAAAAAGAGGACAACAGTGCAACAGGCTCAAGAATTCAAACTGCTTCAGTACGCTCTCATACTGCTTGGCTGCATCGCCTTTGCACTATTTCTACTCATTAATAAGGGCCTGTTACAGCTCGCGTTGCTGTCAGACAGCAGCCGCCTTTCCTGGGTGATTATCTTCCTTTATGGTGCCGCTACCCTCCATTGGTTCTGGTTATGTTATCGACTATCTCTTGAACAGCGTTATATTAATCTATGGTGGGGCCAGAGAGATGCACCAGGCGATGCGCGAATTTATATGCATCGTCTCCGCCAATCCATGGATAATCCAGCACAACCAGCCTGGGATCAGGAAGTCAGCCTTTTGGCCGATGAAATGACCAATCGGCATGCTTTGGGCCATTTTGCTGCCGATACGCTCATTAAATTGGGGTTAATCGGTACCGTTATCGGCTTTATACTGATGCTGCAACCCATCGGCGATATAAAGCAATTTGATCCATCCCTCATGCAACAATTATTAACCGCAATGAGCTCCGGTATGGCGGTTGCACTCTACACCACCCTGGCCGGGTTAACGACAAGCATACTACTCAAAATCCAGTACTACCTGGCCGACAGCGCATTAACCGAGATTATCAATACTGTAACGCAGATTCATCGCAAGGCATCGGAAAGTCATGCGCCATAGAGTCTTTTCTGATGGCCAAGGTCAGGATGCCTTCACCGACCTGCTATTTAATGCCCTGCTGGGCTTTGTCTTCATGTTTGCCATGGCTTTCATGATGATCAGTAATCCGGAAAAATCAGGAAATATTGATACCAAAGCAGAAATGCTCATCACCATACGATGGCCGGATAACCACCCTGATGATGTCGACGCCGTTATAGAAGATCCCAGGGGAGAACTGGTCTGGTACTACAATCGAGACTCAGGGCTGATGCATCTCGACAGGGACGACCGAGGCCTGTTTGCCGATCAGATCGAGATTGCCGGTGCCACAGTGCGCAATCCATTAAATCAGGAAACCGTCACTGTTCGAGGCATACAGGCGGGAGAATATGTCGTTAATTTACTTCATTTTAAAGCCAACTACAGCAAACCACTCGATGTCACTGTCAAGGTCGAAAAGCTTAACCCTTCTGTCTCGGTGATCTATTATGGCCAGCACCAGCTCAATGGCAGCGGCGATGAAAAAACAGCGATTCGATTCACGCTCGATGCCAACGGAAATCTGCTTAATACCAACCAGATTCCTAAGGAACTGCTCACCAGAGCCATCGGTAAACCAGCGTGAGTATCAGTGCCCTGTTGATCATGGGCTACATCACGATCGCGGTATTACTTCTGCTAACCCTGATCTGGGCGCCCTACGGAACTCGATTCAAAATCGTCTCAATTATCATTGTCAGTTGTTTCTATATCGCGACCTTCAAAGGTATCGAAACGCTTATGGGTTGGCCTACGACAGCAACGCCACCTGAGGTATTCAGAACAGTCTGGATCAACATTGAGGACCCGGACAAGCTTAACAGAACGCCTGGTGCTATATACTACTGGCTGAGAGATCTAGATGAAGCGGGTATTCCCAATACAGCACCCAGGGCCTACCGGGTAGAATGGAGTGTCCAATCTGCAGTGATAGCACAGGAAGCCCTCAGTCGGCTTGAAAAAGGAGAGCGATTAAACGGTAGACTAAGTCGGAATATCCTTAAACAAAGCAACACGGACACTCAAAAGCAGCAATCCCTGGGAAATAAGGCCTTGCCCGAACAGGAACTGGACAGGTCTTCGTTCGAGTTTACCGCAGTACCCGCGCCTACCCTGCCTTTAAAACCCGGCCCGGAAAGTCAACTGAGATATTAAACAAGCAGAATCTTCCGCTACTGCTACTGCGGCTCTCCTGAGCACCGTTTAACTAACCCTACTGCCAGGTTAACTGTGCCAATTCGGGTTTCTTGTTACCCAGAGAAACCTCCCTGTCCTGGTTTGCTCTGGCGCGAACAAACTGATGAATGTCATCAGCCTGAGATGGCGTTAGCACATCAGCAAACCCGGCCATCCCTTTAGAGCCATAGATGCCATCAATAACAATCTGGTTAAACACCTCGTGAGTTGCGTCATTCATCCGCCTCAAATCCGCAATTGCACCACCAGAGCGAACCACCAGACCATGGCAGAAGCCGCAATACTCATTGTAGTGCAATTCACCCCTGGCGATGGCCGAATCATTGACCTCAGCCATATCCTGAGCAGGAATGGTCCTGTCGCGATGATTAGGAACTGATAGTTCGACAGCACCACCCAGTTTAAACACCAGCAGCCTTCCCGAGTTGTTATAAGTCAGCGAGGCGTGTTCCGAGACAGGCGGCAGCGGTTCACCGCTGAACAGGTCACCACCGCCGGTACCGGTCAGAATAGACACATACTGCACCCCATCTGCCTCAAAGGTTATGGGCGGCGCCAGCATGGAAGTATAAGTATTGTACTGCCAAAGGATCTCACCGTTTTCTTTGTCATAAGCGGTAAACATACCCAATGCGTCACCATGAAAGACTAAGCCACCCGAGGTCCCTAATACACCACCATTCCAATAGTGCGGGATTTCAATGACCCATCGGTCTTCTCCTGTAAGCGGATCGAATGCTTTCAAATAACCCTTAGGCGTGGGCTGCTCGGCAAGGTTATCAATCAATATCTGGGTGATTCGACCAAATTCCAAACCCGTGTTCCAGCCACCTGGGTTCCGCTTGTAAATGCCGGTTTCCTTCCAAGTGTCCACCATCTCGTAAATAAGCGGGTTATCCTGAGCGGGCAGATAAACCAGCCCTGCATCCACATCTACAGACATGGCCTGCCAGTTATGGGCTCCTAAGGGCCCTGGCAATACCCACTTGGCATTCTCGGTGTAATCGAGCTCTGGATTTTCCACCGGACGACCGGTGACCAGATCAACTTCACTGGCCCAGGTTACAGTGGCAAAGGGATTTGCTCGCAACAACTCGCCGTCACTACGATCGAGCACGTAAAAGAAGCCATTTTTGGGCGCTTGCAGTAGGACTTTACGATCAACACCATCGACTTCCATATCTGCCAAAGCCATGTCCTGAACGGCGGTATAATCCCAGTTATCACCCGGTGTCGTCTGGTAATGCCATTTGTAGGCTCCCGTATCCGCATCCAGAGCAACAATAGAAGACAAGAACAGGTTGTCGCCACCGCCTGGCGAGCGAATCACCCGGGTCCAGGGTGAGCCGTTACCTACACCCAGATAGAGCTGGTTAAAATCCGGATCATATACAATGGAGTTCCAGACCGTGCCGCCACCACCGACCTTCCACCATTCACCGCCTTTCCAGGTCTTGGCGGCCATCTCCATCTGAGGGTTTTCAAACGGTAACGCGGGGTCACCAGGAACGGTAAAGAATCGCCATACCTGATCCCCATTTTCCGCATCATAGGCAGTAACATAGCCGCGAACCCCGTATTCAGCACCGCCATTGCCAATAAATACCTTGCCATTTGCAACCCTGGGTGCGCCGGTAATAGTGTAAAACCGATCCCGGTCGGTAATGGTATCAACTTCCCAGATTTTTTCGCCGGTTGCAGCATTCAAGGCGATCAAACGTCCATCCAGACTGGCCACATAAACTTTGCCTTTATAGACGGCAACACCTCGATTCACTACATCACAGCAAGCGCGACGACCCCATTCGCGTGGTACCTTGGGATCATAAAACCAGAGCTCTTCCCCGGTGAGTGCAGAAACGGCGTAAACTCGGCTCCAGGAGGTGGTAAAAAACATAAGATCGTCAACAACGATGGGTGTGGATTCCAGGGCTCGATTGGTCCCCATGTCCTTGTACCAGGCAACGCCCAGGTCAGCCACATTACTTTTATTAATCTGGGTCAGAGGTGAAAAACGCTGTTCTTCATAGGTTCGGCCATAAGCCAGCCAGTTACCCGGTTCAGATTCAGCGTTTTTGATACGCTCATCGTCAATCAAGCCAATCATTGCCGGCGACGGCTCGTTAATTTCCGGCTGTGCCTGCGGTGCTGTCATCGGCTCATCCTGAGCTGAGAAAAAATAAAGCGCGGCGACCAGAATTATGACACTCGATACCAATACAGTTTTATTCAACGTTTCATTCCCCTTTGCCTATGACTGAGCCAGCTAAAAGTTTAACTGCGTTTATAGCAGCTTAACGCCACAGGCGTCTGCTGACAAATTCCCTGTTCAACTGCCCAGTGATAATCCCTGCCTGCTGGGTGTCTGCTCGTTGCTAACAAAGTAGCGCCAGACTTGGCATCGACACCGACAGAAGCTTAGTACAAGCTGTGATATAACGCCGCCCTGATCCTCCCCTTACAATTGACGGCATGAACAGAGCATGCTTGACTCACCCTATAAGCATATCGCCAAGGCAATACTGATGCAGGAACAACCCCTATCAGGCGTGACCGTGCTCGATTTCGGTCAGGTTTACAACGGCCCCTATTGTGGATTTTTGCTGGCTCAGGCTGGCGCCAGGGTCATTAAAGTTGAATCGCTTATCGGTGAAACCCTGCGTAGTCGTGGCGCAAAATCCACCGCTAGCTATCCATTTGCTATCCTAAATGTCAATAAGGAAAGCATCACCCTGAACATTAAATCGGCTCAGGGGCAGGCCCTGCTGAAGCAACTGGTCACCAAGGTGGATGTGGTTCTGGAAAATTTTGCACCCGGCACCATGGCCAAATACGGTATTGGCGCAGACCAGCTCAGGGCCTGTAACCCACAGCTGATCTATGCATCCAGCACCGGATATGGCAATGCACCGGGTCCCTACCGCGATTATTTAGGTATGGACATTACCCTGCAGGCCATGACTGGCGTAATGAGCATAACTGGCGAGGAACATAGTACACCTTTGAAAACCGCCGCCGCCTTTGCCGATTTTATCGCCGGAACGCATCTATATGCCGGTATCGTAACGGCATTATTTGCCCGAGAGCATTCATTTGAAGGCGCCAGCGTTGATATATCCATGCAGGACTGTGTGTTCCCCACCCTGGCCACGGCCCTGGGATCTTTTTATCTTCATGGCGAACCCCCTAAAAGAGCGGGTAACCGTCATCCAGGCCGGTCGCTGGCGCCTTACAACGTCTATGTAGCGGCAGACGGTCACGTCGCCATTATTGCTATTCGAGAAGGCCACTGGCGCAAACTGTGCACTGCTATGGGTAGATCAGAACTGATCGATGACCACCGTTACAAGGACTTCACGGCACGCTGTGAAAACATGCAGGCACTGGATGCAGAGATCACCCGCTGGACCGCGACTCACACCCGCGCAGAAATACTCGCCCAGACCCAGGCCCATGGTGTGATCTGTGCACCTGTGCAGGATCTCCAAGATGTGGTCAATGACCCCCATCTGCAGGCTCGCGGAACATTGAAAAGTACCCGTCATGAGCATCTCGGTAGCATAGCGCAAATGCAGACAGCTATTCGATTTACGGATATAGACCCACCGGAGTTGACCGAACCACCGGGTCTGGGCGCTCATACGCGGCGGGTACTGGCTGAACTGGCCGGACTCTCAGATCAGGATATAGATGTGCTGTATCAAGCAGAGGCCATTTGAGTCTGTAACAATAAATCTATCTTATAATTTCTTTATATTTATATAGTTATGGGTATATTTTAATCTTATTTATATAAAATTATTTCTTATACCCGCTCGGATAATGGCAGTGGCCATGCCCTGCAGGCAGACTACTTGCCGGGTGGCGTTCCAGCAAGAGAAATCAGTGCCTGATATGCCCTGACATTAAACTCAGCACCGGTGATTCCAGTGTGTTCAAGAGGATCACGGGTTTCCACAGCAATTCCCAGTTTGTGAGCCAGATGCTGACCTGTCAGGCCGTGAATGCCCTGAGACCAGGCCATGGAAGGTAGGTCGAGAATAAAATAATGGAACAGATGGCGCCAGGTGCGCCCGCTTTTCCTGAACAACTGATCGACAAAACTGATATCAAACCAGGCATTATAGGCCACAAAAAGCACCTCTCTTGAGCCTACCACGCGCTTATGAAAGTCAAACCACTGTTCAATTGCCTGTGCCTCACTGACATACCCTCGTTTGCGCCAGAGACTGACCGAAAACCCGTTAACGTCAACAGCGCCTGGTTCTGCTCGCTCAGGATGGGCAGGCATAATCCTCATGAACAAACGATCGATTTCAATCCCGGCAAGGTCCGTTATGATCACGCCAACATCAATCATTTCATGGTATCCAGGGGTAAGACCGGTCGTTTCAACATCCACATGAGCAAGCAGCCACTGTTCCGGTTCGGCCTGGGGGTTAGAAAGGCTAAATGGCACCTTTGCCATGTCCCTGACAAAATCTGGCTCCGTATCCGCCGAAGCAACCCATGGCAATACTAAGCAGAGTATGCAGATCAAACGCATGACACCTCCTTTTGGGCTATTCTGTACCAGCTAACGCTCAATCGGCACTGGCCGATATAGCTCATGACTCTAGGGCAGTTCACTCAGGCCGAAGCTTTGCTCAGTCCGGCTCGCCCAGCGGCCAATGGTTTTGGTGTTAACGCCCTCACCAACACAGTACAGGGGCATGATGCGACCGGGTGACATTCATCACCCAGCGAATAGTTAAATCTCGCTCAATCTGCCATCAATGTCAGCCTGGCGCAAAGCAGTATCGCCAATCCGTTCGGGCACCTGCCAGTCAGCATCGTTAGCATAGGAACCGGCAATGATCCTGTCCATGGATTCAAACGAGGTTTCGTCCAGTTTCATACCGGGTGCATCAGCTACTCCCCCGCCTGCCCGAAATTCCAATAGTTCTACGCCCGCGGGACCTGCTGTGTATTTATAAGGCTGCCCATTGGGGACAAAGAACGTTGAACCCGCCCGCAGGGTCTGATTTCCCATCAGGATTTCACCTGCAACCACGTAATACAGGCAATCGCCAAATTTTGGATGACTATGTCTGAACAGCGGGAAGTTAGCACCGAACCAGACGTGGACAAGGCTCATGCCATCCGGTTTTTTCTGTACCAGCAACGGTGTTGTCGTTGTCCCTGGAATGAATGCTTTAACCATCTCTCCTATCTTGGTTCTTGCTTCAGCAGAACCATACTTTTTTGCCAGGGGTTCATGGGCAAAACCATCAGCTGATTTCTCAACCCGGATCCTGGTTCTCTGCACAGGAGGTACGATTTCAGGGTTTGCATTGATTTCAAATCCGCCCCGTCGTGACACAAATTTCTTCGAATCAACCAGGGCATCTTCATTCAGTTGTTCACTCATGGTGCTTCCTTAATGTGTGTTTTAGAATCAATGGATCGTGTCGACAGGCCTTTCACAGTATTTTTCTCTCGTAACCAAAGATAAAAACCTTTGTCTTTAAGAGCAGCCAAAACAAAAACTTTTGTCTCTAAGCAGCCAAAATAAAAGCTTTTGTCTCTAAGCCAGACAAAATAAAAACTTTTGTCTTTAAAAGCAGCCAAAATAAAAGCTTTTGTCTCTAAGCAGACAAATTAAAGCTTTTGTCTCTAAGCCAGACAAATTAAAGCTTTTGTCTCTGCTGCGAGCCGAATATAGTCGGCGCGCGCCCTCCACTTGCTGACCAATCCGGCGCACACTTTAACTCTCGCCCCTGGACCCTGAGGTGTTGCTCAGAAGGTCCTTGGATAACGGTTCCTGATGCCCCACCCAGCGTACTATTAGCACCCAGGCAGCCGATGGGGTAGCTATCAATGGCCGAGTAGGTCTGCAGTAGTAAAGGCCTGCCGCGGTCTGAATCATTAGGCATGGACCCGTGTATCATGCAGGCGTTATGGATCGTTACTGACCCCGCATCGCCTTTCAGCCAGACCACCTTATCTAATTCCAACTGTTCAATATCATTGTCCTGCATGGCGCCAGCCCACTGACCCTGATCATCATACAAATCATAGATCTGGCCCTGGTGGCTTCCCGGAATCACCCCCATTGGCCCCATTTCATCATCGACAGCGTCCAGATAGACACCGATGGTCAGGGGTGAAAAATCTGTATGCGGCCAGAACTGAATATCCTGATGCCACTTGACTTCTTCGCCACCGCTCGCCCATTTGTAGTTCAGTTTGCTATGGTGAAAGCGAGCGCTGCCACCCAGCAGGGCACAGGCCAACTTGGCTATTGGCCCCTGTAATGCAAATTCATGGAAGGTAGGATGCATATCTACTGGTGAAACCAGGCGCCTTAATTTTGGCTGCTCTGACGTGTGCCCCGGAGCAATATCGATAGCTTTGCTGGACTGCGTCAGGCTCCGACTGGCTTCAACGAATTCAGCAGCAACCGCCCTGAGTCGATCGAGCCATTGTGACGTGATCAACTTATCCAGAAGCAAATAACCATCCTGGTTATAGCGATCGACAAGCACCGAATCCAGTGACACATTAAGTTCGTCTAACTGCATAAGCATAATCTCTATATCTCAACCAGGCAAAACCCGCTTAACCATGCCTGCTTAGTCGGGCAATCCGAGCACGCGTTTACTAATGATATTTAATTGCACCTCATTGGTTCCGCCATAAATAGTTGCCGCCCTGTCGCGCAGCCAACCGCGGGTGGAATCTAACTCGTCGTCTGTGAAGGCATCACCCGCCCAGCCAATTCCATCACTGCCCCTGAGCGCTGATTTTAACGAAGCACCTTCTTTCATGAGGGTTGAACCCACATACTTAAAGATCGAAGTAGTAAAACCGGGAGCCTTTCCAGACTCTGTTTCAACAGCCACTCTCTGGATCGTGTATTGCAGGGCTTTTTCCTGCATTACCTGCTGGGTTATCTTATCCCGCGACGCGCTGTCCGCTATTTTGCCGCGAACATCACCCCAATACCGTTTCCCTAACTGGGCATAGGTATTCAAGGCGGTTGCTTTTGTTTTACTTCTAGGCGCTGGTGCAGAAGATCGTTCATACTGAAGCAGGCGTTTACCAACGGTCCAGCCTTTATTCATCTCACCTACTAAATTTCTACGCAGCGCTATGGCATTGTCAAAAAAGGTTTCACAAAAAGGTGAAGACCCTGATATCAATTGAATCGGCTTAACAGTAACGCCTGGCTGGTCCATTTCCAGCAGGACAAAACTGATACCGTCATGCTTGGCTGCTTCAGGGTCGGTTCGTACCAGAGCAAACATCCAGTCAGCATGCTGCGCACCGGAAGTCCATATTTTCTGACCATTAATGACAAACTGATCACCTTCCAGAGCTGCCCGGGTTTGCAGGCTGGCTAGATCTGAGCCGGAACCCGGCTCACTATAGCCCTGGCACCAGCTAACTTCTCCCGACACGATTTTCGGCAGATGCTCGCGTTTCTGCTGGTCTGTGCCAAACTCTAGCAGCGTCGGGCCAATCATTGCTAAGCCCATGCCAGTGGCTGCCGGTAGCGCCTTTATGGACATCATTTCTTCCTGCAACACACGATAGCGGTCACTCGTTAACGCTGCCCCACCGTACTCCTCGGGCCACAAAGGCGCCGTCCAGCCTTTTTCCGCCATGCTCTGCCGCCAAACACGAGCATCCTCTGTGCTGTATAAAGCATGAGCATCCTCAAAGTGAAATACCCGATTGCGCATGCTCTGCGGGCAATTTTTCAGCAACCAGTCTCTGGTTTCCTGTCTGAAGCTTTGTAAGGTCAACAGCACCTCCTGATCAATACAATGTCACTCATTAAATGTTATTTCGAGCTATTCTCCAAGCCTTTTATAGCAGGCTGAATGGGCTGCTGGCGACCCATACCCGGCAGCATGACCTGTTCTTGCTGCTCGAAATAGTTTACAAACGCCGTTGATACCAGATCATCACTGGTGAAAACAATCCGCGCCGGAAACATATCATAACCTTCACCGCCTGTAGCGGTAAAAGAGCCTGTTACCAGCCGATAGGTCCTATCCAGCTCAAGGGGTTGCCCGGATATCTCCAGATCCACCAGCCTTTGTCCTTTTGGCTTGGTGAGGTCATAGCGCAGTGCCAGGCCGGCATACTGAGGCAACCCGTATTCCCTTTGCAGACCCTGTTCAACCGCGTCTCTCAACACCGTCCCTGGCAATTCCAATACCGTCACCTTGTCAAGGAAGGGAAACGTATTGAGTATCATTTCACGAGTTACCTCGCCCGCTGGCAGGTCAGCTCTTATTGCGCCTGGGGTAATCATGCCTATATCTGAAGCATGGCTTTTCTTCAGGATATCAGCCAGCAAGTTGCCAATGCTGGACTCTCTGTAATAGCGCCTGACAGCCGCTCGGTCAAGATGACCTACTACTTCCATCAGCGACGGGTAGGCGGCGCGAGCCCCTGCTATCAATGCTGCAACCCCGGCGTGATCAACCAGTGAATCAGCGACAACTGGCACTAGTTCGGCTGATACCAGCTTGGGCCTGACTGAATCGGACAGTTCAAACCTGGCTATCCCCAATTGCTTTCCCTGACCAAAAGTCTGCACAATAACCGTACCGGTGTCAGGATGGATAACGGGTTGCCATAGACCATTATCAGAATGTCCTGAGACTATGAGATCAACGCCGTGGATAGCGCCGGCAAGCCGATAGTCATCAGCTATACCTCTTTGAACTTCTGGATCAGCTTCTTTATCAGTCTGCATGGGCGCTGTTTTCCCTTGGTGGGTAAGCAGCACCATCATATCCACCTGCGCTGACAATTCATCAACCCAGAACTGGGCGCTTGCAAGCGGGTCTTTTATCTCCAGGCCCTGCCGATTAGCCTTCATCATGGTATTAATAAAGGCATCTTCTCCCATCACCCCAAGTACACCTATGCGCACACCCTGCTGTTCGAGAATACTGTACTGTTTGGCAATTGGAATATCTGTTCCCGCGTAGAATATATTGGCATTGAGCACAGGAAACCGAGCTCGCTGCATGACCTTACGCAGTACCGGCCAACCATACTCAAACTCATGATTGCCCAGATTAACCGCATCAAAACCGATCTCATTATAAAGATCAAAGACCAGCCTACCCTGGGTGGCTTTGGACAGTGAGCCCGTAAACATATCGCCGGCATCAAGCAGAAAACTGATTGGCGCCTGCTGACGCTTCTGTTCAATCAGGGTTGCTAATTTAGCCAGGCCACCGATTTCATTAACATCCTCTAACCAGAAAGCAGGCACAGGGTCATAAACGCTCTCAATATCATTGGTGTAGAAAATGGTGACTTGTTGAGCTCCGGCCTGGGTTGGCTCGGCCATCAGCAATACGATTAGCATCGTGATCCATTTAATGTCTGGCCTAGCCATTACGCTTGGTTGTCAAGTCGGGCATTTAATGTCGCGGCGATGGTGGAAGCAAAATACCCCCCATCAACGGTAATTTCCACACCACTCATCCACTGGCAATCGGCCAGTGCCAGAAGCTCAACAACCGCAGCAACATCCTGCGGCTCACCGGCACGGCCGGTCTCTGCGACTATCGAATCATAACGTTCCGATCCCAGCATTTCCCTGAAATTGTCCGATAGTGGTGTCCGGGTTATCCCCGGATTAATACAATTGACCCGTATACGTCGTTGCCTACCCTCAGCGGAAGCCAGATAAGTATAGGCAGCAGCGCATTGTTTGGATATTTTGTACGGATCCTGTATCCAACTCGATTTGTGCTCCTGTAACCAGCGGTCTTCCTGGTCTGATGTGGTTAAAGCCAGCATGTTGGCAACCACACTCTGGTTGTCCTGCCAGTCGCGGCCCGCGCTGGAAGCAACAATCAGTATCTGTCCACCCGACGTTATCCTGTCCATTAACTGCTCGTTAAGAAATCGCATCCCAAAAAAATTAACCCTGATAACCTGACTTGGATCCGGTGGGCACTGGGCTATTCCAGCAACATGAATCAACACATCAACAGCAACGGGTAACAGCAGTAGAGCCGCTTCAATGCTCTGTCTATCTGCAATATCACAGGCAATATTCTTCACATTAGGCTGGGGGCAGGCATTTAGATCGAGATTCCAGACAATGTAATCCTGGTCAACCAGACGTTCTACTATCGCCAGCCCGATACCGGATGCTCCCCCTGTTAACACAATATTCTTTACCATGTTCTCAGCATAATTGGGGTAAACCGATCAAGTCAATGCATGCTATATTGCTCCTTACAATAATTCCCTTAGCCAGGTTGTCAAATTGACAGGCCTTGCTGCAATGAACCTCCTTAACAGACACGATCACCATGACCCAGCATCAACAGGCGCTCATTCAGTTAACGGCCGTGCAGGCAGCGGCTAAACTCAGCGCCAGAGAGATTGCCGCTGTAGAGTACCTGGAAGCTTACATTGAACAGATTGAAGCGGTAAATCCCAATATTAATGCCGTCATCACTAAAAATTTCAGACGCGCCAGGCAAGAAGCCAGAGCAGCCCAAAAGATCCTGGACCGGCAGCAGGTACATGGTGCCCTGCTCGGCCTGCCAATTCTGGTAAAAGACAATCAACTGACTGCAGGGATTCGTACAACCCAGGGCAGTAAAATGTATGCCAAGCACGTCCCTTCTAAAGATGCCGGCATTATTAAGCGAATTAGGCAGGCGGGTGGCATCATTATCGGCAAGACCAATATCCCCGAGCTCAGCATAGGTGCCAACACCGTCAACTCGCTATTTGGTGCCACCTGTAACCCTTACTCAGAAACCTTGACCTGCGGTGGAAGTTCCGGCGGTTCTGCAGCGGCAATAGCAACCAACATGGCAGTCCTTGCTACCGGCTCAGACCATGGCGGTAGCCTCAGGATACCAGCCAGTTTCTGCGGTGTGATCGGATATCGGGCGACTCCCGGCATTGTGCCTAACGAAGAGAGAACCATCAACCACACCAATTACAGCTTGCAAGGACCCCTGTCACGTAACATTGCCGATGCTGGCCTGCTGCTTTCGGTAATCTCACAAAGAGACCGCAGCGCCCTGGATGACCCTATGGCGTTCCCACTGGATAGTCGCCAGTTCGCCTCATTAACCGAACTGGACCCCAAGCAATTACGAATTGCCTTCAGCGAAGATCTAGGTGGTTTGCTGGTGTCTAACGAAGTTCGCGAACTGTTCAGACACAGAATCAGTCAAATGAGCGATCTGTTTAAAGTCTGTGAGAAGCACCCCGTTGATCTGTCAGATGCACCCGCCACTGACTGGGCCTTACGCCAGGATGTGTTTGCTACCCAGTACTATGATCAGCAAGATCAATGGGGGCCCGATATGAACCCAAACGTCCTATCAACCTATGCTGCTGCAGTAAACACACCATTACTCGACATCGCAAAAGCACGACGTAGACAGATTGAACTGTATCGTCACTTTACCCGCATATTTGATGAATTTGATTTACTGATAATCCCCGGCGTGAGCATTAAGCCTTTCCCATGGGCACAGGCTTATCCGCAGCAAATAGATGGCCGCAAGGTAACTAACTATATGAGTTGGCTGGGACTTTCGTCTTCCCTGACCGTTGTCGGTCATCCGGTTGTTGCGATACCTTGTGGGCTGGACCAACAGGGCACGCCGTTCGGATTGCAACTGGTCGGCAGGCCCTTTGAAGACGCCCGGCTGCTGAGCATGGCGCAGACAATAGAAACTGCCTTCAGCAGGATACCTTCTCTGACAAAACCACTGAGCCCCTACAGCAGCTAAAGATCAGCACCGGATACAATCACGCTGAAAACTGAAATCCTGTATAGCCATCTTCAACCACCTGGTCACAGATTTCACGGTAAGGTCCAACGCCCGCGGCATAGGGCATAAAGACTCTCGGTTTACCTTTTACATTGGCGCCGAGATACCAGGACCCGCCCTTGGGGAACAGGGTTCCGTTGGCAACGTCATTAACATGACCCACCCACTGTTTCTGGGCCATCTTATCGGCTGTACAAATTCGAAAACCTTTGTCCTGCATATAGGTGATACAGTCGGTAATCCAGTCGACGTGCTGCTCAATGGACACAAGCATGTTAGACAATACCGATGGGCTGCCCGGCCCGGTAATAGTAAACAGATTGGGAAAGCCGTTGACCGACAGGCCCAGGTAGGCTTTTGGGCCTTCCGACCAGGCATCGCCGAGCTTGACACCGCCAGTACCAACGATGTCCATTGCCAGTAGAGCGCCTGTCATCGCATCAAATCCGGTAGCCAAAACCAGAGTATCCAGTTCAACAAACTCAGCAGCCGTCTGAATGCCTGTGGCTGTAATCTGTTCTATAGGTGACTGTCTTAGATTCAGCAGCCTCACGTTAGCTCGGTTATAAGTTTCAAAATAATCGATATCGACACAGATTCTGCGAGTCCCTATAGGATGATTATCCGGGCAAAGTGCAGCTGCCGTCTGCGGATCCTTAACGACCTGCTTTATCTTGTCATGAACAAACTTCTGGACAAATGAATTGGCAGTTTCGTTCATCATGGCGTCACCGATCGCCCCCATAAAGAATGCGCCACCGCGATCCCAGGCTGATTGCAATACCGCATTGGCCTGCTCACTGCTGAGCGACTCCATCAAGATCGGTTCCTGAACCTCAGTGAGTGGCTCGATATCAAGATCACCAAAACCTGATCCTAGCCCTCGCCGGTGATTGTTCCGGTGCGCTCTATAATTTGCTTTGAACTGCCGAACCCAAGACTGCTCAAGCAGGCTGTTTTTAGCCGGGACACTGAAGTTAGGCGTTCGCTGGAATACCGTCAGATGATCAGCATCCCTGGCAATCACGGGAATCGCCTGTATCCCTGAGGAGCCCGTGCCTATAATGCCTACCCGCTGACCTTTAAAACTCACTGCCTGGTGGGGCCATTGACTTGCCTGATAACGCTTGCCTGCAAACGATTCCAAACCTTCTATTGCTGGTAACTGGGGTACCGACAGGCAGCCCGTGGCCATAATACAATACTGTCCGGTTACCTTATCGCCCTGCTCCGTCGTAATGGTCCAGCGCTGCTTACTCTCACTCCAGGTGGCAGCATCAACACGACGACCAAAGCGGATGTCCCGTAGGAGATCAAAGCGTTCAGCAACATGCTTTGCATACTGAAGTATTTCGGCCTGGGGGGAATACCTTTCAGTCCATTCCCATTCCTGTTCCAGGTCTTCAGAGAAAGCAAATGAGTAGGCAAGACTTTCCGCATCACAGCGGGCCCCTGGGTATCGATTCCAGTACCAGGTCCCGCCCACATCGCTGGCCTGTTCAAAGACCCGTGCGGTCAGGCCCAATCCTCTAAGACGGTGCAGCATGTACAATCCAGCAAAGCCAGCGCCAACGATGACCGCATCAAAAGACGCTTCTATACTTCTGGGCATATCGGGCTCCGTCAAATCATTCACTATAACCATTGGTTACCCTCGAAGATAAAAGAAACATCGACTGTTATCAACTCACAGACCCGTTAAAAGTACAATTATATGCACGAAGGCATCGCTGTCCTATTGGCGAGTTTACAGACAATGCCATGCTTGACTCAGGCAAAGTCAAAGCGTAGTTTAGCCAAACAGAAACGATCGGTCTGAACAATGGATGGCGTGCATAAAATCCTTTTAAAGCGTAACAGATCCTCAAATGTGTCAAGCCTTGCCACCCAATTGGCACGACTAATTGGCACACCTAGATGACCCTGCGTTCGCCTTTCTTGCCACTCAGCAAAAAGCCATCATCAGTTGCCTGACTTAATGGTTGACACAGCCTATCTAACTCGCGTCCTGTTGCTGCTTACCCTGACAGGGGTAAACGCTGGCTCGATTTCTGCGGATCAATCTACAGGCATACACCAACTTAATATTTCAGACGAGGTTGAGCAGAAGATATCAGCGCTACCGGAAGAACATCAGGCATTTCTATCCAGTGATCGTCTCTTCTCTACCGGCCTGTCCAAGGCAGCCTTTGTTAAGCTCCTGCAGGGTAAAACGGTCCAGGAACTGAAGAAATCTATCCAAGAACTCATGTGGTTGGAAAGCAAACTATCAATTAGAACAGCCGCCGATACTAGCAATGTTGATCTGGAAAATCTGGGCCTTATCAATGAACAACTCGATAATTTTATTGCAGACTAAACGTCAACCAAACCTGACTCCCTTTTGACCGAGTAGCCCAACTTTTTCATGACAAAGCCATAAATGGCGCCCAGGCGCTGCGGCAAAATGAGCATCAGCGGCGTTATTAACAACGTCAACACAGTTGCGAATGTCAAACCATAAACAATACTACTGGCCAGCTTAACCCAGTAAGCGGAAACATGCCCACCATACACAATGGTACGATTGATCAGGTCAATACTCACGTTACTTGCCAGAGGCAGCAGGCCCAGAATGGTTGTCGCAGTGGTTAAAAACACTGGCCTTAGCCGCTGTGCCCCGGTCCTGACGATAACCTCACGCACAGGCATGCGCGGGTTTTCCTTACGCAGCACGTTATAAGTGTCAATCAACACAATATTATTATTGACCACAATACCTGCCAGCGCGACGATACCAATTCCCGTTAAAATGGTACTGAAGGTCTGATTAAAAGTGAGCAGGCCAAGCAGGACACCCGCCGTGGACATCACAACGGCTGAGAGAATCATAAATGCCTGATAAAAGCTGTTGAACTGGGTAACCAAAAGGACAAACATCAGCAGCAACGCCATCAAAAATGCAAAGCCAACGAAACGCATGGACTCGTCCTGTTCTTCTGCCGCACCACGAAAGCTCACGCGCGTCCCGCTGAAATTCTGGCGATCAATCCAGTGCTGAATTTCCGTGACCTTACTATCAGCAATAACGCCTGGCAGTACATTTGCCCTGATACTCATAACATAATTACCGTCCACTCGGACGATGGTATCCAGTTTAGATCTGGCTCTTTTCTGAACAAAATGACTGATCGGAACCGCACCATTAGGCGAGGCTACGCGCAGTTGATCAAGCATGTGCAAATTACGTTCTGACTTCGGATATCGCAATCGAATTTCAACCTCCTCAACCGCATCGTCGGGTCTGTATTCGCCCAAATATAAGCCATTGGTAATCAACTGCACCGCACTACCCACTTCACTCACATTGACATTAAATTCGGCTGCCTTGGCACGATCTACAACCAGTTCCCAGTCAATTCCAGGTAGAACTCGAGTATCCTCAATATCACGCAGGTCCTGCTGCTCATCAAGGTAAGCTCTTATCCTTTCGACCACGGGTTCAAGATTCATTCTCAATTTGGACGCTATCTGAATCTGAATATCCTTGCCAACACTGGGTCCATATTCCTGTTCGGCGATTTCAGTATTAATGCCAACCAGGTTATCCAGTCGAGAACGAGTAAGTTCGAGAATCTCCTGCGAGGTAGTTCCCAAATCTCGAGCATTTTCGAAATCCATGAAAATCGACCCAATCATATCAACGGGCGCACTGCCACGCCCAAAGATACTGATGCCCCCGCCTGTTCTAGTACTGGTAAAATAAGTATCCACACCAGCCATAGGCATCAGCGCCTGCTCGGCCTCTAACACAAAATCACGTATTTCAGTTCTTGAAAAGTTACCCCTAGCGCTGACATTGACCCGCCCGTAGGTGGGCTCTGTATCCGTGAAGAAAATAAATCCAGCACCATGCTCACTATAGACCCTAAATATCACCATTAGGACCAGTACCGTGCATAGAATTACGGTAATGGGGTATTTTAAAAGTCCATTAAGAAACTTTATATAGCGCCCGGTTAATCCGGACACATCCATGAGATCGCCATGCTCCAGTCTGCTGAGATGATCCCGCTGTGAGGCTTCAACTGAACCGGCTTTACCCACCAGTGAACCCAGCGTCGGCGCAAATATCAAAGCATAAAGCAATGACCCAATGAGCACGGCAAATACGGTAATAGGCAGATACATCATGAACTGACCGGAAACACCAGGCCAGTAAAATAACGGCAGGAACGCAGCTAAAGTCGTTGCTGTACTGGCAAGAACCGGCCAGAGCATTCTATGTGCTGAAAGCAGGTAGGCCTGTCTGCGATGCATACCCTCTACCATTTTTCGATCAGCATATTCAACCACAACAATGGCACCATCAATCAGCATACCCAGGCCAAGCAACATGCCAAACATCACCATGAAGTTGAAGGACAAACCCATTATCTGCAGAACCAGCAGACCAAACAGGAAGGAAACTGGCACAGCAGCACCAACTAATATGCCTGAACGCAGTCCCAGAGCCGATACCACCAGAATCATCACCAGGGCCATCGCCGTTACGATGTTTCCCTGCAACTCAGTTACTTGCTGCTCGGCGAACGGCGCCTGGTCCTGACTGAATATGATGCTGACTTCGGAGGGATAATCCGCAGTCAGGTCTTTCACCAGCCGCCGCACTTTTTCGTTCATATCAATAATGTTCATACCCGGTCTACGCAGGACTGCGACCGTGATTGCGGGCACACCGTTGACCCGAGTGTAACTCTGCCGGTCCTTAAAGGTGCGCCTGATCTGAGCTATCTTATCGAGCGTGACCACTGTATCACCGCTGACTTTAATGGGCAGCCCGAATATATCTTCCCTTGTCTCAATCAGTCCAGGCACCTTAACGGCAAACCTTCCCTGGCCGGTATCCAGCGCACCGGCGGCAATCAAGCGATTATTATTTCTAATGGCGTTGAACATTTCCTGCTGGGAAACCTGATAATATTCCAGTTGTCTCGGATCGATAATGGCTTCGAGCAGTTCCTCACGATGGCCAGACAACCGGGCCTCGAGCACTTCTGTCAAACTCTCAAGGTCATACTTTAAATTGACAGCCAGACCGTAAAGCACTCGCTCAGGTACCGTGTCAGAAGCCAGGCTGATGGCTATCACTGGTTGATCTGACATGGTGATAGCCTTGATAATAGGCTCTTCGGAAGTGCTGGGAATTTTAGCTTGAGCACGATCTACCGCCGCCCGTACCTCGGCAATGGCGATATCAGCATCAAAATCGATATCAAATTCCAAAATCAGGTTAGCGGCGCCTTCCTGAGAAGTTGCAGTCACCTCCTCTATGCCTTCTAATGCCCGAACTTCCGATTCAATGGGGCGAACGATCAACCGATCAGCATCTTCCGGCGATATTCCGGGATGAGGGATCAGAATCATAACAATGGGTATGGTGATATCCGGATCCGCTTCCACCGTGATAGTCGATCGGGCAACTAACCCGGCTAAAATAATCATCAGCAGAAGGCACAGCGTCGTCTTATAGTTATGCAGCGCGGCTGCTACAATCTGTTTCACCTGGCACTGCTCAGCCTGTTGATGCTGCCATCCGAATCGTCATAGACAGCGATGACTTCCTGGCCAGGAAACACCATTTCTTGACCCAGGGTAATCAGATTAATCACGTTAGGCAGGCCAGCCAGCCAGACTCCCTCCTGCGTGTCCTTGGCTATTTCAACCGCCAGGAATTCGACCATACTGGAAGCATTGACAACCTTAACGCCTACCACCCCAGCATCATCCAGAGAGAGCAGCGCCGGTGAAGTTTTATGTGCCATTAACACTGACCCAGGCAACGTCAGCTGAGCAGACAGGCCATCACGCAGTTCGAAACTCGGATTATCTATGCTGACTTCTATTCGATAGGTACGCGTAATCGCATCAGATGCATGGCTGATGAAACTGATCCGGCCAGTGACCACCGCTCCATTAGAAAAAACTGCCGTTGCGCTGCCGCCCACATTTAATCCAGACAGTTCGTCCTGTGTTACAGAAGCAACAACAAGCATCGGATCCGGGTCCAGAATTTCTGCACAGATATTTCCTCGCTGAAGGAAATCACCTATATTAACTGGTCTTGTCTGCACAATGCCGTCGAAAGGCGCGCGGATTCTCAACCTCGCTACCTCCAGCTGACGCCTTTTATACTCGGCCTGTGCTTTCATCAAGTTAGCTTTTGCAGAGGCTATATCGACCTTGCCCTGGAAACCCTGCCTGGATAACCTCAGAACGCCTTCATTCTTGAGCTGGTTGTACTGTACCGATGCCTTAGCTTCCGCCAACTGCTCATGCCGATCATCCCGGGAAATCTCACAGATCAAATCTCCGGTTTGAATGACCTCACCTTTTTCTCGTGGCATCGCAATCACTTTACCACTGACTTCGGCCCGAATTTTGACACTTCGCTTAGCCTGGCTCTTACCACTGGCGACTATCTCTATTGCAGTGGCTTCTGCAATAGAGCGAATAGCTCTTACCCTGGGGATAACGACGAGGGGTTCTTCCTGTTCATCGAGTTGTTCGGAACCAGATAATTGGAATTGACCCGATAATAACCAGGCCAGCAACGCGAAGCCTATCAGCAGAGCCAAAAGCTTCGATGTATTCATTATCTGTCCCTCGTAAAATTAGGCGCAGAGTATAGCCTAATCAGCGGCAATCTCCACCCTATGACCATAGATCAATGCGGATCATAATGATCTTTCAAAACAATCGGACGGTATCCTTGATCCTCTTTATCCATTTGCTGATTTGTTGAAGAAGAATCGCAAAGCAATCCAGAAAAAGCCGGCAAATCAACAGGACACTTTCATTCAATACTTTTCAAAGACTGTTCCAGAAGGTAGAGTGACAAAGCTGCTTGTGTCAAAAGCTTGCTTCTGAGCAGGATAAAAGCTGGCAAGGCTTACCTGAACGAGGATACGACTATCAGCAACCCCATCGACAGATTCGAGTCTATATTTCGCAGCGCCGACAAACCACACTTTCACTATCAGCCGCCTGACCTGACCAAGGTCCTGGTTCTCACCGATTCTGGTGATTCTGACGGCGGTTTCCTCAAACGAGTACAAAGCTTTATAGCCACTGGAGACCTTGCCCAGACACCGGAATTTATCGAACTAAAACTTCCCGTGCCAGGCTCCAGGTCAGCTTTTCTAAACAGTATAGAAACACATAGTGCAGATCTGATGGTTACCCACCACCACCTTTTTGAAACGTTTACCGATCCGAGTCTAGGACTGGGCACCTATCTGGAATCCCTGCTCCAATCATCACCGATTCCCCTTATGATCGTTCCTCACTATCTCGATCCTGGGTTTGCTCCTGCCACAGAGAAACTTGAGGATGTACTGGTTATCTCTGATCATTTCTCAAACAGCGATGAATTAATTAACTGGTCCGCTGCGTTCGTGTCAAATTCCGGCTCTTTATGGTTAACGCATGTTGAATCTGAGGTGGATTTTGAACGGTATATGCAAGCCATTGCACGAATACCTGAAATAGATACTGAGACGGCCCGAGCCACCTTGAGCACGGAGCTGTTACACGAATCGATGAGCTATATCCAGAACTGCAAACAGCAGCTAGCGAAAACCAATCCAGCACTGGCTGTTGAACTGCTGGCCTGCATGGGACAACCCCTTAATACTTACAGGCAATGGCTGAGCCGCGATAAACATGAATTACTGGTAATTCCAGCGTTGGCTGAGGAAAGATTTGCACATCGAGCACTGACAGGCCAGCTTGCCACAGAATTCCCGCATATTGCATTGCTCATAGTCTGAACCTGACGTGACCTCCCCATGAAAGTGAAATCATGAAATTAAAATCAACTATTTTAACCGCTTGTTTCTGTCTTCAGGCGACGGTATCGCAGGCAGCAGAAACAGATCATACAACTGATGCCTCGATCACTATCATGTTCGCGTGCATTCTGGCGGCGATGATTCTCTGCCTGGCAATGGAAGAAAAATTACATACAAAAAAATCCCTGATTACGGGATGTTTCGCGATCGTATCACTTCTGGCAGGTGCTGCCCTGGACCTGCTCCCGTTTGGGCCGGTGCTCAATGTTTTCGGTGAATCCATTCGAATACCTGTTTATATCCCAGCCGTAGACTGGGAAGTCATTGCCATTATCGTTGGCGCCAGTATTTTCGTCGACGTGACTTCGAAATCAGGATTATTTTCCTGGATCGCAATCAAGCTGACCAAAACATCAGCTGGTGATCCTTTTAAACTGCTCATATTCTATGGCGTAATGACGGTGCTTTTCTCTGCCGTACTTAACAATGTCACAGCCATGATTATTATAGGTTCTCTGACCGGCGTATCTCTTAATAAACTGGGTCACAACGACAAACTGTTAGGCTTTCTGTTAATAGAAGGCTTGCTCACCAACGTTGGCGGGCTGTTAACGCTGATCAGTTCGGTGCCTAATATCATCGTCGGTAACCTGGCAGGTATCGCGTTCATAGACTTCTTCCTCTATTCCGCGCCCTATGTTTTCATCGCCAGCGCGCTGACGCTCTGGCTGGGGGCTTCTCTGTTTGGTATCAGGCGATTGACCACGGAGACCGAGAAGGCCGAGGCTGCATCACAGGTTAGTAGTTTTGATGAAAATGATGGCATCGCCGGCAAAGCTGTTTTTAGGTACAGTATTGTCCTGTTTGTTTTACTCATACTGGCTTTTTCTCTGCAATCAGTCATACCGCTTCTGGATGAACTTGGTATGGGTTTTGTCGCTCTCATGTTCGCTTTTATTGCCCTGCTTAGATTTAGAAATGATGTTAACGAGTTCTACGCCAACATAGATTGGGATTTGATTTTCTTCTTCGTCACCCTGTTTATGGTAATCAACGTGATGGAGCACGCCAGAGTGCTGGAAGCTATTGGCGTCGGCATTGTCATGCTGACAGAGCTTGGACCCAAAGCAGGCCCACTCGCCCTGCTCTGGTCCTCAGCACTGGCCAGCTCGGTAACAGACAATATCCCCCTGGCAGCGATGCTCGGCAAAATACTCTTTCAGCTGGGCGAACAAACCACAGCAGCGCACTGGTGGAGTGTCATCTTTGGCTCAAACCTGGGTGGCAATATAACCCCTATAGGCTCGGCATCAACGGTCGTCGCAGTGACCGTGCTACACAAATTTGGAATCCGCCTGTCCTTTCTGGAATTTGTCAGCAAGGCTTTCATTTTTGCGCTTGCCCAACTCATACTGGCTACCGGCTATATTCTCGTTATGTCGTCCTGAGCCAGGTGTTATGATGGCCTGGCTGGGTATAGCCACTGGCCACGCGGCGCGCCCTTTGCCCACGTTGCAGGACAATGCTAATGTGTAATCTGCCCTGACAGGATATCTGTATGCAGGACAATTTAATTAAAATGCGTTACCGATAGGCTAGCCCCAATCCAGCTAAACACCCATCCACTCCAGAGGTATTAACTTGCTCAACTATGCCCGTCTGACAGCCTACCTGCTGCTCGCTGTACTGCCCTTTTCCAAAGCTTCTATGATTGAACCGGGACAAATCATTAGCACCGGACCCCCAAAGGGCTTTTTCAGTGTCGTGAAAGACCACGACAACGGCCGGATACTGCTCGATCTGCCCAAATCCTCCCAGCCTTTCATCCTGCAGCTGAGCCTGGCTAAAGGAATCGGATCCAATGATATAGGTCTGGATCGAGGTCGGCTGGGCGATACCAAACTCGTCTATTTTAATCGCCTGGGCAAGAAAGTACTGCTGACCCAGTTGAATACAGAATATAGAGCCAATTCCGATGATCAAGCTGAAATAAAGGCCGTTACCGAAGCATTTGCAAGTTCCGTTATCTGGGGTTTCCAAGTTGAATCTGAAACCGAGGATTCCTACCGCATTGACTACACTGACTACCTGCTCTCGGATAGCTATGGAATTGGCTCTATCCTGGAATCTGCCGAGCAGGGCAAATACAGCGTGGACCCAAGTCGTTCAGCCGCATTGCTGACCCAGTTAGGTAACTTTCCAGACAATACCGAACTTGAGGCGATCATCACCCTGACGGGCAAGTCACAATCCAACGAGCTTGAGCAGGTGACACCTGACAGCTCAGCGGTCACCATACAGGTCCACCATTCCCTGATACGTTTACCCGATAACCGGTACCAATCCAGGCTATTTCATCCCAGGAGTGGTTATTTCCCGGTTTCCTATATCGATTACGCGGCCCCCCTAGCCGAACCTCTGACAAAACGTTTTATATCGACCCACCGACTAGCGCCCGGTCTACCCCTCATCTACTATCTGGATCCAGGCGTACCGGAACCCATCCGGTCAGCACTGATGCAAGGTGCAACCTGGTGGGATGAGGCTTTTAAGGCTGCCGGACATAAAGCCGGTTTCAAAATAAAACTGCTGCCAGCCGATGCAGACCCGATGGATATCCGCTATAACATCATTCAATGGGTTCATCGGCGTACCCGCGGCTGGAGTTATGGCATGTCTGTACGGGACCCAAGAACAGGAGAAATCCTGAAAGGACAAGTCACCCTGGGGTCCCTGAGAATCCGTCAAGATATGCTCATTGCAGAAGGGTTACTGTCTCCCTACACGCCATCAAAACCCGAACAGGTGGCCCGTGAACCCATTCAAAAACTGGCGCTGGCAAGAATTCGCCAACTGGCTGCTCACGAAATTGGTCATACCCTGGGTTTAGCCCATAACTACAGTGCAAGCACACAGGGAAGAAGCTCTGTCATGGACTACCCACATCCCCTCCTGAAAATCCAAGCTGGCACAATCAGCCTCACTGACGCTTACGCAGTGGGCATTGGCAGCTGGGATAAACAAGCCATCTTATATGGTTATGGGCATTTACAGGGCATCGACCCGAAGCTTTACCTGAAGCAACACCTGATTTCGAGCAAAGCCCAGAATCTGAACTTCATTACTGACCGTGATGCCAGAGCCATGGGTGGTGCTCACAGTGATGCTCATCTCTGGGATTCGGGCAATGATATCGTCGCCGAATTAGACAACACCCTTGCCGTAAGGCAAATAGCACTTAATAACCTGGGCGACAATTCCATACCAGCGAGCACACCCTTCTCAGAGTTAGAAAATGTTCTGGTACCGATCTATTTCCTGCATCGTTATCAGGCAGAGGCCGTGACTAAATTAATCGGCGGTGCCCACTATCAGTATTCCACAAAAGGGGACGACCCGAATCCCTATTTGATAACGGTCGGGAGTGAGCGGCAATCAGCCGCCCTGGCGGCCCTGTATCGCAGTATATCTGTGGAAGCACTGACGCTTCCCGCAGGCCTCGCTGAACAGATACCGCCGAAAGCGTATGGTTATAACCGGAATCGCGAAAGCCCTCCTAGCCAAAGCCTGCCCTTGTTTGATCCATTAGCACTGGCTGAAGCTGCTGTGGACACCACCCTGACTTTATTACTTTTACCCGAACGACTTGCCAGAATAGTCCGGCAATCAACCAGTGACCCCGAACTTCCTGATCTCAGAGAGCTCCTGCAAGGGCTTATTGATAACAGCATCAGCCGATTACCCCTTAAAGGCCAACCCGAACTGGTCAGACAAAGACTGGCGGTTATTGTTCTCGAACACCTCCTAATACTGGCATACGATAAGCAGCAAACACCCGAAGTTGTGGCTCAATCAAGGGCCTTACTCAAATCACTCGATCGTCGACTTTCCAGGAAAAAAACAGCGCACAGCAGTTACCTGTCTGACATGATAAAAATGGCATCGACCCAGGGTGACTTTCATAGGCAAAGGAAGTTAGCAGAGTTGCCACCCGGCAGCCCGATCTAATCAGCCTCAGGTCGGTCTCTGTATCGTTAACTTATTCTGATAATATGCAGTGAATAACCCAGATCACGCTGATGTTTAGCGAGGCGGACCGAGAACGAGGACCTTGTAACTGCAATAACTGTGACTAATATAAACAACCTGTTGAGGATCAGACATGGATTGGATTTGGGGACGTTATTCGGCCTTACTTTACGCCTGGATCGGGGCATTACTTCTATTTCCATTCGTTGACGAACAACCCCTATCCGGCCCACTGAGCATTTTTCTACTGGCCCTTGGTTTAGTAGGATTGATGGACTTTTTCCAGAAAAAGAGCGCGCTCAGGGCAAACTTTCCCATCCTGGGGCATTTTCGTTATTTTTTTGAAACGGTTCGCCCAGAGTTGCGGCAATATTTCTGGGAAGACGACAATGATGAACTGCCCTTTTCGCGCAACCAGAGGTCCATGGTCTACAAACGTGCAAAGTCAGAAATGGCGGCACGTCCCCTGGGTTCAATAGAGGACATGTACAGAGAGGATTTCACCTGGTTGAACCATTCTCTAAGGCCGATACAGGTGGCTGCTGACGATTTCCCCAGTCTCGTTGGTCAGGGTGATAAGCGCTATCATATTTCCCTGCTTAATATTTCCGGGACATCATTCGGATCCCTGTCACCACCCGCCATAGAAGCACTTAACACCGGTGCTTTCCTGGGCAAGTTTGCCCACAATACCGGCGAAGGCTCGCTTTCAAAATACCATGAAGCGGGAAACGGTGACCTGATCTGGCAGATATCAACGGGCTACTTTGGCTGTCGCACCCCCGAAGGTCGATTGGATCGCGCTGTGTTTGCCGAAAAAGCCAGCAATGATCGAGTGAAAATGATCGAGATCAAACTCAGCCAGGGCGCGAAACCCGGTCATGGAGGTATGCTATTGGCCAGCAAGGTAACCCGGGAAATCGCCGTTGCTAGAGGTATACCCGAAGGGCAGGACTGCATTTCGCCAGCCAGTCATGTCGAGTTCACCACACCCAGAGAATTACTGGAATTTGCTGAAGAGTTAAGACAATTAAGTGGTGGCAAACCGGTCGGTATCAAACTCTGTATCGGCCATCCATGGGAATTTATCTCGATTGTAAAAGCCATGCTGGAACTGGATTTAGTCCTTGATTTTATCACCGTCGATGGCGCTGAAGGTGGTACCGGCGCTGCCCCTGCCGAATTCACTGATCACCTCGGATGTCCCCTCCGCGATGCGCTCATTTTCGTTGATAATACGCTGATCGGAGCGGGCTTAAGGGAGACTGTAAAGATAGCAGCATCGGGCAAACTGGTCAGTGCCTACGATATTGTTAAACATTGCGCGCTGGGAGCTGACTGGATCAATATGGCACGACCATTCATGTTTGCACTGGGTTGTATCCAGGCCAGGAACTGTGCTTCAGGACAGTGTCCAACCGGGATAGCGACCATGGACCCCAAGCGATACCGAGTGGTCGATGTAGCCATGAAAGCGCACAGGGTCTGGAATTTCCACCACCATACTATCCGGGCCGTTGCCGAGATGATTGGCGCTGCTGGCGTTGCTCATCCGAAAGCCTTAAATCGACGCCATATCGTGCGACGTTTATCGGGAAGCGAAATCCTGCTGGCAGATCAGATTTACCCACGTGTAGAGCCGTCCGCTCTGCTCAGAGGAGAGATCGTTGCCGATCAGCGCCTGGCGGTCTACTGGAGCAAAATGAGCGGGGCCAGCTTCCAGCCAACAGCCTGATGACCATTACCGAGCCTGATGATCAGGTGATCAGGGCTTCCAGCGTTTGCCAATGTA
Organism: Gammaproteobacteria bacterium; assembly: GCA_012960535.1. Lineage (GTDB taxonomy): Bacteria > Pseudomonadota > Gammaproteobacteria > Pseudomonadales > Azotimanducaceae > UBA9926. Next base: position 72,912 of record DUBB01000036.1, read on the forward strand.
ATTCTCCGAACTGCCCACTTGGATTGACTGGCTGCAGACAAACGTGATCCGCACCCGCATCCAGGTGCGCTTGGATACGATCCTTGATAGCCAGGCTGGATCCCCAGGCAAAAGTGGTATCAATAAAGCGGTCTGACAAGCTATCAATGTCTGTATCAGTGAGCCCCATGCGTAACCAATTATTACGGTAATTAGGTAACTGGTGGTATATCCTGCTAACCGGCCTGGCTAACTCCCTGGCTTTGGTGGGTTCATTTTCTAATATTACTTTCTGCTCGACACACAGCCAGGCGTCAGGGCCCATCACTTCACGGGCCATCCGGGTATGCTCTGGCGATGAGAAATAAGGATGTGCGCCGGTACATTTTTCTGCAGCCAAAGCCAGCATTTTCGGACCCAGTGCGGCAATGACAGTCGGTGGCGCATCCACCGGGGCAAACCCGGTATAAGGCGACGCCGCCATCTTTTCCAGATAGTGACGCATTGTTGCCACCGGAGGCCCGTAGTTCAGCCCGCGCACGCCTTCTACCAGAGGCTTATGAGAAACGCCTATACCGAGCAGGAAGCGTCCAGAGGATTGTTCTGCCAAAGTATTCTGTGCGGCCAGGGTTACACCCGGTTCCCGGTGGTAAATATTCATGATCCCGGTTGCCACATTTAAACGCTGGGTATTCGCCAGCAACCAGGCAGAAAGCGCCACTGGATTCTTACCTACTGTCTCTGGAATCCAGAGTGTGCCGTAGCCCATCTCCTCAATTCTTACTGCCGCTGCCGCACTTTGATCCGATGAAAGACCATCGAAAAAGTACCAGACGCCTAATTTACCTAAATCCATATCTTTCGACCTCGTTAACACTTATTTCTATTAATCAAACTGCTAGGTTTAAACTGATTCATAACAAGCTCACCCTATGGCGGCCAATCACGCATGCTTTCCTCGACAGCCCGCCTCGACAGCCCGCCTCGACAGCCCTCCTCGACGGCCCGCCTCGACAGCGCTCCTCGACAACTCTCCATGACAGCACCCTGGCTGATCAGACAGGCAACTATAACGCCCTGTTTGCACTGTAACAAAAGAATTACACCCAGGGGAGAAAAATACTGACTTGTTGCACTGCAGCGGTCCCCAGCTAGCCGTTTGCAGGCGGATCCGAAATACACCCACTGACCAATCAGGTTCATGGGCTGTGTGCGCCCAGCGCAGAGAACAGCCATCTGATCAGTCCCCGCCCGCCTGAACTCAACGCCAGTCAGCTACCAGGATTGCGGTTACCCGGCTCTCGTGGCAGACTCTGCATACTTTACCGGGTTAACAGAACGCCCCATGGAACACCGCTCTTTCTGGTTGACGATCTTGCCGCTGCATTTATCCATCTGGCGGGGCAATAAGGCGAAACCCGGGTAAAAACAAACCAGCTCACTGCAGGCGCTACCCAGGTAGTTTGAGAGTGGACTCAATGCTTCGAATGAACGGCCTGCCTGAAGTCAGTTCAGGCAAGCCAGGATAACCGATGCCTGGTAACCCGCTCTCTGGATAGCTGGCCTGCAAGCTAAAACACGGTTTATCTCATAATAGGAAATACCAATGACAATCCAAAGCAACGCCATTTATCTCAAACAGCCCCCCCAGGGAATGCCCACCACCGACAATTTTGAAGTTCGACAAGAGCAGCTTGATGATCCAGACAAGGGTCAGGTTCTGGTGGAAAATATTTACATGTCAGTAGATCCATACATGCGTGGGCGGATGCGGTTCATGAACCCGGGTGATCGCTTATTCGGTGGTGCCATCGGCCGAATAACGGCCTCGCGTAACAAGGCATTTGCAGAAGGCACCCTGGTTTTAAACCAGAACAGCTGGCGCGAGCATTTTCTGTCAGATGGTTCAGGCTTACAAGTCATCGATGCAGACCTGGCACCACTAAGCAGTTTCCTTGGCATTATGGGGATGCCCGGCCTGACAGCATGGGGTGGTTTACTAAAAACCGGAGAATATAAGGAGGGTGAGACGCTATTCGTTTCTGCGGCATCCGGCGCTGTTGGCAGCGTCGTCGGGCAAATCGCGCGCATTAAAGGGGGCATAGCAATTGGTAGTGCTGGCAGTGATCAAAAGGTCAACCAACTAATCAATGAATATGGCTTCAGCCACGCCTTCAATTACAAGACCCAGGACCCCCTGACAGAGTTAAGAAAGGCGGCTCCCGAGGGCATTGATGTCTACTTTGAAAACGTCGGCGGATTGCAAATGGAAGCTGCCTTAACTCACATGCGCGTATTTGGCCGAATTCCAATCTGCGGCATGATTGCGCATTATAACGACGATGGCATTGCCACCCCCGGGCCGAGAAATCTTACCGAAACAATTTATAAATTCATTACTCTCAGAGGGTTTGTCGTGTCCGCTTTTGAAGAACATAGAGCGCAGTTTCAGGCGGAAATGGGAGAATGGATCCGCTCTGGTAAAATTAAATATCAGGAAACTATTTTAGACGGTATTGATAAAGCACCCGAAGCATTTATCGGCCTGTTTAACGGCGCTAACCAAGGTAAAATGCTGGTTAAGCTGGCCCAGGAGTAAAATGGTCTTGACTCACCTTACATTACTGTCCCACTAAAATTTGAATTGGAGTTCAGCTTTGACTAGAACAACGAGAATACAACAGGCTGCACAGCGCTATATTGATCGCCAGGAATTTGCTGGAATCGAGTGGCGGGTCCAGGTTTCCGGGGCGACCTTGTCTGAAGGCAGGGCAGGACTGGGCTCACCGTTGACCGGTGAAGAGATCCCTGATCAGGCCATTTACCGCATCTACTCAATGACCAAGCCCATCGTTTCGGTTATGGCTCTGATATTGGTCGAACAGGGTATGCTCAACCTTTTTGATCCACTGGCTAAGTTTAACCCCCTGTTCGCTCGCCTGCAGGTTCTGACATCTGATGGTAGCCTGGAACCCGCCAGAAGACCGGTTACCGTGGAAGATTTGCTCACCCATCGCAGCGGCTTCAGTTACGAGTTCATCACAGGTTGTCATATCGCTGCTGGCTACGATGCCGCCAAACTGTCTTCCGATGGTAGTTGCTCACTCGACGACATGATGACCAAACTGGCTGCTCAACCTCTGGCATTCCAGCCTGGCAGCCAATTCAGGTACAGCGTATCAACTGATGCACTCGCTCATGTCATTGAAAAAGCCACCGGTAAACCACTCCAAGCCCTGTTAAAGCAGAATATTTTTGAACCCCTGGGTATGCGAGACACGGACTTCTACGTTGACGAAACGCAACGACATCGCATTATGCCCATGTTCGGAATCGAAGATATCTCAAGTCTAATCACCCTGACTCCACCTTCACAACAGAAATTAAATGCCATCGAAGTCGACCATATGTACCCCTGTAACGACACCAGTTTCCGTCGAGGTGGGCACGGGCTTTTCTCCACCCTGGATGATTATTGCCGGTTTGCCAGCATGCTCCTGACAGGTGCAACGGCCAGTGGTGAGAAAATCTTATCCAGGAAAATGCATGAGATGATGCTTAAAAATCGTATTCCACCCGAACAGTTACCTTTAAAAATCGGTATAGCACCGCTACCAGGGTATGGTTGGGGGCTTGGCCTGCGGGTCATGCTTGATACAGGTAAAGCGATGGGTTTAACCGGCGAAGACGAGTGCGGTTGGTCTGGCGCAGCCAGTACTTATTTCTGGGTGGATCCAGTAGAAAACATGACTGGCGTCGTGCTAAGCCAATATCTGGGTTCCATGTTGCCATTGGCAGACACCATGAGAACAGCTGCTTACCAGATGCTTGAATAGAACCCACAACCCTGTCCGGCACCGCCTCGTTCAGGACAGGTAGGTAGCCTTGGACCCTAACCCGGGCATCACTATGCTGCTGCGACAAGGATTCTGTCCATAAGGCTATCGTCAACTGTCAGATGATAGCTTGCAGAGCACGCAGACCCAGGCACCGGTAATACACCAGCGAGCATGACTCAGTGAGGTGATTAACGACGTGTTTCATGGATCTGTGAAAAAATGGCTGCAACGTGGAATAGACAAACCGGCATTGCTTAAATAGGATATCCTATAAACAGCAGGTACGTTACAAAAAAAAACCCTGCAAAACACCGGCTCATGTTTTTCCTGAAGATGACCCGACCGATGGAACAGGATAGGCATCATCGAGGCCCTACGCAGCCAGAGTAAAGGAATACAAACCAATTATGAGCAAAGAAATCGCTGAAGGCTACGATATCGCGGCAGTAGAACAATGGGCACAAGAAAATGTGACTAGCTTAGCACCGCCATTTACCTGGACTCGCCTGGAAGGAGGACATTCCAACCTCACTTACCGGATAGACGATAGCAACAACCAGCCTGCCGTCATCCGCAGGCCACCTCAAGGCCAACTACTTCCTAAAGCGCATGACATGGGTCGAGAATGGGCGATTATATCCGCTCTCCAGGATACGCCTGTACCTGTGCCGGCAGCTTATGGCTTCTGCGAAAACCCTGACGTTACAGGCGCCTGGTTTTACATCATGGGCCTGGTCGATGGCAGGCCCCTGTATAATTCAGAGGAAACCCTGGCCTGGGTGCCAGAACAACGCAGAACCCGCCTTGCCCACTCGTTCATTGATGTGCTTGCAGATCTACACAGTGTGGATCCGGACAAAGTGGGCCTTGGGAATCTGGGCAAAAGGGATAGTTATGTAGGCCGGCAACTAAAAACCTGGTATCGATCATGGACGTCATCTATACAGGGAGCGCAATTTGATGATCCCAGAGCCCACGATCTGCAAAGCTTTTTCCTGGAAAATCTACCCGACCAGGGGCCTATCAGGATTGTCCACGGAGACTATGGTTTCCATAACTGCCTGGTGGCCGAGAACTCGACTGTAGCCGCTGTAGTCGACTGGGAAATATCGACCCTGGGTGACCCACTGGCTGATCTGGCTTATGCCCTGAACCAATGGTCAGACCCGACCGATAGTACACCACCGGCACCGGAATCTGCGACTAACCTGCCAGGATTCCCTAGTCGGACAGAACTTGCTGACCGCTATGCAGACCGGACTGGACGGGACCTTGCCAACATCAATTATTATATTGGTTTTAATCGCTGGAAGAGCGCCTGCATCGTCCATGGGGTATACGCCCGTTACCTTGAAGGCAAGAAGAGCACCGAAGGGATCGATCTGCCTGGTCTAAAAAGCCGTATTGAGTTGTCTCTGGACTTTGCCGAACAGGCCATTAATCGGCTGTAGACCCGATCCAGCGAAGTGCATCAGCAAAACAGGCCCCGGCATGTTTTAAGGTGTGTCCACCCACACCAAACTCGAACCGGATCGAGTAACCGGCATAGCGCAGTGCTGAAGCCATGGCCTTATTTGCCAACCCCCAGTCACCAAACAGGGTCTGCGCATCGTTCTCTCCACTCTGAAGAAATACTTTGATCGGTTTACGAGGCGTTGTCCGAACTAGATAGGGATAGTTGTGGCCACCCCAGATATTGGTGAAAGATCCGCAGTGGGAAATTACATTGGCGAACGAGCCCGGGAAATGCCAGGCAGCGTTAAAAGCGGCAATACCACCACTACTGATACCACAGACAATTCGATCTGACGCTTTGGCCGATATTCTGCAGTCCAGCGTAGCTTCAGCAAGTGGAAGTATCTCTTCTACCAGAAAACGACCATAGTCCGCCGTTAACCTGTCGTATTCCCAGCTACGCTGGGCCTGCGACGGGCCATAAGATTCAATGGGCACCTCCGGCACATGCTGCGCCGCCGGCACGCCGGGATTGATGAAGGCGGCAATGGTATTACCAAGCACCTGGGTATGGTGCAGGTGGTCCAGTACCCGTGTCGCTCTCACCGCACCAGAGCGGGACAGATAAGCTGCACCATCATTGAAAACAATAATTTTCATGTCTGCAGCTGAATCAACACCAACGGGTCGGTAAAACCAGATGTCTCGGGTACTGTGAGGGTAGATGCGGCTGGTGGACCAGTCTGCCAGCTTAACAATATGGCCTTGCAAACCAGAGGAAAGCGCTTGAGCCTCGATACTGGGCGTGTAAAAGTCGCCAGGGTGATTTAACGCCTCCCGAACATCAGCATTACTGCATCCGTTAACGCTCTCTGGCGCGGCCTGATCCAGCTTGAGAGCCAGATGATCCGTGACCTTCATGGGCATAATGCGCGCCTCCTGCCAGCGACTTTTCCTGGCCTATGTCATTGCTGATAGATGACCGGTGCGACCTTACCGGTTGCTATAGAGCCACTCCAGGGCAAGTTGACTCAAAGCTTTGATACCAACCGGTAAAGCCTTGTCATTCACATAAAAGTAAGGTGAATGGTTGGTGGCTATTTCTACAGTCGGGTCATCATGGGCCACACCCAATGCAAAGAACAGGCCGGGTATCTCGTTGGCATAAAAAGAAAAATCTTCCGCTCCCATGTAGGGTTTCACTTCGGTTGCCAACCCGCCTAGCGCGGTTCTTTCCAGGACCGGACGCATGGCCTTGGTTAATTTGGCGTCGTTAAAGGTCACGGGGTAACCAAGATCAATCGAAACTAACGCTTTTGCACCCATGCTCATGGCTGCCTGTTGTGCAGTCTGTTTTATCAGAGACTGAACCTGCTCACGCATCCCAGGGTCCAAGGTACGAATGGTGCCGGTTAACTTAACGCTTTCCGGAATGATATTTCCTCTGTTGCCGCCATGAATAGAACCAATAGTAACAACCGCAGGTGCCTGGCTGATGTCCAATTGCCTGCTGACTACCGTCTGCAGGGCGTTGATGACCTGGGCTGCTGCGGTAATAGGGTCCACGCCGCCCCAGGGCATAGAACCATGAGCCTGCTTACCTACGATTTCTATCTCCAACGAGTCGGCTGCAGCCATAAAACCGTCTGCCTTGTACATAATCGATCCGGTTCGCCCAGGAAACACATGCAGGCCAAAAATAGCCCCGGGTGCATACCGGCCACCCAGCACACCCTGCTTGATCATTAATTGAGCACCACCCTCTTCACCCACGGGAGGGCCTTCTTCAGCAGGCTGAAAAATGAACTTGACGTTACCTGGAATCCCTTCTCTCATCTGCGAGAGCACCTCAGCAACACCCAGGAGAATGGCCATATGAGCATCATGCCCGCAGGCATGCATAACACCAGTTTCAACGCCTTGCCACAAGGTGGTTACCTTAGATGCAAACGCGAGGCCTGTTTTTTCTGTCACCGGCAAACCGTCCATATCGGCTCGTAGTGCCACTGTGGGACCACTCAGCCCACCCTTTAGAACTGCAACCACGCCCGTGTGAGCGACACCCTGCTCTATCTCATCAAATCCCAGGCGATTCAATTCATCAATTATCTTTCTAGCTGTTTCAAACTCCCTGTTGCCCAGTTCAGGACGGGCATGAAACCAATGTCTGTTAGCAATCGCCTGCGGCAGCACCTGACTGGTTAGCGTTTCTACTTCTTCCTGCCAGTCGGCGCCGGCTACCGGTTGCAACAGCAGCGCCATCGTCGTCAATCCGGCCAGTAGGGGGTATTTTATCTTACACATATAGCACCTCTTCTATTAGCCAGCATTTGCAGGCGGTCCATTTCATCAATTAACCGTGTCCCAGTAACGGCTCTATGAGGTCAACGCAGCCATTTTGTCCCTGATGACCTTTCCCCAGTTACTGCACGGCAGATCAACTCAAGCAATCCAAAACGACAGCAACTGCCTTGGCATTCCCTATCGTCATTACAGCATCAAACTATCGACCCGGCCACTTCCACAACGGTAGGTCTAAATCCGGGTAATCCTGTAACCGGGATTCACTGAACTCTTTGCTCAGTCTAATATGCTGGCAATTCGGCTCATCCTGGAGGGGTCTGATCAAACCAGGCGCGTGCGATGTCACCCACAGTTGCGTTGACTCAGAACATCTTGCCATCAGCCGTGCCAGTGGAGGCAATAAATCGGGATGCAGACTGGTCTCTGGCTCATTCAGAACCATCAGTTCTGGTGGCCTGGGCGTCAACAAAGCAGCAATCCACAAAAGATACCTCAGGGTTCCGTCTGACAATTCTGCCTGGTTCAGAGGGCGTAACAGTCCCGGCTGGTGAAATAACAGGGCGAATCGACCCCCAGATTCTTCCACGGTCACTACCGCGCCAGGAAAGGCATCATCTACGGCCTCTGCAAGCGCGAGTTCATCACCAATTTCATTAATCGTCTGCCAGGCAGCGGCAAAGTCGCTGCCATCATGGCTCAATACCGGTGTACGGGTGGCCACGTGCGGCTCCCGGACCGGAGACAGTCGATCGGTTCTGAAATGGTCGTAAAAGCGCCAGGAACGAATAGATTCACGCAAATGCAAAGCTTCTGGCGCCATTCGAGGATCTGCCAGACGCATCAACATACTGTCAAAGCTGTGTAGATGATGCTCAATGACCTGCCAGGCGCCCGATTCCTGCCTGGCTCTGACTACGGGTCCACGTCGATCGACCATGACACGACTGGGATGGTAGTGTTCGCCAAACCAGATTGCCTCGCGTTTGATCACCGGATCTTTTCCAAACATGGTTCTTGGCACAGGTTCAGGCAAGCCAAAATCGATGGCGTAACTGAAATCATCTCTGACAAATCCTAACTGCAACTGGATAGGTTTCTGCCTTGGCCCCCCCTGCACTGGTACCTGACCCTTTTTCATGCCGCGACTGAGTGTTTCTGGGCCAGCCCACAGAACCGAATCTAGACCACCCTCAGCGGCAATACTGCTGGTGGCGGTTCCCAATGCGGTGTCTGAGAGTAATCGAAGCGCCTTATAAAGATTCGATTTACCACTGCCATTAGCACCGGTAATCAGGTTGAGCCTACCCAGGGGAAGGCGAGTTTCTTTCAGGGACCGATAGTTAGACACAGCCAGTAGCCTGATCAAAGCCCAGACCTTCTCGATAGGGGATACCATGGCGCCCAGACCAACCTGTTCAAGCTAGGACCAGCACGGGCCCGGCAACGACTTGACCAGAAGGTGAAGCCAACAACAAGCAATAGTCTGTCTCTCTTGGCACGACATAACAACAAGCCAAACTGGAAATAAGCAGCTTGCCAGATCAATTTCCTGACCAGACACTCTCCTGCGCACTCTAACTGACCCAAAGATTTACCCCTGGAATGAACTGGTATGTTAATACTTTCATGCGAACACAATAGCAGGGCAAGCCTGTACTCGCCAACACAGCGGGCCATGGCACTGGCGCCCTTGTGCCAGTGTGACAGGACACCCTTCCAGACCAGTTCAGTGAGACTGGTCCAGCTGGCTTAACAAACCTTTGCGTTCACACTGTCAACCAACATCAACGATTCAGACTATTATCAGCTGAGTCGGCGCTTCACCTCTGGTACCACCTGCTGAAACAGCGCTGCCAGGCTATCACTCATCTGATTGGCCCTTAAACCGGGCGGCATGGCCATGGAGACTATATCGGTAATACCAAAGTCTGCAATAAAAGAAAGCAGCTCCGCCACGCAATGTTCTACATCACCGACTATCCAGGTTTGCGGGACCGGCTCACCCACCTTACCAAAGCCTTCACCACTTTCCTTGAAAAACCGCCGGTACAAAGCCATCCGATAACGCTCGGCCTCTCTGATCTGCTGCCAGTCGCTTTCGGGATCGTTAGTCACCAGAATACTGCGTATAATGCCCACTCTATGTGCCTGGGTTGACCGGCCTGCTTTATTGACAGCATCAACCCACGGGTCATAGGAGGCTTCGCGCAAGCCTTGCGGCAGGAAATTCGTTTTATAACGAGCTGCTCGCAGAGCGCCTGCTTCTGACATGGCGGCTATCCACAGCGGTGGCCCGCCGGGCTGTACATAACCCGGCTTAATCTGAACATCCCTGAATTGGTAGCGCTTGCCGGAATAACTGAATTTTTCTCCTGACAAGCAACGCTGCAATACCTCAATACCCTCATCCATCAAAGAAACCCTTCGACTTACCGGTATCCCGAAACCCGCGAATTCGTGGGGGGCATAGCCCATACCCAGTCCCAGTTCAACTCTTCCTTGAGTCAGGTTATCCAGCACGGCCAGGTCTTCAGCCAGACGTATCGGATGATTAAACGGCATCAGGCAGATATCTGTGCCAAAACAGACATTAGAGGTCACTGATGACAAGGCACCAGCAACAGGAACCCAGCTTGGTAGATAGCCATCTTCGATGAAATGATGCTCTGTAAACCAGACGAGATCTGCACCGATATCATCGAGCCATTTAACCTGTTCTATTATTTCCTGATAAAAATCCGGATTGGAGACACCGGAATCGGGCGGATTCCTGAAATCGTAACAAACCCCCACACGCAGATCTGGCATCACATTCTCCTAGAGTAATCTGAATTCTAGGCTAACACAGCACATTGTCTGATGCTGTAACCACTAAGGTCCGCAGGAAGTACGCTCAGAAAGCCTGACCAATCAGCCGGTAGCAGCGTGAATTCTGCTGATAAAACCATCAATGGCTCGCTTTGTGTTGACCTTTATATCGTCGAGGAGCACATAAATCACGGGTAGAAGAACCAGGGTGATCAAAGTTGAAAAGATCAACCCGCCCATGATGGTACGTGCCATAGGCAGATAGCTCGGGCCCATGCCGCCAACTCTTATATCGCCCAGCGCTAAAGGTAACAGCCCCGCCACGGTGGTGCACGTGGTCATTAGAATCGGCCTTAGCCGGTGCCTGCCACTTTCCAGGATAGCCTGCAGTCGGTCCATCCCGGAACGCCGTAACTGCATGATACGATTGAGTAGGACTATGCCGTTATTCACCACAATTCCAGCCAACAGTAACATCCCCGTTAACGCCATGGATGTAAAAGTTGTACCCGTTAGATAGAGGAACCAGAACACACCCACAACGGAAAATAGAATTGAAAACAGCACGGCTATGGGGAACAGCACAGATTCAAACAGCGCCGCAATTAACATGTAGATCAGCAGAATGGCAAAGATCGTGTTAATCACCATTTCTTCGAGCATTTCGTCATCACGATCGAATTCCTTACCCATTTCCCAGCGGTAGCCCACTGGCAGACTAAATCGCTCCATAATGGTTTCCACCAGAGCACTGGCCTCAGGTGGCGTGATTTCATCCAGGCCGAATTTAACATTGACCGTGGTTTCACGATTATCCCGCTTAATCAATCTTAACGAACTCTGAATTTCCAGATCTGCAACGGTTTTTAAGGGCACGGTACCGCCTGCGCTGAGAAAAAGTGGCGTATTCTGCAAATCGTTAAGATCTTTTTCCTGCCAGCGCCCCATTCCCATCCATATCTCAAATTCCCGCTCATTAAGCTGGTAGCCGCGATTTAGCTGTGAACCAAATGCGGTACTTACGGACCTGGCAATATCCCCTGCGGTCAGTCCCAGTTGACCGGCCTGCTCTGCTTTAACCCGTATAACGATTTCCTGGCGGCGAGACTCAGAATCTGTCCTGACATTGATCAGTCCGGGATATTGCTCGAGAGTAACCACCAGATCGTCCGCTGCGTCATTGAGTATTTCTGTAGAACTGCCAATCAGACGAACGGACAAACCGTCTTCACCGCCACCACCAAAGCCACGGTGTCGCCCACCAAATCTAACTTTGAGACCTGGCGTCTGCGGCAGGTCTTTCTGAATCATGCGTTCAATAACCTTGGGTGACACATGACTGTCTTGCAGAAGCGAAATATAAGTATGTCCTCTGTCAACTGAATAACTGCTAAACACATCGGCCACCATAAATTCTTCTTTATTATCAATAAGATAACCTTCTATCTTGTTAACAAATTGTTCAATGGCATCGAGATCCATTGAGCCTCTCATATAGTAAGTCAGGTCCAGCCGGGGGGTTTCTTCGTCCGGGTTCATATTGACTTCCAATTGCTGATAGGCCCATAAACTGCTGGCAGCAATCGCCGCGGAAATTACCAGAGACAGGAATTTTTGCCGCAATGCCAGCTGTACCACACGGGCATACTGCGTACTCAGAAAGTCGATCACCCGATGATTGGGCTCACTTACAATCGGCAAACGCGCCATGACTGAAGGCACCGTAGTCTGCGCAATAAGTAAAGAGGCGAGCAACGATACGCATAACGGTAAAGCAATATTCTGCTGAATAACCGCAACCTGCTGAACATCGGTCATAAAACTCGGCACAAAGACAATGATTGTTGTCAGGGTCCCTGCAGTAATCGCTAGCACAATATCACTCACCCCATCTTCAGCGGCGCTGAATCGGTCCTGTTCTCTCAGCCTGATTCTGTAAGCTATTGCCTCGCTCGAGACAACGGCGTTGTCGACCAATAGCCCAATGGCCAGCATCAACCCCACCAGGGACAGGATATTCAGGGTCATACCCATAAAATACATGACTCCCAGGGTGGCAAACAGTGAAAGCGGTACGGTCGCGGCGATCAGCAGGGATACCGAGATTCGTCGCAGAAACAGCATCAGTGTTACCACCGACAATAATGCCCCCAACAGACCGCTATCACGTAGGTCATTCAATGCCTTGAGTACAGTCGATGCCTGGCTATCCAGTGGTGTAAACACCATAGCCTGATAGTCCGGATTGTTTTGCATGGCTGCTATCTCTTGGTCAATAAGCGTAGACACCTCAACCAGATTAGCTTCGGGTTTCTTGAATATGGATAGGCCCAGAGACGCCTGCCCGTTGACTCTGCGCCGTTCGCTCCATTCCTGGGGTATAAAACTCACTTCAGCAAAATTCTTGAGCTTGACGTGCTTTTCTCCAAATGGGAGTGCTTGAATATCCTGCAGACTTTCAAACTGCCCCAGTGGGCGTATCCTGAGCTCCCGCGGATCCGAGTCGATCTTACCGGCAGAGAGGAAAAAATTCTCTGTTCGCAACCGGTTTTGAATTTGGAGAATATCAAGACCAAAACTTTCAACTCGCGCCGCATCAATGACCACACCAACATAGTCATTCTGAATACCAAAAAGCTCCACTGAGTTAACGCCTGAAAGGCGCTCTATGCGCATTTTCAATCCCCTTTCGAGCAGATCGTAGGCGCTGTCCTGATCCAGATCAGGTGCTGTTATCATCAAGGTCTGAACAGGTGAACTGTTCGGATCTGGTTGGTGCAACTGGATATAACGAACTTGTTCCGGTAAGCGATGACGGATATTCTCAATCAGTTCCTTAGCCTCAATACTCTTACCGGCAACATCTCGAGTAAGATCCAGCATCAAATTAATGAAGACAAAACCTGGCCGGGTGTAAGTACTCATTTCCCTTACCCCACTCATCATAGACAGGACTTCTTCAACCGGCCTGGTGACATTCTCTTCAACTTCTTCGGGCGAAGCATTCACATAAGGAATCCCTATACCGACAAAGGGTATTTCCATCTCAGGGAAAAATTCCAGGGGTAATCGCGTACTGGAAAAAATACCGATCAAGGCGAGGCCAATAAAAAACATGACGACGGTCACAGGCCTGTTAATGGCAAACCGTGCTAGTTTCATGCTCGTATGTCCATCAGGTCATAAAGTACCGGGATAACAACCGGTGTTAACAGGCCCTGTGTCTCGGGTAATCGCGTACTGGAAAAAATACCGATCAAGGCGAGGCCAATAAAAAACATGACGTGGCTCACAAGCCCTTGAATGGCAAAACGTGCTAGTTTCATGCTCGTATGTCCATCAGGTCGTAAACCACCGGAATGACCACTAGGGTCAATAAAGTTGACATTAACAGGCCGCCTATTACTGTGACCGCCATCGGTGTACGCAATTCAGCTGCCTCGCCCAGGCCCAGCGCCATGGGCAAAAGTCCCAGGACCGTGGTCAGGGTTGTCATCAGGATAGGGCGCAAACGCTGCGCTGTCCCTTCAATTAACGCTTGTCTTCGGCTAAACCCTTCCTGCCGAAGCGCATTCACACGATCAATTAACACAATAGCATTATTAACAACGATACCGACCAACAAAATGAAACCGATGAAAACCACCACTGAAACCGTCGTAGCTGTTGCCAGCAGGAATAAAATAGCACCAATCCCTGCCAGGGGTATGGTAAACATTATCACGAACGGGTGTATCAAGGACTCAAACAGCGACGCCATAACCAGATAAACCAGAATCAGAGCCAACAGCAGCGCAAACTGCAGTGAATCAAAAGATGCTTTCATTTCCTCACTCTGGCCACCCACGTAACTCTTAATACCGGGTGGATGCCCGATTGCGGCCAGCATCTCTTCAACTTCAGCTGAAGCAACTGCAAGGTCTGAATCATTACTGATGGCACTGACTATCGCGACCCGCTGCTGGCCCACACGCTGAATATCTGCGGGACCCAGGGTCTCCACTAATTCTGCCACGCTGGACAGACGAATCTGTCTAACAGACTCCGGGTTTATGACCAGGTTTTCGATATCACTTTTAGAGTCTCGCTCCTGCTCCGCGACTCTCAAGCGGATATCCACCTTTCTATCATCCCAACTGAACTCAGTGGGCACATCGCCCCTGACCTTCTTGACAATCCGATTGGCAATATCGGGCACTGTCAGGCCCAAGGCCGCTATACGGTCCTGGTCGAACCGAACCTGCAACTCAGGATAGCCTGCCACCATGCTCGATTCGACATCGACAAAACGATCAGAAGCTTGCAATTCATTAACCAGTTCGTCTGCCACTGATTTAATATCCTGCAGATCGGTGCCACTGATTTCAATCTCAAGGGGTGTCGAGAATGTAAACAACTGCGGGCGCTCCATGGTGTATTGCAGCGCCGGAATATCATCAAGTATCCCTCTGACATAAGCCATGGCGGCTGCTTCTGAACCTCGATCATCTGCATCTGTCAGGACAATATTTAATTCACCAATATTCTCACCACCGCTGACCGCTGATGCATCAAGACGCCCTCCTGTACCGGAAACAGCATAACTGCGCGCTACCCTGCCAGAATTGTTCATGCCCGCCTGTAACCGCGCCATTATCTGGTCAGTAACCTCAAGCCGGGTACCTGGTGGTAATTCTATATCAACCCTGAATTCTCCTTGCGAGACTTCAGGAATCAGTTCAACCGACAAGCGAGGCAGTAGCAGAACCGTGGTCAGTAACATCAATAAACTCAAGCCTACGGTCACTAATCTCTGATCTAGGGCTACCACCAGTAATTTCCCATAGAATCGCGCGAGTAACCCATAGCCCATATCAAATAACAGAAGTAAGGGATCCAATAAAAACCTCTGCACTAAAGCAAAGCTTTTAATAACCAGGACAAACAGAAAACTCAGCGGGATTATGATGAGGTACGAAAATACCCACTTTAAACTCTCTAGGAGATAGGAAAGCAAACGCTTTAGCCTACTATCCGATGTGATGTCAGACTCATGACTGTCTGGCGGAAATTCTTCTGATTTAGCTGAGCTCAGTGCTGAAAGCATGGGAATCAGTGTCAGCGCAAGTACCAGAGAAACCAGTAGTGCAAAAGTCACGGTTAAAGCTTGATCCTTGAACAATTGCCCGGCGATGCCTTCTACGAATGCCAGGGGCAGAAATACAGCAATGGTGGTCAAGGTTGAAGCCAGGACAGCACCAGAGACTTCAGAGGCGCCCTGCTCAGCCGCCTGCTTCTCCGGCTGGCCTTGATCTGAGCGGCGGGCAATATTTTCCAGGACGACAATGGCGTTATCCATCAACATGCCCACGGCCAGTGCTATACCGCCCAGGCTCATGACATTCAGGGTAATATCATAGCTTCGCATCAGTGAAAATGTCACCAGCACGGAGGCCGGGATGGTCGCCGCCACGATCAGCGTTGGCCTGATTTTTCTGAGGAAAAAATAAAGCACCAATATCGCCAGAAAAGCACCCTGGATCGCGGCCGATTTCACTTCACTGATGGCGGCCTCGATGAAAGCTGACTGGTCATAAATCGTGGTCAATTCCATCCCGGGTTCAAGGCTTTCTGTCAATTCTTCCAGAGCATCCCGGATCGAAGCGGCCACGGCCACAGTGTTAGCATCGCCCTCCTTGTACAGCGACACCTCAATGGCTTCACTGCCATTCACTCGCATGACCACGTCACGCTCCCGCTGGCCTTCCTCAACCTGCGCGACATCTTTGAGCCTGAGGATATTGCCCTTTTTCTGAAATATAATAGTATTTCGAATGTCCTCGATGGTGGCAAACTGATTGAGTGTTCGAACCAGGTACTCCTGCCCGCCATCCTTCAGAGTTCCCCCTGACAGATTGACATTTGTAGCCTTAAGCTTCTGTCCCAGGGCCTGCACGGTAATATTCAATTGCGCCAGCTTTTCCTGGTCTACAAAAATAGAAATCTCGTCTTCATAACCACCAGCGACAATGGCCGCAGCAACACCCGGAACCGCGTCAAGTTTTCGTTTGAGGTACTCATCTGCGAAACGGCGTAACCGCTGCAGCTCTTTTACGGGATCAGAGGTTCTATGTTCACGAGTCAATGTCAGGCGGTAAATAGGGTCAAGGTTAGGGTTCAGCCGCAATAAGACGGGCTTTTCAATCTCTATAGGCAGCCTGACCAGATCAAGCTTTTCTCGTACCTCAATGGACGCCATATCCATATCGGTTCCCCATACAAATTCAAGTACCACATCGGACCGACCGGCTGCCGATATGGAGTGCATCTTACGTACACCACCGGCCACACCCACCCTCTGCTCAATACGTCGTGTAATCTGTTCCTCTATCTCAGCAGGTGCAGCGCCCTCGAATTCAGTGCGGATGGTCAGCGTTGGGTAGGTAAGTTCGGGAAGCAGATTTAGACCGAGACGATCTAATGAAATAGCGCCAAACATCATCGCGCCGAAGGTCGCCATGAAGATGGTAACCGGTCTACTGATTGAAAAGCCTGCGAGGGACAAGACCTGGCCCTAATTCACGACAATGCGAACACTGGTGCCTTCTCGCAAACTACTCTGACCCCGTGTAACGACCTGATCCCCTTCACTTAAGCCATCAACGACTTCGATCAGTTCACCCATCAGATAGCCGGTGGTAACGGCCTGTATCACTGCCAGACCCTCTTTAATCATAAACACACTCTGCTCATCACGCTGTATAATGATTGCTTCTCTGGCGACCAGCAGGGCATTTTCATGGGAATCAAAAAGGACTTCCACCCGCGCAAACATACCTGGCTTAAGCAGATCCAGTTCATTCTCTAGCCTGACCGTGACCCGAACCGTTCCGGTATCGGCATCAATCTGCGGGGATACTCGATCAATATAGCCAATAAATTCTGCCCGTTCGAGGGCATCTATACGGACCTTGGCAACTTGATTGGCTTTTAGCTTGGATAATTCTCTTTCCGGTATATTTAATACTGCTTCAACAATATCCGCTCTTTTGAGTTCAAAAGCTGCTGTATTTGGTGTCAGCGTATTACCCAGTTTGATGTGGCGCAGGGTAATAACACCATCAATCGGTGCCCTGATGGTTGCTTCTTCCAAGTCATGCAATTGTAACGCCAGCGAGGCCTGTTCGCGTTCCAGATTAAATCTGGCCTGATCGTGAGCATCCGGGGAAATCATATTACGCTTAAATAATTGCTCAGCACGGTCAAATGCCCGCTGCAAACTCTCCAGATTCGTTTGCGTTCGATTAACTTCCAAAGAAAGGCGTCTCGTATCCAACTGCGCAAGGGCCTGGCCTTTTTTAACTAAAATACCTTCTTCCACGAAGATAGCTTCTACAATTCCCTGTGTTCGCGCCACCACCACAGCCTCTTCAACCGCCGTTAGAGTGGCTGTACTGGAATAATAAGCATCCAGCCTGCCTCGTTCCACAGCCGCTGTACTCACTGGTACTGGCCGCGCGCTGAACTTGCGCTTTAACGCATCTTTTTCTGTCTTGCTTTGCCGCTTGTTGGGTTCCTTATCTCGATCTGATGCCTGCTTAGCACTGCTGGCATCACTGCCACCCATGTCACCCTCGTCATCGGCACAGCCGAACAAGGTAGCAATCAGCACCAGAGACAATAAGATTTTCAATATTCCACCCATAACTAGGTCTTGCTTTGATCTCAGATGATTATACCCAATCGAAGCGTACTATTTCTTGAATTTTCGATAGTCTGCAGCAATCGTGAGATGAACCGCTGCTGGCACCAGTTTCAAGCACAAAAAAGTTACCGGCCCGCAAACTAGCCTTCTTCAATTAATCTGCTTTATTTAATCTTCTTCAATAATGATGGCGGTACCGGTTACCAGCAGTTCGGCCGCTCCTCCCATAACTACACTGGTCGTAAATCGAATGGAAACCACCGCATTTGCACCAAGCAGTCGAGCCTGATCCACCATTCGAGCTATTGATTGCTCTCTGGACTCGGCCATTAATTTAGTATATTCAACTATTTCACCACCCAC
>DUBB01000037.1 GCA_012960535.1 Gammaproteobacteria bacterium
AACAAAAAAGTTGTGCCATATCTTCCAGATTTCCTGAATCAATCAGCTCTGCATACTTATAAATCAGATTTTCAATTTCACGATAACTATCCATGTAGACTCTTTACCTTTCTTTTGTCCGTAAGTCTACTTGTCTGCGGAGGCCCGACTAGGCTAGGGGTGCATCTCTTGTGCGCGTTTAGGGGATTCCAGGACATTTTAGAAATCTTGGGAACTGTGGTTTAGAATTCCTGTTCTATTGGAACGGCACCTGCCATGAAGTGATATGAATCCGTAATTGTGTCGTGTCGTGTTGCTTGCAGGATGTTGCTGCAGGACATCTGGCCTTGAATAATGCCCTGATGTGAATAAGCCATGACTAAACAAATCAAAGAATGCCGGTTGTACTAGTTGAAGCTTTTTGGTGTCATGGTCACTACTTTGTCCACCTGGGTGGTGCTGGTAACCTATTCGACGCTGAAGGGCTGGTGTCATCACCCCATGGTGACCGATTCTGATTCAGCGGTTTTCATGGCGGCGGCAGTGGAAGTCATTGAGTCTGAAAATATCGGTAATGTCGCATTGATACTCATTGAATCAGGAAATGTTCACCAGGAATTGTTTGCTGCGGTAAGGCAGGAAACTAATTCTGATACGGTGTTTCCTGTTGCATCAATGAGCAAGTGGGTTTCCACTCTTGAGGTTATGAGTTTTGTGCAGACAGGGCGTATTGACCTCGATGCTCCGGTTTCCAATTATCTAACCCGCTGGCGGCTTCCGGCGGGTGAGTTTGATCCGAACAAGGTGACGGCCCGACTATTGTTGAGCCATATGTCGGGTCTTGTCGATGGCCTCGGGTTTGGTGACTACGACGCTGGGTTCTGCCTACGCTGGAAGCATCGTTGTTAGAGCCTAGAGCATCGTCGGAGCATGATGTTCAGATAAAACTGGGGCGAGTCCCTGGCAGCGAATGGGATTATTTTGGTGGCGGCTATCTGATACTGCAACTGGTGGTTGAAGAGGTGTCGGGTATAACCTTTGCAGACTATATGCAGGCTGCACTCTTCACCCCTCTGGCCATGTCCCGCTCATCTTTCCTGTACATAGGAGAATTCGCAAATAGATCGGCTTCCTACGATACAGAAGGACAGTTGGTGACTTCATATCAGTATGCGGCAAGTGCTGCCACCGGGTTCTCAAGTTCAACTTCGGATATGACAAAGTTGATAATTGAAGCTGTCATTATCAGTCTGCTTTTTAGGCGGTGTCGTCATCTTAGCCTTGGAGAAGGTTCTCTACATTCTGATGGATTGATTTAGAATATAACAGTGTAAGATATCGATGTGGATTATGTTACATGTTGAATTTTGTTAGCATCAGGCAGCTCGAACAGGAATAATGTGAGATCAGCGAATCGGTACGGGGAATCTCCTAGATGGAAGGAAGTGTTAAGTGGTTAGGTAGAAAGATGTTTCTGGCCGAGTCGGCAAGCGGGCACACCGTTGTTATGGATGGACCCGAGCAAACCGGCGGCCGAAATATTGGCTTTAGGCCTATGGAATTAATGCTTTTGGGGCTTGCTGGTTGTACCAGCTACGATGTCATACATATACTGGACAAGAGCAGGCAGCAGGTTACTGATTGTGTGGCAGAAGTTGAAGCTACCCGTGCTGACTCGATACCTGCAGTCTTTACCAGCATACATCTGCATTTCGTTGTTACAGGTATTGACCTCAAGCAAGCACAGGTTGAAAGGGCTATAAAATTATCTTCTGAAAAATATTGTTCTGCCTCGTTGATGCTGGAAGCTGGGGGCGTGACGATTAGTTATGATCATGAAATCCGGCAGTTGACATGAATACCAGACCGGGAAAAACCAATGGCATGCGGCATGTTGCCCTATTCGTCGATGAGTTCGAAAAGACGGAAGCTTTCTATGTGGAATTGCTGGGTATGGAAGTTGAATGGCGACCGGATCAGGATAATGTGTATCTCACCAGTGGTAACGACAATCTAGCGTTGCATCGAGCTGAGACAGCAAAAGGATTGAGCAATCTGGATCATATTGGTTTTTTTGTGAATGATATCGATAGTATTGATAGGTGGTATGAGTTTCTTGCTGAGAACAAGATCACCCTGCTGACAGTTCCGCGAATCCACAGGGACGGTGCTAAAAGTTTCTATTGCAGGGACCCATCGGGTGTCAAAGTTCAGATTATTTACCATCCTCCCATAGCCCAGCAGGAATAAGGTAGTCGCTGGCAAAACCGTTCTGTTACCGAGATGAGATTCACAACCAGTAGGTGGTCTTCGTCATCAGCCCGGAAATTGCGGTCATGATCCTTCTTATGGGAGATGGATAGCGCAGGCCACCCAGTGACAGAGCATCCTGATGGTGACGCTGTTCATCATCGCGCATTGCGCCAAGAATTTCTCTGGACTTGCGGTCTTGATTGGGTAGCAGCTCAATGTGTTTATCCAAATGCTTGCAGACCTCCTCTTCGGTTGCCGCCACGAAACCAAGATTGATTGAGTCGCCCATTAAACCTGTTGCCATGCCAGTGAGAAAAGAAGTTGCAAACCATACCGGGTTGAGATAACTCACATGAGAGTCAAGCTCGGTGAGCCGGTTCTGACACCAGATGAGGTGTTTGCGCTCATCTTCAGCGGCGGCTAGCATGTGATTTCTGGTGGCGAGGCTTTTTGAGGTGATTGATTGCCCACTGTAGAGGGCCTGTGCACAGACCTCGCCACAGTGATTGACCCGCATCAGGCGTGATGAAAGGCGTTTCTGCTGTGTTGACAGAGTCGGTTGATTATCGTTTTGCCAAGATCGGTTTTCGTCGCTGGCGGGCAGATTACCGGTGGTCGAACGAATTGCTTCATCCAGGTTCAACAACCATTTATCGACTGGTGTGAGATTCCTCATCACTTAGCCCTAATCTGAGGCCAGAACGTAAGCGGTAAAGCCTCGTTCATTCATAAGGTAGGCGCCAAGTTCAGCAATTTTAGGTTTCCTTTGGCCTACCATTATGAAGACTTTATCTTTTGACAATTGGGTTATGTTTTTCCTAAGCAGCAGTAGCGGTATGTTTATGCTTCCCGGATACTTGGATTTATTGCTATTCTCAAGTGGCCGCAGATCGATGATTACCGGTTTTGCACCGGTTAGTTTGCTCATCTCCTCGATGTCCGTTTGGTCGACGTATTCAATGACCGGTTCCATCAGCAGTTCTTCAAATTCCGGTTCAGTCAGACGCATCAGGGTGCAGGCTGATAACGTGGTTACTGTGGCATTCCTTAAGTCTTCGCTGACCAGGGCATCCTGTCCGAACGTATCACCGATTCCCAGTTCTGCCATCAGTATGTTGGCACCATCTTTTTCCAACACGATTTTGACTCGACCGGAGCGAATTGCGTAGAAATAATCTCCTGGGTCGTTCTGTCGAATAACAATGTCTCCTTTTTGATGGTGGACCTGCTCAAAACGTTTAAATAATGACTGAATATTTTTTGGCGGTATGAACTCAAATAGCGGCGTGGACAGCAGTGCACTCATCCAGTCTTCAGTTTCATCATTGCTATCACTTTCTTCTATGTTTTCCACTATGGTGATCAAGCCAGCTTTATTGATAGCCAGTATCAGACTGTCTTCATTGCAGACTGCTGAAACCCGGTGAGGCGAGCAATCGTCTATCGCGGTGTTTGCCTGCTGATCACCGGCTCGACAGACAGATGTATTGAAGTTGGCATCCAATAAATTGACAGAGCCCTCAATCAGCCAATAAAGATAATCGTCAGCTGTTGATCGTTTGAAGATCAGCGTACCGCGCGCTTTTTGGGTTACTTTGCCTTCAGCCATGACCGCATCAAACTGCTGCTCCGTCATGGAATTAAACGGCGCCAGGACTTTAATTATTGAGAGCGTTGTACTATCCATGGTGTGTTACTGATCGAAAATTCTGTGTTTATTATAATTGTAGCTAACTTAACTTGATAGCGGTCAAGGTAATATTCGGACTATTGTCTTTTGAATTCTCCGGTTGGGCTGGTTTGCCTGATTCCTCAGTTAAGCCGGGTCAATTCAGGATAGTCCCTGGCTAAGTAGGGGCCTAGCTATTTTGTTATGGCGTGCTTGAAGGTAGGGCGTTGACCTGATTGGGCAGTTGCCCTCTGTGCAGTGTGACGCTGACGTTTTTAGCGAGCGCAATCGCCCCTGGTTTGTGAACAGTGATTCGTAGACCAGCAACGCTAAAATGGGTCATTACATAGTCAGCAATCTCGGACGCCAGTGCCTCGATTAGTTTAAATGAGCTTTTGCTTATAAATTCGGCCAGGTCTCTGCTGAGTTGATCATAGTCCAGGGTGTGTTCTAGCTGATCGCTGCTGGCTGACTGGGAAAGGTCTTTGTGTAGTTCCAGGTCAACCAAAATGGTCTGTTTTATTTTGCGCTCTCGAGGATAAACACCAATGACGGTGTCTACCTGAAGAGACTGTATTGCTATGATGTCGATCATATCGTGATCTTTTCGAGTTCGGTCATGGGCCACCTCGGCCTGACTTGAATACTGTGATTGTTACCCTTCGCGCTACTCAATCGCAGTATACCGGCAAAGGCGATCATGGCGCCGTTATCGGTGCAGAAACGGAGCTCTGGATAAAACAGTGCTGTATTGTGTTGTATGGTAAGTTGAGCAAGGCTGGTGCGTAGTGACTGGTTGGCACTGACACCACCAGCAATCACCAGACTAGGAAGTCGAGTGTTTACAAGGGCCCGCTCACATTTGATTTTGATGGTATCAATGGCAGCGTCCTGAAAAGCACGCGCAATATCTGCCTTATCTTGATCCGAAGGTTGCTCGATCCCAGCAAGGGTGTTTCTTGTAAAAGTCTTGAGTCCACTGAAGCTGAAGTCCAACCCTGGTTTGCTTGTCATGGGTCTGGGAAAGGTGAAGCGGTCGGCAGAACCTTTTACAGCCAGTTTTTCTATTTCCGGGCCACCGGGGTATCTTAAGCCCAGCATTTTCGCTGTTTTATCAAAAGCTTCTCCTGCTGCGTCATCTATCGATTCGCCCAGTAATTCGTAGCTGCCTGGCTGGTGACACGCCATAAGCTGGGTGTGCCCACCGGATATCAGGAGTGCTACAAACGGGTATTCTGGTGGTTTACTGGTCAACTGAGATGCCAGCAGATGCCCTTCCATGTGATGAATGCCAATGGCAGGAATGTCTAAAGCCAGAGCCAGAGACTGCGCAATGCTTGCGCCAACCAGCAGTGCGCCGACCAGTCCAGGTCCTTCGGTATAAGCAATTCCATCAAGGTCCTCAAAGCGGGTATTTGACTCCTTTAATGCCAGGTCAAGCATAGGTAGACATTTTCGGATGTGATCCCTGGAAGCCAGTTCTGGCACCACACCGCCATACTGTTTATGAAGCTCAACTTGGCTGTGAAGTAAATCAACCAGGAGCCCGTGTTTGGAGTCATAGATAGCAACGCCTGTTTCATCGCAGGAAGTTTCGATACCTAATACGCGCATGGATGCTGGCTCTAGTTGGAGTGAAAAGATGAAAATTGTACCGCTAATCGCAGTCGAATACCTCTCCCTGAATATAGTGAGATAGGATTAGTGTAATAGGTTGAGAGGGCATTGGTCTGGTTGTAACAGGTCTTTGCTTTTTGCCAACGATATCGTTAGAATTGCGCCTTCTCATAAATACAGACATTGAATAGCTATGCCATTTGTTAAAGTCAAAGAAAATGAACCTTTCGATATTGCCTTAAGACGATTCAAGCGATCCTGCGAAAAAGCAGGCGTGTTGGCAGAAGTGAGAAAGCGAGAGTTTTACGAGAAACCTACCTCAATACGCAAGAGAAAAGCTGCTGCAGCAGTAAAGCGCTATGCTAAGAAAGTCCAGCGCGAATCTCGAAAATTAGAGCGTCTGTACTAGAAAGCCTTCATTATCGCAGCAGAAATTATGGCCAGCACCACAAAGTTGCAGTTGCAGGAAGCGGTGAAAGATGCCATGCGTGCCCGGGACAAACAGAAATTAGGGGCGCTGCGGCTCATCATGTCTGAAATCAAAAGAAAAGAAGTCGATGACCGTTGTGAAGTCGATGATGCTGCTGTGCTAACTATCCTGACTAAAATGGTTAAACAGCGGCGCGATTCATTCGTCCAGTATCAGGCGGCCGGTAGAGCCGACCTGGCAGGACAGGAACAGTTTGAACTTGACCTGATAGCTGATTATCTTCCTAAAGCGCTCTCTGAAAGCGAGATAGAGGCGTTGATTGACCAGGCAATAGCAGAGACAGAAGCAACTTCTGTAAAGCAGATGGGGAAGGTAATGGCGCATCTTAAAGCCGAGCTTCAGGGTCGGGCAGACATGGGTCAGGTAGGAGCCCAGGTGAAACAAAAGCTGGCTTAATTCCAAGAACGCACTTGCTTGTCATGAACGTCGGTGCGATGCTAGATCACAAACAGATGACAATACTAAGACGGTGATCCCCTCAGCTTTTATTGACGACCTTCTTGCCCGTACCGATATTGTTGAGATTATTGAAAGTCGGGTTACGCTTAAGAAAACAGGCCAGAATTACTCAGGTCTGTGTCCGTTTCATCAGGAAAAGTCCCCCTCATTTAGCGTTAGCCAGGATAAACAATTTTATTATTGCTTTGGGTGCCAGGCAACTGGTAGTGCATTGACGTTTTTGATGGAGTTCGAACGGCTGGATTTCATTAGCTCGGTGGAAGCATTGGCGGCGCGATTAGGGTTAAGTGTCCCGGATGACAGGCAGCGACAGTCTTCAGAAGAGAGCCAGCGTAGAAAATCGGTATTGCTTCAACTTGAAAAGGCCGCAGATTTTTATCGAGTGCAACTGCGTAGTCACGGGCAGCGGGCGAAAGCAGTAGACTACTTAAAAAACAGAGGCCTGTCCGGACCAATTGCCAGAGATTTTGGCCTCGGTTTTGCGCCACCAGGCTGGGACAATTTGTTAAAAGCGCTGGCTCTGTCCGATGAAGATGTGTCCTTCATGATCGACGCTGGTTTGCTCATAGACCAGCCGGAGGAAAAAAAACGATATGATCGTTTCAGAGATCGGATTATTTTTCCCATTCGAGATCTGCGAGGTAGAACCATTGCATTTGGTGGGCGTATTATTGGTGATGGCAAACCCAAGTATCTTAACTCTCCCGAAACCACAGTCTTCCACAAGGGCCGTGAACTCTATGGACTCTACGAGGCCAGGAAGAGCCAGGCAAAACTAGATCGAATTCTAGTGGTAGAAGGTTATATGGATGTTGTTGCTTTAGCCCAGCATGAAATCCATTTTGCTGTGGCTACGCTGGGTACCGCAACAACGATCGAACATGTTGAGCGCTTGTTCCGGCAGGTATCGGAAATTATCTTTTGCTTTGACGGTGATCTGGCTGGCCGAAATGCCGCCTGGAAAGCTTTGCTGATCGTATTGCCTTTACTGAGTGATGGCCGCAGCGCCAAATTTCTGTTTCTACCTGATGGGGAAGATCCCGACTCTCTGGTGAGAAGCGAAGGTAGCGAAGGTTTTGTGAAACGGCTGCAGCAGGCCGATACCTTTGTGGATTGGTTCTTCCGTAAAATCCAACAGGATCTGGTTTCTAAGAACACTGATATTGATACGATTTCCGGCAAGGCAGCATTGAGTAAACTGGCCATGTCGTATCTAAATAATATGCAGGAAGGCGTATTCAGGCATTTGATGATCGATGAACTGGCCCTAAAAACGGGTTTGGATAAGGAACGACTGCAGGCTGTCACAGCAAAGTATGCTGCGCCGGCTATGGATCCTCAGCCTGTAGCAGAGCCAGGATTGGCAGATCATCGGGAGATTAGTGAATCCGTTGATCTGGCGCTGGCACTGTTGGTGCTCCAGCCAGACCTGGCTTTGGAATTCAACAGCAGTGAATATGAAATATTACTGGGCCGTAGCCAGGATAATCTGTTGGCGCAGATAGCGCTGAGAATTTCCTCGGATGGATTAACCAATCCTGGCCAGATCATGAGCTTGTTTTCCGATAAACATCAGCAGCGACAGATTCGGCAGGCCTTTGATTACAAACCTATATTGGGGGCATCTCAGCTTCGTGATGAATTTGTTGGCCTGATACAGCAGAAACTGAAGCAGCAGCAAAACGAAACTAAGAAACTGAGAATTGAAGGATTACTCAATAAGAACCCATCAGAATTGACCGCTTCAGAACGTCAGTTGGTTCGACAAAGTTTCCCTACTCCCGAGTCCTGAGTAACAGTTTTATTGAGGCTATGAATCAGAGGTTATAAGGGCCTGTCTTAACGGTAATACCATCTGGATAAGGCGTACTCGCCTCGATATAATGTGTTGTTGTGTCGGTGAAAGCATAAAAGCATAATTGAGGGGTGTCATGGCCAGCAGTGGGCTAGCGCAACAACAATCAAGACTAAAGAGTTTGATCACTAAGGGTCGTGATCAAGGTTACCTAACCTACGCTGAGGTAAATGATCACCTGCCCGATGATATTTCTGATCCCGAGCAGATTGAAGATATCATTGGCATGATAAATGACATGGGCATTCCTGTTCATGAAGTTGCGCCTGAAAGCGATGATCTGATGACCGAAGGGGATACCACCGATGACCTTGCGGCAGAGGAAGCTGCGGCGGTATTGGTGGCTGTTGAAAATGAAACAGGCCGAACATCAGATCCTGTTCGAATGTACATGCGCGAAATGGGGAGTGTCGAGTTGTTAACCCGAGAGGGTGAAATCGTCATTGCCAAACGCATTGAAGACGGGATCAGAGACGTGCTCGAGGCGGCAGCAAAATTTCCTAGCATACCCGAATTTGTTTTGGATCGTTATGATGATACTCAAGCAGAAGAGGGTCTGTTAACAGATTTGCTATTAGGATTTTTAGACCCTGTTGAATTTGTAACGCCAGCTGCGCAAGTGGTGCCTGGTGAAGCAAAAAAAGAAGATGCCAGCGAAGGAAATACTGGGCCTGATGCTGAATTAGCCCAGGAACGCTTCAGCATATTACGATCTCAATTGAAAAAAACACATCGGTCAATTAAGAGAAATGGTCGAACATCCAAAGCTGTTACGAAGGAGTTGGCGGCTCTGGGCGACGCATTTCAGTTCTTCAAATTTATTCCCAAGGTATACGAGCGGGTGGTCAACACCGTGCGCGGACCGCATCAGGAAATTCGTCGCCTTGAGCGTCAGATTCTGGCAATTTGCCTGCGTCAGGGCGGTATGACTCGAAAGGACTTTCTACAGTCGTTTATTGGACAGGAAGAAGACCTGAATTGGGTGTCAGAACAGATTAAGGCAGGCTTTAGCAGACTTGCCAATGTAGAAGTTGAAATTGTTCGAACGCAGAAGCGAATCCGGTCAGTGGCGCAAAAAAGCCAACTGACTGCTTTTGAAATCAAGGATATCAATCGCCACCTGTCCATTGGTGAAGCGAAGGCGGGTCGTGCTAAAAAAGATATGGTTGAAGCAAACCTGCGATTGGTGATTTCCATCGCCAAGAAGTACACCAATCGAGGCCTACAGTTTCTTGACCTGATCCAGGAAGGCAATATTGGTCTGATGAAGGCCGTTGATAAGTTTGAATATAGGCGTGGTTATAAATTTTCAACTTACGCTACCTGGTGGATTCGCCAGGCGATTACTCGATCTATTGCCGACCAGGCCAGGACCATTCGAATTCCAGTTCATATGATTGAAACGATCAATAAACTCTCTAGAATTTCCAGGCAGATGCTGCAGGAAATGGGACGGGAGCCAACGCCTGAGGAACTTGGCGAAAGAATGGAGATGCCTGAAGAAAAGGTCCGGCGCGTATTAAAGATTGCCAAAGAACCTATTTCTACAGAAACACCGATCGGCGATGATGATGATTCCCATCTGGGGGATTTTTTAGACTCGGATTCCAATTTAGGAGAAGCCGGGCCGGTTGGTTCTCCTGTAGAAGTGGCTACTGAAGAAGGATTGCGCGATGCCACTCGAAATATTTTATCCGGGTTGACTGCACGCGAAGCAAAGGTGCTTCGAATGCGCTTCGGAATAGATATGAATACCGATCACACCCTGGAAGAGGTGGGCAAGCAATTTGACGTGACTCGGGAACGGATCCGACAGATTGAGGCGAAGGCATTGAGAAAATTGAGACATCCTACAAGATCAGATCAGTTAAAGAGTTATCTTGACGACCCCAATTGATGTGGAACCTGTTCTGATCTATCTATCCTGAGCCATTATCCTACTTATCCCTCGTTATCAGTATTGTGCTGAGCCACCGTCCACGCTGAGTAACGCACCGGTAATGCCTGCACCGGCGTCGCTAGCCAGGAGAACTGCCATGGCAGCGACCTCCTCAACTGTATTTGGCCGCTGGATAGCTGATTCCTGGGAGAAGAGCGCGATCATCTCGTCAAAAGTCATACCCATTGCCTGGGCAGTATTGGGGCCATTTTCTTTGACAATATCGGTGATAATGAGACCAGGGCAGATTGCGTTAACCGTAATTCCCAGGGTGCCGACCTCACGCGCCGTTGATTTTGTCATGCCGTTAACCGCGTGTTTTGCAGCTGTATAGGCTGTTAATACTGGCTTGCCGTGTTTCCCCTCAATGGAAGATATATTGATGATCCTGCCGGAATTTTGCGGAATCATTAATTTCAGTGCACGCCTTGTTCCCCAGAAAGTAGAATAGACGTTCCACTTCATTGCTTCATCAAAGGCTTCATCGCTTAGATCGACTGTAGGTTGAAGGTCACCGGCCCCGCCTGCATTGTTGACCAGGATATCCAGTTGCCCAAAATGAGCAGCTGTTTTGTCCACAAAATTTTCCACGTCGTCCTGTTGCATGGCATCACCCTGGACGAATATGAGCCGCTCTCCAGCGCCTACTTCATCCAGGGTTTTTTGTGCTTTTGTTGCATTTCGAGCCATGATGGCAACCGCTGCCCCTTCCGCCAGATACGCTTCTGCTATACCTCGGCCTATACCTGCAGAGCCGCCGGTTACTGCAGCAACCTTTCCTTCTAAATTCATTACTATTCCTTATTTTAGTAAACTGAAACCATCCAGTGTATTGATGGAGTTTAATGCATTGCCCAGAAGGGTTTCGCCAAGTAGTCTTCCGCGCTCATTGGCCATATCCAGAGCACTGCAGATGATAACGGCATAGCATAAAAAGTAGAGCGTGCAGCGTTGAAAACGATCACGACAGAGCTCTAAGTCGTAACTGATGCCTTTACCGGTCAGTTGCCTGTGATAGTAAGCTACCCAATCGCGGTCATCCAGGATCACCTGGCTCGGGCTTTGGCTTAAGAAGTAAGCCAGATCGTGTTCTGGCGCGGACTTACATAGCGCTTGAAAATCCACCAGGGCAACATGATCCTGCCCGAAAAACAGGTTATCCAAACGCATATCGCCATGGGCAATACAAACAGGACCATCCATTATCTGCTCAAGCAGGGGCTTTATGTTTTCAGAAAGGCCGCTTCCCTTCAGGGCCGTTTCCCGGCTGACGAGGTGAGAGAAATTTTCAGTCACGACTGGCCAACCCGCAGTGAATCCATCGATCATGCCTTGCACCTGGAAGTCAGTATTATGATAATTTATCTCATTGAGATGGTCCGGTTGCCAGGTGGAACTGTGCAGGTCTACCATGGCGTTCACGACCTGTTCACATTCTGTTACGGTACAGCCTTTTACCTGATCTCCTAGGCGGTAACCGAGCAGGTCCTCAAGTAAGAGGATAAATGCCTTGGAGTCCGGATCAAAGGAAGCATGATAACACTGGGGCGCTCGTACAGGGACCTGCTCTAGCACCTGGCTATAGAATTGATACTCTCGTTCGTACATTTTAAAAAGGTGAGCTATTGCTCGATTGTCGGCAGAGGGTGACTGAAATTTAGCGATAAGTGTTTTTGGACAGTTTTGTCCTTCGAGGGTTAACCGAGTCACCAGGCCAATGATACCAATGCCTTCTCCCAGGGGTTCGATGTGGAAATTTGAAACTTCGCAATTGAGTACTTTGCTCAGCCACTGAATGCTGATCTGGTCGGTACTAATTGGGAATGAAGTCATGTGATTCACCTAATCTGATAGCTAGTTTGTTTTGGCGACAACCTAAGTATACTGGTCATGTAGTAATCGTTCTAGCTGGGGGTGCTATGTTAAATTTAGAGGAATGGGAGTACCCCAGGATATATTTAGCACAGGTTGAATAACAATGAACACTGTAACGGATATACAGTTCCAGTTTACCGATGAGCACCAACAATTTAGAGAAAGTCTGCGTCGATTCTTGAAAGACACCTCTGCTGTCACTTCGGTTCGCAGTTTAATGGAAACTGAAAGCGGCTATGACCAGCAAGTCTGGCAGCGATTAAACGGTGAATTAGGCCTGCAGGGCCTGATTGTTCCTGAGCAGTATGGCGGTTCTGGTTTTGGCATGATGGAAATGGGTATCGCCATGGAGGAAATGGGCCGGGCTCTGTACTGTGGCCCCTTTTTTTCAAGCTCAGTGATGGCAGTAACCGCGATTGATTTGATTGCCAGCGAGGATCAGAAATTGCGCTGGTTGCCACAAATCGCCAGCGGTGACATGATCGCCGCGCTGGCGGTTGCTGAAAGCAGTGATTCTGATTTGCTGACCTCAGTTCAAACCTGTGTTGCCGCCGCTGATGATGATGAGGGCTATCGCCTGACAGGCAACAAGCGATTTGTTGTTTCTGGATGCCAAGCAGACCTGTTACTTGTAGTCGCTCGCCTGCCTGGAACCAGTGGGCTCGCCGGTTTGTCAGTTTTTGCCGTCTCGGCCGATGCGCCCGGATTGTCAAGGCGGGGTCTGAGTGTGATGGACCGCACCAGGAAACAGGCAGAGCTGCAACTAGACCAGACTCCGGCAGAGCTAATTGGGCATTATGGGCAGGCCGGTCGAAAATTACAGATGGTTCTTGATCTGGCGGCCATAGCGCTGGCCAATGAAATGGTTGGCGGAGCTGAGAAATTACTGCAAGACACTTTGGATTACACCCGGTTACGAGTCCAGTTTGGACGTACCATCGGCTCGTTTCAGGCTATCAAGCACCGCTGTACCGACCTTCTTCTGGCCGTGGAGTTAGCCAAATCCGCGGCCTATTTTGCCGCTGAATCAGCGGGTAGAGATATGGGCACATTAGCCGTGGATGCAAGCATTGCCAAAGCACAAGCGAGCGAGGTGTATTTATTAGCCGCGCTGGAAACCATTCAGCTTCATGGCGGGATCGGTTTTACCTGGGAAAATGACACTCATCTGTGGTTTAAACGAGCGAAGTCCTCGGAGGTATTACTAGGCGACCCTGTCTGGCACCGAGCGCGACTTGTCAAGGAGTTGGTTAGTGAATCAGGAGGACAATTATGACTTCACAGGATCTAACTGAAATTGCCGAACAGGCTCGAACTTGGCTGGAGGAAACCTGGGATCCTGATAGGGATCTGGTTGCTTGGCGAAACCTGCTGGCAGACTCTGGCTGGGGCGTCCCGCAGTGGCCCAAACAGTGGTTTGGCAGGGATATGAATTCGGCCGAGTCTGCTGTAGTTGAGCAGGCGCTGGCCTCACTTGATGTGGTGGGTGTTGCCAAATCCGGTATACGAATGCTGGCTGCCGCTACTCTGCTTGAGCACGGTACGGATGAACAAAAAAAACAGTTTCTTCGCGGCATCCTCACTGGCCAGGAAAACTGGTGTCAATTGTTCAGCGAACCCGGTAGTGGGTCTGATCTTGCAGGGGCGATAACCCGGGCAGACAAGGATGGTGATCGCTGGATTGTTAACGGCCAGAAGGTCTGGACGACCAGTGCGCATCATGCGGATTGGGGATTACTCTTGGCTAGAACCGATTGGGACGAACCTAAACATAGAGGCTTGACTTATTTTGTCATTGATATGCACCAGCCTGGGGTTCGGGTGTCGCCGCTGCGGCAGATGAATCATCACGCGTCTTTTAATGAAGTGTTTATGACCGATGCCCATGTGGAAGCGCAACACCAGGTGGGTAGTTTGGGCTCAGGTTGGCAGGTGGCACTGACCACATTGGCTCATGAACGCAGGGGGGCTGACGGATTAAGGTCACCTGGGGTCGCTATGGATATCAAAGCGCGGCGTACGGGGCGAATTTACCAGCAAGAGCAAGTCGAGATTGAAACGGTAATGGAACCTTATAAGTGGTATCCGCAGCGAGCCGGCAGGGTTGACCTGGTATTACCCAGAGCCATAGAAACAGGGCGGGTTAATGACCCCGCTGTTGTACAGGAATTAGCTAAATTGATCATCATGGCTCGATCGGCGCAGTGGACAGCCAAGCGAGCCAGGGCGGCGCAGCAAGCTGGAAGAAAGCAGGGTCCAGAAGGGAGCCTGGGCAAATTAGCGGCAAGTAATGTAGCCAAGCTGGCCGCTCGAGTCCATACCCTGATTGCCGGTGCCGATGCAATGCTGGAAGGTGCGGATGCACCCCTGGAAGGGTTAATAGCAGAAATCCTGATGTCTACACCGGCTGTTTCAATTGCTGGCGGCACCGATGAAATTCAGCGTAATATCATCTCCGAAAGAGTACTGGGTATGCCTAAAGAGCCTCGTTCTGACACCGGGCCTTTTCGTGATGTAAGGCGAAATTGACAGTTCCAGTTATCAAGATTAGTGAATTTGCCAGGTTTTTGCTCTTTCAAGGGCATGGCGATAGTACTTCAGGCCAAGTATTAAGCAGATTATCGCGATGCTGTAATTGATTACTGCGAGCAGAGAAATTGATTTACCGAGCGCAAGCTCACTTGCAAATAGATAATCACTGCATATTGCTGGGAGCGATGGTGCAAAACTGTAAGATAGAAAATTAACAGCAATCAGGTAAAAAGCGACCATCTGGCCTCTTAGCTCATTGGGTGAAATCAATTGCAGTGTTGCAATGATTAAGCCAGGCGGTACTGCCATGCAAAAGGTTACCGGGATCAACAGAGCCAGCGCCGTATAAGCATTTGCAACCAGGGTTAGCGTGCCAGCAAGTGGTAGAAGCACTATGGTGCTGGCTAATACCACACGCAGTGTGGCATCTGTATTCCCCCTTCTGATAAGCCAGCCAGCGAATAGCCCACCGCTGACGCTGCCGGCGATCCCGAAAAACAAGGCAATGAAACCATACGACAACCCAATTTCGGTTCTGGACCAGCCATGATTGCGCACGAAGTACTCAACCAGCCAGGAAAATAATGACCAGCCTTGGGTTGCCAGACACAGGTAGGCAAGGAATACCAGGAAAAAAAATCGTTGTCGGCTTTTGATAAATTGCCAGACTTCCGGAAAGGGCACCGACCTGGGCGATTCGAATTGTTTTCCCTTTCTGTCTGGTTCATGGAGAAACCACATGGCCAGGGCGACTAATAGACCCGGGGCTCCCACAGTGATAAGTACCATTTGCCAGGAGTAGACCTCTCCCAGAATAGGAATCACCAGGTTGGGTGTTGATTCCAGGTAATCAATAAGGGGGCCTCCGGCTATATTCGCGAGTCCCTGGCCAATGAACGGAGCAGACGCGACTATACCAATAGCAAGGGGTAGGCGATCAGCCGGGAAGTAATCTGCCAGGGCTGAATTGGACGCTGGCCCGAGTGTGGCCTCGCCAATACCTACGCCCATTCTGGCAATAAATAAGTGCCAGTAATGGTTGGCTGTACCGCACAGCATGGTCATGACGCTCCAGCCTGCTATGCCTGCGGTCATTAGGTTGACTCGATTGAAGCGGTCAGCCATCCTGCCGGCGGGATAGGACATTAGCGTGTAAAACAGCGCAAATGCGAAGCCCATTATCAATGATATCTGGGTGTCGCTAATGCCGCCCAGGTCCCGTTTGAGTGGTCCCACCATGACATTAAGTATTTGCCTGTCAATAATCGAGAAAGTCGAGGCCAGGGTGAAGATAAAAACAACGTACCACAGGTATCTTGAAGACAGGCTCGTAGAGGAATCTGGCATTACTTTATTCCTTTATTAGTTTCATGGCGTTTTTTTATAGCGGCTGTATTGTATGGGTGTCTCTGGAATTAAATTAACTGAGGTGACTGGAGGCGAGAGCTAATCGAATCAGCAGGGTACGTCGCCCTGGATGGTAACGCGGTCCATCTTTCTGGTGTTGGGCCAGTAATCTGCTGCTGCGTAGTGCTGCGCAGCACGATTATCCCAGAATGCCACAGAATTTTTTCTCCAGCGGAAACGACACTGTATATCGGGATTCCATGCTGTGAGGAAAAGCGCTCTGAGTAATTTGTCAGATTGGTCGGGATCAAGACCGTCGATGCTTCTGGTAAAGATCTGGTTCACGTACAGGGCCTTTCGGCCGCTAACAGGATGCGTACGCACGGTAGGGTGCTTTACCGGTGGGAAAGAAGCAGCAGTGGTTGCGATCGCTTTTTCGTCAACGCCGTTGGCTCGCATGTTGTTCAGGAATACCTGATTGTCATGGCAAGCCGCGCTGGTTTTGATCTTGTTCTTTGTGCCGCTTTCCAGTTTTTCGTAGGCGAGTTCCATATTGGCGAATAGTGTATCACCACCCACTTCGGGGACTTCTCGTGCGAGAAGAATCGATCCCAGAGAGGGCTTTTTGCGCCAGGTGACATCAGAGTGCCATTTATTGACTTTTGGCGGGCGTTTCTTGTCGTTGTACAGTTGAATGATTTCTGGATGTTGGCTGTTATTTTTGGTAAACGGATGTATTTCAAGTTCACCGAATCGGGCCGCAAAGGCGATATGTTGGTCAGCGGTGAGAGGCTGATCTCTAAAGAACAAGACTTTCCGTTCCACCAGCAACTCTGTCAGCCAGTCGATGATTTCGATTGAAAGGACCCGGCTGAGATCAATACCCTGAATTTCTGTGCCGATTGCCGGTGACAGGTGGTGTAGCTTAAAATTCTCCATTGATCTTACTTTACATTGTGGCTGCATAATGTGTCTTATTTTATTCGAGCCTTG
The DNA here is from genome assembly GCA_012960535.1 of Gammaproteobacteria bacterium. Classification (GTDB taxonomy): domain Bacteria; phylum Pseudomonadota; class Gammaproteobacteria; order Pseudomonadales; family Azotimanducaceae; genus UBA9926. The sequence goes on from DUBB01000037.1 coordinate 17,009, forward strand.
GGACATTATTCTACCTTACATTATTTAGCCGGTTGACGCCCTAGGCGTCGCCTGCTGTTTGTCAATAAACGAATCTCAAGGTTAGTTTCTGCGTACTATTCAGGTGATTAGTTTGATAAATTTCTATCAAATAATGCGTGCAGCCGCTCCCAGTGGCGCTCTGCGCTTGCTTTGTGATAAATATCGCCCCTGCCCGGAAAAGCGAAACCGTGCTCCGCGCCTGGGTACCACTCAAGTCGATAATTGATATTAGTTTGCTCGAGCTGATGCAGTAATTGTTCTATGGTTTCTTTTGGCGCATAAGAATCTATTTCGGCACAGGCAAAATACATCTCACCGGTAATATGTTCGGCACTCAGGTGCGGGGAATCGGATCGGTCTGTGGCAAGGTTTGCGCCGTAGATAGAAGCAGCGCATTGTATTCGGTCATTGTGCACAGCCGCCGCCTTGAAAACAAAAGGTCCACTCATGCAGTAAC
>DUBB01000038.1 GCA_012960535.1 Gammaproteobacteria bacterium
CTCCGTTAAGGCTACCTCACTGACTTGACGGCTAGTCGGGATAAAATTTTAGCCACCCTCGCGTGCTACTGCACACTTCGGATTGGCAAATTTCCCTGCGTCTTCTGGAGACTATCACTCCGTCCGGGGCTGACAGCGACTGTATCATTACATTGCAAAACAGGATAACCCCGTTATAATAAATTTAAGCACTGGGTCAAATAAATAACTACACCTCTCCCAAAATACTATGGATAAAAACAACAAGAACCCAAGTTGTCACGCACAAAACCTGGATGAACTACCCGCAGACTATGCCTCCAAGATACCGGTGTATTGCAGGGAAATTAAAACACTCTGCCTTTCGAGTACCATACCCGGGGCTTTAGCTGAGTCTCTTGATCAGCTGATTTCCAACTGCCACAAACTGGCCGGCAGTGCGACCAGCTACCACCTCACCGCAATTTCCAAACTCACCGGACAAATTGAGAAAGCCGTAAAAACCCAGGGACAAAGTAAAGACATAGCAGCTGCTGAAAAAATCGTCAACCTGGACAAAAAACGGGTAGAGCAGGGATCAGCAGTCACCCCCCGTTCATTCACCGCCTAACCGACAGCCAATTGAGCAACCCAGCAAAAAAGCCCCTGGAGCCATTGATCTATATCGTCGACGACGATATAGATCAGGGAAAACGTCTGGCCTTGCAATTGGCTTCTTATGGTTTTAGAACAGCTTCTTTCATAGAGCTAGACGAGTTACGGGAGGCCACACGGACGCTACCTCCAGCCGCTATAGTCTCCGGCATTCTATTTCCTGAAGATGACAAAGCAGACATAGAAACAATAGCGACCCTACATCATATCGAGGGAGAACCCATCCCGATAGTCTTTATTTCTCGTCGTAGTGACGCAAACGCACGACTTCTAGCACTACGTGCTGGCGGCTCTGGGTATTTCACCAAGCCCATTGCACTGGCTTCTCTCGCCGTCAAACTGCATGAACTTGCCGATCAGTCGGTTCAGCCTCCTTATCGCATTATGCTCATCGACGATGATGAGACCACTAATATGGTGCATGCTGCCATGTTGAAAAAAGCCAACTGCAAGGTATTAGCCATCACCAATCCACTGGATATAATCAAAGAAAGCTTGGCTTACAATCCTGAAATGATTTTCCTTGATATATACATGCCCGAGGTCAATGGGCTGGAGATTGCTAAGATATTGCAGCAAGAGGATACTCTACAGGATGTGCCCATCGTGTTTCTTTCTGGCGAGGAAGACGAGAAAATCAAAGCCCTCGCGATAAAGGAAGGAGCTGCCGCCTTCATCAATAAGCCCATCTTAGCCAGCTCTCTGGTGAACATTGCAACATCCCGCGCAGCTCAGTACAGAGCCCGGTCCGTCAAAAAAAACTATTTCGGGCATATTAAACCCGTAACAGGCCTGTTCACACAGAATCAATTAATGGCCGACCTGAAACAGTACTGCAACCATGAAAAAAAACACAGAGGCCTGGTCGCCATACTTGTGCTTGAGATAGACAACTATGAATATCTGTACCAAACCATTGGAGAAGATCAGTCCCACCTGCTCCGGGCGCGTCTCGCCCATCTGATACGCTCCTGCCTGGACGAACAGGATACCCCAGCCAGTTACACCAACAGCAGCTTCCTTGTGCTGACCTCACAAGCTGACCTTAACGACCTGGAACGCCTAGCGAGTAAATTACACAGGGCAATCACGATGGACCCCCTAGACATTATGGGGAAAAACCTGCGCGTAGGTATCAGTATCGGGGTCAGCCAGGTAACCGATAACGATCACAACCAGACGCTGTCCGAAGCCTCACTCGCTTGTAGCCAGGCACGGAATGAAGGAGGGATCCGGGTCCACCTCCAACGCAGTATGCCTGAACAGATGATTGAAAAAGAAAAAACCAATGAATTGAAGCAACAAGTCAAAGGCGCTATCCGGAAGCGACGGATGTTTCTGGTCTTTTCACCTGCGATGGGGCTTGTGGTCGAGTCAACTGAACGCTACACCGTGCTCATACGCCTGAAGGATGATAAAGACAAGGTTATGTACCCTGCACAGTTTATCGCAATAATTAACGAGTACAATCTCATGCCGGAAATGGACCGCTGGATTGTACAGACCGCGTTGCAGATCCTGTCAAAAAAACAAAAGACCAACCCAAATACAGAGTTCTTTGTAAAACTCTCCATGGCGACCATACTGAACCCAGAATTCACCTCCTGGTTACAGGAAGTGCTGAATACTTTTGAGATAAAACCAAATACTTGCGTGTTTGAGATTCAGGAAAACATCCTGATAGGGAATCTCGACAAAGCACAAAATCTAGTCCGCCAACTCAGTCATATAAACTGCAAACTATCGATTAGTGAAATTAGAGGCAGCGAGGCAGCCTTGGGCGTGATTAATCTACTACAACCAAACTATCTGCGCCTGCATTCCAGCCTGCTTTCTGATATCGCCCAGGACAAAGAAAAACAGGCCCATCTTAAACAGATTTGCAAGACAGTTCACAACAAAGAACACAAGATTCAGGTTTTAGCAGCTTATATTGAAGATTTACCCTCTCTCTCCCTACTCTGGAATATCGGCGTGGATTACATTCAGGCGAATTGCTTGGAGCAATCAGATATTCTGGACAATTAATAGGATTTTTAAAGAACATTAATTTTAGGCTCGCCATGCGCTCGCCTCAATAAAGATTTTGGGACTCCATGTCACAAAAATCGATTCACCTCGCGGCGAATCAATAG
>DUBB01000039.1 GCA_012960535.1 Gammaproteobacteria bacterium
TTACCTATTTATGGATAAGCACTAGTTAGTGCCTATCCATAAATGATTATGTGTACTTTTCCAGTCACGTTTTGCGCTATCAAAATAGACTCAATATACGCAAAGTCGGGTGCTGGAGTCGAAATTTATCTATTTATGGATAAGCACTAGTTAGTGCCTATCCATAAATGATTATGTGTACTTTTCCAGTCACGTTTTGCGCTATCAAAATAGACTCAATATACGCAAAGTCGGGTGCTGGAGTCGAAATTTATCTATTTATGGATAAGCACTAGTTAGCTCGATCCAATTAGAAAGTATAGGGACCCTGGTATCGAATATCCTCATGGCCACGCAGTCGTGTCACAAGGCTGGTAAAACGATCCATGATCTTATCGACTCTGGATTTATCCTGAACATATTTCACCCGGTAGACATCCGCGGTCTGGCACTTGTCGAAAAGGTATTCATCGCTGGTTTGCAACGCATCGACCAGACGGTGTTCCAGCGCGCGTTTGCCATACCACGCCTCGCCGGTTGCCACTGCCTCGGTATCCACAATGGTTCGGTTCTCGGAGACAAAATCCTTGAACAAAGTATGCACATCCTCGAGTTCTTCAATGAACTTCTCACGTCCCTTGTCGGTGTTTTCGCCAAACATGGTCAGCGTACGCTTGTACTCACCGGCTGTGAGAACTTCCACATCGATCTCCTTGTTTTTTAGCAGGCGGTGGAAATTCGGAATTTGCGCCATAACACCGATTGACCCCAGAATGGCAAACGGTGCGGCAATCAGATTATCGGCTATACATGCCATCATGTATCCACCGCTGGCAGCGACCTTATCCACGGCAATAGTAAGAGGAATTTTTTTGCTGACAATCCGACTCAGTTGAGAAGCTGCCAAACCATAGCCGTGTACCACACCGCCGGGGCTTTCGAGTCGGACCAGTATCTCGTCACTTTCCTCTGCGACGGAAAGGATAGCAGTGACTTCCTCACGTAATTGGGACACGGCACTGGCCTGTATATCACCCTCGAAGTCGATAACATAGACGCGCTGCCTGCGTTCTGAATCCCCTGCTTTGGCTTCCTGCTTGCGGACTTTTGCGTGGTCTTTATGCCGCTTTTTCTCAGCCTTGGCCTCTGATTTCATATCCTGCGGATTCAAAATCATCTGCTTCAGGGTCCTGGTAATATTCTCTACATTGTCGTTGAGATTGAACACTTCAATATGACCGTGATCACCTCGCCGGGGTTTATGGCTCAGACCGACAAAAACAACAATGACAACGAGCAAGGCGACTAACAAAGTCAGTGTTTTGGCCAGAAACAAGCCATAATCAAAGAGAAATTCCAAACCCACTCACCTGCAACCCTAAAAAGCCCGTAATGCTACCATAAAAGGTGGCTATGGTTACCGGGTCTCGAGGTTAACCTGTGGTTAGCGCTTAAGCATGTTAGACTTACCCCACCATGCTCGATGTACTTCTGCAAGAAAAACAGGTTGACCTGGCACCTCATTTTAAACCGGGGTTCTTACCGCGAGATCACACGGTATTCCAGTTTCATTTTGATCAAGGAGATTCCTTCTTTCTTGAGGTGTTAATGGATGAGTTCATATTTAAAAGCGGCATCACACCAACCGCGACCATTACCCTGAATGTCAAGAATCACGAAACATGCTGGGGATTGCTGGATGGTCGAATCGACGGTATGAAAGCTTTTATGGAAGAGAGTTACAGAGCAGATGGCAATATTGTCTTAAGTCAATTGTTGCTCTACCTGTTTAAGAGTAATGACCCGACGATTGTTTACGAAGTTCAGTATTGAGCTGGTAAAATTCCTGCCCGGCCTGGCAGGCTGCTAGGGTGCTATTTTATCAAGGTTGTTCTGTGCCGCTTCGTTACCTTGTTCAGCAGCCTGTCGATACCAGAAAATCGCCTGGTCGGTATCTTGATTAACACCATTGCCGAGTTGATAGAGCCTGCCCAGGTTATTTTGGGCGGTAACCTTGCCCTGTAGTGCTGCTTTTTCATACCAACGGGCGGCTTCAGCCTCGTCCCGGGTAATACCTTCGCCCTTCTCATACATATAGCCGATTATTTGCTGGGCATCCGCATTGCCACTATTGGCGGCTTTTTTGTACCAGTATGCTGCCTCTGTCAGGTCCTCTGCGACGCCCTCTCCGCGTTCAAATAATAACCCCAGACTCAACATGGCCTGAATTTCACCGGCTTCGGCAGCCCTTCGATACCACAGGGCGGCTTTAGTTTTATTCATCGACACCTGTTGGCCCGTCTCATACATATAGCCCAGGGACAGTTGTGCTTTTGGGTTGCCTTGTTCGGCACTTCTAATGTAGCGCTGAACATATTCGCTCACTACCGGTTTCACCGGTTCTGTTTTTAACAGTGCCAGTTCAATTCTATCTGATTGCTGTGCGCGAATCGTTGCTGAGGTGCCGGGTGCAGGTGACTGCGCTTTCTTCTGGGCCGTTGCCTGGCTCTGGACGGCCAGCTGGTTCTGAGCAGCCTGCTGGGCTTGTGCAGTTCGTGGGTTTTGGTCTATTTGCTCGATCCGGGCTAACTGTGGACTCTCGGCGGTTTGCTGGCTCTGGACAGCTTGCGGGCTCTGGGCAGCTTGCGGGCTCTGGGCAGCTTGCGGGCTCTGGGCAGCTTGCGGGCTCTGGGCAGCTTGC
>DUBB01000040.1:0-7189 GCA_012960535.1 Gammaproteobacteria bacterium
GAAGTATAAACCACATTTTCCGAAGAAGGGTCATGTATGGTGATTGCTGATGATGCAGTGGGCACAGAACAAGGTGTGGGCCCCTCGGCAGTATGGAGCAATCAGCTTCAAGGGGTTTTGATTTGCCCTGAGCTATTCAATTCGCTCCAGCGGGCTGAGTCCCAACACCTCACTGAAAGTACTGTGGAAATGATGCAGTGCAGGTTCATTGCGGCCGAATATAACATGCTTGAGCTGTCCGCTTTCCGCTGACCTTTGCTGCAATTCACCCATGACGTAATCTTCGTATTCGATGGTGCTGGTAAAAACCTCCATCGTGCCTTCGACACTGGGTAGACGATTGCCTTCTTCATAAACAGTATCCGCTGAAACCTCCGCCGCAGTGCCATCAGCTTTGGCAGCTTCCGCCGCGTCAAGGTGAGCCTGAGATAGATACACCATAATGCGCGAAGTGGAGCGACCTGGATTGTCCGGATCCGGATACATTTTCACCATCGTACAGGTGCCATTACCTGGTATAAGCGTGATGTTCGGGAACAGGTAGTAAAGAACGAACGCAGCACCAACATGAATATCCCAATCGGCCTCGGGGACATCTTTGTACTCGGGTAAGACCCTTGAAGCCGTCACGAAGCGATGATGACGGCCAAACTTTTCCAGGTGAAGATTGTTGCCTGGGATGATCTTACCCAGCGTATTTTTGTGCAGTTTCCCGAAATGATAAGTTTCTCCAAAGGTATCATTCGCCAGCTTCCAGTTGAGATTCATCGTAAGGTTTTTGTTACCGGCATAAACGATCTCGCCTAAATTAAACGATGCCAGTTCCTCCGCAAGTTCAGGCCCCAGTAGCGCATCGATATCCAAGTCGCCATCCGGCTGCGGATGCACCCACAACAACCCGTCGCGCTCAACGGCAGGCAATTCAATCAAGCCGTTACAACTCTTATCGACCATACCAAAATGGTCCTCATCCGGAATCGCAACAAGTTCGCCCGCATTCGAGTAAGCCCAGGCGTGGAAAGGACAGGTAAAGACATTCTTACGCCCCCGGTCTTCTTGGGTCAGGCGCGCAGCACGATGGCGGCAGGCGTTGAGAAACGCGCGAAACTGGCCGCTATTATCGCGTGTCGCCAGCACCGGGGTACCGAAATCATCGATCGCCATATAGCTGCCGGTTTCCGGAAGGTCGCCAGACAAGCCAATCAGTTGCGGATGGTTTCTGAACAATAGATCCCATTCTTTACTGGCAACGTCTGGACAAACATAAGGCGAAGTAGACATGCGATACTGCACACCGGCATCTATATTTTTGCCTTCTTCAACCTGCCGCATTAATTCCTTGAGGATATCAACCACGTCTTCCTGCTTCATCCGAACCTCCCGTGTTGTACGTGTCTTAAAACCATGCCCTTTCGATGATGGTATGGCTGTGAGGATAGACCTCATTAATCACATTTTTTTAAGCACGGTCAAGTAGTGTGAGTGCTGATTGCCAGAACCCAAGCGACGGAAGATAGGAATTATAACAGGGCTTTTCGAGCGAAAGTCTGAGTATCCTGATGTTATTCAGAAAATACTGAAGCACCTGGGGCTGGATCAGCCAGAGGATCCACAAAACCGCTCACCGCCAGTAGACCTGACCCACCAACAAACGACGCTATTCTGAATTCCAGCGCGCTGAAAACACATCGGTGACGGTCGCATTCGGCCGGAGTCTGTGTAATCCCCCCATTAATAACCTATATCAAAAGTAGAGGGTTATGCCACCGCCTGTAACCATCTTGGTGGGATGCCACCAATTGCGGTATGCGGCCTTTCATTATTGTATGTCCAAAGCCATTGTGTCGCGAGCAGTTGGGCATGTTCGATGCTGCTAAAGCTGTGTAAGTCTAACCACTCATGCCGGACAGTTCGATTAAATCGCTCGACGTAGGCGTTTTGTGTTGGTTTACCCGGCTGAATGTACAGCAACGTGATTTGCTTCTGAGTGGCCCAGTCGATCAGATTCTGACTGATGTATTCTGGCCCGTTGTCGCAACGCAGCGCCAATGGTTTCCCGCGCCATTCGATGATCTGCTCCAGTGAACGAATGACACGTCCGCTTGGTAGAGAGAAATCGACCTCAATACCGAGCCCCTCTCGATTGTAGTCATCCAGTACATTGAAGGTTCTGAAGCGCCTTCCGTCGCCCAGACTATCGCTCATGAAATCCATCGACCACACCTGATTGATGGCAACAGGCTCGCTCAACTCGTCCGGCCGATTGCGCTTTATCCGGCGTCTGGGCTTGATTCTCAGATTCAATTCCAGTTCGCGGTAAATCCGATAGACGCGTTTGTGATTCCAGCCATAACCTTTGATATTACGCAAATAAATGAAGCAGAGCCCAAACCCCCAGCGTTTATACGTTTGAGTCAGTCGCAACAACCAGTCCGCAATTTCAGCATTCTCGTCGCTGAGTTTTGGCTGATAGCGATAGCAGGTCTCGCTGATTGCAAAGGCCCGGCACACCATACGTATGCTCACGCCATACCTGACCTGGGCTTTAACGGCCATCTCTCGTCGAAGAGATGGCCTTAAAACTTTCCCTCCAATGCTTCCTTGCGAATCTCGGATACCAATCGCTCTTCGGCGTACATTTTCTTGAGCCGTCGATTTTCATCCTCGAGCTCCTTCATCCGCTTCATGAGCGACGCGTCCATACCCCCGAATTTAGCCCGCCACTTGTAAAACGTCGCCTCGCTCATGCTGTGCTCACGGCATAGATCAGAAACTTTGGTACCGGCTTCGTTCTGCTTGAGTATCGCCAAAATCTGGCTATCCGAATATCTTGATTTTTTCATTGAGAACCTCTGTTTGCAGTTTACAAAAATTCTCTACTTTTAACTCCGGTTAATTTACGGGGGGATTACAGATAGACCGCATCTTAAAAAAAATTGGCCCCCCTGCCAGGATTGGTAGGGGAGCGAGGAGTTACAAGGCGTTACTCCTGAGGAGGAACCACCTGCTGGCCCATCCAAAGGCTGTTGTTGCACTCCATCACGGCCTGGAAGTGCCTTCCAAGTGATGCTCCGGCTTCCGAGGCGCCAAAGGCTGCTCTCTTGCTTGCCCAGTCAGTTACAGTATCACTCACCCCATAGAGGAAGAGATCAGGTGTAGTAGAGTTGGATGTAATCGGCGTGTGGGAATAAAAAACTCCATTTTTATATTCATCCATGCCACCCAGAGTTCTCCTGACATGGCCCCACAGATCTTCCAGTTCCGCTGAACCAACGCCAGGCTTTAGATTGCATGCATTGGAAGTGATAACTGCCGGGGGGGTCACGTCTAGTCCACCTCCGTCGAAGATCAGATTTCTCGTGCCGATTGCTGTTTTACACTTCACTACAGAATCGAAGCGAGCCTGAACTGCGGTCATCTCTGGTGAGGCGGCTCCTGCGTCAGCTGTTGCTGCAAATGCTGCAAGGTTCTCATGATGGCTAAACCAAAGCAGATCACTGGTTGCCGTTGTTTTGTAGGGAGTCCAAACAAATGATGCTGGGATCTCGATGCCAGCCTTCTTTGCCTGTTTTACATAGAAGTCCCTGGCCGACATCACATCTTCCATATCCTTTCCGTCAAGGTAGTTGCACATGAACACTTCACGAACATCAGCCTGAGCTGGCAAGCCGATTGAAATTGCAAAAACCAGAAAGGCAGCGAATATTATTTTGATAGGTTCCACTTTATTTCTCCTTAGTGTTTTTATTATTAACTATAAAATAATCAAAACAATAATACTATCAAGTATTGCTGCTCGTCCTATAGAGAGATTGAAAAATTCAGACATCGCAGAAAAATTCTGTACGTCGTCAGCCCATTTGGCACCACTAACACTAAATTCGAGGAGGCACTTTTCTGAATCTGATTTCAAATCGATATTAGAGGATTCTCCAACTCTTTGAAGAGAGCTGGAGACTTAAACTCAACACTAGAAAGGATAGAAAGTCATTTCTACAGTTTCATTCCGTAAATCAATTATGGTTTCGCAATAGTTTATAATCCCATCAGAGACTTCATCCAATGAATAAAACTTCATTATTGTTCCCTCTCTTCTAAAAACCCCCTGGCGAGAACCACTTTCTCTTACACCTTCGTCATTAATACCCACGCCTCTTCCGTGAAAGGAGCCTTGATTGGGAACTGCAGGATTAAGAGTAACATTATAGGTTAGGAAGACCTTTCCATATCTTCCTGCTTCTGCAGAAACATTAATAACGCCGCCTTTATCTGAAAGCTCTATAGAACTAATTTTTCCAGATAAGGTAAAAGATTCCCCTTTTGGATCGTGAGCAAGAACAGATGTTGAGATAAAAATTAATGTTAATAGAACAGTTATCCATTTAATAAAATTCATAATTTTTTCCATTTAGTTAAGTAGGATCTTCTTTATTAGTTGGTCTACCTACTAAATCATGGCAATTTCCTCACTACAAGCTTAGTTCGATTTTGGTCAGGTTCTGGCGAAACCAACCCATATAGAAAAATTTTTTGTAGGAACGCGACCTAAAGCATAGAGATAGAACTTAAGGCTAACATCGCTAGAACAGTGTGGTAGGCAACAGTCACACTGACTCTAGCAACGATGTCACCCAAAGGCCGAGGACGGGTTCAAGACCAAAGGCCGAGGATGGGTTTAAGACCAAATATAATGAGTATCTACCATGATGCCTGCGTGGCTCAGGTGACTGCTGGTAGAATCGACTGGAGAGGTGCCAATGAGCACTAAGCAAACAGGGCCAGATGGTGCCATATGGGCTGACGTCACACAAGACTGAAGGGAAAACGCTCTTTTATAGGGCACAACGCCTTTAGCCTTCTTAAATCCTTTCCCCGTGTAATTGACGTAGCAAACGATCAAAACGATCGCCCGCTAATGAAACATTGTCTAATAGATTATCATCCAGTTCATCTGGCAGTGATGCATCAGCGTCCAAGCCTTTGCCATTTCCATAACCCAGATGACTTACTGTGCTGCGCAAGCGATCGGCAAGAAATATCGCCAGGGCTTTGTAGAATCTTCCGGCAAATTCCGCTTCCATCTCCAGTCGTTTTTCTATTGTGGCTCTTGGCAACTCCAAGACATGGGTGTCCATCAGAGCCATAACCGTAGCATAGGGTAGAGTTGAATCAACAAAAGAGATCTCGCCGAGGATCTCCCCTGCACCTAGCTCGGCAATTTCGCCTATATCTTTTACGCCCACGCTTATCTTGCCATCCAGAATAATAAATAGGGATTCAACCTGTTTACCCGCGGTAATGATAACCTCACCGGCCGTTAGACTTCGGCGGTTACCTGCATTGGCCATCCATTCCACATCGATATCATTAAGTTGACTTAAGATATACAGAGCTTTACGCATAATCTGATCCTCTTTTCTCTTGTCTTTGCCTTTTATGCCTTCAACTATAACAATTGCCGCTGGGCCAGCTGTTTGAACAAACCATCTGCTGCCATAAGTTCTTCAAAACTGCCTGATTCAGCTACCTTGCCTTTATCCAAGACAAATATGCGGTCTGCATTACGTATAGTGAACAGCCGGTGGGCAATAACAATTCTAGTGATGTTAATTTGACCAATGCTGTCCGAAACCACGGCTTGCGTGCGGTTATCCAGAGCTGATGTGGCTTCATCCAGTAGTAGAATCTGGGGTTGGCGCACCAGAGCGCGAGCAATCATGATGCGTTGTCTTTGGCCACCGGAAAGTGTGGATGCGCCATCACTAACCACCGTATACATCCCCATTGGCATCGCCTCTATGTCCTCAGCCAAACCAACCAGACGTGCAGCCCGCCAAGCATCATCCACACTGGCTGAGGTATTTCCTGCAATCGTCTCAAATATACTGCCAGCATTCGGACTGCTGTGTTGTAATACGACACCGATCTTACGGCGCAAGGACTCTTGATCCAGACTGCTTAGGCCCTTGCCGTCATAAAAAATCTCGCCTGCCTGGGGCTGCTCAAAGCCCAGCATCAATCTGAATATGGTGGATTTGCCGCTGCCAGAAGAGCCTACCAATGCGACGAATTCACCCTGTTTGATGTGCATGTTGAGTCCCGCAAGCACATCAGGACTGTCTTCTTGGTAGCGAAACTTGATTTCGCTGAGTTCTATATCGCCCTCAAGGTGTTCTATCCGGTTACCTTCATTACCGGACTCCGGTATAGCATCAATTATAGGTCGGCTACGTTCGTACAGAGGAATAATGATGAGTGAGGAGCTTATGCTTAGCGCCAGGTTAGTAAGGGAGCCGAAGAGCTGCCCAAATGCCGCATGAAAAGCAAGAAAGGCCCCCGGCGATAATGCATTAATAGTTTGAGGGTCAAATACCTGCACCAATTTAATGGCCCCGGCAAAGATGATGATATTTGCTAATACAGGAAAACCAGCATGGAATATCTGTTGGCGATTCTCCCACTTTGCGCCATATATAAACTGCTGCTTTTGTTCTGCGTATCGTCGGATCCAGGCTGCAAGCGCCCGCTGTTGTGCATTGGCTGTCTGTAATTTGCTTACGCCAATGATTAATTGCAGGACCAGGCCTTCTACGCGGCCACGCAAGCGTATACGGTTACGATCATATCGTAGCTGAAGTAAACTAATAATGACGGTTATTACAACCGCTACAAAGACCAGAGCAATAGCTAACAAAGCCAGGCTAGGGCTGTAATAAAACAGCAGCATCAGGCTAAACACGGAAAATATTGCGCCAAGTATCGAACTAATTAACACACCGGAAAGGATGCCTCGAATCGTATTAAAGCCCAGTGCTCTGTCAGCTAAATCACCCGTGTTGTAAGCCTTAAAAAAACGAGTGGGCAATCTCAGTAAGCGATCAAATATCGCGGATTGCAGTGTCCAATCCATGCGTCCATTGATACGTAATAAGGCCAACGCACGAACCAGGGTAAAGCTCGCTGTACCCAATGCTGCCATTGCCAGGGCAAACACGATCTGGTTTAACTGAGAAAATGCAGCGTTGGGAATAATGTAGTCAAAAATAAGTCCTGTGGCGACTGGCGTCACAGCAGCAATGAGTCCAAGCAGCATACCGGCCAGCAAAAGTCTATGTAGATCTCGCCACACACCATTAAGAGCAAATTCAAAAAGCGCCCATAAACCATCAGGCTGATCGGGCAAGGGCCG
>DUBB01000040.1:7199-17618 GCA_012960535.1 Gammaproteobacteria bacterium
CACCCGCTCCTTTGGCAGCTCTGTGGGTAGTCCCTCCTGTTCCGGGGGCTCCCTACAGGCTGATCGGGCAGCGGCCGGTAAAGTGTCAGTCCAAGGGGGTCAAAAGTTTCAGATTTGCGCCTGTCTAGATTCTGGGGCGACGAATTCTGCCCTCCGGAGTGATATTTGTAACCACCTGCCTGGTTGGGAATCAAGGCGCAAGTATTGCCATCCTCCTCAAATACAATCAAGGGGCCGCTGTCTTTCTTGTACCAATCATCCCTCAAAATCACTTGTCGGCTGCGTATACCTAGGCGCTCAAATATAACCTCCATGGTTTTTAATGGGGCACCAGGGATTATGTGTGTTTCATCTGCCTTTCCCCAGCATGATCGGTCAATACCCAGATGTTGGGCCATTACATGCGCCATACCGAGTTCAGGAGCCAACCCTTCATCAGAAGGGGACCAGTCAAAAGGATCCTGCTTTTTAGTGCTAATCACCGTCCGCAATTGTTGGAAAGCATTTACAACGGCATTGGTCTCTAGTGTGGCGCTGCGTTCTTTTACCTTCCGCAATTGCGTATCCCACTCTTGATGTTGCACCGCCAACCGTTCAGCCGCCTCCTGGTGAAAACGATTCAAAACGTCTAGCAACTGTCCGTTATCTAACAGTTCGGCTGTACTGAGGCTGTTGACTTGCGCATCATCTAAGCTCTCTACCCAGGTGCGCGGCGTAATTGGTATGGCTTGGGATTGTTTGCGGCCTTGATAAACTAGCTGGCCTGTGTCGGCCTGAACCCATACTGGAGACTGGGACGCACCATAGAGTCGGCTCCCTGCTTTTACAGCGGTTTGTCCACTATCTGGCGCTACCTGTTCTGGCCATAGTGATATTGGTCCAGCTAATGACTCGGACAGCGCTATTATCCATGGATCAATAAACGCTATAGTTTGGGATGACGGAAGAGAAAGCAGAGATTCAAGAACAGCAGGGCGCACCTTGGCATTGATACCACCTACCGCTACCAGTCCGCAGGCTGTTTCCGGCAAACCTAGAAAAATTCCCCCTTCGGGAACCTGAAACAGGTGATGCCGGCGCCCGGCAGGCTGCCCTTGCTGGAGTGGCGTAAGAAAGATATCCACTGGCCCTTCCAAAACAACCCAGAAATTTGTTTCCCCAATCAAGGCGAGGGGGGTCGAGGAGGCTATTGATATGGGTGTGGCATCGCTAAGTGAGTCAGCGATTGTTTGCTCGTTCATTGTGCAGTAATCAAACGGGCATACTCACCGTTTGCCTCCATCAATGATTCATGATTGCCGCGTTCAACAGTTTCACCCTCTTTTAGAATGATGATCTCATCGCAGTCACGAATGGTGCTCAGGCGATGAGCAATAATGATACAAGCACAACCCCGCCGACGGATATTGGTGTCAATAAATTGCTCGGTTATTGGATCCAGCGCAGCAGTAGCTTCATCCAGTATCAAGACCGCGGGATTGCTGACAAGCGCTCGTGCAATCTCCAAGCGTTGTCGTTGGCCGCCGCTGAAATTATTGCCGCCTTCATCAACCGAAGCATCGTATCGACCTGTTCGGGCGCTGATCTCCTGGTGAATTTCCGCATCTTTGAGCGCAGCAGTAATAATCTGATCCGGTATGCTCTCATCCCAAAGAGTAAGATTGCTGCGGATAGTGCCCTCAAATAAAAATACATCTTGGTCCACGTATGACATGGTCTTGGCGAGTACTTGGGGCGGTATGTCCTGCAGCAAATGGTTGTCATACATAATGTCACCTGAGCCTGGCTCCTGCAAACCGGCGATTAACCGTCCGATTGTACTCTTGCCGCTACCAGATCCGCCAACCAGTGCAATGCGGCTGCCGGGTTCCAGTTTGAGAGAAAAATCTTTAATCAATGGTGGATCCATGGGGTTGTAACCAAAGTTCACATTACGCAACTCTATCGTCCCCTCGAGCGCGATTGGCCACCCTTCGTCTTCTTCTGGTGCTTCGGTAGACGGATAGCGGAACACATCTGCCACACGAGACATCTCCGCCTTAATTAACTGCAGTTGCGCACCCAGGTCCATCAGGCCGTTGACCGGGGCGCTAAAACTTCCCAGCAGGGTCTGAAAAGCGACCAGTCCACCCATGGTCAATTCGCCATCCATGACCTTGGTGCCGCCGATTCCGAGTATCGCGATCGTTGTCAGGCCTGTTAGCAGTGCTGGCAAGACGCTCAATATTATTGACCAGGCGCCCAAAGCCTGTTGCGCCAGCAATGCATTCGCCTGGTATCCCGCCCAGCGCTGGAAGATATCACCACTGCCATTGGTCTTAAGGGTTTCAATGCTGGAAATGGCTCCAACCGTGGTAGAACTGAGTTTGGCCTGCTCTGTCAGCAGGTTGCGGTTCAGGTCTTCACGCCGCCTGCTGACCATGCGCAGCACGAAGATATTAATAACCGACATACTGATGCCGATTGTGGCCAACAGCAAATCGTAGGTCACCATGACAGCGGCATAAAAAAACACCGCTAGTAGATTGAACAGGTTGCCGGCAAGCTGACCTGACAGGAGGCTGGCAATCTGGTTGGCAGCTGCTACCCTGTTGGCTAAATCGCCAGCATGACGCTGAGTGAAAAAGCTGGCCGGTAGGCTCAGCAGCCGTTCAAAATAGCGGCTGGATATAGTAACGGCGAGCTTACTCTCCAGACGTAGCAGATAGCCTTGCTGAAGGGCGATCAAGGCCGTTCGCATCAGGGTCGCCAAAAACAGCCCAATACAGACAGGGAGCAACCAATCCTCCAGCCCGGCCATCAGCACATCATCAATAAAGACCTTAGATAAAGTGGGAATTACTAGGCCGGGCACAATCAACATGATTGTAGCCAAGGTAACAAAGGCCAGGCCGAGTTTTGAATGATGAAGGTGTTGCAGCAGATCCTTAATCCAACCGGGACGTGTGGTTGTTTTAAATTCCGCGGTGGGCTCAAAGACCAATACTACGCCAGTAAAACTCTCGTTTAGCTCCTCTTTAGATAGGGATCTAGGACCAGAGGCCGGATCATTGATCCACGCACGTCCACCCTTGAAACCTTCAAAAACCACATAGTGGTTAAAATTCCAGTGGATGATGGACGGTGTTGGCAAGCTCTCCAGTTCAGCTGGTTCCTTCCGGAAGCCCCGGGCCGACATTCCTAAATGGCGCGCCGCCTTGAGGAGATTGTTTGCCTTGCTACCATCTCTTGAGACACCGCAGAGGATCCTTAGCCTTTCCAGTGGTACCCAGCAACCGTAGTACGCCAGAACCATGGCCAGGCCAGCTGCACCGCACTCTACAGCCTCCATTTGCTGTATGGTGGGAACTGCTTTCCTCACTAATTCATACCTACAGTGTGCTTAAGTAGAGGGATGACCATCTCAGCTGGGCGCTGCTCCTTGATAACAATTTGCGCTTGCACCGTGCTGCCGCTAGAGATTTTGCCTTGAGGGCCTTTTCCCGAAGTCCAGCGGTAACCACTGGGGGTTTGTTCATCCTTGACCAGGTCGACCCGAACTTCATAAGGCGCGCCTTCGCTAAAATAGCTCTCAACTAGTGCCGGATTTTGTAATTTTGCTTCTAGTCCCTCGCGGCTTACTGGAAAATCAGAGATCCAACTCGCCTTTCCGATGAGGGCGCCATACTCCTCTTTACGGAAGGCTGCAGGCGCAATACGCACGTCCATATCTGGGACCACTTTTTTCCCGTGTGCCGTAGATATAAAGAGCAACGCCTCCAAACCTTCTCCTGCACCTTCGATACTAAGAACTGCCTGCCCTTGGGTAACAACATGACCTTCCGATAATTTGATTTCAGTGACCCTGCCGTCTATGGGCGCAATGACCGTTGTTTCCTGCTCCAACTGACGCTCCATCTCTCGTTGGCTTCGTTGCGCTCCAGCCAGGCTTTGCTGGACCTTGCGGAGGGATTCATCCTGCCGGGTGATCAAGTCTAATTCATTGGCATCCAGCCCGAGAATATCGTTGCGGGAATCGGCAATCTCCTGCCGTACAGTAGCTGCTTCTGTACGCGCCTCTTCCAATTGTACCTGTGGTATAAAACCCTTGCTAGCGGACTGCTCCATCAGCACCAGCCTGGATTCAAAATTTTCCAGGCGTTCTTTGCCAGCGGTGATGCTCTGCCTGAGCGCAGCTTTTCGTTCCTTGAAATTCTCTACTTTTAATTGTCGCTCACGGTTATAGCTCTGCTCCAACACCTCCAACTCTTGGCTTCGTTCCGCCACCAGTTCACGGGTGCTGGTCAAGCGCTGTTCAATCATTGGCTGGCGGATATTGGCGACCACATCACCTTTCTTAATCTGGCTGTTCAGTTCAACGGTGATATCGCTAAGCACGCCTGAGGCAGGAGTCATGGCATCGGCTACCTGGCTATCCCGATTGATCAGGATCCCCTGGGCCTGCACTTGGGTAGGAATCGCGCCGTACCAGGCCCATGCAATCAATGCAACCATCAGCATGCCCAAGGTAGCAAGCAGGAGCCAACCGCGCCCGTCGGTTACAGCAACCATCCGGTCCAATTGTTCTGGTGAAGAGATGCGGTCCAAGGCTGCTTGCCGGAAGATCTTATTTTTATCGGCCATAGAGACAAGTCCTTAATACAACCAAAATTTTCTTGCGCTGGTGTGAGATATCCATGTCTCTTATAATAGCCTTAAAGCTTGCTAAAACTAAAGTGCCGGGCATCTGGCATAGGGGGGTGCTTTTTCCTTATTCCCACGGTTCTCCGCGGAAGTAGTGGCGTATTATTTGCCACTCTATAGCATAGAATCAGGCTCTATAGGCTCCGTCTTCTTATAGTTAGCAGCAAGCGCTGCCTTGATTTTTCAGATGGGGTATTTCTGAAAGATGTATATCAATGTTGAATGTCGGCGAAATATCCGCATGAAATTAGGGAATCTTTCACCCAGGTCTCTTGGTCGCCGTGAAGCAGGGTTAATCCAACCCCAGCACGCCCGACGAAGAGGCCAGGAGGGCTTAATTTATGAGATTTCAGATCACGCAAGTACAATTCTTTGCCGTTTTCCGCCTCTTCAATCCATCGTTCTAATCTCTTATTAGATCCATCGACTAAAATTTTATCGTTTAGTGATCGACCTGCAGCTGCTAGAGCCATCGCCCAGCCAGGAACCCCGCAACAGATCTGATCCCGAACAGGTGTATGGTTAAGGGCGGCATCTCGCGCAAGACCCAACCATGATTTATATCCCTTAATATCTTCCAGGCCTGCCTTTTTCATCACGGCTGCCGCTATTAGAGCGCCTGAAGCGCCGCCGCACCAGGTACGTGTAGGGATTTCTGTCTGTTCAAGACGGGTTAACTCTAAATTGAGCCATTCACCGCTTTTACTGAGATTACTCAGCTGAAATTGTATCGCTTTTTCTATTGCTGTTTTTATACCATTACAATTTGTGTGAGATTCTGAAATAGCCAAGGCACAAATCATACCTGATGCGCCATGAGCAAAACCTGACACAGGCGTTTCAAAGACGTCCCAGCCACCACAAGGTTTTTGATTATCAATTAGTAGCCGACTGACTAGTTCCCAGAATCTAAGCAAGGTAGGGTGCTCAGGTGAAATTCCTTGATGGCTTGACCAGGCATGTACACCTCCAGCCAGCCCGGATAGGCCAGACATGATGTCTAATCCGCCGAACTGGTTTATATGTTCATTTTCTATGGCGGAAACAACTGATTCTAGTGTTGTAAGCGTTGCATCAACTAATTCAGGCTTGATCTTTGTATCATCAGCAAGCAGTAGCAAGGAAAGAAATCTACCGCCTACTCCTTCATTAAAGCCGAGATCATATGGCGGTGAAAAATTACCGTTACTGGATTCTAAAAAGAAAGATTCATTGTCGAGTCTAATTTTATTTTCAATCTCCTCACAATCCGCCGAATGGTTAGTAACCAACCCTTTTTGTCGGCAAAGCCTTAAGAAAGCGGCAATGCCAAGAGAGCCATCATAAAGGCTAGTAGGATAAGTAAATTCAAGGCGATCTCTTGTTTCATTAAAGGTGAAAAACAGCCATTTCCAGGTTTCATTAAAAATGGCCTGGTCCAACAATTCATTGGCTATGTTTTGCGGCGTAATGGTCGCTTTTGGGGCTTCTTTTTTAGGAAACAATTTTAAGATTGAATCAATAAGTTTGATTTGGCGATCAGCATCGCCAGCTTGTCGAAAAAGCAGTCTTTGCTTGCAATTTTTTATGACCTGGCTGTGTAGCCCCGATTTTAACTTGTAGTGATCATATAAATTAATTGTTGATTCACCAATGTGGGTATTAAAGTAGGGGATCCATCCATTCTCTATTTGCAGCAATTCAGATTCGCAGAGCAGCGCGCGTGATCGATTAATATTCCCTGACTCTAGGCATATAGAAAAAAGATCTTCATGGATTGAAGCTAGATTACGTGAAGAATTTAGGGCTGATAATGTTAGGGTGCGGCGCAGGACTTTAGAGTAAGTAGATGTTGATCGAAAAACGATTCGTCTTTTGGGTTTTAATTTTTCTATTTTATCCAATTCGTAAAATACTGAAGCCTTTAGATTTTGGTGGTAGTAAATACGCTTAAGTTCGGAGAGATATAGGTTGGCTGGATTGATTTTTTCTGTAGAAATCGAATGCAATAACTTTGCTAAATTAGGTGGAAGAAGGTGACAAAAACCGGTTATCAGTATGGAATTCTCATTTTCGAACTTGGAAGCTGGCTTCCCTGCTTCATGAAAAAGTGTTTCACCATCAATTAACACAGGGATGTCGCCTGTCACCAGAAGGTTCTCTTCATGACAGTCAGTCGCGCCGCATATATCGAGGAGGACAGTTACCAAAGCGAAACGGCTGATCAAATCATTTATTTGACCAGGTTCGCAAATCACATCGCTTTCGACGAATTCTTGATACCCCCAATCACCGCAATCCAGAGACGGTGGAATCAAGTTAAATTCTGGAACCTCACAACTTTTACAGGCATTGAGCACTAATATGGAAAAGGCTTCTTCTAGCGCTAATGGTCTTGGTTTATAGAATAGTTTAAAACCACCATCAAACAATAACATTGATGTTGATTGACTATTAATGTGTCTATCACCGTAGCCAAGCCTAACTGAATTTAGATCTTTGACATCGACCTTAAATTTTTTCTTTATAGCATGACTATCCCTGGAGATTCTGCGGCAGAGCACTGTATAGGTTTGCTCACAATTACAACTCCATCTATTTATGGCTGCAACCAGGCCTGTGTGACGCCGTGTTAAGTCGATAATCTCCGATGATATAAATCCCTTCGGTGCTGATAAATTGCTCTTTAGTATTGAGTTTTTAAAGGCCCTTAGTTTTATCTCCCCTTTAAATATTGAGTGATATATTTTAATCAATTGGAAGCAGGCATCATGTTGAAAATTTAAATAAAATTTATCAAAAATAATTTTCTCATTCTTATTTAGCCCGTTACGTATATGGTTCAAAAGTGGGGCCACGATCACTTTGGATTCTTCATTATCACCGGAAAACACGTACGAGGTTTTATAGAAATTTAGCCAGCCTAAACCAAATAATAACCAGTACTTTTTAGATTTACGTTTATCTGCAGTTGGCTTTAGGCTAGATCTTTCAATTTTTATAATATCTGATGGCAGATTCCCCAAAATCAGTAATCTCTGCCAGTAAGCCTTTGGCAGGTCATTTTTACCCAGAAGTTTAGCCGCTCGCTTTCCCAGTACATGGGTCGATCTAGGCACTATCTTGAATAACGCCCATTCCGTGATTTCTGGCAGGTAGGGTATTATCATTAATGTACTAAGCCAGTAGCGTCTTTCTTTCCTTAATTTTGAATGTAAAGTTGACCTATTACTGTTTTCGGAAAAGATTCCAATCCAGTCTTTATAAAATTGCCTGTTGTTCATTTCCATTTTCTTGTCCAGGGAATAAATATAGAGTGAGCATTTAAAGATCTTGACTTTTTCCGATTTTTAAATTAATAAATATTAATCATGCCACATATAGGACATATAGTATGACAATTGAAAAGCTTAGAGAACGTGCCGCTAACGATCCTGGACTGACCAGAAAACTTAATCGTGCTGAGACTTTTGAAAGTTTGGTTTATTTAGCGGATAAAGTAGGTATTGACATAAAGCAGGATGACTTTAAAACACAAAACGAAGAGCTCTCAGAACAAGAGTTAAGTGAAGTATCAGGTGGTGTGCGAGCACTTGGCGGATTTGATTTGCAAAAGTTCATGGCAAAAGATGAAACCCATTCATGTGATACATCCGAAGGTAACAAATGTTGTAAAAATTGCGGAGCACATAGTTGTACTACAAGTGCAGGTTGTGAATGCGGTAATTGCCAGGTGGCTGTTGGTACGAGTCTTCGCTTTTTTTAAAGAGGTGTACGTCGTCAGCCGATAGGCTTCGTTCGCTATCAAATCTTACTCGCAGATTTCTCTGAATAGGGCGTTAAAGACGGTCTAGGAACTGGTGGGGCAATTAATTGGTCGGGATGGCAGGATTTGAATGATATCCTAATAACCATTATTTGTCTGTGGAAAGCAGATCCACTATTGTTAAAATACCCCCAAAAGTACCCCCATATATCTCTGTATTGACCTTTCCCCCAATATTAGCACCATGACCACGATGAGATTTCCAGCTAATCTAGCACCATGGAGATTTCAACATGAAGAGACGTTACACCGAAGAGCAAATCATTAAGGCCATCAAGGAGCACGAGTCAGGCGTCAAGGTTGACGATATTTGTCGTTCACTCAGCATCTCGTCCGGCACGTTCTACAACTGGCGCAGTAAGTTCGCTGGTTTGGAGGTCAATGAAGCCAAAAGGCTTCGCGAACTCGAAGCCGAGAACGGCAAGCTCAAGAAGCTGCTCGCTGAGAAACTGCTGGAGAATGAAGCCATGAAGGACGTGTTGGCAAAAAAGTGGTGAAGCCCGCTGCCAGGAAGCATGTTGCCACACATATGATGAAGTTAGGTCAGTTGAGTGAGCGCACAGCATGCAAGCTAACGGGTATCAGTAGGACAGCCTATCGCTATCAAGCGAAGCCTCCCGGTGATAAGGCCCTCCGGGCTCGGTTGAAAGCGCTGGCTGCCCAGCAGTCAGCCTATGGCTATCTGCTGCTACACGGCATTTTCAAGGCCGAAGGTCTGGTTGTGAACAAGAAACACACGTACCGCCTGTATACAGAGGAAGGGCTGCAGGTACGCACGAAGAAACGGAAGAAGCTGCAGCGACCCCGACAACCTATGGAAGTACCCACGAGAGTGAATCAGCGCTGGTCGATGGACTTCGTTTCAGACCAACTCAGCAATGGCAGACGGTTTCGAGTGCTGAATGTGGTTGATGACTTTTCACGCGAGATGGTGGGGCAATTGGTCTCTGTGTCTATCACAGGCGCCCAGGTTGCGCGATTTCTGAGTGAGCAATTTGAAAGTCGCGACAAGCCCCGAAAAATCATCTGTGACAATGGCACCGAGTTTACCAGCAAGGCAATGTTCTTTTGGAGCCGAGAATCTGGTGTAAAGCTGGGATTTATCCAGCCAGGAAAGCCCACCCAAAATGCATTTGTAGAGAGCCTCAACGGTAAGTTTAGAAATGAATGTTTGAACCGTCACTGGTTTCGAACTATGCAAGAAGCGAAGTTGGAAGTTATGCAGTGGCAGTATCAATACAACAACGTTCGACCACACAGCTCACTGAATTATTTGCCACCGGTTGCCTTTGCAGAAAAGGCGGCTTAAATTATGGAATTCTCATCCAAGGAATGGTACTAACTTGGGGGAAAGGTCAGTACAGACTTGACTTTTTTTATTTTTTGAACTAATTAATAAGTACTTGTTAACCATAGTACATTTAATATGACAATTGAAAAGCTTAGAAAACTTGCTTCCAATGATCCTGAACTGACCGGAAAACTTAATAATGCTGAGACTTTTGAAAGTTTGGTTTATTTAGCAGATCAAGTAGGTATTGACATAAAGCAGGATGACTTTGAAACACCAAACGAAGAGCTCTCAGAAGAAGAGTTAAGTAATGTATCAGGTGGTGTGCGATCACTTGGCGGGTTTGGTTTGAAAAAGTTCATGGCATCAGATGAAGCCCATGCATGTGATACGAGTCCAAGGAACTCCTGCTGTAGTAATTGTGAACCAGCACATACATGTGATACAAGCACATGCAAGGAATGCGGGAATTGCATGGAGGATAGTGGTAGGAGTCTTCGTTTTTTTTAGAGTGGAATTCCCACTAGGAAACACCAAGAAAACACTACCCATCTCGCATAATTACAACGCTTGATTCTACGCTGAGTCAGGCGTTGTTATGTTTTAAAGTCCTATAAAAGGCGGCGATCTCTAAAGTCCC
>DUBB01000040.1:17663-18001 GCA_012960535.1 Gammaproteobacteria bacterium
AACCGAACAACATCTTATAAGTATCTTATAGGATACTGTTCGGTTAGTGGGTCTATTGGGGCCACCGCGAAACTAATGGGCTACTTAGTCATCTTTTTCAACCTTGAAAAATACTTTATCTATTTGAAAAGCCTCCCAAATCCCCCCCAACTTTACGACCTGAAAAGACATCAAAATGTTTGAGGACGTGTATATATAGGGGGTAGGGGGGTATGGGCTCCTACCTAGTCTCTAGATTTATGTTTTCTACATGTTAATCTTTCTATTCAACAAGCCGATTCAGGAGGCCACATGGCTGCTTATCTTCTAGGAAACTTTAAAGTCACTAATGCAGAAGG
>DUBB01000040.1:18075-81426 GCA_012960535.1 Gammaproteobacteria bacterium
CTTGTCGATATGAACTCAGTTGCCGTTGAGGGTGATGCTGAGCATCTGTCAGTAGTATTGAAATTCCCAGATATGGAAGCTCTACAAGGCTGGTATGACTCACCAGAATACCAAGAGATTCATCCGTTAAGGACTGATAACAGCGAGGGTAATGTTACGTTCGCAAATACTGGAACAGCGAAAAATGATTAAACGCAATACCGTCTGATAGAGATCTTGGCTGAGTATTATCCAGTAGAAACAGATGGAAAATGGCAATATGATTGCTATGGATATACCGATAAAAGAACCTATGATTCGCAAATAGCCAAATTTTTTTTGATATTAAACCCACCTCTAATGCCAGAACCTGCACAAAGCTTAATCACTCTCAGGCTCCATAACGTTAATATTCCAGGTCTTATCCCCTCTCCTAATAATTACAGTTGCCAAGCCCCTACTTAAAAGCTAATTTTAAAAAACCTAATTGCAAGGAAATTTGAAATCTATGCGTTGTTTTTCTTGTGGTAATACAAAGCAATCTCAAATAAAAAATCTGTTCGGACACGATGTTTGCGATTCTTGTGAGCCGACTCTTAATTTGTACAAAGACCATACAATTCGTAAGCACATTACTTCATATGAAAGAAAGCGTGAAGCAGTGCCTGAGGATCCTACTTATGCGCAGGAGGTTGATTATCGCGTTGAAGCCATGGAAGAAGTTTACATTCGGCGACGCTTAAAATTACTTCATATTCAGGCTCGACTTAAAGCAATGAAATAAAAAGATCTCGCATTAGTATTTGATAAGGAAACACACCATACAGTTTTCCAAAGCTGATGCAGCCTGTTGCATCATCACTACTTTACAGTTCAAAACTGCTCAAAATGTTTGAGGACGTGTATATATAGGGGGTAGGGGGGTATGGGCTTCTGCGTACCCCGGAGGCTATGGATTAGAAAAGCTTGGTAAGCCTAACTTATACGAGTTCCGTCTGAATTATTCGGTACCTAAAGTGGTACCTAAATTGAATATAATGGAATTTTGTATTTGCAGTACGTTGATAATTAAAGACTTTATTAAGAAATATGGCGGAGCGGACGGGACTCGAACCCGCGACCCCCGGCGTGACAGGCCGGTATTCTAACCAACTGAACTACCGCTCCGTTTCGAAAAACTTGGTGGGTGTTGCAGGGGTCGAACCTGCGACCTACGGCTTGTAAGGCCGTCGCTCTCCCAACTGAGCTAAACACCCGCAATTCAGGAAGCGCAATTGTACCGCCATTGTCGGCCAAGTCAAACCGTAGCGTAGATATTAAAGAATTGCGAGCCGTCATGACAAACTTATGCTCTCACAAGAGCGCTGGCTAATCGAGTTACGATGTTCGATCATGATGTGCTTGATAGCATCTGAATGGCGTACCCAATGCTGGACCGCCAGTTGGGATGGGCCATAGATCTATCTGCGGGTTATAATACAATTTGATTTGCCTAGTTCAGAGCGAATTTGAATAGTCCAGGCAGATAACGGATCAGCAAAAGCCTGTATTCATAGAGCCGGTATATTGAGGTAGAAATGTCTGAGTTTATAACCTTGGCCAGGGAAGAAGATATTCCGAATAATAAAAGTATGGCAATTGCTCATGAGGGGCTTGAGCTGTTGATCTGCCATGCCGATGGCCAGTTCCATATATTTGAAAATCGTTGTACGCACCAGAATATGCCTTTGTCGGAAGGCCGCATCCGTAACGGTTATCTTTCCTGCCCGGTACATGGCATGCGCTATAAACTGGATACCGGTGACCCCGTGGGTGAGTTATCGCGCATACCACTCACCCGTTTCCAGACGCGCAGCGTCAATGGTGAAATTCAGGTTAGTATGCCCAGTCCGACCTAGTTTTAAGCAGAGGCCGTTTACGGTTACATCCTACTCGCGGCTGACGTAATCACCGACTCGTTTATGGACATGGCGGACGCGAACTTCCTGGTAATTGGCCAGCGTCTGGCCGCCTTTGGCACAGGTCTTAAAGCCTCGTGTCTGCGCCGCCATGTTATCCGTATCCTGATCATAGACTGCGCCCAGAAAGCCTAGATCTACTGCTTGTGTATAGCTGTCCTGAATGTCCAGTTGCAGCGGTTCAGGCGGATCTGGTGGCGCTTTGTCAGGATGTTTGGGGCGCATGAAGTAAAGGTCAAAGTAAGAAAAATCCGGGTTCTCCGGATCTGGACGAAAACGATAAACCATGGGTAGTGACAGACCCGGGAAAATAAACAGGTTGGGAAACAGGAAGTATTCGATCGAATCCAAGGTCTGCGCGGTTGAGTAGTCTGAAAAGTCCTGATCGTATTTTTCGCCAAGCTGTGCCTGGATAATGCTGGCATAGAGGTCTCGCGCTGTCTGCCCCTCGGGCACCCGTGGGCATTCCCCCTCTATAGGACCGCGTCTTCCCCATAGCTGTTGCATCAGGTCCTGCTGGGTTGGTGGCTCGGGCATCCTGGGGTTAGCTGCGCCAACGGTGTGGATAAATCGGTTTACGTTATCACCGAACACATCGTAGGTGGTTATTGGCTCGGAGAACTCGCGGCCACCGGCATGGGTTTCCTTGACATGATAAGCCTCCATAAAGGCTTCTTCGGCGGCTTTCCAGTTAACTGGCAGGCGCTTGCATAAATGAGTTTCGATATAGCGATCGTCAATTCCGAATTCATCCAGGTGGGCCGGTAATACGCCAAGATATTCCTTAAGTGAACCCGCATTCGAGTCAAAATTGATGAAGATAAAGCCGGCCCAGGTATCCACCTGAAGTTCACGCAGGCGATGACTGTCTGAATCCACATGCGGGAAATCCCAGGCTTCCGGCAGTTCGATTAATTCACCCTCCAGGGAGTATCTCCAGCCATGAAACGGGCATCGAAATTCATTGCATGAGCCTGATGAAGCGGGCGGCTTCAGTGCGGTGCCGCGATGCATGCAGGCGTTAAAAAATGCCTTTATTTCTCCGCTTGAGGTTCGGGTTACGATGGCAGAGAGGTGGCCTATATCATAGACCTGATAATCGCCCGCCTCAGGAATATGCTCTTCCCGGCAGGCCATCTGCCAGACCTTGGGCCACATTTTCTGAAATTCCGCCGTGGCGAAATCTGCCGAGGTGTAATTTGAATAGGGGATGTCCTGGTCGCCTGTAAATTCGTAGGAGTATTCCAGAAACGGCGCTGGAGGTGGCGAGGCATCATTTAGGACAACCTCCTGGTAGGTCGGGCCCGGAGCCCTTGCCTTGCCTGCATCTGCACTGCTTTTGTGTGACAAGATCGTGCCTTTAATTCTGAATATGGCTACTAATATACTGCGATTGCACCGTACCTGTCATGTCCGTCTGTGACAATCTTCAGATAGCAGGCGCATTGTGCAAGGGATCTTTGATGCCGTCGAATGAGGTTGCTGCTATCAACCCTCCGATTTTTTTTCAGATCGTGATGACTGGATCAGGCATTGTTAGAGCAAGGCTACAAAGGTTGGACTGGATGCAGTCATACTTGTGTTTGTGCATGAACTCGATAGGATATAAGCGAGGGCAGGTTGAGCTTTTTTGCTTGGCTGGCAGACATCTCTGTTTATGCTCGAAAATTGAAATTGATTAGGAAAAAAGGCTTTGTTTATGATCGATATAATTGTTTTAACCCTATTGCTCGCACTGATACAGATTTGGCTGTTACCCATGTTGCTCAATCTGAAAAACATGGATTATCTGGTTTCTAATCGAGATGCGTCAGTTGCCGGGTCTGTGATGCTCGAGCGGGTCAAGCGTGCTTCAGCTAACCTGCAGGAGAGCCTCCCTGCATTTTTGGCTCTGGCTGTGCTGGCAATACACCAGAGTGTGGATCTGGTTACCGTAGCTTCTGCGTGGCTGGCGCTTCGAGGCGCCTATTTGGCCATTTATGCTTTTGGTATTACCGTTATTCGTTCTGTTGTCTGGGTTGGCTCAGTGGCTTGTCTGGTTTATATGGCACTGGCAATTGCCGGGATACTGTAGAGTCCAGTTTTCTTAAACCCATGCCAGAGCCGGTAGTACAGCATCTGGCGGAAGGGCTCGATGTATTCTTTCTTGACGCCCTGCATCCAGGTTTGGGTAATAAGTATTACAAACTGTCTGCCAATCTGGCGTCTATCAAGCAAAAAAATATTGCCACTGTGGTGAGCTTTGGTGGAGCCTGGTCGAATCATCTGTTGTGCCTGGCGAGGTTAGGCAAGCAAGCAGGCCTGAATACAGTAGGCGTGGTTCGCGGTGAGCAGGCAGCGCAGCTTACGGCTATGCTGGCTGATGCCAGGGAGTTAGGTATGAGGCTTGTTTTTGTCTCTCGAGCGGCGTACCGCAGAAAAGCCGGCCCCGAACTCATGCAACAGCTAGAATCTGAATTTGGTGATTTTGCGGTATTGCCCGAAGGCGGCAGTAATGAACTGGCGGTACTGGGGTGCATGCAGATCGTCAGTGATCTTGCCAGGCACGGAGTTGACTACGATGCTCTGGTATTGCCTGTGGGAACGGGCGGCACCCTAGCCGGATTGGTGCGAGGCGTAGACAGGCCTTGTGATATTTTCGGAATCTCTGTGCTCAAAGGGGCTTACAGCCTGGATGATGAGGTGCGCTGCCTGATTGGAGCGGCCATGCCGGAGCAGGTTCGCTGGCAACTCCTGCATGATCACCATGGCGGTGGCTATGCCCGGTGTTCTCCTGCCCTGATGCAGTTCGTGCAGATGGCAGAGCGGCGATGGGGCGTGCTGCTGGACCCAGTCTATTCAGGTAAAGCATTGATGGCGACCATGCAGCTGCGAGCGACAGGCGCGCTTTCAGGGAAAAAAACCGTATTTATCCATACCGGTGGCTTGCAGGGGCGCCGTGGTTTTCCGGCATTAGGCTGAATTAAGCTCCCGGGGTGTTCAGAATCCCTGATCGCAATCCTGGGCTGGGGAGCCGCCACTTGGTTTACCGACAATAGTCGCCGGGACACCCGCGACGGTCACATGAGCTGGCACATCTTCAAGAACCACACTGCCTGCGCCAACTTTAGCACCCTCACCGATTTCAATATTGCCGATGACCGAGGCATTAGCACCGAGCAGGCTGTTCTTGCGAACTTTCGGATGACGGTCGCCCGAGGCCTTACCGGTTCCGCCGAGTGTCACCCCGTGCAGGATAGAGACGTCGTCTTCAATCACCGCTGTTTCACCAACCACCAGTCCGGTGGCATGATCGAACATAATGCCACAGCCGATCTGGGCCGCAGGGTGGATATCCACTCCAAAGATACTGCTCATCTGGTTCTGGAAATAAAATGCCAGGCTATGGCGCTCATGCCGCCACAGCCAGTGGGCCACTCGATACGCCTGGAGCGCATGGAAGCCCTTGTAGAACAGAAAGGGCGTTGAGTAGCTATTGCAGGCAGGGTCGCGATCACGGGTCGCTTTGATGTCGATCTCGGCGCCGTAGATAATAGATGGGTCGCCTGTGTAGGCTTCTTCTATAATTTCTCGAATAGCCATATTGGAAACGACCGGGCTATCCAGTTTACTGGCCAGGATAAAGCTCAGGGCGCCTTCAATGGTGTCGTGACTCAGCACTGAGGCGTGGAAAAAGGTCGACATGATGGGCTCGAAATCGGCTCTCAGGCGTACTTCGCTGCGCATCGCCTTCCATAGCGAACCGGCTGCCGCAATGTCCTCTATATTGCCTTCTCTGGCGAGTTCTTCCTGGTATCGTTTGGAGATTCGGGAATTCATAGTTTATACCCTGTCAATAGTCATATTGTGGTGCCTGATTCCGTAATTGCAAGCCCTGGTGGAAGTTAAGCTGCACGTTTAGTGCCTTATAAAAAAGTTCAATAGCGGGGTTTGCTCGACCAGGGTCGATAAATTAGGTGTACCAGGCTATTGAAATGGGTAAGAATCTACCCTTAAATGCCTAGCCTAGTTAAGGGCTGTTGCCATGGGTGAATATAAGAAAGTGGGTTTATTTGCAAGGATCGGCAGTGATCTAGTGCAGGAATCCCTGCGCGCGGTTAATACCTTTTTAAGAAACCGCAAGATTGAGGTCTTCCTTGAAGACACGGCTGCGGTGATGCTCGGTCATGAGGGCAGCGCATTCACCAGGGGCGAGATCGGTGGCATGGTTGATCTGGTTATCGCCGTTGGCGGTGATGGTAATATGCTGGGTGCAGCCCGGGAGTTAGCCCCGCATGGTGTACCACTGCTGGGTATTAACAGAGGTCGGTTAGGGTTTTTAGCCGATGTTTCTCCTGATGAGATTGAACTCAGGTTAGACGAAGTCCTGTCCGGTCAGCATCAGATTGAAGAACATTATCTGCTCGAAGGTGAGATAACTGATGGCGATAATATCCAGCTGTCCAGTGCGTTAAACGAAGTCATTGTTCATTCTGCAGCAGTGGCGCGGATGATCGAGTTCAATCTGTTCATTGATGATGTGTTCGTCTACAACCAGTTCTCTGATGGCTTGATCATCTCCTCGCCCACGGGTTCCACCGCCTATGCGCTCAGTGCTGGCGGTCCGATCATGCATCCTTCCCTGGATGCCATGGCCTTGATACCGATGTTTCCCCATTCCCTGAATTCCCGCCCGTTGGTGGTGCCCGGTGGCTCAGAACTGCGTATTGAACTGGGTGCGCGTTATGGCGGTGATGCCAAGGTCAGTTTTGATTCCCAGATGGAATTCCAGATGACGCCTGGAGAATCTGTTCGGGTTCGCAAGATGAATGAAAAATTGAAGCTGATTCACCCGCCGGGGCACAGTTTTTACAGTGTCTGCAGGTCTAAACTGGATTGGGCTATTCGGAAGGGTGATTGAGGTCTTCTGGTAGGTCAATATCGTCTAATACGCCTCTATCTAAGCAGGGTACCTGGATGACGTGGTCTGCGTATCGTCTGACAATTGATTTTGCTCCTTCGTCTCCGCTCAGAGCAGTCAACTCCTGATAGTAGGCTTTACTGAAAATCACCGGGTGCCCGGCCTGATTTCTGTAGCTGGGTACAATAATGGGTTGGGAACTTTCATGAAGATTATGCTGGTCGAGTAACAGGTCAATGGTTTGAGGTTGAATAAAGGGCATGTCGCCCATGAAAATGGCACTGGCCTGCCAGTGCTGAACCTGCTTGATGCCGTCGGCCAGACTATGGCCCATGCCCAGGGCAGAGTCCGGGGCCAGGAAAGTGAGCAGGCCGCGGAATTTGTTTTGCAGTACTTCGGCAAGGTTCAGGTCACCATGGCGCAGGACGACCAGGATTTCAGCGAAATGAGGGTTAACCTTGGTTATGGTTGTTTCAAGCACTGCCTCACCTGAGGGCAGCCTGCTGCGGCGTTTGTCGCCCCCAAAACGCCGACTGCTTCCTGCTGCCAGAATCAATGCGCCTATTTTAAGCAAATTTTGCTTTGCTCCCCTATGCTGGAACTTTACGATAATCGGCCGTGAGTGACTCGATTTTTTCTGAGCGCAGCGCGGTCAGTTGGGCCAGTATTGCGATGGCAATTTCCGCTGGCGTCTTGCTGCCGATCGGCAGACCAACCGGGGCGTGCAGTCGATTAATCTGAGCATCAGTTAAATCCAGCTGTTTCAGCCTTTTTCGGCGATTCTCAGAAGTTTTCCTGGATCCCATGGCACCGATGAAATAGGCCTGGGTGGTCAGCGCCTCCATCAGTCCCATATCGTCAATTCTAGGGTCATGAGTCAAGGCAATGATGGCTGAAAACTGATCATTTGCCTGGGCCCTGACCACATCGTCCGGCATACCGGTAATAAGTTGGATACCCTCGACTGGCCATTGTTCCATTAGATGCTCCCGGGGATCACAGACGATAACGTGATAGTCCAGCGCTTTAGCCATTTCAGCCAGATACTGAGACACCTGGCCACAGCCTATCAGGACAAGCTGGTAGCGAGGACCGTAAGTCTGGGTCATTGATTTCTCACCGGCGACTGAAGTATTAGAAAACTCACCATTAAATCTAAGATGCTGGAAACGCTGCCTGTTTTCGACGGTCATATCACCTGTAGCAATATCCACTGTTCGTTCAATGCAGTTGCGGGCTTCCAGGCGGCTCAGTACCTGCTCTAATACAGGGAGATGCCTTTTGTCCGGGAAGGGCTCAACAACCACATGTAGCTGCCCACCGCAGGGCAGGCCAAGTTTCTCCGTCTCGGCCTGGGTTACGCCGTATACCAGGACTTCCGGGGTGTCGCGGGCCATGGTGCCATCCTGAAGCTTGTCAAGGAGGTCTTCTTCAATACAGCCACCAGACAGTGAACCCGCTAGATGGCCCTGGGAATTACAGCACAGCAGAGAGCCTATTGGTCGGGGCGATGAACCCCAGGTTTTAACAACAGTGCAGAGCCAGCTGGCTTGGCCATCCGACACCCAGTTGGTGAGTTGTTTTAGGACCTGTTGGTCGGCATTTTCCATTGGCATGGCACAAACGGTTACAATAAAAGGATGAACTCCAGTGTACATCTTTTTTAACTATTTGTGATCAGTTTGAAGCCTTTATGAATGAACATCTCTACGCCGCCATGCAGTTACCCTCCGATCTTGATTTGCAGGGTTTCTCAGCGTTTCTGAAAGCCAGGAATATTCAGCATCGTATTACCCTGGTAGGCGTTGAGCAGGTGATATGGGTGGGGTCGCACATAGAGCAAGCTCAGCTGGTTTCTTTTTTCCAGCAATGGCAGCAGGATAACCGATTATCGGGGCAGCGACCATCGGAGCAGTCAACGCTGATTTCGGCAGTGGGTCGGTTGCGCGTC
Organism: Gammaproteobacteria bacterium; assembly: GCA_012960535.1. GTDB lineage: Bacteria > Pseudomonadota > Gammaproteobacteria > Pseudomonadales > Azotimanducaceae > UBA9926. The sequence goes on from DUBB01000040.1 coordinate 26,864, forward strand.
AATGCTGCCCGCTTTCCTCTGACTATCGGCTTGCTGTTGGCGAATCTGGTTGCATTCCCACTGGGTCTGGCTGCCAGCAATGGCGAGCATGGTGAATTATTCCAGAATATGATGCTGGTCGCTTTTGAAATAAGAGGCGATCGGATTTACTTTGCGGATCTGGCTTATACTCTTGATAGTGGTCAGTACTGGCGTTTACTATCACCCATGTTGATTCATTTTGGCTGGTTGCATCTGACTTTCAATTTGCTCTGGGTGTGGGAGATCGGACGAAGGATAGAATTCCTGCATGGCGCTTCAAGGTTTATTCTATTGACCCTGTTCAGTGGTTTGCTGGCTAATCTGGGTCAGTACTGGCTAACCGGTGTTTCATTATTTGGTGGCATGTCGGGTGTTCTGTTTGGCTTCATTGGCTACTGTATGGTCTGGGATACCTTTTCAACAGGGCGACGGTTCGGTATTGCCCGTTCTATCTATATCGGCATGCTGGTGTTCCTGGTCATCGGCTTCACCGGGGCTTTCGATTCGCTCGGGTTGGGGAATCTAGCCAATGGCGCTCATCTGGGGGGGCTTATTGCCGGGGTCATCACGGCGGGGGCAGCAATGCTGTTGAAACTGAATATTAATCGAAGCTGAAGTCGACCAGGTAGCCGGTGTACTTGCGCATATTGATTACGCAGTGATCCAGTATCAGGTACTGGCCTTTAATCCCCAGTAACTGGCCTTCGAGCAGAGGTTGTTTCTCTAAATTGTGTGATTTTACCTTTTCCGGGTAAGACAGAACCGGATATTCAAATTGCTGAACCGGTGCATCCAGTACGAATTGAATGGCCTGTAGGCCATAGGTATTCTGGAGGTTTGTCAGAGCGGAGGCAGTAAGTTCGAATAACTGTTCTCGTTTACTGATTAAGTCAACTTTGTCACTGCTGCCTTTCAGGAGTTTCTGCCAGTGGGTTCGGTCACTGACATGCTCCTTGAAGGCAACTTCGACCAGTCCGGACTGGTATCGGCTGGCCACGGACATGATTACCATGGCCTGATGGGCACCTTGATCAAGCCAGCGGGTAGGGAGATTGGTTTCCCGGGTAATACCGACCTTCAGACCGGAAGAATTTGCCAGGTATATTTTATGGGTTTTCATACAGAAGTTACTGGCGAAGGCCGGATCTCGGCAGGTCCCCAGGCTGTGATGGCAGCGTTCAGGGCTGACAATACAGATGTCGCATTCTGCCAGTTGTTTGAAGCACGGGTAGCAATATCCCTGGCTGAAGCTTTTGTTGGTCTTGCGGCCGCAATTCTGGCAGCGAATTTCTTCAAGAAATTGAATCCGAATGGTTTGCCCAATAAGAGGGTTAAGGTGTAACTGCTGGGCATCCAGGCGCAGCTGATACTGCACCGTTGGTCCGGGGCTGCAGGCCATTTTCTTGAGTTTTCCGCGCATCACGGCATGTTAACAGATATCAGGGCATAGCGATGATTTAGGCCTTTGTGCTGGTGCTGGATACCAGCCATCAGTAAAATCCCATCGAGTCCAGCGCTCGTGTAAAATCGAGGCTTGGAATTTTCCAGTGACCTGATGCTATGGGCTGAAAAGTTGCAGTTAACAGTAATACAACGATACGGTTAACAACAAACGAACAAACGAACAAACGAACAAACGAACAGAAGGACAAGAGATGCAGCAAGGAGAGCCTAAGACCGTACGGCTAGACGATTATCAGGTACCCCCTTTTATCATTGAAGCAACTCAGTTGCATGTGGATATCACTGAGCAGGTTACCAGGGTATCCGCCACGCTGGAAATCAAGAGAAACCCGCAAGATGCTGCTGCTTCAAGGCCATTGCAGCTCGATGGTGGCAAGGCACTGGTGACCAGGAAACTGGCTATTGATGGCCGGGAACTGATGTCCAATGAATACAATATTGAAGGTGAAACATTGTTCATCACGGATCCGCCGGAACAATTCACCCTGACCAGCCTGGTGGAGATTAAACCCCAGGAAAATCTGGCTTTGGAGGGTCTTTATAGATCGGGTGACATGTTCTGCAGCCAGTGTGAAGCCGAGGGCTTTCGTAATATCACCTGGTATATGGACCGCCCTGATGTCATGGCACCATTCGAAACGACTATCGTTGCAGACAAAGGCAATTTTCCGGTTCTGCTGTCAAATGGCAACGCTGTAGCACGCGGAGAACAGGGTGACAGACACTGGGTGACCTGGCGCGATCCTTTCAAGAAGCCCGCCTATCTGTTTGCTCTGGTTGCGGGTGATCTTGACTATGTAGAAGATGAGTTTGTGACCATGAGTGGTCGAAAAATTGTGCTGCAGATTTTTACAGAATCCCACAATATCGATAAAGTCGATTTTGCCATGGTCAGCCTGAAACACTCGATGGCCTGGGACGAGAAGTTCTATGGTCGAGAATATGACCTGGACATATTTATGATCGTGGCGGTGGAAAGTTTCAATATGGGGGCAATGGAAAACAAGGGATTGAATGTATTTAATACTTCCTGCGTTTTGGCGCGGCCTGATACCACCACGGATGCCGGTTACCAGCGGGTTGAGAGCGTTATTGCTCATGAATATTTTCATAACTGGTCGGGCAATCGAGTGACCTGCAGAGACTGGTTTCAGCTGAGCTTGAAAGAGGGTTTTACCGTGTTCCGGGATCAGCAGTTTTCCGCTTTTATGGGATCAGCCGCAGTTTCTCGGATGAATGATGTATCCGCTCTGCGAACAGCACAGTTTCCTGAAGATGCGGGTCCCATGGCGCATTCCATTCGTCCTGATGCTTATATGGAAATCAATAACTTCTATACGGCCACGGTGTATGAGAAGGGTGCAGAAGTTGTGCGCATGATCAGTACGTTGATTGGTGCGCAAGGCTTCCGCAAAGGTACAGATCTATACTTTGAACGCCACGACGGCCAGGCAGTGACCACGGATGATTTCGTCACGGCCATGGAGGATGCAAACGGGGTTGACCTTAACCAGTTTCGGCGCTGGTATAGTCAGGCAGGGACACCCCAATTGAGCGTTGTAGGAACCTACCATGCTGATCGTCAGTGTTACCAGTTGACGGTGCGGCAAACCTGTCCGCCGACGCCGGGGCAGACTGAAAAAGCCCCTTTTCATCTGCCACTGGCAGTGGGCCTGTTGGGTAGTGAAGGACAGGATCTGGTGTTTGGCCTGGCAGGTTCAGAGCCCGCGTTCATAGAGCAGCAGCCTGATCTGTTCACCATGGTGCTGTCGGTGACCGAATCGGAGCAGGTATTTGAACTGGTGAATGTGAGTGAGCCACCGGTGCCATCTTTGTTACGTGGGTTTTCTGCGCCCGTGAAATTAGAGTTTGCCTATAGTCGGGATGAACTCATGTTTCTGATGAGCCATGACAACGATGGTTTCAATCGCTGGGAAGCCAGTCAGAGGCTGGCGGTTGACATTATTCTAGAAGGGGTAGAACAGATCCAGGACGGAAAACCGCTAGCAATCGATTCGAGATTGTTTAAGGCCATGGAGTTGAATTTAGCGGATGCGCTGAATCGTGATCAGGATGCCAGTATTGATAAAGCCATGATAGCCAACATGATGGTATTACCATCCGAAACTTATCTCGCTGAGTTGTTTGAGGTGGCCGATATAGATGCGATACACCAGGCTCGAGAACAGGTGGCATGCGAGATTGCCACCTGCTTGAAGGGACCCTTGCTCAGGGTCTATAAAATGAATGACCAGCAGGGTGAATACATTGCCAGTGCAGAGGCGATCGCGAGCCGGTCTCTGCGAAATGCAGCACTGGCGTACTTGATGAAACCAGTGGATACAGAACTGGTTTCCCTGTGTGCAGCGCAGTTCAATAAAGCCAGTAACATGACCGATACCAGTGCGGCAATTCGGGCATTGGTGAATTCCAGTAATACGGCTGCGCAGACAGTTAAGCACAAGGCGCTGGTGGAATTTTATAATCGTTGGGCTGACGAGGCCCTGGTGATCGATCAGTGGTTTGCGATTCAGGCGAGTTGCCCGCTGCCGGGTGCGTTGGCGCGTGTTAAGGCACTGATGCAACACCCCGCTTTTGATATGAAAAACCCCAATCGAATGCGTTCTCTACTGGCCTCTTTTGCATCACAGAACACGGTTAATTTCCATCTTTTGGATGGCTCAGGGTATGCCTTTCTGGCTGATTGCGTGATCGAGTTGGATAGCTTTAATCCTCAGATCGCGGCACGAATGTTGACGCCGTTAACGCGCTGGCGCAAGCTCGATGGGACTCGGCAGGCGCTGATGAAAAGCCAGTTGCAGAAGATACTGGATGCCGGTGATTTATCAAGGGATGTGTTCGAAGTCGTAACAAAGAGTTTGTAACCGGCTTTTTATTCCTCTGCGACTAGTCCCAAGCGAAGAGTCCCAAGGGAAGAGCCCCGGGTGAATAGCCCTATATTAATGGCCCCATGTTTACAGTCCCATGTTGAGCTGCTTTGCCAGATGCTGTGGTGAACCTGCTGGCACATCGGAGGCGGGTTGGTCCAGCCCTTTTATCGCTTCGGTTAAGGCCTTGCCCTGCCATTCAGCGGTGTTACCCGAGAAGATCGCATTCTCGAGTTCGTTAAATGCAGCTGCAAACCTGGGTTTGGTTGCTGCCAGGGTGGTTGCTGATTGATGCTGCGGGAAGGCGCTGCGGAGCCAGACCAACAGGCGTTGATGTGCCTGCTGGGCATCATTTACCTGACAGGCGTTGAGCAGTGCCTGGGCATCGGCTTTGACGGTGTTTTCAACCGGGGCTCGATCCTCACCGGATCTGTTGCCTGTGCGAGTGCTGTACCAGCCGAGTAGGGTCAACAGCCATGCGGTCAATAAGCCAATACTCAGCCATTTCCAGATTCCTGGGCGCTCGTTCAGCTCCGGGACCGGCCCTGTCGAGTCAGCCTTATCCGCAATAACAGGGGAGGCAGGTAGCGTTGCGACCGATGGCTTAATTTCTATCGTTTGTGCCGGGATAATGGCTGTTTCCTGGCGATCAAGCTGTATATTCCACCAGGGGATGCGGATCTCCGGCAGGGTCAGTTTACCTGGCTGAGTTGGTACTATACCGATGGTGGTGCGACTCAGGGTGCTGATGCCGGTGCTGGATTCGGTGTCCTCAATGATGGGTTGGTCTACATATATTTTAGTGCCAGGCAGGTCCTGAAGATTAATTTCTGGTAAGAGCACACCAGAGACGCCATCCATGGACAGGCTGATGACCTGATTGAGCGGGTCTCCGACTCTTATGACTCCTTCAGGAAGGTTTAACTTACTTTTGGCAGTCAGGTTCTTGCCGGGTAACCAGTGGTCTCCATTGAAAGCCTCGGGAACAGGTCTTACCTCGATAGTATGCCCCGAAGAGATGGCGCTGACTCTTTGTCTGGCTGAAAACAATCCCCCCCGACCGCGAGTTCCCACAAACGTTTCTTTGGACAGAACCAGCGAACCGCTTTTCTGTGGGAAGATGGCATACTTTTTTTCCAGTACGTAAAAACGCTTATTATTCAGGATGGTTTCGTAACGTTTTTCTTCTTCCAGAATTTCGACGACAGCATCTTCAAGGTCAGGCGCCGCCGGGAAGTCACCGGAGATTGAGTCGGAATAATATAACCGCACGGAGTATATGAGTTGTGCCTGGACATAAGTACTGGCGGCATCCAACACGGTCTCAAAAAACAGAATCTCCTGCATTTTCTGACGCATGGCGTTGGTTTGTTCGGTGACCCGAATGGTAATCGGCTGGGTCTGTTCATTGTCGATGGTCAGGCTGGGTATTTTCAAATTGCCTAGACGCTTTGGTCGCAGGTTCAGGATATAGTCCACATAGGCATGGCTGGTCTGCTGGCCATTGATGAAAGTATAGGAAGAATTTTGATGGCTCTGGTTATTGACGATGTCAAAATCTTTTTCCAGGCCAGAAAAATCAGGTTGCCCTGGTTGGGAGTCACTGACTCGTATGGTCAGGGTTAACAGATCAAGCTCGGAAATTCGGGTCCGATCAACGGTTGCAGTTATCCCTGCCTGGGCCTGGCTGACTACCAGGGTGAGGACTAATATAAACCAGTTAAGTGATCTCATCACGGCTCACCAATTCCTTTCATAATCTTTTCGGGCAATTTTTCCCTGGCGGACACGGTCATCAAACTGTTTTTCAAATTTTCTCCTCAGTAATCCGCCAGGATCATCGGGTACGCGTCGCAGCCATTGCTGCAGGGCCTGTTGTTCTTCAGGGCTAAGTTCACTTTCCTGCGCTTGCGCCTGCTGCTGTTCCTGTTCAGCTTGTTGCTGCTCTTCGCTGCCCTGTTTTGACTGTTCCGTATCTTCCTGCTGCTCAGGTTGGTTTTCCGATTCCGTATCCTCGCCTGCCTGATCCTGCGATTGTTCTTCCGGGTCTTGTGATGACTCGTTGCCCTGCTGGGAAGGGTCTTCACTTTCACTTTTCTGCTGCTCATCTGAGTCTTGATCCTGCTCAGACTGCTGTTCCTGCTGCTGTTGCTGTTTCAGTAGCTGTTCCACCAATGCCTTATTAAAAGCAGCGTCCTCATTATCCGGCTCTGAATCTAAAACCTGTTGATAGCTGGCGATGGCCTGCTCGAGTTTTCCCTGCCTGGCCAGGGCATTGCCCAGGTTGTAGCGGTTTTGCTGCGGCGCATGTTTTTCATACAGTTCCGATGCAGTATCGTAGTCCTCGTTACGGTAGGCCGCGCTCGCCTTCCATTGCGGGTTTGAGAATAGCTGGCTCGCCTGGGCATGTTCTCGGTTGTCAAAGGCGCGCTGACCCTGCTGGTCTTTGGTAAGCCAGATATCCTGCCACCAATCTGCATAGACGGGTTCAGACGGCGTGACAAGGATCAGCAGCGGCATCCATAACCATCCACGACGGAATCCGGCAGCAGCCAGGGGTAACAACAGCAGTAATAGGTAGGGGCCCCTTTCTATCCACAGGTCAAAATTTCGCTCCACCTCCCTGAATATTTGGTCACTGAGGATGGTCTCTTCAGTCAGTAGATAATTGAGGTCATCGTCGGTCAGGGTCAGGCGAGAAAAGCGAGCGCTAATCATCTGCGTGAATTGAAGCATCTCATCCAGGTTAACAGCTGGAATGATGAGGTTCCCGGAAGGGTCCTTCAGATAACCGCTTCCTCCAGGTACAGTCGCTGTGGTAATCGGTGCTCCCTGGGCCGTACCAACGGCCAGAATTGCAAGAGGGAACTGATCACGCAGCTTATTGGCAACACTGGCTGTTTCGGCGCGGTCACGAATCTCATCTGTGACAACAAGGATACGGCCCGATGAAATACCTGCAGCCGAGAATAATGCATGACTGAGTTCTATGGCGGGCGCAAGTCGGCTCCCAGGAGCAGGCATGATTTCAGGTACTAACGAGGGCAGTATTGATATAATCGTATTGGTGTCGTCTGTCAGAGGAACAACGGTATGGGCATCACCCGCAAACACAATCAGCCCAGTGACCCCTTCTTTTCGAGTTCGCAGTAGATCAGTTAATTTGCGACGTGCGCCTACCAATCGAGTGGGTGCAATGTCAGTCGCATGCATGGACCAGGTTAGGTCAAGGATGATGACCAAAGCATCTTCTCTTTCCAGGATGGGTTGGGCGGCCTTTTCCCAGACAGGCCCGGCCAGGGCGAAGGTTGCCACCAGCCAGCCCAGGGCAAGCAGGTAAAGCGGGTTAGCACCTGGCCTGGTATCGGGTTGCCTTAAGATATGGGATATCAGTAAAGGATCGATGACTTTTTCCCAGGTGGTACCCTTGGCCCTTCTCTGCCACAAGCCCGTTAATAATAGCAATGCTGGCAGCAGAGCGATCAGCCAGAAGGGCCTGAGGAAATGGAATTCGGCAAGCAACTCGTTCATTAGGTTGGGCTTCTTGCATTGGCGGGTTGAATGATAGATTGTTGCCGCTGCCAGCTGAGCCTGGCGCTATAGTATGTAAACAGGTGCTGCCCCGACAATGCAAATGACAACAGCAGAGCGATGCTGAGTGGCCAGAAATAAAGTGATTTCTCAGGTCTGAAGGTTTCTTGCTCGATTTCTATGGGTTCAAGTTGATCCAGCGCAGCATAAATGCCGGTTAGCTCTGCGGTGGATCTGGCGCGCTGATAAATACCGCCAGTGAGGTCGGCGATTTCAGTCAGAGACTGGGTGTCCAACTCTGCTGAAGGATTAACGGTCCGGTTAAAGAGTAGACCAGAGACCTCCATTTCATCTGCCCCAAAACCCACTGTATAAATACGGATACCTTCCTTGGCAGCTAGCTTTGCGGCCTGCAGAGGGGAAACCTCACCGATATTATTGACGCCATCGGTTAACAGAATGAGAACACGGTTTTCCGATGGACGATCAAGTAGACGTTTAACGGCAAGACCAATCGCATCGCCAATGGCGGTTTTACCACCGGCAATTCCGAGCGGTGTTTCCTCCAGGAGGGTACGGACAGTGGATCTATCAAAGGTCAGCGGTGTTTGCAGGTAGGCTTGGCTACCGAACAGAATCAGCCCCAGTCGATCACCCTTGCGGCGTTCTACGAAATCGCCGACCACGGTTTTCACCGCTGCCAGGCGAGTCACCAACTGCCTTTCCAGGCGCATATCCTGGGTTCCCATAGAGCCTGAGATGTCCACAGCCAGCAGTAAATCACGGCCACTTTGCGGTAGTTCTATGGGTTCGCCCACCCATCTGGGCTGACTCGCTGCCATAACCAGGCAAATCCAGATCAGCAAGGCGATGACTCTGATAAGCCACAGCCGACGGTGGGCGCCCTGAGACTGTACAGTCATCTGCTTAAGCTGCTCAAAGAACGGAATTCGCAGAGCTGGATCCTGCTGTTGAGCAGGTCGTAGCAACATGACCAGCAACGGCACTGGCAATGCCCAGAAAGCCCAGGGCCAGATAAACTCCATCATAGCGTGTCTCCGGGTTCATCCAACTTGCTGTGCTGCTTAATCCATAAATGGCCCAGATGCTGCAATTGCGCTACATCGGCGTTAACTTCTCGAGTGTAGTTTGAGTCGATCAACGCTTGACCAGCGCCCATTCTAAATTCGCTGGAACCACTGCTCTTATCAAGGAATGTAACCCAGGCGATGCCATTGAGGGAGGCGACCTTTTCACGGGGATAGGCGTGCAGAGCGACCCGCTTTAGCAGTAACTGGAGTTGAAGTAGAAATAATCTGGTGTCGGCACATTGCTGATAGTGGTTAAAGATGGTTTTGAGCTCTTGTTGTGCAATTGCTCGATAACGGTTTGCCTGCCAGTATTTCAGCGCGCGAAATAGTCCCCATGCTATTAGCGCCAGGGCCAGCAGGGCTAGCACCCACCAGCCTAGTGCAGGCGGCCACGGACCGATTGCGCCAGGCAGGTGAATGTCACGCAGCTGTTCCAGCGGATCTGCTTGTACAGGCATTGCTTGCGCCATTTCAGCGGCTCCCTCGAAGACGGTGGGCGTTAATCCCATCCACGGCCTCATCCGTGGTTGCGATTGAAATCAGGGGGCACTTTAGCCGGCCGAAAGTCTGCTCTAGTTGCGCACGCCGATTTTTATGCTGGGACTGGTACTCATGCCTTATCGATGCTGAAGCAGTGTTGATGGGGAGTTTTCGTTCACCGTCTGTGACGGTATACAGGTCAGGTGCTGGCAGCTGCTGTTCCAGCGGATCGGAAATGACGATGCCAATAACGTCGTTGTACCTTGCCAACTGTTGCAGATAAAGCAGCGCCTGGTCATTCATTCGAGTGAAATCACTGATTAATATAATGCTGCTGCCGTGTTTACATACCCGCCGTGCATTAGTTAATGCCTGCGCCAATGCATCGGTGCTAAGGGCCGGACTGGAGACTTCGAGCCGGTGATTGAACTGGTCTATTTCATGGATAAGACGAAGAACTGAGTGTCGACTTCTACGCGGCCTGATTTCTCTGTGCTCCTCATCACTGAAAACGATGCCGCCAATTCGGTCGCCCTGTTCCAAGCCAGACCAGGCCAGCAAGGCCGCGATTCTTGCCGCTGCTACTGACTTAAAACGTCTTCGTGAACCAAAGAACATGTGGGCTGATTGATCAACAACAATGAGCACTGGGCGTTCTTTTTCTTCCTGAAATAATTTGGTATGGGCAACCTGGGTTCGTGCTGTGACCCGCCAGTCAATAGTTCGAACGTCGTCTCCGGGCTGGTAAACCCGAACTTCAGAGAAATCGATGCCACGGCCCTGGAATTTTGATCGAAGCTGGCCGGACAGGGGATTGGACGCTTTTGCCAATGACATCAGGTCAACCTTGCCTGCTTCATAGCGAAGATCAATCAGATCCTTCACATGGGTGTAGGGGCCAAGGCTGAGATCTTTGGAGTTGTGTGCGGGCACGGTTATCGAATCAGGCGGTTGCGACACGGTCTAGCAGGGCCAGCATCACCTGTTCAGCATCAATACCCATTGCTTCTGCTTCGAAACTGACCACAATCCGATGCCTGAAGACATCGGTTGCTACAGCTTGAACATCGTCTGGACTGACGAAATCCTTGCCATTGAGATAAGCATGGGCCCGAGCACACAGATCAAGGGAAATGGTTGCTCTTGGTGAGGCTCCGTAATCGAGCCAGTTCGCCAGATCTTCGCCAAATATTTCAGGTTTGCGGGTAGCCATGGTCAACTGAACTATATAATTTTCAACCACCGGTTCCATGTGCAGAGACAGTACTTCCTGACGGGCGGCGAAGATGTCCTGCTGTGTGATGGGTTTTACCGACTTTATTGGATCGGAAAATTTTTGCCTCGCTTCGTTTCGAACCAACTTAAGGATGGCGTGTTCAGATGCTGAATCTGGATAATCAATCTGCACATGCATGAGGAAGCGATCGAGTTGCGCCTCAGGCAAGGGGTAGGTACCTTCCTGTTCAATCGGATTTTGCGTTGCCATGACCAGGAATAGAGGCGGTAAGGCCATGGTCTGCCTACCGTGGCTGACCTGTCTTTCGCCCATAGCCTCAAGCAGTGCGGATTGAACCTTTGCTGGTGCACGATTGATTTCGTCAGCAAGAATCAGATTGTGAAAGATCGGCCCCTCTTGAAAGATAAAGGTGCCTTCCTGGGCGCGATAGATCTCGGTACCGGTGATATCTGAAGGTAGTAGGTCCGGGGTGAATTGGATGCGTTGAAAGTCCCCCTCTATGCCAGTGGCCAGTGTTTTTATTGCTTTTGTTTTGGCTAATCCGGGCGCCCCTTCGACTAGAAGGTGGCCATCTGATAGCAACGCCATCAACAAGCGGTCTACCAGGACTTCCTGGCCAATAATCTGGTCTGCCAGCCATCTTCTTAGGGCTAGAATAGGTTCAAGGTGCTGCATATCAAATTACTCACGTTCGGGTTCAGGTTCTTTTAGTAAAACATCCAGTTGCTGGCTATAGACCACGCCTGATCGTGATCGTTCCCGTTAAGCTCCTGGGTATTGGATTGCTCCCTATTTGAGGGCGCTGGCGGGCCATTTCAAGAGAACTCCTGACTGACCGGATTTCCATTAGCGGTCGCTACCATCAAACTGATTTGTCGGGCTATGCGCCAAAAAAACCGTTATTTGCGGGCATTGTCATCTATGTCCGCTTGTTTTTCCAGTACAGCGCTCGGACCAGGGCGTTTGTATTGTGGAAATGAGCTGGTCTAGGTAGACTTATTGATGAACAGTGCCGGCTTTATGGGCAGGTAGATAATTGATCAGGAAAGGTTTGTTTATGCGTGTATTTTTCTATTCCCTGGGGCTGATGGCTTTATTTTTTTCACAGACCGTTCTGGCGGGTGAGGATCTTGATTCCGGTAATACAGCTTGGATACTGACTTCGACTGCTCTGGTCCTGTTTATGACCATACCGGGTCTTTCCCTGTTTTATGGCGGACTGGTCAGGGTAAAGAATGTTCTTTCCGTATTAATGCAGTGTTTTGCTATAACCTGCATGGTTTCGGTTATCTGGCTTGTTATTGGTTACTCGCTGGCCTTTGATACCGGCAATGATGTGATTGGCGGGCTCAGCAAAGTTTTTATGGCTGGCGTTACCGAGGATTCGGTGAGCAACGGCCTTCCGGAAAGCGTATTTTCAATGTTCCAGTTGACCTTTGCGATCATCACGCCGGCTTTGATTGTCGGTGGCTTTGCAGAGCGTATGCGGTTCTCGTCGATGATGTTGTTTTCCGGGCTATGGGTCGTCATCGTATATGCCCCAATTACTCATTGGGTGTGGGGAGGAGGCTGGCTCCAACAGCTTGGATTACTCGATTTTGCGGGTGGTGTTGTAGTGCATATTAGCGCCGGCACAGCGGCATTGGTTGCTGCCATAGTTATGGGTAAAAGGCGGGGATTCCCTAGCTCGCCCATGCCCCCTCACAATATGACCATGACCATTACCGGTGCGGGTATGTTATGGGTTGGCTGGTTTGGATTTAATGCAGGTAGTGCGCTTGCAGCCAACGGTGATGCAGGCATGGCAATGTTGGCTACCCATATGTCAGCAGCAGCTGGGGCATTGGCCTGGTTGAGTTGTGAATGGTATCGATTTGGAAGGCCCAGTGTTCTGGGCGCGGTCACCGGTATGGTGGCCGGTCTGGGTACTATTACGCCCGCATCAGGGTTTGTCGGCCCTGCCGGAGGGCTGGTTATTGGGATCCTGGCTGGAATAGTCTGTTTTAATGCAACCGTATTCCTGAAGCAGCGCCTGCAGATTGATGATTCCCTGGATGTTTTTCCGGTTCACGGCGTAGGTGGGGCGCTGGGAACCATTTTAGCTGCAGTCTTTGCAAGTGCCAGCATCGGGGTTTTCAGTGGCCAGGGTTATAACGAAGGTATGACCATGGGCTCGCAGTTACAGGTCCAGGTTATTGGCGTGGTTTCCTGCCTTGTATATACCGCCCTGGCCTCTTATGTGCTCCTCAAATTAGTTGATAACGTGCTCGGATTGCGAGTATCACAGGATGAAGAAACCGAAGGCCTGGATCTAAATCAGCATAATGAACGAGGATATGATCTATAGTCGTGCCGGTAATTGCTGGCGTGTTGGCTGCGACCGTGATTCGAACAATACACGCTATTGATTTGAAACTCTGGCAATTGAAACCGCTAGGTCAGCTGCAGCACCTGGAATAAAACCAGAGCATTCTAAGGATACGATCTTCTGCACCATTGAACAGCTATCTTGGACCTTTTTTACGGTCTTGCCGCTGCCTGCTCAACCAGTAATTTGACCAGTTCATCGAATGTCAGGCCAAAGCCCCTGGCCCCATCTGGGTATAAGCTGGTAGGTGTCATTCCAGGCAGGGTATTCACTTCCAGCAAAATGCATTTGTCATCGTCGGTAAGCAGAAAGTCGGCCCTTGAAAGGTCTCTGCAGCCCAGGCAGACATGGGCTTTGATCGCTATTTTCTGTAATGAGGCACTGATTTCACTGGATATATTGGCTGGCATGATGTGTTCTGACAATCCGGCGGTGTAGCGATGCTCGAAGTCATACCAGCTGTTTTCAGGTGTAGTGATCTCGATAACGGGAAATGCTTTGGCCTGGCCCTGGTCTTGTAAAATACCGACAGTCATTTCTCTGCCGTTGATTCGCTGTTCAATTAACAGTTGGTCATCATAGCTAAAGGCTTTGCTTACCGCTTTTTGCAGCCCCTGTACGTCGTTAACCAGGGATATGCCCAGGGCACTGCCCTGACGTGCCGGTTTGACCACGACATTGACCCCCAGTACCGCCATGGCACGATCAACAGCCTGCTTGGTGCCATTGGATATATGGGCACTGACATGATCAGCCAGGGGTAGCTCAGCTTCTCGAAAAAGACCTTTGGCCGCGATTTTATCCATGGCCAGGGCGCTGGCCTGTACGCCCGAACCAACATAGGCGAATTGCATTGTTTCCAGAAGCCCCTGAATGGTCCCATCTTCTCCTGGTGGGCCATGCAGAACAGGAAAGACTACATCTGGTTTGAACGCAGTCAGGTTCTGGATTAAAGCGTTGTCCAGTTCGAAATTTTGTACCTGCGTGTAGTGAACCGCCAGAGCCGACAGAACTGCGGTCGCGCTTGTTCGGGATACACTGGCTTCATTTGAATTGCCTCCGCTGATCAAGGCAATCCGGAGTGGGGTTGATGCTGCTTGATTCACGGTCTACCTGCTCCTGCAACTGAAACATCAGCGTATTCGATTCTACCATCGCGTCGAGCCTTGCATTGCTCGGGGCTCGAACTACTCGCGGTGCAGATAAACAGCCGCTTGCCATTTTCGCCACCCAGCATGCAGGCGTAAGCCTGATGTTCTACTTTGATGCGATCGGTAACTGCACCACCTTCGGTGAGTCGCAGGCACTCGTTGCTTATGGGAGATGCGACCCAGATACCGCTGTCTTCATCAAGGCAAATACCATCGGGTAGGGCGCCATCCATCTGTGCCCAGACTCGGCGGTTAGATAGTGCGCCATGCTGGTCTATGTCAAAAGCAGTGAGCCGAGCTGCCATGGATTCCGCAACAATCAGTGTTCTGCCGTCTGGGGTAATTACTGTGCCATTGGGAAACTGTAAATCATCAGCCACAATGGAAGCGGTTCCGTCTTCTGAGACCATAATGAGCTCAGCGGGCTTCCGGCTGGCACGAGAAATCAGGTCAAATCCGAAATTACCAACGTAGCACCTTCCTTTTGCGTCAACGACCATATCGTTGCAGTGATAGCTGGCTAACTGACTGAGATCAGCGTATTCGCTGAGTTCGCCGGCTTCATCTATGAGTAGTTTTTTATCCGTCATGGACACGACCACCAGGCGCTGATCGGGCAGCCAGCCTAAACCAGAAGGTTGTTGCGGCACCTTGGCTATGACCTGGCTAGTTCCATCCAAGTTCAGCTTAATGACTTCATGGGCGTGCATGTCGGAGAACCACAAATGATTATCGTGCCATCTGGGACCCTCACCAAAACATATGCCGTCCAGCAAGGTTGCTGTGTCCATCGTTTCTACTCCTGTGTTTTGGCCATTTTAGCAGGAAAAGTCAACTCGGGTGATGATCTCTCTAATCGTTCTGTGCCTCGTGGCATTATTTGATATTCGTGTAGGGCAAACCTGAAAAATGATAGAACGAAGCTGATACCTGCCTTAGCCGGGCGATAATTTCAGAAAGGACTTGAGCTGATCTATGGAAAATGGCCATGCCAGTTCATTCGGGCAGTGTTCAGCCGTGATTACGGGTATGCGGATACCGTAACGATCAAGGAGAGTATCAGAATTCGCTATTTCTACCTCGGTAAGGGTCATATCGTGTTGCTGCTGCAGCGCTTGAATTTGGGCCAGGGCCAACTCGCAGAGGTGGCAGCCTGATGTAGTATAGAGGCTGACCTTCATGGCAGGTGGAAACATTTTTTGGCATTCCTGCTGGTCTGACTGGCAAGCCGATCTGTAGATGTGTTCAGTAGCTGCGCGACGACTCTGCTTATTTCGTAAAGATGGGCTGGTTCACAGCGACGATTGGGTGGCTTAGGCTTTAGTGTCCGGGGTAGAAGGTAAGGCGCATCTGTCTCGAGTAATAACCGGTCAGCGGGAATCAGTTCAACGAGTTCCTGGAGGTGTTTGCCGCGTCGTTCGTCACAGATCCAGCCTGTGATACCAATGTAGCAATCAAGGTCCAGGTAGGCCTGCAGAGCGGTTCTATCACCGGTGAAACAATGCACAACAACATGGTTGAGTTGATCTCGGTACGATGCCAGGATCTGTGCAAAATCAGGATAGGCATCTCGTTCGTGAAGGAACACAGGCAGGTCCAGTTCGCTGGCTAGTTGCAACTGCGCCTCGAACGCACTGCGTTGAATATCTCTTGGGCTGAAGTCCCGAAAGTAGTCCAGGCCTGTTTCACCAATCGCCCGAACCTTCGGGTTTGTTGCGAGGGACTTGATTTCCTGCAAGGCTTGGCTTGAGCATTCTATTGCGTGGTGAGGGTGAATTCCCGCAGTAGAGAACAGGTAATCTCGGCTGGAGGCCAATTGCAGTGCATCCGAACTGCTACTTAATGATGCACCGGTAATGAGTAAATACTGCACCTGTGCCAGCTGCGCTCGGTCGAGAACTTGGTCCAGGTCCTCTTGGAAGGATTCATGAGTGAGATTGGCACCGATGTCAATAAGCATATAAGACTACAGCTGGCCGTTGGTTGAGGCGGAGTCTACTTCATTGGTATCGGAAAAAACGAATTGTCTGACAGGTCCAAATTGGGCACGCTCAGCGGGCGCTATCATAGGTTGTTTATGTCCTAGCCTGTCAGCGTAGATGGCGGCATATACCAGGGTCGTCTGAACATAGTCCCGCGTTTCCCAGTAGGGGATAGATTCAATCCAGATATCAATCGGTAATGCACGATTCAACCATCGAGAGACTCTGGTGGGTCCAGCGTTGTAGGCCGCCAGCGCTATGATGCGATTGTTGTCAAAACGGCGAACCAACTCGCCCAGGTACCAGGAACCCAGGCGGATATTTAACACAGGGTCTGTCAGGTCAAGGCCTTTCTCAGCCCTGATGCCGAAGTGTTTTGCTGCCAGCTTGCCAGTTGCAGGCATGAGCTGCATTAATCCCAAAGCGCCGACCGTTGACCGGGCGTCAGGCCAGAATGCACTTTCCTTTCTAGCGACGGCAAGACTCAATGATAGCGGAATACCCGACAGGAGGGCATTTGATGAAAAATGTTCAGGATAGGCAAGCGGAAAACGGCCGTCCAGTTCGTTCCATGCTTTGGCCTGAGCATAAGCCCGGATGGCCATATCGTGCCAGCGCCAGCGCCTGGCAATAACCGCAGTGATCTGGTGTTCTCTTGTCGAGAATTCCTGGGTCATATGGAACCATTCTCTGCGGGCCTGGATTATGGCTCCCAGTGCAATGAGCTCTCTGATCCTCGCGGTTGCCGGCGTGGCCAACAGGTTCTCAACACTGTCAGAGCTGATTGGCTTTATTTCTTCCTGTAATTGTTGTGGTCTGTCCAGCCTGGCAGCAGCCAGGAAACCATAATAATCCCGCAGCAGAGATAAATCCTCCAAGATGGACCTGGCTAATGCCTGTTCGCTGGGCTCACTGTTGCTAAGCAGGCTGATGGCTCGCCAATATTTCCATACAGGTTTATCTTTATGCTGTTCGGGTAGCAGATTCAGCAAAACCAGGGTCTCACTCCAGTCCTCGTTTTGAATGGCAAACCTGGCTCGGGTTTCAACCAGCTTTGGATGCGCTCTTAACGCCAGTGGAAGTTGTTTCAAGGATTCAGTCATCTTGCCCTTCTGAGCCAGATATAATCCGACCAGGGCATACAGGTCTTCTGCGAGGGTCTGCGGCAAGGCACCCTGTTGCCGATAGGTATTTAATTCTTTTAAAGCGTTTTCGGGGTTGATTCTGGCCAGCTTTTCAAAGGTTGCTGAC
Organism: Gammaproteobacteria bacterium; assembly: GCA_012960535.1. Lineage (GTDB taxonomy): Bacteria > Pseudomonadota > Gammaproteobacteria > Pseudomonadales > Azotimanducaceae > UBA9926. The sequence continues at coordinate 44,328 of DUBB01000040.1, forward strand.
AGAATTTTGTGCTGCATCGGGTCACGAAAATCGTAGCGCGCGCGACCGATCAAGCGGCGGGGGTTTCGATACAGTTCGTATAGTTGTTGCGCAGTTTGGCTTGTTTCCGTGTTGAGAAAGCGCATCAGGTATCTTGCTAACACGGCTTCATTGGCAATCACCGCCAGCTCAAATCGCTGCCAGGCAAGTTCCTGACTGATACCATTTGCTCGACGAAGCCGACTAAATACTGGATCACATTGCTTCGGCATGGAACGCTCGCTCAACCACAGCACAACAGCGAGTTCATTGGCCTCCTGCTGACGGCCACTTTGCCAGACAGCATCAACATGATAACAGTGCTGTTCTGTCGTGGCGGATTCCTTTCGATACAAGGCCAGATAGTCCTTCCAGCGATTTCGCGCCATGCGCTGGTTCAGGAACTGGCTACGTAATTGTTCACCTATGGGTGAATCAATGTGGGTATCAATGAATCGTTGAATAGTTTCCGGTTTAGCTCGCCTCAGGCCAACCTTGATTTGCTCAAGCTCGACATAAGGCAGTAGTGGGTAACCCAGCAATTCCTTTTTCAATAATTCTGCTTTTCTTCGGCTACCCATTCGGATCGCATTGATTGTTTCCTGGTAGCGTTGCCGCTGTTTGTAGCGCTGCGAGTTTACACTTTGGTCGGTACTGCTAATCAACAGGTTGTGGTCAACTGAGGCCGGTTCAGTGGATTTTCCGTGCATAGCAGTGCCAGCGTTATCTGGACTTTTTTGTTCATCAGCCAATGCAACTAGCTGAGCTGTTGCAGTCAGGCAAAGGCAACAGCCAATAATAAAAATTCGTAGTTGGCTCACACCGGTAGTCTCATCTAGGTGGGATATGAAATAGAATACGCATCTGAGCGATGTTAAACCGAGCTCAGTCGAGTCGGTTAGTTACCGACTCGAACCGCCAGAACATCGCAGGGAGATCCATGCAGTACACCATTGGCTGTCGACCCCAGCAGCAACGCCAGGCCATGTCGGCCATGACTACCAACCACGATTAGATCAGCATTGATTTCTGAAGCCAGAGAATGAATTTCAGTCTCTGGTCTGCCAAAAACAAGATACTGGTTTTCTCTTGGAATATTCAAACCAGTGGCAAATTCCTGGAGCTGGCTTTTTGCTGTATCCTGAATTTGATCCTGGATTGTTGATAAATCCATGGGCACATCACCCCCATAGGCTAGACTAAGAGGTTCTATGACGTGGGTGCAACTGAGCTTGCAATCAAATACAGTTCGTAAAGCGCACGCTTTTTTGGCAACATTCCGAGCGTCCTCGGTGAGGTCAACCGCTATCAGGATATGGGTAAATGTGCTTTCCATACAGGTCACCTTCTGCAAAATGAGGCTGTTATAAGCGAATTTACACAGTAATCTCGGCTTAAACAATAGGCAATGAGTGATGAGCTTAAACAATAGATTTTTAAGGGGCTGGGTTGACCTGTATCAGCATGATCAATTTGGCCCAACAATGGACCTTTTACTGGCCACAGCGAACAGCAGACTAACCAGGTGACCTAGATGATGACTTATATTTTGATCGGCCTGGTCCTGTTGTTTGTGGTGGTGCCGATCATTTCAATCCTGCCTAATGAAGAGCAGCGTGCACTCATGAAGCTACGTAAAATAGCCCTAAGCCGAGGTATCGGCGTTGAATTAACGACCATTCCTGATCATGCTGCGCAAGTAGAAAAAAGAGTATCCGGGTCTGGCCGACCAATGACCCCAGTACTTAAAGTGGCCGCCTATAGACGTTATAGAAAGCGTCCCCAGTCCAGACATGATTTACCGGCAATTTCATGGTCAGTGTTTAAGGCTGATGAGGGAGATGATGCGTTACCCGGCAACTGGCAATGGCAAGAACAGCCTGCTCTGCAGAATTCGCAGTCCATGAAATTGTTTCTGGCAGAAAAACTGGAGCATCTGCCGGAGTCAGTTGTGTCGGTGACCGAAAAAAACCGTGCTGTCAGCGTACATTGGGTTGAAAGCGGAGATACCAGTCAGGCTGAAATCATATTTTCTTTTCTTGATGACTGCATAAACTGGCCCGATAGCTGAAGCTTTGGTGGCCGTTGCCGGGATAAGCAGGTTGAAGAGGCGTCATCAACCATGACCGCTGGAGGCACTAACCCGGTAACCCGGGCCTGAAGTTTCGTATTACAAATGCGCTGTAAGGTGCCCTGGGCATCAGCTTTTTAGATTCTTACTATTAAATTTGATCATGAGGATTGAAATATTGAGAACTAATAGGTTAGCCTGTGACCCGACAAAGCCATTGAAATTCGTGTTTAGAGATACAGTAGTCGTATGGGCAAAACCTTAGTCATCGTCGAATCACCTGCCAAAGCTAAGACAATCAACCGCTATCTTGGCAATGATTTCATCGTTAAATCCAGCGTCGGGCACATACGTGATTTGCCCGTGAGTGGCTCCGGCGAGCCCGTCGACCCGAAAGTACGAGCTGCAGAGGCTGCAAAAACGAGAAAGATGGAGCCCACCAAAAAGGCCGCCTACCAGAAAAAAAAGGCCCATAAGCGGTTAATCAATAGGATGGGTGTGGATCCTACAGATAATTGGCGAGCGCAATACCAGATCCTTCCAGGTAAGGAAAAAGTTGTTTCTGAACTCCGCAAATTGTCCAAGTCTGCCGATGAGATTTATCTAGCCACAGATATGGACAGAGAAGGCGAGGCTATTGCCTGGCATCTCAAGGAAGCTCTTGGCGGCTCAGCCGAAAGATATAAGCGTGTGGTATTCAACGAAATTACTCAGAAAGCGATTCAAGCAGCCTTTGACAACCCAGGCGAGATTGATCAGCACCGTGTCGATGCGCAGCAGGCGAGGCGATTCCTTGACCGGGTTGTCGGCTATATGTTGAGTCCGCTGCTTTGGCAGAAGGTTGCCAGAGGGTTATCCGCAGGTAGAGTCCAGTCGGTCGCGGTGAAACTGCTGGTTGAAAGAGAGCGGGCAATCAGGATATTTGTTCCTGAGGAGTATTGGGAAGTCTATGCTTTGCTGGGTGAGCCCGATACTGCAACCAGATTCCAGGTCATGCGTGATAAGGGTAAGGCCTTTCGCCCCAACAGTAAGGAAGTCACTGACGCGGCGCTAATGCATTTAAGAAGTGGTCCGTTCATTGTCAGCAACAGGGAAGATAAACCGACTCAGACGAGGCCCAGTGCACCGTTTATTACTTCCACAATGCAGCAGGCAGCCAGTAACAGACTCGGTTTTGGTGTTAAGAAAACCATGATGCTGGCCCAGCGCTTGTATGAATCAGGTTACATCACCTATATGCGTACCGATTCAACCCATCTCAGTGCGGATGCTGTTGATGATTGCCACAGCCTTATTCTTGCTGAATATGGTGATCGATACCTGCCGGCAAAGGCGCGTGCGTATTCCAGTAAAGAAGGCGCGCAAGAGGCCCACGAAGCCATTCGCCCTTCGAACGTACATGTTCGTGCGACTGCATTAAAAGGCCAAGAAAGAGACACCCAGAGGTTGTATGAATTGATATGGCGTCAGTTTGTCGCCTGCCAGATGCCCAATGCTGAATACACCAGTACAACGGTTACGGTCACCGCAGGTGATATGGAACTCAGAGCCAGGGGAAGGATTCTGCGCTTTGATGGCTATACCGTGGTTCAGAACACCTCCCAGAAAAAAGAAGATGATCAGGAATTACCTGATTTTAATATTGGCAGTCAGTTGGCCTTACAGGATCTACAGCCGACCCAGCATTTTACCAAGGCCCCGGCCCGTTTCGGTGAGGCGTCTCTGGTCAGAGAGCTAGAAAAAAAAGGTATCGGCCGACCATCAACTTATGCTTCGATTATTACGACTATTCAGGATCGGGGTTACGTCACTTTAAAAAACCGACGGTTTTATTCGGAAAAGATTGGTGAACTAGTCACTGACCGTCTTAATGAAAGTTTTGGGAATCTGCTTGATTATGGCTTCACTGCAAAACTGGAAGAATCTTTGGATCAGATATCCAATGGGACGACCAACTGGAAAGTAATACTGGATCGTTTTTATACCGATTTCTCGGAGAAATTAACGACCGCAGGGGATCCAGAAAAAGGCATGCGCCCGAATCTACCTTCGGTGGTTAATCTGGCTTGCCCTCAATGTGGCAGGGACATGAATGTGCGCAACGCCAGTACAGGTGTCTTCCTGGGTTGTTCAGGCTATAACCTGCCGCCAAAAGAACGCTGTAAGACCACCATTAACCTGATATCCGGTGATGAGGTGGTGAGTGCTAATGGTGATGATGAGGAAGAATCAAGAATTCTTCTGAACAAGCATCGCTGCGATAAATGTCAGACTGCAATGAGTGCCTACCTGATCGATGAAACAACCCGGCTGCATCTGTGTGGTAATAACCCTGATTGTATTGGTTCTGAATTCGAGAAGGGTTTATTTCGGATAAAAGGCTATGATGGGCCTCTACTTGAGTGCGACAAATGTGGCGCAGAAATGCAGTTGAAAACAGGACGTTTTGGAAAGTACTTTGGATGTACAAATTCGGAATGTAAAAACACCCGCAAGCTGCTGCGAAATGGCGAAGCTGCACCACCAAAAATGGATGTGGTTCCCATGCCCGAGCTGAAGTGCGAGAAAGTTGATGATACTTATCTGCTTCGTGACGGTGCTGCAGGTATGTTTCTGGCGGCCAGCCAGTTTCCAAAAAACCGGGAAACCCGGGCACCCTATGTGGATGAGTTAATACCACACCAGAATGAAATTGATCCAAAGTATCAGTTTCTGATGAGAGCGCCAGTACAGGACGCTGTGGGAAGAAGGGCGCTGGTCAAATTTGCCAGGTCAACAAAACTCCATTATGTCGTTACTGAATTGTCCAAGGGCAAATTATCGGGTTGGCGGGCCGACTATGAGGGTGGACAATGGGTAGAGACTCAGCCCACCAAGGCAAAACGGAAGGCACCGGCCAAGCGTCGAAAAAAGAAAAGTACTAAAAAAGCTAGTGCCGAATAACACCGACAGCCAAGCCTTCAATCGCGAAATCCTGGCTGCGTAGATCGACTTCGATGGGGCTGTAATCACTGTTTTCCGGCAATAATGTGATCTGATAGCTCTGTTGACCCTTGCGAAATCGTTTTACCGTGACTTCATCTTCAATACGGGCCACCACAATATCACCATTGTTGGCCTGATGCGTTTTATGTACGGCGAGCAGGTCACCCTCCATGATGCCACATTCAATCATGCTGTCTCCTTTAACCACAAGCATGTAATCAGCACTGGGATTAAAGAAATTTGGCGGAATTTCACAGTGGTCCTCGATGTGCTCTTGGGCAAGGATGGGGTTTCCTGCTGCCACCCGTCCAACGATAGGAATACCAGGAGAATCAGGTAGTCTAATACCCCGGGAGGTACCGGGTATCATTTCAATCGCGCCTTTTCGTGCGAGGGCCTTGAGATGTTCTTCGGAAGCATTGGCACTTTTAAAGCCCAGTTTATTGGCAATATCGGCGCGGGTCGGTGGATAACCTGTTTGGTCAATGTGTTCCCTGATAAAATCCAGAACTTCGGACTGACGCAGTGTGAGTTTGATCATAATATTTCTCTGCTCATTCGAGGATTTCTGTTCACCTTCGTTGACAGTGAACGCTGAAAACTAGTACTTGCGGCTATTAGTTATAGAGACTTAATATTTATAGAAATTTATTTATAGAAATCTATTAATTTAAATTTAGTTGTACAAATTGACTCATGTTTATATATACAGTAGGTGGAATTATATACAGTAGTTATCAAGAAGCAACCTTTTTTCAAGCACTGACCCTAATTTGATTTGTTATCATTGATCGATATAGTGTTTAATTCAAATCAGGGGTCTCAATGATGAAGACAGGGAAATCTAACTTTCTATTTCCGTTAATGTGTTTGTTGATGCTGTCAGCATACTGCCAGGCGACCGATGCAGGCCGGATGATGTGGGTTCTCGGGAGTTTCAGAGATGAAACGAGTGCGGAGAGCCAGGCGCAGGTTTTAAGTCGACTGACGGGCCAGGAAATTCTAATACAGTCGCTGCTGGTAAATGACGCGATACGACATCGGCTGATGATCCAGCCGGAAGCTGATGCGATTGACCAGGAACTTCTGCTGGCACTGCTGCGCAATGGTAATTTCAATGATCACTGGCGGGTCCGGGTTATGGGTGATGAGCTAGGTCTACAATCAGTAATAACTGTTTCGGGCAGATGGCAGGATGAGCAAGACGCTACACTCGATACGTTCGCCGATCCGGTTTCGCAGGATTTCCAGGAGGAAGCCGAAATACGGGAATATAGTGTCCCATACAAGTTGTCAGACAGGCGTTCTGAACAGGTGGTACCGTTAAGCGCATCTGATGCCACATCGAAGATCAGGTACAATCCGGCCAGCCTGATTCGACAAGATGACTAGATTAGGCGACGCGGGGGCGAATAAAAGTGAGTGAAATGAATTATGGCAGCGAAACACTGCCATTAATCCTTGATTGGTTCACCAATCCTCTGGTTGTTAAGGTGTTCGCCGTCATTTTGTGTACCGCCATAGTCAGTTCTGTCAGTCGGCGTGTGATTAATAAAATGAAGGGTCTGGTCGAAAGCACCGATTCGCTCTGGGATGATGCCCTGCTCGGATCAGTGAGGCAGCCGTTAAACCTGTTGATATGGATACTGGGGGTCTCTCTGGCGGCTGAGTTAATCGCGGATAATCATAATGATCTGCAGATCCCCATGATTGCTTCTATCCGATATCTTGGGTTCATTGCACTGCTGGCATTTTTTGCTGTCCGGGTGGTCACGGAAATTGAAAAAACCTATATTGCCAAAGGATCCGACGAGACAACGGTAACAGCGGTGGCCAAACTGGTACGGATATCGCTTGTTATTACCGCCGGTTTGATGACTTTGCAGACCCTGGGGGTGAGTATATCTGGCGTGTTGGCTTTCGGCGGTGTGGGTGGTATTGCGGTTGGTTTTGCTGCCCAGGATCTGCTGTCTAATTTTTTTGGTGGCCTGGTCATCTATCTGGACAGACCGTTCAAAGTCGGCGACTGGATACGCAGCCCAGACCGGGAGATCGAAGGCACCGTCATTAAAATAGGCTGGCGGCTGACTGAAATCAGGACTTTTGATCAAAGGCCGCTGTATATTCCCAATTCGATGTTTTCGACCATCTCGCTGGAAAATCCATCTCGGATGTTAAATCGAAGAATATACGAGACGATTGGCCTGCGTTATACCGATATAGATAAGGTCGGAGCCATTGTGTCGGATGTGGAAACCATGCTTAGAACGCACCCCGATATTGATATTCAAAAAACTCTTATGGTCAATTTCAATGCCTTCAGCGATTCAAGCCTGGATTTCTTTGTGTACACTTTTACAAAAACGACCAATTGGGTAAAATTTCATAGCATCAAGCAAGACGTTTTGATGCAGATTGCAACCATCATCAGCAAACACGGGGCTGAGATGGCTTTTCCGACGACCACTGTTCATATTGAGCCAGAAGACTGACCGGTTTTGATTCAGGGTTGCCTCGAATATCAAGCTGGACAGCGTTGCTTTGGAGCTGGGTTAGCGTCTTTTTAAATCAGAGGGTTTCAGATTAGGGGGTTCCAGATCAGAGGGTTTCAGGTCGGATGCTGGCAGCTAGTGCAATGAGGCAACCAGGGTTTGGGCGGGTTTAATTAAGGGAGTTTATGGCCGATTTACTGTTTTATCAAAAACCAGTGCCTTTGAATGCGAAAACCCATGGGGACTGGCGGATTCTGACAGGCGAGCAGCATTTTGGTTTTGCTGCTGAGATCAATTCAGTACTTCTGGCGGGGATCGAGTTTATTGAAGCTTGTAAAGAATATCCCATTGTTTTTGCCATGTCCGGCGACAATTTAGTACCGGTGGCATTGCTGGGATTGCGGGAGACCAGGAACCTGTTTGTCAGCGAGGATGGTAAATGGTTGGGACGTTATATACCTGCGTTTATTCGCCGTTATCCTTTCGTACTTGCCGATGCAGCCGACCAGAATCAGAAGGTAGTCTGTATAGACGAGGCCTATCAAGGTTTTAACCAGCCCGATGGCGAGGATCTTTTTGAAGATGGCAAGCCCAGGCCTGTACTGGAAAAGGCGATCGAATTTCTAAATGAATATCAGCAGCAGTACAGTCGTACCGAGGCATTGATTAAGCGGCTTAGAGACAATGAACTGCTATCCAAAATTAATGCCAGAGTCACTGCCCGGGATGGCCAGGAAACTGCCCTGGAAGGCTTACTCGTTGTGGATGAAAAGAAGCTTCTGGTGCTTGATGATGAAAAGTCCCTGGCTTTGTTCCGGTCTGGCGAACTGGCTTGGATTTATGCTCACCTTATATCCATTGCCAATATTGGGACTCTGGCTGCTAGACAGGTTAAGCCTGCCTGAAGAAAATGTTTGGGCGTCTTCGCAAAGGCATCCGGCGCCGCGGTTGAGTATGACAGCAGTTCTGGGCCTGGCGGTATGATGCAAATGACTGCGCTCGCTGATTAGAGCGTCTGCAAAAATCAGTTAACCAGATTCTTCAGTCAACTGATGGGGTTTGACATGCACCAGCAGGCCGAACCTGGGATGATCGAGGTAGTGAGTTTCTCCAGACCGCATTCTTCTTGATTGCCTCAGTAGAAATGCCTGTTCGGTAATAAAGGCATTTCTTCTGGACTCTGCCAGAAGCAGGTTTTTATAGCGTTCGGGCTGCTCAGGGAATTGTGATAAGGGTGTATCCGCAGCAATCCTTTGAAAGGACGTCAGCCACAGGTGGGTTTCCACATGCAGATAGCGGGAAACCCTCAGCGCAATGGTACCGTCAAGTTCAAAAGCATCGCCATATTGCTCGCCGGCCTGAATTAATATGGATTTGTTAGCGCTGCCTATGGGTTGTATCCAAGCTTCATGATGTAACAATCTGAAACCCGAAGAACGACGGATAGATCGTGTCTGTGGGTTCAGCACGCGAGCAGCGGATGGCAGGCTGGTGTAGATTCGAGGCTGAGCCGAGAAGATTGATGCCAGTCTCTGGTTAAGATCATGCTGCCTCCTGGGTAGATCTTGGCTAATGGTGTTATTGATTTTTGTTCGTTCAAGTTGTTCTCTGTTGTAGTCAGCAGAGCCTTTATCTGCAAACAGGAACTGCTGCTCCGGGGGCTGCGCAGCTTTCGCGGCTTCGATGATGGATGCTAAATCACGGCTCTGGCTGAGCAACTGCGGCAAGGTATCGCTGACCTGCATCGGTGCGATGGTGAAGCTGTTCCTTGCATACCTAGGACGGCCCAGGTTCAGGCTTACCGGGCTAGGAGTAGGCTGCAACCTTTTGAACACCATAATTTCCACCTGGTAGTAGCCACCGTTGGACTCAGTATGGCCCGGCAGGGCCCAGCAACTCATAACCAACGTGAGTAACAGGGCCAGCGATGGTTGAATGAATCTTAGGCGTGGCTGCCTTGTTTCAATCGCTGATCTGTTGTTTGGAGAGTCGATCAAGTAATTTCTCTATTTGTGTGAAACGTTTTTCCCTGTCCTCCATATTATCCTTAAAACTGAGTTGGTTGGCAGAGGTTAGTCGAAATTGGTGTGGGTTTGACTGCACCAGAGCAACTATCTCACTGGCGCTGACGCGGGTCTCCTGGAGAAATTCTATTTTGCCACCTTTTTCTCCCACATCAACTTTCTTGATTCCCAGGCGCTCCGCCTGCAGTTTTACCTCAGTGACCCTGAATAGATTCTTGACCGCAGACGGCAACAGTCCAAATCGATCGATCATCTCAACCTGCAATTCCCTGAGTTGCTGGTGATTGACTGCATTAGCGATTCTTTTGTAGAGAACCAGACGAGTATGTACGTCAGGCAGGTAATCTTCTGGAATCAGAGCCGGCAGATGCAGGGTCACTTCAGTTGCATCGCGCAGGGGTTGGTCCAGATTGGGGGTTTTCCCCTGGCGGATTGAGGTCACCGTACGTTCCAGCATTTCCATATACAGACCGTAGCCAATACCATAGAGGTTGCCTGTCTGTTGTTCGCCGAGGAGTTCCCCAGCGCCTCTGATTTCCAAATCGTGGGTGGCTAAGACAAAGCCAGCGCCTAGTTCTTCGGCTTGTGTAATCGCTTCCAAGCGCTTCACTGAGTCTGCTGTCATGACGTTCGGATGGGGGGTGAGAAGGTAAGCATAAGCCTGGTGATGAGACCGACCGACCCGGCCTCTTAACTGGTGTATCTGCGCCAGGCCAAACTTGTCAGCTCGATCAATAATGATGGTGTTGGCATTGGGGATATCGATACCGGTCTCAATAATGGTGCTGCAGACCAACACGTTTGATCGCTTATGGTAAAAATCAGACATCACCTGCTCAAGCTCTCGTTCACGCATCTGGCCATGGCCAATACTCAGTCTGGCTTCGGGGATGAGCTGCTTGAGTTCGTCTGCGACCTTCTCGATGGTCCTGACTTCATTGTGCAGGTAATAAACCTGACCGCCGCGCATAAGCTCTCTTTGTATCGCCTCTTTGATCAGTGGGTCTGCTTTCTGGTGGATAAAAGTTTTGATGGAAAGGCGTCTAGCGGGTGGCGTGGCGATAATAGAAAGGTCGCGCATGCCCATCATAGACAGATTCAGAGTACGAGGGATAGGCGTTGCAGTTAAGGTGAGTACATCTACTTCAGAGCGCAGGGATTTCAATTTTTCCTTCTGGCGCACGCCAAAACGATGTTCTTCGTCGATAATGAGGAGTCCCAGGTCTTTAAATCGCAGGCCGTCATGGATAAGCGCGTGAGTGCCGATGAGAATGTCAACCTGGCCAGTCAGTGCTGTCTGTATAATCGCCTGTTGCTGTTTCTTTGATTTGAATCGGGAAATACTTTCTATATTGATTGGCCAGTCTGCAAAACGATCCCTGAAGGAATGCAGATGCTGTTCTGCCAACAAAGTCGTGGGCACCAGTATAGCGACCTGGCGGTTATGCTGCACGGCAAGAAAGGCAGCGCGCATGGCGACCTCGGTCTTGCCAAAGCCAACATCTCCACAGATCAGTCGATCCATGGGCTTGGTGAGCGTCATATCAGAGATGACACTTTCGATGGCTGTTTCCTGATCGGCTGTTTCTTCAAAGGGAAAGGCGCTTGTAAATTGCTGGTAGGCGTCATCGGGGAGCGGATAGGCAAAACCCTTTTTTGCTTCTCTTCTGGCGTAGATATCGAGCAGTTCGGCAGCGACATCTCTGATCTGCTCAGCTGCCTTGCGCTTGGCTTTCTGCCAGGTGTCGCCGCCAAGCCGATGCCATGGCACCGATTCACCTTCGCTGCTGGCATATCTGGATATCAGGTGCAAGTCACTGACGGGCACGTAAAGTTTTGCGTCATCCTGATAAAGGAGACAAAGGAATTCATGGGTTTGGTGGTTGATTTCCAGGGTCTGTAAGCCCTGATAGCGACCGATGCCATGATCTATGTGAACAACAGCATCATCGATGTTTAGTTCTGTGAGACTGCGTACCACCAGTTCGGCAGCATGATCCTTTTCCTTCTGTCGCCGTCTGATCTGCAGGACACGTTCACCGAAAAGCTGCTGTTCCGAGATGAGTGCGATCTGCTGCTTTGGCAGATGCATGGACCTGTCCAGTGGTGCGATACCCAAAGCCAGGGAATGATCTGATTCCAGAAATTCGGCCCAGCTATTAACCTCTTGTGCTTTTAAGCCGTTTTTCCTGAAAAGAGCATCGACTACTTCTCTTCGTCCTGCTGTTTCGGTCGCGATCAGCAATCGAGCATGGTTCCCGGTCAGATAAGTCTGTAGTTTTTCCAGTGGATTGTTCGAACGATCATTCACTATCACATCGGGTGTTGGATAAATATCGAACCGAGCCGAACTGAGGCCCTTTTTATCGGTAAAGTCGATTCTCGGATAGTTTTTTAATTTGAGGAACAACTCATCGCTGCGCAGTAACAGGTCTTTAGGTTCCAGTATGGGTCTTGATATGTCATAGCGAAGGCTTTCATAGCGTTGAAGGGCATTTTCCCAGAGCTGATCTAGCTGGGGTTCAATGCGCTCGGTGAGAATCAGTATCTGCTTGGGCAGGTAGTCAAAAAAAGTCCCAACCTGTTCAAAAAACAAAGGCAGGTAGTACTCTATACCTGGCGGTGCTAAGCCCTGACTGACGTCCAGGTAGGTAGGGCAGTTTCGAGCATCGACATGAAAGCGTTGGTGCCATTGATCCTGAAAGAGGCGAATAGCGGTTGCCGCCAGAGGGAATTCCCTGGCAGGCAGGAGATCGATGGCACTGACCTTTTGCTTGGACCTTTGCGATTCGGGATCGAAAGTCCTGATGGACTCAACTTCATCATCGAACAACTCTATTCGAAAAGGCGAATCAGTTCCCATTGGGAACAAATCAAGGATTGATCCTCGTACAGCAAACTCGCCGTGATCCTGAACAGTTTCAACACAGCGATAACCATTAGACTCCAGTCGTCTGCGCATGGCGGTTATGTCTAGTTTTTGAGCGGTTTTTACCTGTAGCGTATTACCTAGAATATGAGCGGTAGGCGCAAGTTTCAGCATCAGGGTAGATGCCGGAATGATGATGATACCCTGCGTTAGTTCTGCAGCCTGATTGAGTAGCGACATTCTCTCGGAAGTGATGTCCTCATGAGGAGAGAAGCTGTCGTAAATAAGGGTTTCCCAATCTGGAAACAACAGGACAGGAAATTTCTGGTCCTGATAATAGAGCAATTCCTGCTGCAGTTGGCTGGCGCTTTGCGAGTCATGCGCTATGACTAACAGGACGCTATTGCCTGCACACTGGATTTCGGTAATTGCCAGGGCCAGGGTGGAGCCATGCAGGCCGTGCCAGCGCCTGGTATCGCCGGCCTGCACTGGCAGCAGATCCTCACTGATATTCAATAGTGACTTTGAATCGGACATTTAACGGGTTAACTTCAAAATTAAGGGAGGGCGAATACTGCCTGAGGATTAATTGTACTCTAAACTGGTAAACGAGACTCTAGCAGGAGAAGATTTTCATTCAGCAATTGCTTATCTTGGTGCTGATATTCATAATAGGGGCCGAGAAGGCTCAGGTCTTGATTTAATAGCGACCGAAATGGTAATTGGGCAGAAATTCAGGCAATCAATGCGTTGTTTTCGCGCGGTTTCCAGCCACGATCACTGCTGATACAGATCGTTAATGAAAGAAAGATCGTTAATTAAAGAAAGCTTGTTAATTAAAGAAAGTATATTAGGGAGAAATTGGTGGCAAAACCAGGTCTCGAAGGCGTCTTCGCCGATTGGAAGGAGCGAGAAGCTCTAGCAGAAGCAATGATACCTTTGATCGGTAAGCTTTATAGACGCAATGTTGTTATCTATATTCAGGGTGTTCCGGTCTTTAACCAGTCTGTGATTGAGATCATGAAAGCGCATCGGCGCGTACGTCAGATTGAACTGAACGAGCTTTCTGAATTTGAAACGCATCCGTTGTTAGAAATCCTCGGCTCTCTTGATTTGAGTCCGGCACATATCGATCTAGGTAAGTTGACGTCAGCTTATATGGTCGATGATCAGGGCCTGAGTATGCGGGAATACGTTGAGTATTACTGTGCCGATATTATTGGTCAGAAGGATTCGGTCGGTCATTCTCCCTGTGATGTCATAGTTTATGGGTTCGGCCGGATTGGTCGTCTGGTGATGCGTTTACTGTTGGAAAAGACCGGTGGGGGCCAGAATCTGGTACCCAAGGCGGTTGTTCTAAGGCCTCCCAAAGACGTGATAAAAGACCTCCACAAAAGAGCCAGCCTGTTGCGCAGAGATTCTGTTCACGGGCCTTTTAATGGCACCATCAGGGTTGATGAAGGTAACCAGGTTCTGATTTGTAATGGCGTGGTAGTGAAAATTATTTATGCGTCGGACCCGGCTTCAATTGATTACAGCCAATACGGTATAAATGATGCCCTGGTTGTCGACAGCACCGGCGCCTGGCGCGATGAAAAAGGTCTGTCTCAGCATCTGAGCAGCCAAGGCGTGAACAAGGTCCTGCTGACAACATCGGGTAAAGGCAACATAAAGAATATTGTGTCCGGGGTTAACTCCAATACTATTCTGCCCGATGATAGGATAATTGGCGCGGCCTCGTGTACCACCAATGCCATTGTCCCTGTATTAAAAGCGGTGAATGACCAGTTTGCTATCGTTTCCGGACACATGGAAACAGTGCATGCCTATACCGATGACCAGAACCTGCATGACAACACGCATTCGAAATCAAGGCGTGGTAGAAGCGCGCCATTGAATATGGTTTTGACCGAGTCAAATGCGACCAGTTCCGTGGGTAAGTTATTGCCTGAACTGGCGGGTAAATTGACCGGTAATTCCATCAGGGTCCCGGTCCCCAATGTTTCTATGGCTATTCTGAATCTGACTATTGAGGCGCCGTCTTCGGTAAAGGAGGTTAACGAATACCTTCGCGATGTTTCCCTTAATTCGTCGATGCAGCGACAGATTGATTATCAGGTCTCCAGTGAGGTCGTTTCTTCTGATTTTGTAGGCAATCGACACGCGGGCATCATTGATTCGCAGGCGACGATTGTTAACGGTAATCAGATTGTACTTTATGTCTGGTATGACAACGAGTTTGGTTACAGCTGCCAGGTAGTGCGATGTGTTCAGAAGATGGCTGGAATCAAGTATCCTTTGATACCAGCCCAACCCTCCAGTAGTGATTCAAGTAGCCCGGCAGTCGTTCCTCAATTGAAATCAGCTTAGCGGCTAAGCCTGCTGAGCAGAAAGGTTCGTGTTTGCCAGCCAGGTGCTAAGGCTTGGACTGTATTGGCATTGAGCCAAGTCTTGCACTGCTCACCTCGCTCAGGATTGCTATCTGCCCAGTGACCGTGCTATCGGAGATAATATGGGGCAGTATAATTCTGTTAAGTGACCCGGCCGCCTGGCGCGGCAACTAAATTTTGGAGGACGATATGAAATGCCATAAAGTCGATTATGAAATATTTGGCGATGACATGCAGGTCGTGGAGGTTGAGCTGGATCCGGGTGAAACCGTAATTGCTGAAGCGGGTGCGATGAACTGGATGGAAGACGGTATTACCTTTGAGGCCAAGATGGGTGACGGCTCAAAGCCTGACCAGGGCCTAATGGGCAAATTACTGGATGTGGGAAAGAGGGCGGTTACCGGCGAAGCACTTTTTATGACCCATTTCACCAATGCGGGTTATGGTAAGAAAAGAGCCGCCTTTAGTGCCCCTTACCCGGGGAAAATAATTCCCCTTGATATGGCAAGCATGGGCGGTGAATTGATTTGCCAGAAAGACGCCTTTCTCTGTGCGGCTCTGGGGACGCGGGTAACCATAGCGTTTAATAAGAGGCTCGGGGCTGGTTTTTTTGGCGGAGAGGGGTTTATTTTGCAGAAACTAAAGGGCGATGGTATGGCCTTTATTCATGCCGGTGGTATGGTAGTAGAAAAGCAGTTAAAAGGTGAAACGCTGCGCGTGGATACGGGCTGTATTGTGGGATTCAGCCCTGGTATTGATTATGACATTCAACGGGCAGGCAATCTGAAATCCATGTTTTTTGGCGGTGAAGGGATGTTCCTTGCTAC
This sequence comes from Gammaproteobacteria bacterium, assembly GCA_012960535.1. Taxonomy (GTDB): domain Bacteria; phylum Pseudomonadota; class Gammaproteobacteria; order Pseudomonadales; family Azotimanducaceae; genus UBA9926. The sequence goes on from DUBB01000040.1 coordinate 60,004, forward strand.
CCTGAGTGGGCATGGCAGGGTTTTTCTGCAAAGTCTGCCGTTCTCGAGGCTGGCTGACCGGATCATTCAGCATGCGCCTTCAGCAGGGGGCAGCGCAAAAGGTGAGGGCTCGGTTCTGGGTGGGTTGGGTCGAATGCTGGATGGCGACTGATAATCAGCCTCTCGCTGCCGAGATGGCAGCCTGATAAATTCTGCTAAGGGCAGTGGGCGTCTGCGCTTGTGACTCTGTGCTTGTAATGCCAGTTAGGCGGGTGCGGCCGGTATTTTTTCCTCACAGACTGCGTATCCTGCCGCTTCCGGAATACAGATATAGTTTCCGTCTTGGCGTTTCTCAGTCCAGGGTATAACCGTCACTATTGGCCGGTTTTGTGCCATCTCAAAGGCCTTCTGCACCGTGTGGCTCTGTGCCAGCAGTTCAATATTCAGTCGGGTTGGGAAAATGATGGTGTACCGCCCCAGCTTAGCGTCATCCAGAGCAGCCTGCGGGCGAATCCAGACCGAATCAACGGATTCACCGCCATCGTGGACAGCGACATGATCCTGGGGTGCCACAGCCAGGTAGAACATGGTGTCAAAACGTTTTGGCATCATTTCAGGCGTCACCCAGTGGGCAAATTTCTGTAGGCTGTCACAGGCCAGTTCCAGTTGTTCTGCCTCAAGGAAGTCTTTCAGCGTGATGGTGCCGCCATGAAGTTTGTCACGGTAGTGTGCAAGGGCGTTCAGATGGCTTCCGCTGATTAGATCGGTGCTCCCTTTCTGACGCGCCAGCAATACGCCGCACTCCTCGAAGGCTTCCCGAATGGAACCCACCATCATAGCAATTGCGCCCGCATCCGAGCCCTGAATTCCGGTACAGTATTCCGCAACGTCGCTGTCACCGGGATCGACTTTGCCACCGGGGAATACCAGTGCGCCCGAGGCGAAGTCAATCTGGTGGTGGCGGACTACCATGAACACCTCCAGGCCATGGACAGTATCCCTTAACATCAGCGTTGTGGCTGCGGGGACAGCGGCTACTGGCTCGCTCATCGGTCTTTCTCCTCTAGGATCCGCCAGCCCGGCGATTCTTCCTGAACTTGAATCAATTTGTTACTGACTTCTTTATAAGTATTGGAGCGATAGGATTGTTTTATTGCTACATCGACAATACCTGGGCTCGTTGAGGTAAAGGCCTCATAGGCAATCGATCTGGATATAGGAAGCCGAGAGAATGCTCTCCTTGCGGTTAAGCGACCAGACCGGCATGGATTGATTGTTTCGCGGCTGGGAATCTGACGAATAAAGGGTGAGATACTGGACAACATCCTTAGACATCCAGGCTGCGGCCCAGAGGTCGAGAACATCGATGATCGCCTGTTGGGTCATGGCATCTACGGTAGCATCCTGGTCGCCATCGCTGTCAGTTTCAGATTCTGTAGCAGCAGTTTCAGCATCGATTACGTTTGCCGGGTCATCAAAGGGCGCCATCCTGTCGTCGTCGAACATACCTCGGTAGGTGGTCCCAACGGGCAATATCATGATACCTCCGCCCTGTCTGAGATCGGCTTTGAATTCGCCTATAAAGCGGGTTCCGTCCTGCCAGTAAATGCTACCGCGGCTATGTCTTCTGTCGTCATTAATGCCACCAACATAACGCGTACCATCTTGCCAGGATAGCGTTTGGTTATGTTCTCCAGCAGTACGCATCGGCATCGCCAGGCTTGCCAAGCATAAAAAACTGACTGCAATGTAATGCCAAGTGGACATAGCTGATTTACGAACTCAGGAGGTTGAATGTTAGCATTTCGCCGGCACTGAGAGAACCGCCCTAACGGTTAGTCCTATCGGTTAGCTATTGCTGCTGAGCAATCCCTTAGCTGACGCCATGCGCATGACCAGATCAGGCTCGATTATCCAGGGGCCATCCCTGCGGACTCTGAGTACAGCTGATTCAGATTTTCCAAGACTGATGCTGCGATCGCCATCCAGGGCGAGAATACCATCGCCATTTATAGAAATAGTTTCATTCAGGGCAATACGCTGATAATCGACAATGCTGACTTCCTGCCAGAGCCCAGGAGAGATGGGTACTGATACCTGGGTGCTGCCCTGGTTTGCACATTCCACCAGGAGACCAAAATCATCTCGATGACCACAGGCATCAAGATAGCCGCCAATCGGTGACAGGCCCACAGAAGCCGGTTCTGCCCGGGTTAATACCAGGCTTGACAGTTTGTCTGCCGAGTAAGGTAGTAGAGAACCTAATTCATCGTCTTTGAGCAGCACTGCATCGATCAGAGCAATATCCGTTTGCCTTACTTCTGACAGATCAGTGTGCAGGTGAATTTGCTTACAGCGAGCACAGGTTTCTTCGATTGCCAGTTGCCGACTGGCGATCAGGCCTGCCGCCGCACCGGCGATAGAGGCTTCTACTGATACTGGAAAGACGTTGTTGGTGCCGGTAGACAAGGGCAGGATGCAGGCATTGGGGTAGCGACGGGCGATGATCCGGTTTGTGCCATCGCCGCCAAGCACAATGAAAACTCTACAACCTGCAGCCCACATGAGGTCAGCCATGGTTTCCGTATCTCTGGCAGTATGGGTTAAGGGATATTTCAGAATGTCGACACTAGCCCGCTGAGGCAGATGCTCGACGGCCCTTGAACTGATGCGAAAAGGTTCATCACCTAGGAAAATTCGAGTGACGCCGTTATGCAGCGCTGCCAGTACTAGTCGGGTTACCTGTTGCTGTTTTTCGTAATGGGTGCTGGTGCTTGCCCGGGCTGCGACACGTCTGACATCTCTGCCAGACATGGGATTGACAATGATACCCAGTAAATTTTCCTGCAACGCTCCGTTCACGCTTTGCGCGTAAACACCCATTGGTTGTCGTTGCTTAGTTCTTCAGAATAACCATAACCATCAATATCAAACGCTTTTAGTGCTTCCGGTTGATTGATTCGATTTTTGACGATATAACTCGCCATCATGCCTCGCGCCTTTTTGGAGAAGAAGCTTAGAACTTTGTAGGTACCTTTATTGTAGTCTTTAAATACGGGAGTAATTATTCTGTGAGCCAGGAATTGCTTGTCTATGGCTCTAAAATATTCAATGGATGCCAGGTTTACCAGCGTTTTATTTCGGTGTTTCGCCAATTCCTGGCTCAGCGAGCAGGCGATTGTTTTGTTCCAGAATCTATATAGATCATTACCTTTGCTGTTTTTTAGTTTAATGCCCATTTCGAGCCGGTAAGGTTGTATCAAATCCAGGGGTTTGAGCAGACCGTACAGGCCGGAGAGAATGCGTAGGTTTTTCTGAGCAAAATTAAAGTCCCTGGCGTTATAGGATTCAGCGCCAAGTCCCAGGTAGACATCACCCTTAAAGGCCAGCAATGCCTGACGCTGCTGTTTAGCTGTGCTTGAATCGGACCAGTTACGAAATCTGTCAACATTCAGTTCGGCTAATTTCGGACTGATATTCATCATGCCAGATAGCTCTTTTGAAGATTTTTTTTTCATTAGCCTGGCCAGCGAGGCTGCACTTTGAAGAAATAATGGTGCAGAACTTTTTCGGGTGGTAACCGGGGATTCATAGTCTAGCGTTTTTGCGGGGGATAACACTGTGATCATAGGCAAGCAAAAGGAAAATGGTTAGGGGGTTAGATCATAACCCAAGTTTCGGGTGAGGGCATAGCTTTGCTTGGAAATTGAATATATGAGGTGGGTCGGTTTCGCTGTCATGGCTGCCTAGGCTGAGTTGATCTGGGTTTTCCGCCGTCTTGTTTAAGAATTTTTGATTGGCTTGGGGTGATTGGCTTGGGGTATAGTGCAATGAAATTGCTTGATCTGTGACAGGGATCACAAAGATAAAGCTGATACTTGGTTAAACTAAGAGTGTGATTCAGGTTTTTAGAGTTTTGGGCGTTTCCGGTCTCGGTCATAATGGATTGAAGAACGAATTTGTTATTCAGTTGCCCCCAGGAGGGCATGTTATGAGTTTCAGTAAAACGGTATTTTCCGGTCTGCTTGTGTTGCTGGCGTTTTCAGCCGGACAGACAGTATCTGCAGTAGAAGGCCCGGTTGGTCGGTTGCTGGAGCCAGCTGGTAATATTGAGTATTCCAGGAATGGTCAGAAATGGAAATCAGTTACCCGTACTCGATACCTGTTTGCCGGATATAAAATCCGAACCGGTGCTGATGGACGCGGCACTTTTGTTAATCAAAACTCTGGACTGTCTAGGACAATTGGTCCCGATAGTGCGATCGACATTGTTGAGCAGGGACTTGCTTTTGTGACAGGAGAAGTGACTGACCCGTTTACTAATGAAGCAACGCTGTTCGACGGTATCTCAAACAAATTTGCTAAGGCTCAGCGCTATACCATGTTACGCAGACCTGCCATTAAGTGCAGTAACGAGATAAAGGCAGCTCGTTCGCTGGCTTTATCTTCGTCTCATCCTGATCTGGTATGGAGAATAGCCTGTCCGGGTACGACTTATCGACTGACCATAGACGAAAAGGCGGTTGAATTAGAGCACCCGGATGAGGGGGATATGGTTCGTTATAGCGTATCTGGGATGAGTGCGGGGGTGCATACTTTCAGGCTGGAAACAATCATCGCCGGTGCAGTCAGTTATACTCCCCATAGAGACAGTAAGTTTGCCTGGTTAAGCCAGGAGCGGGAGATTGAGATTCAAGCGAGTCTGGCTCAATATCAAGACGATGTTTTTGCCCAGGCTGGAATACTTGAAAGCCACGATTTATTGGTCGCTGTGATGGATTCGTATCGAGTGTATTTTTCAGAACAGCCAGATGATAATGACATGCGGCCCCTGCTGGTTCGCAGCTACTCGAAACTCGGCCTGACAGCCCTCCAGGACAAAGAGGCCAGGCGCTTTCGAGACTACCCGGGTACCGACTCACCTTGATATTGATGGTTTACTGGATCCAGATAAAAGAGACCGTTTTGTAACAGGTCGGTTGTTGTCAATGGGTATTGCCACGGAGTTGCTGTGCATAAAGTGTTACTGTTAATGAAGGGTAGGTTCGATATACCCGTGGTAATCTGCCTGTTTGCTCTGGCCATACTGCTTGAGTTTGCCGAAAGTTTTTCGATCATTGAAGATGAAACCTTGTCCTATCGTCATCTGCTTCGTACGTTGCACGGTGATCCGGCACTTACTTCAGCCAATGAAGATGTGCTGGTCGTTTATACCGATGAAAATTTTTATTCGGAGTATGGTGTTTTCCCTCTGCGGCGAGTTGATTTAGCAACGATTATTAACAGATTGAGTGACATGGGCGCTGCCATAATCGTTGTTGATATGTTACTCGATTTTAATAGTGCCTATGACGAAGATCCAAGTCTGGCCGAGGCTTTCAGCAGGGCGGGTAACATTCTGCTGGTTTCTCAGGCGGTGTTTGAAAACGACCAGTTCAAAGAGATAAATACGGCTATTCCCGCGTTTGAGCAGTTGGTTGAATCAGGTTACTCAAATATTTCCTCCAACAGTGATCTGTCAGAAACCATGGTCCGGCTGCGTATCTATCCTGAAATTGTGGCCATGAGCGAGGCTTGGCCGGTCTCGGTCAGAGCTGCCTCCATGATGCTGAAGGTCCAGCCAAGATTGCTCGACCAGCGGCTCTATATAGGTAATGAACTCGTCATTCAGTTGGATCAGTTCAATGATTTGTATATAGATTATCCAGCCCTGCCACCGCCACCTTCAGGAGAGGGTGCCATCAAACGCCACGAATTGATTGGTTTATCAGCTGCCGATATTCTTTTTGCCATGGATGAAGAAGAGCTGGAGGATCTGGCTTTTCTGGTAAGAGACAGAGTAATTCTAATTGGTGAGGTGGCTGAGGTTGCCCACGATGAATTTGAGACGCCAGCGGGAAATGTGTTCGGGGTCAATCTTATAGCCAATGAAATAGAAACGATTTTAAAGGGCGGCCCTTTAGAGGCAGCGCCCCTCTGGCTGGAAACCATGGTGGCAGGTGTGCTCCTGGCTTTAATTATGTTGTCGTCATTTATCTCAGCACCGTTGATCCGAAACCTGCTGATAGCAGCTAGCGTGCTGTCTTTCATCGTTGTCACCTGTTGGGCTTACGTCTTTCACGGTATCGTTCTGTCAGTGAGCTATATGGTGCTTTCCTCAATTCTGGCATTCATCGTTGTTAATGGTCGTTTTTACTTAAACGAAATGGGGCAGAAAGCGTTCATAAAAAATGCCTTTGGTCAGTATCTTTCACCCGCTGTGGTATCAGACCTGGTTAAAGACCCAACCAAGCTGACGCTCGGCGGTGAAGAGCGGGTGATGACGGCTTTTTTTTCTGATATCGCTGGCTTTTCAAGTTTTTCTGAAGCATTGACGCCCACCGAATTAGTCCAGCTGTTAAATGATTACCTGACAGAGATGTGCAATATCATTATAGGCGCCCAGGGCACGGTGGATAAGTTTGAAGGCGATGCCATAATCGCTTTCTGGGGCGCGCCCATCGAACAACCTGATCATGCAAAGCTAGCCTGTTTCGCCTCTATTGACATGAATAATGCGCTGTTCAGGCTTCGCGACAAGTGGCTTGCAGAAGGCAGGCCTAGAGTTGCCGTTAGAATGGGTGTGAATACAGGTCCGATGGTGGTGGGTAACATGGGTTCTACACAGCGAATTAACTATACTATGATGGGCGATGCGGTAAACCTGGCATCAAGGCTGGAAGGCGCTAACAAAGCTTTTGCGTCGGACCTGATGATTTCTGAGGCAACTTATCTGCAGTGTCAGGATGATGTTGATGTCCGGGATCTGGATTTTATTCGGGTGGTTGGCAAGTCTGAACCGGTTCGGGTATACCAGTTGCTCGATCGCAGAAATGTCACTGCAGGGGTCAGAGCAGATTTAGTCGACCAGTATCATCGTGCCCTGAGCGCTTATCGGCAAAGAGATTATGTAAAAGCGCTTAATGACTTTGAAGCCTGTTTGTCGCTGGTCGCTGATGATGGACCGGCATTGACCTTTGTGAGTCGCTGTAAGCAGTTCATTGCGTCTCCGCCTGAGACAGACTGGGATGGTGTGTGGGATTTAAAGGAGAAAGGCTAATATGATAGTGCAGACGAAGATAGAACAGTTGTTGACGGACGCGCTCAGTCCTGAATTTCTTCAGGTAGACAATGAAAGCGGCCAGCATAATGTTGCTCCAGGATCTGAGAGTCACTTCCGGGTGGTCATCGCAACCGATCAGTTTCAAGGGCAGCGGCTCATTCAGAGGCATCAACGGGTAAACCGGGTTTTAGCCGATGTGTTAAGCCATGATATTCATGCCCTGGCATTACACACCTATACCGATGCGGAATGGAAATTGAAGCAGGATAAATTGCCTGTTTCTCCTGACTGTCTTGGCGGCTCCGCCAAGGTTTAGGGCCTTGCTGGCAATATTATAACGTGCCCAGTAGGCAAAATTTGAAGGTCAAGTTAGGCGAGATTGAACTTAACGTGGCGCTTTATCGGTCAGGGCGGAAGAGCCTGGCCCTGTTCGTTCATCCTGATATGAGAATTGAATGTCGGTTTCCGCTTGTCTGCTCCCTGAACACGGTCGAGGAATTCATAAACAGCAAGACTGGCTGGCTGCAGAAAACGCTCAGAAAAATTGCAGCGCGTCCTAAGCAAACCAATAGAACTTTTCAGGAAGCCAGCCTGCAGCCCTTTCTCGGTGCGGAATATGGCTTGAAACTGATGGCTAGTGCCAGGGTGAATGTGCAGTTGTCGGATCTGGAATTGATACTGTCCTGTCGAAAGCCGGGTTCACCCGTTTCTGTTTCCAGGGTCTTGCGCAATTGGTACCGAGAACAGGCAAAGCGGGTTTTTACAGAGCGATTAATCGTCTGCCAGAAACTGTTCTCCGGCAAGCAGTCCTGTAGCGGGTTAGTTATCAGGCGGATGAAATCCAGATGGGGGAGTTGCAGTTCTACTGGCATGATTACCCTGAATAGCCGGTTGGTTGAATATCCCATTGATGTCATAGATTACGTCATTGTTCATGAATTATGTCACCGGGTTCATTTCAGTCACAATAAACAATTTTATCGACTTCTCGCAGAAAAAATGCCGGACTGGTGCGAGCGCCGCGCCCTGCTCAGTGGCTAATGATCCAGGCTTTCAGCAATGGCCAGAGATTATCAAGAATCAATGGCTGGGCTGCAGCGGTAGGGTGAATACCATCGCCCTGAAGAAGCGCCCGTGGCGTTGTTGGCCCCTGTAACAGGAAGGGTATGAACGTAACATGTTGTTTTTCTTCGGCCACTTGCGTGTAGAGGTTTTGAAAAGCCTGGGTATAGCGATAGCCGTAGTTTGCCGGCAGGATCATACCGATTAATATGACATCTGCGCCGGCTTGCTGGCACTGATCGATGATCTGTATGAGGTTGTCCTTGATCCGGGAAGTGGGATATCCCCTTAAACCATCATTGCCACCCAGTTCCAGAATGACCAGCTCCGGCTGGTAAATTTTCAGAGACTGGTTGATCCGAACCAGGCCGCCGCCAGTCGTTTCACCGCTGATACTAGCATTTACAACTTTAAATTGGGTAAACTCCTGCCCCATCCTGTCGGAAAACAGTTGTACCCAACCCGCTTGTGGGTTCATGCCATAAGATGCGCTAATACTGTCTCCAAAAACCAGAATTGACCTTGATGGCTCGGCTGTGACAGGCGAGATAGATAGGCATAGTATGAATATAATGCTGATGAAATATTGATACTGATGCATCGGCTTTGATTGATAAGCAGTGAAACAAGAGGAATTGAGATTAAGCATGATTAAGGCTTCAGAAGTACGAAAGACCGTGATAACGGGTGAAGGTGAATTGACTATATTGAAAGGGATTAACCTTGAAATCAACTATGGTGAATCCGTTGCTGTTGTAGGTGCGTCAGGATCAGGAAAGACCACCCTGTTGAGCCTGCTTGCCGGTTTGGATACGCCGACCTCGGGTCGTATTTGCCTTGATACCGATCGGATTTTAACCGATATGGATGAAGAAGCCAGAGCTCGGGTGCGGGCAGACCTGGTGGGTTTCGTTTTTCAGACGTTTCAATTACTGGGCAGCCTGACTGCCTTAGAGAACGTGATGCTGCCGGCTGAACTCCGAGGCGAGGCCAGTGCCCAGAGCAATGCCAGTGAGTTTCTTGCCAGAGTGGGCCTGTCTAGCAGAGAGAAACATTACCCAAGGCAGCTATCCGGTGGAGAACAGCAGCGTGTCGCTATCGCGAGGGCGTTTGCATCTTCCCCTAAGATCCTTTTTGCCGATGAACCTACCGGAAACCTGGATACCCGCACAGGGGAAATCATTATTGATTTGTTGTTCTCTTTGAATGCTGAATTCGCGACAACCCTGGTATTGGTAACCCACGATGAGCGTATTGCTGATCGTTGTGATCGTTCAATTGTGATGGAAGCAGGCCAGATTGCCGGTGCTATCTCATCCAATGAGGACCAGATGGTTTGCTAAAATTAGCCTTCAAACTACTGCTGCGTGATTGGCGTGCGGGAGAGCTCACCCTTTTACTGGCATCTTTAATTGTCGCTGTCAGCACGGTGACCACCATAACCCTGTTTACTGATCGTCTCCAGCGCGCCCTGGTACTGGAGTCTGCATCTTTTATTGCTGCTGACAGGGTGATTTCCAGTCCTCGACCGATTGCTAATGAATTTATGGAAAAAGCCACCGAGTTAGGACTGACCCAGTCCAGAACCCTGTCTTTTCTATCCATGGCGTTCGTCCAGAATCGCTCCCAGTTTACCGCTGTTAAAGCTGTCGATGAAAACTACCCCCTGCGCGGCCGATTGATCGCCGGACCCGCGCCATTCGAATCAGGAAGTCCGGTTTCCCAGGGTCCTGTTCCGGGTGAAGTGTGGATGGAGAGTCGCTTGTTTCCATCGCTTGGTTTATCACCAGGAGATCACATTGAACTGGGCATGGCGAGTTTTCCGGCAACCAGGGTTCTCCTAAAGGAACCTGATAGAGGTGGCGGCTTCAGTGCTGCAGGCCCCAGGATACTGATGAACCTTCTCGATGTGGAGGCAACAAAGGTGGTCCAGCCCGGCAGCAGGCTGACTTATCGTTATCTGTTCGCTGGAGAACCGCAACAACTTGATACGTTTGAAAAATGGGCTGGCCCACGATTGGCCGATGACAGTCGGTTAATTGGCGCCCGGGAAGGCGCTCAGAGTGTTGGCGACGCGTTACAACGGGCGGAGAGTTTTCTTCTGCTAGGCGGCTTACTGGGTGTGGTATTGGCAGGGGTTGCAATTGCTCTGTCCGCGCAGCGCTACTCCACACGGCATTTTGACCATGTGGCAATCTTAAAAACCCTGGGCGCGACGCCGGTTAATATCGATAGCTTGTTTTTTTTCATATTTATGGTCATAGGCCTGACTGCGACAGCAGTGGGTTCGCTGGTCGGTTATTTGATGCAGGTCGGCGTGATAACGGTACTCGGTCCCTTGATCCCGGTGGAGCTGCCGTTGCCTGGCGTCAAGCCCATATGGGTGGGAATGATTACCGGTATGATCTGCCTGTTGTCATTTGCATTTCCGCCACTGCAGAAATTAAGGTCTGCAGATCCCATGCGAGTTATCCGGCGCGATGTCGAACCCAGCAGGATCAATGATGCTCTTGCCTATTTGGCGGGTGGCGGCGGGACATTGGCTTTAATGTGGTGGTATAGCGGAGATTTGACGCTCACGCTGTTGCTCTTTTCCGGTGGTCTGGTGGTTGCCGCAGTATTACTGTTGATTGCCTATTGGTTTATACATTCGGGACGGGTTATTGGCATGCAGGCGGGCAGCAGCTGGCGGCTGGCCTTGGCGGGTATGCAGAGACGAGGGCGGGAGAATGCAGTTCAGATACTGACCTTTGGTTTAGCCATCATGCTACTGCTGGTTCTGTTTCTGGTGCGAACGTCGCTGATCAAGGAGTGGCAGAACCAGATTCCAGAAAATGCGCCTAATCACTTTGCGCTGAATATCCTGCCTGGAGACGTCGCCTCGATTCGTTCATTACTGACTGCCAATGACGTCAAGGCACAGCCCCTGTATCCGATGATTCGAGGTGGGATCAGGAGCATTAACGGCAAAACAGCTCAGGCAAGGAAGGATAACCGGCAGGCAGCGCAGGGTAGAGCTCCACGAGCAAGCTCTGGCCGGAGTTTAACCTGGTCCAGCCAGCTACCGCCCGAAAACGAAGTGGTAGAAGGTGCGTGGTGGGATGATGATTACGTGGGGCCTGCTCTGGTGTCGATTGAACAGGATTATGCAACAAGCAATGCTATCAGGATTGGTGACAGTCTTGTGTTCGTGATAGAAGGCCGCGAACTCAGTGCAGAAGTATCAAATATCAGAACCGTCGTCTGGAACAATTTGCAACCCAATTTTTACATCATTCTGTCGCCTGGTTCGCTGGGAGATTTTCCCAGTACCTATATGACCAGCTTTTTCCTGGCACCAGGACAGAAACTAGTGCTGAACGAATTGATCAGGGCGCATCCGACCATGACAGTACTTGAGGTCGATGCCCTGATCGAACAGATAAACAGCATCATTACACAGGTGTCTCTGGCCATTGAGTTTGTCTCTGTACTGATTCTTGCATCGGGAGCAATGGTCCTGCTTGCCAGTGTGCAGGCCAGTATGGATGAAAGGATGAGACAGTTTGCTATTCTGCGAACCCTGGGGGCTTCGCAGCGACTGGTTTTGGGTAGTTTATCAATCGAGTTTCTTGCGCTGGGGTTCTTCGCTGGCTTGTTGGCCGCCATCGGTGCGGAATTTACGGTGTTCATGCTGGAAACACAGGTATTTGACCTGATTTACTCACCGACCCTGGCTTTGTGGGTGGTGGGCCCGCTGTTAGGCGCGGGCCTGATTGGCGTTATCGGTGTAGCTGCGACTCGATCACTGGTCAGCCAGTCACCGGTTAGTGTGCTAAGAGAGCTAGCCTGAGCGCTATGGTTCCGGATACCAGCTGCCGTCAATTTCCTTCATCATCCAGATCTGGGAGTACCAAAAAAACCGGCCCTGCTGATCAGGCATGGTACAGTTGTATCTGGACCGGCCCGCTGTTAAGTCGACTTTACTGCGTACCGCAAAGGAAGCTGTTGAGGTTTTTTCGAGGATTAATCTACCGCCTGGACCGTAACAGGCTAGATCTGTCAGGCGCCAGTTGCCCTCAGGGAAGGATAGGCCAAGCAGCGGGCGACTCTGGTTGTGGATTAATATGGGATTAATAACCTTTCCCTGGTCGGGGAAAGCCCTGGTACTTATTTTGGTACCAAAAGTCGCCAGGTCCGAATAGCGCCCACCCATAGGGAATCTTGGGATAATCATGGGCAAGTCAGACAGAGAGATCGCACCACTGTGCTGACCAAAAATATAAAAAGATAGTGCCTTGAGTTGGTAAATGAGACTGGGCTCATATTCTCCATAGGGTAGTGCCAGCATACGAAATGACGTTCCTGTCTGCGTCTCAATTATGCTTTGTGCCTGCAAAACCTCTCGAGTTTGCCGTTGCAGCCAGGCAACGTCATCTTCGCTGGCGTGTCTTCTGACCATATGCAGATGGCTGCGGGTGTGGTTTGCGATGGTTGCTCCAGCATCAGTCATTTCAGACAGTTGCTGCCAGGAAAGATACTGTTTTGAGTTATCGGAAATAAAGTCGGTTGCAACAAATATAGTGAAAGGGTAGTGATATTGCTGGAGCAGAGGAAAGGCCGTGGTGTAGATGCTGGAAAAAGCATCGTCAAAGGTGATGGCAACGCTGGGTTTTGTAGCGCTGCTGGTAGGGCTGTGTTGCTGTAATGCCTCGCCTAGGGATACGATTTGATAGTCGTTCGCTTTGAGGAATTCGAGATGAGCTGCGAATACTTCGGGGGAGGTTGAGGTGATTTCCGGCGTGTCACTATCAATGTGATGGTACTGTATAATTACCAGGGCATTGGCTGCAGGCACAGAAAATAATAATGCGGCCAGAAAATACACTAGACTTGTTTTCAACCACGCCATTTCTAAGCGTCTCTGGTCAGTGTAAAATAGAGTCAATTTCATAAAGTACTACCCTATGCCAGATCTTTCCGCCCAGGCGAAATTCAATAGAGAAGGGAAAAAGCTTCAAAAACGGCTTCGTCGTGAGGTCGGTCGTGCCATTGCTGATTATAACATGATTGAGCAAGGCGATCGGGTCATGGTATGCCTGTCCGGTGGTAAGGATTCATTTGCTATGCTGGATATACTGCGAGAGCTACAGCGCAGGGCGCCCATCGATTTCGAACTGCTGGCAGTCAATCTGGATCAGAAGCAACCGGGATTTCCTGAGAATGTATTGCCGGATTATCTGCAATCAGAGGGCGTTCCGTATCGCATCCTGGAGCAGGATACGTATTCTCTGGTTACCGAAATGGTTCCTCAGGGTAAGACCTACTGCGGATGGTGCTCTCGTTTCAGGCGGGGAATTATTTACAAATTTGCAAAACGCAATGGCTATAACAAGATCGCCCTGGGCCATCATCGAGATGACATTATAGAAACGCTGTTTCTCAATCTGTTTCATGCAGGTAAGTTGAAGGCCATGCCGGCGAAGCTACTTTCAGATGATGGCGCAAATATAGTCATCCGACCCTTAGCTTACTGTAAGGAAGTTGACCTGATACGTTATGCTGAATTGCAGGCCTTCCCGATTATTCCCTGTAACCTGTGCGGTTCGCAGGATAACCTGCAAAGGCAGGTTATCAAAGAAATGTTAAATGGCTGGCAGAGGCAGTTTCCCGGCCGAGTGGAAACCATTTTCAAATCCCTGGCTGATGTTGCTCCATCGCAACTGCTGGATGGCGGGTTATTTGATTTTAATAACCTTGAAAAGAAGCGAGTCCAGCAACTGGATCTACAGCAATTGGACTCCCAGCGACAGGGGCCCCTGCGGCAGGACTCCCGGCGACAGGAATCAGAGCAATAACGGTTATTACTGGAAGCTAGTTCCTTGCCCCTGTCAGCTCTGCTGTGATGTGCCTCAGCCTTGGCTTGCGGCCTGATGTTCAATGCTTATCAAGGCTCAGAGCCGGTTTTCGGGCTGCTGACTGTGATGACAATGAACGAAGTTGTCGTAAGGGCTCTACAGATGAGCACGCCTTCAACGGGTTGAATTAGCATGTCAGGAAAGGCTGAAGCAGGTTAGCTGTGACTTCGTTGAAGGACACGCTAAGGTAGCCGTCTAATGGGTTAGCTCAGACACAGATTGTCGTGAGCAGTTGTCTGGAATGCTTGCTGGGCAGTGGTTATTTGGCCCGAGGGCCTTGTATGCTGTGGGCAATGTTTTTGAAAAGCTTTGCCCGGAACCGGTAACCGGGTTAACGGCGTTAATTTTTGCCAATCGTGGATCGGCTATGCAGATACCCTGGAATGCACTTTCTGAACAAGCCCTGGCAGGGTTGATCGAGGAGTTTGTCCTCAGGGAAGGTACCGAGTACGGCACAGCTGATGTCAGCCTTGCGAAAAAGTGTGACCAGGTGATGATTCAGTTGCGACAAGGACTCGCCCAGATAGTTTTTGACCCGGCTACGCAGACATCCAGCATTATAGAGACGCCAGCCTGTTAGAGCCTCAAATAGCTGATGAAAGGGGCGGGCGCAGCATCTTGTTATTTGCCTGGTAGGCCGATAAGGGATCTGCTGTTTAAAAGTGATTACTTTCGGTGGGCTAATACAGCCATTGCAGGTCTTTGCAGAACAGCCCTTTAGATCTCAAATTGTCTGGTGGCTGCGCAGGTGATGCATTGCGGTTTCAGCAGGGATGCATTTGCAATTTCATCGCTGATTCGGTCTCGGGTCTGATCAGCAATGCACGGCCGTTGCACCCTGCTGCATTATGCACTTCACTGAAAACACGGCACACGGTACAATTGTTAGGGTACGCAAGACCTTAAGCAATGTGGTGCTCAATATGCAGGTTTGTCAGGGAATGAGTTCCGGCAGGTTTGCGCGACAGGCTCAATGCCTATCCACTGATCACTCAAGGGCTGGGTAATATTACCGATGGAACCGAAAGAGTAGACTGATGTCTTTGCCCGAGCATGATGTAACCATTGATGCAACTGATCTGCGTTGTCCTGAGCCATTGATGCTGGTTCGTAATAAATTGATGGACCTTCAGGCAGGACAAATCCTGAAGGTGATTGCCACTGATCCTTCCACGACCCGGGATTTCCGGGATTTCTGTCGATTCCTGAATCACCGTCTGTTGCATAGTGAGCAGTCTGAAGCTGTTTTTAGTTACTGGATCGAAAAAGGATGAGTCCTGACCTGGATCAGCCTGGTTACTATTTTGCCTACGGCAGTAATATGAATTCAGAGCGGGTTATTGCTCGCAAGATGCAGTTTGTTAACACTCGAGCGGGCCAGCTTGTGGATTATGCGCTTGTTTTTAACAAGCGATCGGTTAAATATCCAGGGGCAGGTGCTGCCAACATTGAGCCGAAATCCGGTGCTATAACCGAAGGTGTGTTATTTGAACTGGCAGCGACTGATGAGATCCTTAAAATGGATCCTTTTGAGGGTTATCCGCTCCGATACCGCCGCGAAATCCACGCCCTGGAAACTGTATCGGGACCCGTCAGAGCCTGGGTTTACATCGCCAACCACGAATTCCTTGGCGATAACCTCAAGCCTGCCAGATGGTATCTTAACCATCTGTTAGCAGGGCAGGAAATGCTCTCAGCAACCTATTTCAGCCGCCTGTGTCGGGTGCAGTGTCTTGCTGATAGCGAAATTGAAATATGATTGAAGCTGCCCAGGTGGAAATGATATTTGACAGAACCTTTACCGATTTCAGTACCCAGCTCAAGGGCGGTGCAGGAGAACCTTTCTACCGGGCAGGTCAGGGGACGGGTCAGCCTAATCTGATTTATTATCGAGAAGATTATACCGCCAGCGCGCTCCACGAGGTGTCTCACTGGTGCCTGGCCGGGAGGCCCAGGCGGCAGTTGGACGACTTTGGTTATTGGTACGTCGCTGATCGCAATAGTGAACAGCAGCATGCTTTTGAGCAGGTAGAGGCGAGGCCGCAGGCCCTGGAATGGATCTTCAGTATAGCGGCGGGCTTGCCTTTCCGAGTGAGTGTGGATGATTGTAGAATAGTCACAGGCATGCAGTTTAAAGAGCAGATTCAACAGGCAGCGGCGGCTTTGAGACTGAGGTTACCCACCCGGGCGGGGTTGATGGCCGATGCTCTCGCCGAGGTCAGCGGGCACATACATTTCCTAAATCCACAACATTTCGAGCGATTACCCCTATGAAATTTCCTGAAGATTTTACGACAGTCCCAGGCTTTGATCCGGCCGAAGATCACATCGGCCCGTTTTATTTCCTGAAAGCCGATGCTAGTGACGAGAATGCGGTGATTCATCAGAATTTGTTCGCCTTTGAGGTTGCCTCGCGGCATTGCAATGAGTTCGACTCTGTCCATGGTGGCGTACTGATGACATTTGCGGATTTTGCTCTGTGCAGGGCTGCGGCGGAACATTATCAGGTAGAAACCTGTGTTACGGTCAGTTTTGCCTGCGATTTTCTGGCGGGAGCGAGCCTGGGCAGCCTGATTACCTGCGAACCCAGAGTCAATAAGAGAACGGGTTCATTGGCATTCGTTTCAGGTGATTTAATGGTTAATGATGGCATTGTGTTCAGCTTTAATTCAGTGGTGAAACGACTTCCCTTTAAGTGAGGGCGCTGGACATGCCGGGTTTGCTTAGATGAACAGGCTAAAACTGGGCCTGATTATCAATCCGCTGGCAGGCATAGGCGGCCCGGCAGCGCTAAAAGGCAGCGATGGAGCCGAGACGGTTGCTGCGGCCCGGGCGTCTGGCGCTGTCAGTCAGGTGGCTAGGCGAGTGACTAAGGCACTTAGTCCCCTGCTCGAGGTCGCCGATGAGATTTCCTGGAAGACCTGTTCTGGCCCTATGGGCGCCGCCTTGTTAATCGATTTAGGGTTTCCTGACATTGAAGTTGTTTGTTCTGTACCGGCCGGATTTTTAGGCACATCCGCTGCTGATAGCCGACGCGCAGTACAGCAACTGCAGTCGAAATCCATTGATCTGCTCGTTTTTGCGGGGGGTGATGGTACAGCCCGGGATATTTGTGATGCCAGCGGACCCGGCCTGGTAGTGCTGGGAATCCCCTGTGGTGTGAAAATGCATTCCAGCGTGTTTACCAGGCACCTGCTGGGCGTTGCGCCTTTAGTGCTCGATTTGCTGGGCAACAGACTGCTTACGGCCGGTGTAGGTGAGGTTCGGGATATTGATGAACAGGCTTTTAGAAATGGCCTGGTTAAAACTCGATACTATGGAGAACTGCCTGTGCCTGAATCCCTGCGCTATATGCAGCATACCAAGGTGTCAGGCCGGGAGGTGGAAGCCCTGGTGGTGGAGGAGATAGCGGCAGATTTTGTTGATGACATGCAAGCGGATCAAACTTATTTTGTAGGCTCAGGCAGCACTATGGCGCGGGTCATGTCCAGCCTGAACCTGACTTATACTTTACTGGGGGTTGATGTGATCAGGAACAGGCACCTGGTGCACATGGATGCCACTGAAGCCCAGCTTTACCAACTGGCATCAACCCAGCCTTGCACCATCGCGATAACTGTTATAGGGGGACAGGGTCATCTTTTTGGTCGGGGAAACCAGCAGTTCAGTGCGCGAGTCATAGCGGCCGTTGGCCCGAACAATATTGATATACTGGCTACCAAATCGAAAATAGAAGCGCTCGCAGGTGAACCCTTCATCGTTGATACCTCAGATTCGGGTTTGGATGATAAGTTGACTGGTCTGGTTAAAGTACGCACCGGCTATGAAGATGCCGTTTTCTATCGAGTGGTAGCCCAGCGCTGATATCGGTGTCTAGCAGGATTATTCTCAAGATTGATCAGCAACCTTGGTCCCTGAGAATGAGGCGCACAGTGGACTGCGGTATTGCCCTGGTAACGGGTAGTCTATGATGCCGTTAAGGTCCATCGGGTTGGTATGAACAACGTGCTGACTTTGATATTCTGGGACAAACGGTTCACGGCAGAGCCATTGCCCACGGCTTAGGCATAAATTGAAATACAGGCGCGGGCTGCATGGTGTAAGCATGGCCAGAATGCTATAGGGAGAAAGATTGATGAGGATGCTTTTGTTGCTGACAGCGGTTGCTGTAATTAATGTTGCATTTGCGGATAACCATTCGACCTGGGAATTGAATTCGGCGGCTTCTAAGTTGAGCTTTGATTCAAGTAAGAATACAACCATCCAAGAGACCCACCTTTTCCGGCAACTGACCGGCAGCGTCAAACAAAGTGGCGATATAGTGGTTCAAGTGGATCTGATGTCAGTGGATACCAATATTCCGATCCGCGACGAACGGATGCGGGCAATTTTGTTTAAAATGGCGCCATCTGCCCAGGTTCTTGCCAAGGTGGATATGGCATTAGTGACTGCCCTGGCGCCAGGTCAAAAATTAGCGCTAGAGGTATCCGGGAGACTCTCGCTTAACGGAAAAGTGAGCTCACTTCCCCTGTCTGTGGAATTGCAACGGCTGTCGGATCAGAGCTTACAGGTAAGCACAGGCGGTTCGCTTGATGTTGCTGAATACGGTTACCTGCCCGGTATTGAGGCATTGCGCCAGATCGCTGGGCTACAGACGATCTCAACCCGGGTTCCTTATCAGTTGAAATTGCTGTTTGATAAAGCAGAGCCCTGAGCCCGGATGGCTCGAACCAGCACTTAAGCCTAAAGCATCGGTCAAGCCGGTTCTGATACTTGCTTTTTATATCCAGCCGCGCCTGTTCTGACCAATGATGGTTGGCCTTACAAGTCATCTATTGAAGGGCAAAAACCGTCTGACTGCTCGAGCTTTGTGATCGCAGCCTGGCCGGGCACACCGTTTTAATGGTTAGCGTCAAGCCGTGTGGACTGCGTCGGCAATCTTGTCGATGGCGTCTTTGATCAAGGCACGAGGCGTAGCTAAGTTCATACGCATGTGATTATCACCACCAGGACCATAATTGGAGCCTGGGTTGAGTTGCACGTGGGCGTTATCAATCAGCCACTGTTCGAGGTAGTGTTCCGGGCTCTTAAGGCCGAGTTTTTCTGCGTTTTTCGTTGCACTGATATGGTTATTCAGATCCCCGGTGTCCAGCCAGGCAAGATAGGTTCCCTGGGCTTTCTTATAACGAAATTCGGGCAGCACCTGCTTAATATAGGATTCGGTAAAAGTGTGGTTTTCGTCAATATAGGTCAATAACTGGTCGAGCCAGTCGGCGCCTCGTCGATAAGCCGCTTCGTTTGCGACCAAGCCCAGGGTGTTGAGGTCGGCTCTGTGGTTTTTTCGAACTCGGTTGAGCAATACCGGGTTGGTGGAATAAAAGTAGGCGTTTTTCATGCCAGAAATGCTGAAGGTTTTACTGATCGCTTTAAAGCTCAGGCTGTTGTCGACGATTGCCTTGTCCGGAAGGCTGGCAAAAGGCGTGTATTTCTGCCCCTTCATTACAAAGTCGCAGTGAATCTCATCGACTAGCACGGTGACTTCATTTTTCAGGCATAGTTCTCCTATTCTGAGCAGATCGGATTCGGACCAGCAGTTACCAGTCGGGTTTTGCGGGTTACACAAAAGCATTGCGTGGGTATCGGCGTTCAGTCTGGATTCAAAGTCATCCCAGTCAATGTGATAGCTGTGGTCTTGGTCGATAAGCATTTTATTTTCATTAGCCAGGGTTCTGGAATGTCTGAGATCGGAATAGAAACCGTTATAAGTCGGTGTATTCATCAGCACTTTCGAGCCAGGCGGTGCCACCGTTTTTAAGGCCGCAATAAGGCCCGGGTGGACGCCGGCAGCAATGGTGATACTCTCCATGCTGACATCGATACCATAGCGGGTCTGGTTCCAGTCTTTGATCGCTTCTTTGAGCGATTCGGTGGAGCTCAAATAACCCCAGTTTTCGTGCTGGCAACGTTCAGCAAGGGCTTCGCCAATGCAGGGCGCTGCCTTGAAATCCATATCAGCAATGCCCATCCCAATTTCAAACTTATCGGATCCGAACCGTGCCAGTTGGCTGTCCCACTTAACGCAGTTAGTACCCAGTCGATTATAAGGCGCGTCGAAGTTGAAGGTCTTTTTCCTGCTGCCTCCACCCAGGGGATTATTGCTGGAAGATCCCAGCACCAGGCTTGGCGCCAAGCTGCTAACCAGAGCTGTTGTTGTTGCACCTTTGATGAAACCGCGGCGGTTGAGTGGATAGTCTTGTGCAGCCATAGAGAGTTGCCTTTTAATTGAGTGGTATTGCTATAGAAAATATTCGGTTGAGGACTAAACTTTTAGCATAGATTCAAATGTGAGAGCAAGGGAAGGATCAAGGAACGTAGCCTCGCAGAACTAAATATAACTGATGGCTGGATCTAGGTAAGGGTGCTGTTGGTAAACCTTTCTTTCTTTGCTGAGCGTTCATTGCTGCCCACGCGGCATGGTTTTCCTCAGGTGCTTATCAAACCCAGAGGCGACCCATTCGCCCTGGGCGCTGTTCCAGTGCGAGAAGAACAGTCTTTTGGCAGGGTCAGGATGCATGGCCAGGCGCTCTGGTATTAAGTTCCAGTTGGTCAGTGAAGGAGAGGGTGCTCGTACATATCGATTTGTTGTTGGCAGTGAACTGGCGAGCCAACCGCCCCGAGCATAATACTGGTGCCAGGTTCGCCTGCCATTGATACCATCGCCATCCAGCCGGGTATGAAAAGTAGCCGTGTCATAGAGCACGCAGGTGCCGGCTGGGCCATAAATGGGCAGCTCCTGATAGTCTTCACCTAGGTCGGCATAGGCCTGCTTAAGGGTTTTAAAGCGATTACTGCCAGGCACCACACAGAAGGCTGGTGTATTTGTTGCAACTTCGGTCAGGTAATGGATGGCACATAACCAATCGCAGGGTAGATAAGGTTTCCTGAGCAGTCGGTCTGCGACCACAGCATCATGATGGAAATTCATTCTGCCCGGCCCTGCATGTTCAGGCGTCTCCCTGAAATTGAATTCACTGTAGCGAACGCTCTCTAGTCCCCCGAGTATCCTGGCTGCTACCGGATAGGCGCCAGGATGTTGGGTAAATTTATCGAGTTCTGGGTAATCCAGCAGTGGTTGACTGAAAATGAGGCCCTGATCTCGATGATGCGGTTTGCGTTTATCAGCGGACGCGCCCCAGGCTTCGGGCCTTTCAAGCTGGGTGCGATCAAAGAACGTATTGAGTTCATTGATTTCGCTGTGATCCAGGCAGTTCTTGAGAACAACAAAACCATTGTGCGCAAAAAATTGATAGGCCTGTTCTGCCCCTGTCTCATTCTTCGCGTTAAACTGCTGACTACCACTTACCGAGATTCGACCAAATCCCT
>DUBB01000041.1 GCA_012960535.1 Gammaproteobacteria bacterium
TAGGCCAGTAGCTCAATTGGCAGAGCAGCGGTCTCCAAAACCGCAGGTTGGGGGTTCGATTCCCTCCTGGCCTGCCAAGCTGGCTGCGCTTCCTGGTGAAGCGAGAGCTTTCTGGGTTTGGTGAGATCAGGGTTGCAAAGGTGTTCTTCCTTTTAATCAGAAGGTGAGGGCAATGCTAAAAATTGATAATAGGCACTGTTGACCAGAATTGAAGTAGATACCAGGAATAAAATGGCAAGCACATCGATAGAAAATCCAAGTCGTTTAGATGGTCTTAAGTGGCTAGCTGTTTTAGTTGTGTTAGTAGGTGGCATCTATGGTAATACCCAGTTCGGTGAGGTCACTCTTCTGTACAGAGTGTTAGCTGGCCTGGTGGTTCTGGCCATTGCAATATTGATCAGCTTACAGACCCAGCTGGGTCGTTCGACCTGGGAATTGGCCAAGGAAGCACGGATCGAGATAAGGAAAGTGGTATGGCCGTCTCGACAGGAAACCACCCAGACCACATTAATTGTCGTGGTTGTTGTGATCTTTGTGGCTTTGATTCTATGGGGTATGGATTCCACTTTGAGTTGGTCTATAAGCAGTATCATTGGTTAGCGATTGATAAAGGGCAGGTGCTTAAGTGAATAAGAGTTGGTATGTAGTGCACGCTTTTTCGGGTTACGAAAAGCAAGTCATGCGCGCCCTTCTTGAGCGAATTGAGCTCTCCGGACTTCAGGACCGCTTTGGAGAAATCCTGGTGCCTTCAGAAGAAGTGGTTGAGATGAAAGCGGGTAAGAAGCGTCGCAGTGAAAGGAAATTTTTCCCTGGTTATGTGCTTGTGGAAATGATTCTGGATGATCAGACCTGGCACTTAGTTAAGGAAACGCCCAGAGTCATGGGGTTTATTGGCGGTAAGGCAGATAAGCCGGCGCCTATATCAGCAGCCGAGGCTTC
This sequence comes from Gammaproteobacteria bacterium, assembly GCA_012960535.1. GTDB lineage: Bacteria > Pseudomonadota > Gammaproteobacteria > Pseudomonadales > Azotimanducaceae > UBA9926. Next base: position 940 of record DUBB01000041.1, read on the forward strand.
GGCTATTCTGCAGCGCGTTCAGGTGGGCAGTGAGCAGATCACACCCAAGACAATGTATGAGCCTGGTGAGCTGGTCAGGGTTACTGATGGCCCATTTAACGATTTCAATGGTGTTGTTGAAGAAGTGAATTATGAAAAAAATCGACTGCACGTTGCAGTCACAATTTTTGGTCGGTCAACACCGGTCGAATTGGACTTTGGTCAAGTCGAAAAAGGCTGAGCAGAGACTTTAATTTAGTGTGGCAAGGGCCAATTGCTCACTATTTACGGGGACCTGATTCGTGGCTTGCTGTAAATCGGTAAGTGCGACGGGGTTTGAACCCAAGAGAGGATTACAAATGGCAAAGAAAATAGAAGCTTATATTAAGCTACAGGTTCCTGCTGGACAGGCAAACCCCAGCCCGCCTGTGGGCCCGGCTTTGGGTCAGCGTGGTGTGAACATTATGGAATTCTGCAAAGCGTTCAATGCAGAGACTCAGGCGATTGAGCCTGGCATGCCTATTCCGGTGGTAATAACGGTATACAGTGATAAGAGTTTCACCTTCATTAGGAAGACGCCCCCCGCATCGATTTTGTTAAAGAAAGCGGCCGGGATCACCAGTGGTAGTGCAGAACCCCATGTCAATAAAGTCGGTAAGGTTAATCGTGCACAATTAGAAGAAATTGCCACGCTGAAGATGCCTGACCTCACGGCACGGGATATGGATGCTGCCGTGAAGACTATTGCGGGCAGCGCACGCAGTGCTGGTATTGAAGTGGAGGGTGTGTAGATGGCCAAGTTAAGTAAACGAGTGAAGGCTTATCGAGAGAAAGTGGATCAATCTAAATTCTATAGTATTGATGATGCGGTGGTACTGCTGAATGAACTGTCCACGGTGAAATTCAAGGAATCAATCGATGTCAGTATCAACCTGGGCGTTGATCCAAAAAAATCAGACCAGGTGGTTCGTGGGGCAACCGTGTTGCCTAATGGAACAGGTAAGACGGTCCGTGTTGCCGTGTTTGCCCAGGGAGAAAAGGCTGAAGAGTCTACCGCCGCTGGGGCCGATATCGTTGGCATGGATGATTTGGCGGAACAAATTAAAGCAGGCAATCTCGATTTTGATGTGGTTGTAGCGACGCCTGATTCTATGCGAGTGGTGGGTCAATTGGGACAGATACTCGGCCCCAGAGGGCTGATGCCTAATCCACGCCTGGGCACCGTTACGGCAGATGTTGCTGAAGCAGTACACAATGCTAAAGCTGGCCAGGTACGTTATCGGACAGATAAAAATGGCATTGTTCATGGTGGTGTCGGGCAGGTTGGATTTGATGCCGCGGCGATTAAAGGAAATCTGGAGGCTTTGATCACTGATCTTAAGAAGTTCAAGCCAGCTTCCGCAAAAGGCGTTTATGTAAAGAAGGTCACCCTGTCTACTACCATGGGTGCCGGAATTTTGATAGATCAAGCTTCCCTGGAGGCTTGAATAAAAAAGTACTTTGGAGTGGCTGGCCAATGGTCATCACTCGTCAAAGACCGCAGGTCCGATTTAATTCGGTTAATTTTTAGATAAGCCTGCGCAGACGGTGGAACTTGATTCAAAGCCATGGATCCTGTCGCCGTACGTCCCTGCTGAGTGCAAGTTGGCAGGAAAGGTAACGAGTCGAGGAGTACGCAGAAGTGCCGATTGGACTTAAAGAGAAACAGGCTATTGTTGCCGAAGTAAATGAAACCGCAAAAACTGCGCTTTCAGCCGTAATGGCGGATTATCGGGGAGTCTCAGTCGATGAGATGACGGCACTCCGAAGTACCGCTCGTGCGTCTGGCGTACAAGTTCGTGTCATCCGGAATACGCTTGCAAAGCGAGCGTTCCAGGGGACCGAATTTGAGTGCATGAATGAAGCGTTGTTGGGGCCTTGTGTGCTCGCTTTTTCCCTGGAGGACCCAGGTGCAGGTGCGCGCTTATTCAAGGACTTTGCCAAAGATAATGAGGCGTTTGAAGTAAAAGCGCTCAGTGTCGGTGGCAAATTGCTCCCTGCAACGCAGATTGATGCACTTGCCAAGTTGCCAACCAGGGATGAAGCCTTCGCATTGCTGTTAGCAGTGATGCTGGCTCCAATCGTTAAGGTCGTAAGATCCTTAAACGATATACCAGTTCGGGTAACCAGGGTTGTTGCTGCGGTGGGTGAACAGAAACAACAATCAGTTCAAGCTTAATTCAGAAAAACGGAGATAGGACAAATGTCGTTATCCAAAGATGATATTTTAGATGCAATTGCGGAAATGAGTGTGATGGATGTGGTAGCACTTGTTGAAGCCATGGAAGAGAAGTTTGGTGTATCCGCTGCAGCTGCTGCTGTCGCTGCACCCGCTGCAGCTGCTGATGCCGCTGCGGTTGAAGAGCAGAACGAGTTTGAAGTCGTTCTGACTTCATTCGGTGAAAAGAAAGTGAATGCCATTAAGGTCGTTCGAAGCATCACCGGATTAGGATTAAAAGAAGCAAAAGAGTTGGTAGATTCAGCTCCTTCTACAGTGAAGGAAGGCGCCTCTAAAGATGAAGCGGAAGATATCAAGAAGAAGCTCGAAGAAGCAGGCGCATCGGTCGAGCTGAAGTAAGTCAAGGTCAGTATGACTTGGGCAGGATCGATACATTGAGCAGGTCAATAATGATCTGCTCGTGTTCGCCTGTGTTTTTTTTACATTTAGATGTGATCACATAGCAAGCCTGGAGGCGTGAATGGCCTATTCGTATACAGAGAAAAAACGCATTAGGAAAGATTTTGGCAAATTGCCAACTGTCATGGACATACCCTATCTACTGGGTATCCAAGTGAATTCCTATAAGCAATTTCTACAGGAAGGAACAGACCAGAAAGAAAGGCTGGAAACTGGCCTTCACGCTGCATTCAGGTCGGTATTCCCAATAGTAAGCTATTCCGGTAATGCCGCTTTGGAGTATGTTACTTATCGGCTTGGCAAGGCTGTTTTTGATGTAAAGGAGTGCCAGTCCAGAAGTGTGACCTATGCGGTACCTCTGAGGGTTAAGGTCCGACTCATTATTTATGATAAGGATTCTTCTAATAAAGCGATCAAGGACATTAAGGAGCAGGAAGTCTATATGGGTGAGATCCCCCTGATGACTGAAAATGGCACCTTTGTTATTAATGGCATAGAACGCGTCGTGGTTTCCCAATTACATCGATCGCCTGGCGTGTTCTTTGATCATGATAAAGGGAAAACACATTCTTCCGGGAAATTGCTTTATTCAGCTAGAGTGATTCCGATGCGCGGCTCATGGCTAGATTTCGAATTTGATCCAAAAGACAACGTTTTCGCACGGATTGACAGGCGTCGTAAATTACCGGCTTCTATCTTATTGCGTGCACTGGGGTTAAATGCTGAGGAAATCCTGGAAATCTTTTTTGATACAGATTCGTTTCAGCTTACCGATGAAGGACCTAAGCTGAAGCTGATTGCCAGCAGGCTGCGTGGTGAAACTGCACGATTCGATATCCTTGGTAAGAAAGGCAAGGTTATCGTTCCCGAAGGGACGCGCATAACTGCCCGGCATATCCGGGACATGGAAAAGGGCAACCTGAGCCATCTGAGTGTCCCTGTAGAGTATGTCTGCGGCCATAAACTGGCAAAAGATATTATTGATTCGGAGACTGGAGAAATTAGAGTTGCCTGTAACGAGGTGATTACCGAGGAAGTATTAGAGATATTGACAGAGCTGGAAATTACAGAATTCGATACAATCTATACCAATGACCTGGATTGTGGCCCTTTCATGTCGGATACCCTGACTGTTGATCCGACCAGTAATCGCCTCGAGGCACTGGTAGAAATCTATCGGATGATGCGTCCTGGTGAGCCACCGACAAAAGAAGCTGCTGAAAACCTGTTTAACAACATGTTCTTTTCTCCAGATCGATATGATCTGACAGCAGTTGGAAGGATGAAGTTCAACCGTCGACTCAGCAGAGAGGATGAAACCGGAGAAGGAACTTTAAATAACCATGACATCATCGATGTTCTGAAATGTTTAATGAGCATCCGCAATGGCAAAGATGTTGTAGATGACATTGACCATCTGGGTAACCGACGGGTCAGGTCCGTGGGTGAGATGGCTGAAAATGCATTTAGACTGGGCCTGATCAGAGTTGAACGAGCGGTTAAGGAGCGTTTGAGTCTGGCAGAGTCCGAAGGCCTGATGCCTCAGGACCTGATCAACGCCAAACCAGTTGCGGCAGCTGTTAAGGAATTTTTTGGGTCAGCGCAGTTGTCCCAGTTCATGGATCAGAACAATCCCTTGTCGGAAGTAACCCACAAACGTCGTGTTTCGGCGCTCGGGCCGGGTGGTCTTACCCGCGAACGGGCCGGTTTTGAGGTCAGGGATGTTCACCCAACTCACTATGGCCGCGTCTGCCCTATTGAAACGCCTGAAGGGCCTAATATTGGGTTGATTAACTCACTGGCAACCTATGCTCGAACCAATTCATTTGGATTTTTGGAAAGCCCGTATCGGCGAGTAGAAAATGCCAAGGTCACCGATGATATTGAATATCTGTCCGCGATCATAGAATCTGATTTTGTTATTGCTCAGGCGAGCGCTGGCATAAATGACGAAGGTAGTCTGGAAGATGAATTGGTGGATGTGCGCCATCAGGGTGAATTCACCAAGATGCCCCGAGAAAATGTTAACTTTATGGATGTTTCGCCAAAGCAGGTGGTATCCGTTGCCGCCGCGTTGATTCCTTTCCTGGAACACGATGATGCTAATCGGGCGCTAATGGGTTCCAACATGCAGCGTCAGGCTGTACCGACATTGATTGCTGAAAAGCCTTTGGTTGGTACTGGTTTAGAACGAGCTGTTGCTAGAGACTCGGGGGTTTGCGTTGTTGCCAGCCGTGGTGGTGTGGTTGAAACGGTTGATGCTGCAAGGATTGTAATCCGTGTTAATAATAATGAAACAGAAAGCGGTGAAGCAGGCGTCGATATATATGACTTGGTCAAATACACTCGCTCGAATCAGAACACCTGTATTAATCAGCGGCCACTGGTAAAGCAGGGTGATATTGTGGCCCAAAATGATATTCTTGCTGATGGTCCCTCTGTGGATACGGGTGAACTGGCCCTCGGCCAGAATATGCGCATCGCTTTTATGACCTGGAATGGTTACAACTTCGAAGATTCCATTCTGATTTCTGAAAAAGTAGTAAAGGAAGATCGATTTACCACGATTCATATTCAGGAGCTGACTTGTATTGCGCGTGACACCAAGCTAGGTTCTGAGGAAATCACCAGCGATATTCCTAATGTAGGAGAAGGTGCTCTGGGCAAGCTTGATGAATCGGGCATTGTTTATATCGGTGCTGAAGTGAATCCTGGTGATATTTTAGTGGGTAAAGTAACCCCTAAAGGTGAAACCCAGCTGACACCAGAGGAAAAACTGCTGCGTGCAATTTTCGGAGAGAAGGCCTCTGATGTGAAAGATACCAGCTTGAGAGTACCCAGCAGTTACAAAGGTACGGTCATAGACGTCAGAGTATTCACTCGGGATGGTATCGACAAGGATCTTCGTGCCAAAGATATAGAGAGACAGGAAGTTGAGCGCGTTCGCAAGAACATTGAAGCTGAATTCCGCATTATTGAAACGGCCACTTATGAGCGTCTCGCCGCGGCATTGACGGGCAAGGCAGTTATTGCTGGGCCGATGCTTAAAAAAGGTGACAAGCTGACTAAAGCTTACCTCAGTGATATAGATTCAGATGACTGGTTTAAGCTTAGAATGGAGAAAGGAGCTTTAAACGATCAATTGGTATTAGCAGATAAGAGGTTGAAGGAACGTCGCATAGAGCTTGATGAGAAGTTCGAAGAGAGTAAGGGTAAATTGCAGAGTGGAGACGACCTTGCCCCGGGCGTCCTTAAAATTGTAAAAGTCTACCTCGCTATCAAACGTCGTATTCAACCCGGTGACAAAATGGCAGGCCGGCATGGTAACAAGGGTGTTATCTCGGTTATCAAACCAGTGGAAGATATGCCTTTTGATGCCAATGGTGAACCCATCGATATCGTGTTAAATCCATTGGGCGTACCCAAGCGAATGAATGTAGGACAGATTCTGGAAACCCATCTGGGTTGGGCGGCAGAGGGCCTGGGTCTGAAAATCGGTGCCATGCTTGATACGCAGAGAGAAGTCATCGAGATCAGGCAATTTCTTGAAAAAGTTTATAATCAGAGTGGTCGAATTGAAGATCTGGATTCCCTGAGCGATGCCGAGGTACTAAGCCTTGCGGGTAATTTGCGTGGCGGTGTGCCGATGGCAACAGGTGTCTTCGATGGTGCAGATGAAGCTGAGATTAAAGACATGCTTGAACTTGCCGATCTTCCGTTGGATGGGCAGACAGTGCTGTTTGATGGCTGTACAGGCGTTCAGTTTGACCGGCCTGTTACCGTTGGTATTATGTATATGTTGAAGCTGAATCACCTGGTAGACGATAAGATGCATGCGCGTTCTACCGGCTCCTATAGCTTGGTAACGCAGCAGCCTCTGGGCGGCAAGGCCCAATTCGGTGGCCAGAGATTTGGTGAGATGGAGGTGTGGGCGCTTGAGGCGTATGGGGCAGCTTATACCCTTCAGGAAATGCTCACAGTGAAGTCTGATGATGTCCATGGCAGGACCAGAATGTATAAGAATATTGTTGATGGTGAGCATAGAATGGAACCAGGCATGCCCGAGTCATTCAATGTGCTGGTTAAAGAGATCAGATCACTTGGTATTGATATAGAGCTGGAAAGCGACTGAGCTTTTAGGATAACCGGATTCATAAAATAGATAGCACGAGCCTAACGGCTCAAATTGGAGAAATGCATTGAAAGACTTATTGAACATGCTGAAAGCCCAGGGTCAGGCAGAAGAATTTGATTCTTTAAGAATTGGCCTGGCTTCGCCTGAGATGATTCGTTCCTGGTCCTTTGGTGAGGTCAAGAAACCTGAGACTATTAATTATCGTACTTTCAAGCCAGAAAGAGACGGCCTGTTTTGTGCCAAGATATTCGGGCCTAATAAGGACTATGAGTGCCTGTGTGGTAAATATAAACGTCTCAAGCATCGCGGTGTTATCTGTGAGAAGTGTGGTGTTGAGGTCGCCTTGGCAAAAGTACGACGGGAAAGGATGGGCCATATTGAATTGGCATCGCCGGTGGCTCATATCTGGTTTCTGAAATCCCTGCCATCACGCATTGGATTGCTGATGGATATGACGTTACGGGATATTGAAAGAATTCTCTATTTTGAGTCTTTTGTGGTTATTGATCCTGGCTTGACGACTTTGGAAAAAGGTCAATTGCTCTCGGATGAGGACTACTATGAAAAGCTGGAAGAATTCGGCGATGAATTCGAAGCCAAGATGGGTGCAGAAGCGATTCAGGATCTTATGCGTCAAATGGATCTGAAAGATGAAATAGCAACCATTCGCGAAGAGTTGCCTCAGACCAATTCGGATACCAAGATCAAGAAACTTACCAAGAGGCTTAAATTAATAGAAGCCTTTGTCAATTCTGGAAATGATCCCTCCTGGATGATTTTCAATGTGTTGCCGGTATTGCCACCGGATTTGCGGCCGTTAGTGCCCTTAGAGGGCGGTCGATTTGCGACATCAGACCTGAATGATCTATATCGACGGGTGATCAATCGAAATAATCGGCTCAAGCGTCTGCTGGACCTGGCGGCGCCAGACATCATTGTACGAAACGAAAAGCGCATGCTTCAGGAAGCAGTTGATGCGCTGCTTGATAATGGTCGCAGGGGTCGAGCAATTACCGGTACCAACAAGCGACCACTGAAATCATTGGCAGATATGATTAAGGGGAAGCAGGGACGTTTTCGACAGAATCTACTGGGTAAGCGAGTTGACTACTCTGGAAGGTCCGTCATTGTAGTGGGGCCTACCCTGCGTCTGCATCAGTGTGGTCTTCCCAAGAAGATGGCATTGGAGTTATTTAAGCCCTTTATTTTTGGGAAACTGGAATCTAGAGGCCTGGCAACAACGATTAAGGCTGCCAAGAAAATGGTGGAGAAAGAAACAGCTGAAGTCTGGGATATTCTAGCCGAAGTGATTCGCGAGCACCCAGTGCTGCTGAATAGGGCACCTACCCTGCATCGTTTAGGAATTCAGGCATTTGAACCTGTTTTGATCGAGGGTAAGGCGATTCAACTGCACCCTCTGGTCTGTACAGCCTATAACGCTGATTTTGATGGTGATCAGATGGCGGTTCATGTGCCTTTGACTCTGGAAGCGCAACTGGAAGCACGGGCGTTGATGATGTCGACCAACAATGTATTACTGCCGGCAGATGGGGAGCCCATTATTGTGCCATCCCAGGATGTTGTTCTCGGTGTTTACTGGATGACGAGAGAGCGGGTGAATGAGCTTGGTGAAGGTATGATTTTCTCTGATGTTGAGGAAGTCAATCGGGCCTATACCACCTCTAAAGTGGGCTTGCAGGCGAAGATTAAACTAAGAGTCACGGAGAAATCGCGGGACCAGGAAGGTGAGTGGCAACAGGCATCCAAGATGTATGAAACGACGGTAGGTCGAGCCCTTATTTTTGAGATAGTTCCAGATGGAATTCCTTATTCAGAAATCAATAAGACCATGGTCAATAAGGATATGTCCAGATTGATCAACATTTGCTATCGAACTGTCGGTCTCAAAGAAACGGTTATTTTTGCAGATCAGTTGATGTATATGGGTTACGAGTATTCAACTCGTTCCGGTGCGTCCATTGGCGTTGATGATTTTGTGATTCCTGCTGAAAAAGCAGCCATTATTGAGCGTTCAGAAGAAGAGATTAAAGAAATTGAAAGCCAGTTTGCCTCTGGCCTGGTAACGCAGGGAGAGAAGTACAACAAGGTGATCGATATCTGGACCAGTGCCAGTGACCAGGTAAGTAACGCCATGATGGAATCGCTGAGTACGGAAAAGGTTGTTAACCGAGAAGGTGAGGAGGAAGTACAAGGTTCGTTTAATAGTGTCTGGATGTATGCAGACTCTGGTGCTCGAGGCTCCCCCGCGCAGATAAGACAGTTATCCGGGATGCGAGGTCTGATGACTAAGCCAGATGGTTCTATTATCGAAACGCCGATCACTGCAAATTTTCGTGAAGGGCTGTCGGTGATGCAGTACTTTATATCGACTCACGGTGCACGTAAGGGGTTGGCAGATACAGCACTTAAGACTGCGAACTCAGGTTATCTGACCAGGCGCCTTGTTGATGTGGCTCAGGACCTGGTGGTGACTGAAGTTGATTGTGGTACCTATGATGGTATGACAATGAATGCGGTCATAGAGGGCGGTGATGTTGTTGCCGCTTTGGGCAGCAGGGTTTTGGGCAGGGTAATTGCACAAGATGTCTTCAATTCAGCTGGTGACGATGTGCTGATCCCACGGGGGACTATGATCGATGAGGCATGGATGGATCGTATTGAAGATTTTGGCATTGATGAGGTTATAGTACGTAGTGCAATTACCTGCGAGACCCGATACGGTATTTGTAGCAATTGCTACGGTCGGGACCTGGGACGTGGTCATCTGGTCAATATTGGTGAGGCAGTCGGGGTTATTGCTGCGCAATCTATCGGCGAACCCGGTACCCAGCTGACCATGCGTACCTTCCATATTGGCGGGGCGGCCTCACGAGCTACAGCAGTTGATAACGTGCAGGCGAAACACGCAGGCGTAGTACGCCTTCATAATCTGAAAACGATCGAAAAACCAAGCGGTGGATTGGTTGCAATTTCCAGATCTGGAGAAGTCGCTATTGCTGATCAGGAATCCGGCAAGGAAAGAGAGCGTTATAAAATTCCCTACGGAGCACTTCTGAAAAATGCACCCGGTGACGTAATCGAAGCGGGTGATATTGTGGCCACCTGGGACCCCCACACTCACCCTATTGTCACAGAGGTGGCGGGTAACATTGTCTTCGAATCCATGGATGAAGGGATCACCATTCGTCGTCAGACTGACGAGTTGACTGGTTTGACCAGCATATCAATCATTGACCCAAAAGACAGACCCAGTGCGGGCAAAGATATGCGGCCGGCTGTTCGGTTGGTTGATGACAAAGGAGAAGCTCTGCTGTTGTCTGGCACGGATGTTCCAGCCCATTATTTTCTTGAGGCTAATGCGATCCTGGGCTTGGAAAATGGTGATCAGGTTACTACCGGTGATGTGATTGCTCGAATTCCTCAGGAGGGCTCTAAAACGCGTGATATTACCGGTGGTTTACCACGGGTAGCGGACTTATTTGAAGCGCGAAAGCCGAAAGAGGCAGCGGTGTTGGCAGAGATCACGGGCACGGTGAGCTTTGGCAAGGAAACCAAGGGCAAGCGGCGCCTGGTCATTACGCCTACGGATATGAGCCAGTTGCCGGAGGGTTCTGATCACTATGAAGTGCTCATTCCAAAATGGCGGCATATGACGGTCTTTGAAGGTGAGCATGTCGAGAAAGGCGAGGTGGTATCGGACGGCCCTGAAAACCCCCATGACATTTTGCGGTTGAAGGGTGTTGAGGAATTGGCAAATTATATTTCCAAGGAGATTCAGGATGTTTACCGTCTGCAGGGCGTTAAGATTAATGATAAGCACATTGAGGTTATCGTTTGTCAGATGCTCCGTAAGGTTGAGATTACCAACCCGGGTGAATCCGAATTTGTTAAAGGTGAACAGGTCGAATTGAATCAGTTCCTAGAGGTAAATGATCGATTGAAAGAAGAGGAGACTGAACAGGTTCGGGGTAACCGAGTATTACTGGGTATTACCAAAGCCTCTTTGGCCACCGAGTCGTTTATTTCGGCTGCGTCGTTCCAGGAGACGACACGAGTACTCACCGAAGCTGCCGTGACCGGGAAACGCGATTATTTACGTGGTTTGAAAGAAAACGTCATTGTCGGCAGGTTGATTCCAGCCGGGACGGGTCTCAGTTATCACAGTGAGCGCAAACAACGTCGTGAAAAGGGACATGAAGAACCCACGGTGAGCGTAAGTGAAGTAGAACAGGCGCTGAGTGAAGCTTTGAATTCAGGCGAGGTATGAGTGCTCCCTATCTGATTCAGGTTTAGGAGCAAGCAATGGTTGACTCGCATACAGTGGGTCATTAGAATGCGCCACTCTTGCGAGGGAGTGCATCGCGGTCACCCGCGGAAACAAGGAGTTGTTGAACATGGCTAGAATAAGCCAACTAGTGAGAAAGCCAAGACGGCGAAAGAGTACCAAAAGTGATGTGCCGGCACTGCAGGCTTGTCCTCAGAAGAGAGGCGTATGTACCCGTGTTTATACGACTACGCCAAAAAAACCGAACTCTGCTCTTCGTAAGGTGTGCCGTGTGAGGTTAACCAATCAGATGGAAGTGACATCTTATATCGGTGGTGAAGGCCATAACCTGCAGGAGCACTCAGTGGTTCTGATCAGAGGTGGGCGAGTCAAGGACCTGCCTGGTGTTCGCTACCACGTGGTTCGTGGGACCCTAGATGCAACGGGTGTCAGTGACCGTATGCAGGGTCGTTCTAAATACGGAACAAAACGTCCGAAAGCCTAAAACAGTTAATTCATGCTTTCGCCTTTTGAAGAGGCGTAAGAGTAAGGTCGAGCCAAAAGGTCTCGAATAACCTGAAGAGAGATAAATCATGCCAAGAAGACGCGTTCCGGAAAAAAGAGATATTATTCCTGATCCCAAGTATGGGAATCAGACGCTTGCTAAGTTCATGAATCATGTCATGGAAAGCGGCAAGAAATCTGTGGCTGAAAAAATTGTTTACGGTGCTCTGGATCGTATACAAAGCAAATCCGGTGGCGATCCGCTCGAAGTTTTTGAAGCTGCCCTGGAAGCTGTGGCTCCCACAGTTGAAGTGAAATCACGGCGAGTAGGTGGGGCTACCTATCAGGTGCCTGTTGAAGTAAGGCCTTCCCGTCGTACCGCTCTGGCCATGCGATGGCTGGTTGATATGGCACGTAAGCGTGGTGAAAAATCCATGGCAATGCGTCTTGCCGGGGAACTGCAAGATGCGGCTGAAGGTCGCGGCGCTGCAGTACGCAAGCGCGAAGATACGCACCGAATGGCAGAGGCAAACCGTGCCTTTGCTCACTATCGCTACTAGATAGCTGTAATCGGTAAGGGGAGGCTGCGGTTGTGCCTAGAACAACTCCTATCGGACAATACCGAAATATAGGCATCGTTGCTCATGTTGATGCCGGCAAAACCACCACCACGGAGAGAGTACTCTTCTATAGCGGGCTGTCCCATAAAATAGGGGAAGTCCATGATGGTGCGGCGACCATGGACTGGATGGAGCAGGAACAGGAGCGTGGTATTACTATCACCTCGGCTGCGACCACCATTTTCTGGTCGGGTAGTGAAGACCAGTTTGATGAGTACCGCATCAATATAATCGATACCCCTGGCCATGTTGATTTCACCATTGAAGTTGAACGCAGTTTGCGTGTTCTCGATGGTGCCGTCGTTGTATTCTGCGGCTCATCTGGGGTGGAACCGCAGTCGGAGACGGTCTGGCGGCAGGCCAATCGATACGAAGTGCCACGCATTGTTTTTGTTAATAAAATGGACAGGGCTGGAGCGGATTTCCTCCGTGTCGTTAATCAGATCGAAGCCAGACTGGGTGCTATACCTGTGCCTATCCAGTTGGCTATCGGTGCCGAAGACGGCTTTGAAGGTGTCATTGATCTTGTCAAAATGAAAGCCATCTATTGGGATAACGAAGATCTGGGTCTGACCTTCATAGAGAAAGATATTCCTGCGGAGTTGGAGGCGTTAGCCCTGGAGTACCGGGAAAAAATGGTTGAGGCCGCTGCTGAAGCCAATGATGAATTGATGGCCAAGTATCTTGATGGTGAAGCACTGACTGCTGCAGATATAAAAACCGGCCTGCGTAGTCGTACCCTGGATAACCAGATTGTTCCAGCTATGTGTGGCTCGGCCTTTAAGAACAAGGGTGTGCAAACCTTGCTTGATGCGGTCATTGATTACCTGCCGGCACCCAATGAGGTTAAGGCAATAAAAGGTTTTCTGGATGACGCTGCAGAAACACAGGCGGAGCGATCTGCTGACGACAATGAGCCGTTCGCTGCGCTCGCTTTTAAAATTGCAACCGATCCTTTTGTGGGTGCGCTGACCTTCTTCAGGGTTTACTCAGGCATTCTGAACTCAGGGGATGCTGTTTACAATCCGATTAAAGGCAAGAAAGAACGCATAGGCCGCATGGTTCAGATGCATTCTAATGATAGAAAAGAGATCAAAGAGGTTCGGGCAGGTGATATAGCAGCAGCTATCGGCCTGAAACTGGCCACCACCGGCGACACGCTTTGTGCTGAAAATCAAGTTATAACGCTGGAGCGTATGGAATTCCCGGAGCCAGTCATTCATGTGGCGGTCGAACCGAGATCCCAGGCAGATCAGGAAAAAATGGGTGTAGCGCTGAGTAAGCTGGCCACTGAAGATCCTTCGTTCAGAGTACGAACTGACGAAGAGACTGGACAGACAATTATTGGCGGGATGGGCGAGTTGCATCTGGATATTATTGTTGACCGCATGCGTCGAGAGTTCAATGTTGATGCGAATATAGGTAAGCCCCAGGTGGCGTATCGAGAGACCATTCGTCAGACCGTTGAATCTGAAGCGAAATTTATACGTCAGACAGGCGGGCGCGGACAGTATGGTCATGTCTGGCTGAGACTAGAGCCCCTTGAAGGGGAGGGCTATGAGTTTGAAGATGCCATCGTTGGTGGTGCAGTGCCGAGAGAGTACATCAGCGCCGTCGACAAAGGTATTCGCGAACAGATGAATAACGGTGTTTTGGCGGGTTACTCCCTTGTGGGAATTAAAGCTGTTCTGTTTGATGGCTCTTATCATGATGTTGATTCAAGTGAAGTGGCCTTTAAGGTGGCAGGTTCAATAGCCCTTAAAGATGGTGCATTAAAAGCTCGACCGGTGCTGTTGGAACCGGTAATGAAAGTTGAGGTGGTTACACCGGAAGAACATTTCGGTGACATTGTTGGTGACTTGAATCGGCGCCGCGGCATTGTATTGGGAATGGAAGATGTCGCTGCCGGCAAAGCGGTAAGAGCCCAGGTACCTCTCTCTGAGATGTTTGGATATGCCACTGATATGAGATCTGCGACCCAGGGCCGTGCAACTTTTGCAATGGAATTTGAGAAATACAAAGAAGTGCCTGATAACGTTGCGGAGGCAGTGATCAGCAAGACAAGTTAACAATCAATAATAGGTTCTGAACAACAAGGAGAGGGCGATCATGTCCAAAGAGAAGTTTGAGCGAACGAAACCGCACGTTAATGTGGGCACGATCGGTCA
>DUBB01000042.1:0-14648 GCA_012960535.1 Gammaproteobacteria bacterium
AACAACAGCTGCGCCTCATAGAGCATCCGGCCAATCAGGGTACTCTTGCCATCATCGACCGAGCCGCAGGTAATAAAGCGTAATAAATCCAGATTAGCCTGATTGTCAATATAAGCATCGACCTTGGCCTGGATCTGTTGATGTGTTGAATCAGTCACTAGAAATAACCTTCCTGTTTTTTCTTTTCCATGGAACCCGATGAGTCAGAATCGATTGCCCGTCCCTGCCGTTCACTGGTACGGCTCTGCAGAAGCTCCAGAACGATGGAAGAAAGGTCATCCGCAGTCGAATCCACCGCGCCAGTCAACGGATAGCATCCCAGTGTTCGAAAGCGCACCCGCCTGATTTCAATGTCCTCGCCCGGTAACAGCCGCATCCGGTCATCATCCACTAGAATCAGCATACCGTCACGATTCACTACCGGCCGCTGGGCAGCAAAATACAAAGGTACGATGGCAATACTTTCCCGATAGATGTACTGCCATATATCCAATTCGGTCCAGTTCGACAACGGGAAAATACGCACACTTTCGCCCTTGTTTTTTGAACCGTTGTAGAGATTCCAGAGTTCAGGCCGCTGGTTCTTGGGGTCCCAACGGTGGGTATCAGTGCGAAACGAAAATACGCGTTCTTTTGCCCTGCTCTTTTCCTCATCTCGCCGCGCTCCGCCGAAAGCCGCGTCAAACTGGTATTGGTCCAGGGCCTGCTTGAGACCTTGAGTCTTCATGATGTCGGTGTGCAGCGAGCTGCCATGATCAAAGGGATTGATATTCTTTTTTACGCCTTCCGGATTGACGTAGCTGATCAGCTCCATATTTGAGGAGGCTGCCATTTCATCGCGGAACCGATACATTTCCTGGAATTTCCAGCGCGTATCAACGTGCATGAGTGGAAAAGGTGGCGGACTGGGATAAAAAGCCTTTCGCGCCAGGTGTAGCATGACCGACGAATCCTTGCCAATGGAATAGAGCATAACCGGGTTCTCAGCATGCGCCATCACTTCCCTGATAATGTGGATACTCTCGGCTTCCAAGCGGTCCAGATGAGTCATTGCCAGGCAGGGCTCTTCATCGGCGTTGACCGCAGGCTGTGATGGCCCTGGCCTGATCGAGGTCTGGGCAGTTTCCGGATAACAGCTTACCGCCAGATAGATTTTCTGTTTGTGCAGGGCAAATACCTCGGACTGGTTTGTCTGAACAAGTTCCCGGAAATGTGCGGTAACACTTCCCGATGGGACAAAGACAACACTGCGCCCTTCGGCCAAAATGCCAAGGGCATCGAAAACCTGCTGGGCGTCAGCGGCTTCTGGTAGAAACAGCCAGCGACGCCCCTTGCGCGCGTCGTTCGCCATCAGCACCCGCCTTCGATCAATACTTGGGCCGAGTTGAACCATCAAAAACAACCCGCGCTTTCGATGCGCATCCGCCTGAAACTGCTCGACCACCAGTCTCTTTGCTGCTCGAGACTGTTCGTCTTGCAGGGCCTGGGCCGGCAACGATGCAGGCAATACATCACTGCCGGCAATAATCCGCTCAACGCTTCGTAACGAGATGTTGGCGTCATCAGCTTGTTGCCGCTGATGCGCCCGGGCTGTGGTCCAGCAAAACTGGGTATCGCCCTCGGTCAGGTTCGTGTTCAGGAAGCGAAAGTTTTCGTCTGGCATTGTCGTATTACGCTATTTATTATCAAAAAAACTAATTATATAGAATTATTCGCCATTAAAGCAACTATATATTTATAATACGCATATCGCGACAACCACAATTGAAATGCATTTGTTGACACACTGCTGCTGATATTAGCGTGCCTCACTGGCGATCAGTGGCTATTCAGGCCACAAACAATCACGTAAAATGGACGGCCTAACGGAACCCAGTATGAGCAAATGATCGAAACAGCGAATCAATTCAGCATGCTGCTTAGTCAGGCTGTGCCCTTGATCGACGTACGTGCACCCATCGAATATGCCAAGGGTAGCTTTCCCAGCGCGGTTAACCTACCGCTGCTGAACGACCCTGAACGACACGAAATTGGCCTTATATATAAGTCAAAAGGGCAGCAGGCAGCTCTTGAGCGTGGTTTTGAACTGGTCAGCGGTGCTGTCAGGCAATCCCGGGTAAACGCCTGGCTGGAATTTATTGACCAGCACGAGCAAGCTGCCCTGTATTGTTTTCGCGGCGGCCTGCGCTCCGAAATCGCCTGCAGTTGGCTGCAACAGGCTGGCAAACCTATCCCCAGAGTCGACGGCGGCTACAAAGCGCTACGACAGCACCTGTTGAACGAACTGGAATTCAAGGACGTTGACCTTGTGGTTATTGCCGGCCAAACCGGTACCGGCAAGACAGTTCTGTTACATCACCTGGACAACGGTATCGACCTGGAACATGCCGCAATGCACCGCGGCTCGGCGTTTGGCAGCCGGCTAACACCGCAACCCGCTCAGATCGACTTTGAAAACGCCATCGCCGTTGCTTTGCTCCAGGCAAGACTGAACCAGACTGGCACTGTCTACATGGAAGATGAAGGCCGGTTGATTGGCCGAGTACACCTGCCTGCCCCGGTCCAGGCAAAACTGCAGGCCGCTCCCTTACTATTACTGGAAGCCAGCCTGGAGGACCGCGTAGAGCATATCTTTCAGGAATACATCCTCGACCAATGGCAGGAGTACCAAAGTCAGTTTGAAAGCACGGCAGAAGAGCATTTTGCTTCCTACCTGCTTACTGCAATCGATGCGATAAAAAAGAGGCTGGGCTCAGAGTTACATAGCAGACTACGCAAGGAGATGAAGCAGGCCGTGGCTCAGCAACTCAAGGGTGAATTCTCTGACCACAGAGGGTGGATCGAAGCACTACTCAGGCATTATTACGACCCCATGTATAACTACCAGATCGAAAAGAAAGCGCATCGAATAGTCCAGCGCGGAGACAAACAGGCGCTACTGCAATGGGTGCAGCAGACCTCGATCTGAATCTGAATCCGAATCTGGTGAGCATTTCAATATTATATATTAAAGTTTAATTATATCAGATAGTTAATAAATATTTATAAAGCATTACTTAACAATCTTGAATGCCAGGTTTCGTTATCAGCAGATCTGCTGAAGCTTATGACACTGCTCTAACCCGGGTAAACACATCAGCTTGCCTGCGCCACGACGGTAAACTGGCAGCACCTGTAAAGCGTTAATCCAGACCTCAATGTGACGACACTTGCGTCTCAACGCGCAGCTTCATGCCGGCAGGTAATAAGCAACCTGGTCCCAGGGCTCGAAACAGTAGCAAATCTGTTCCATTACCTGCATTGGCTAAAACCGCTTGTCAGGGCAGCAGGGCCCGTACCTGGCCAGGGCCGGGAGCCCCCGGCAGAAACATAACCACAGCTTCATCAAAGCCAGCTTCGGCATAGCACTGCAACTGATCTCGGAGTTGCACCAGATCAGTTCCAGCGCCCAGTTGGATAGTAGACACAATCGCCCGCTTGCCACCCGACCGGCGATAGCGCCGATGGGCTTCGAGAATCTCCTCCAGGCCACGATAGTGGGCAGATGCAATCCAGCCATCAAAGGATTCAGCTGCTCGGCTCACACCTTGGCCCCAGGAACCCAGCAACAGCGGTGGTCCACCGACCAGTGTAGACCAGGGAGTAAGATCTTTAGCATGGATCCGGCCTTCTGCCAGGACCGTTTTCAAGGTGTCAGTCAAGTTGAGGAAATCACTGAAGCGAGACTGATAGGGTCGATCAAAGGCATCAAAATCCTGCGCCGTTGAGCCTGCTCCCAGGCCCACAACAAGGCGCTTGCCGCAGACCTGCTGCAGTGAAAATATCCGGTGCGCCAGGTCAAGTGGGTGGTAAAGCGGCACCTGAATAACAGCCGTGCCCAGGGCTACGGTTTCAGTAACAGCTGCGGCTGTGCTCAGGCAGATAAACGGATCGGTCATCATAAAGCCACGACCTATCGCCTGCGCGGACCACAGACTCTGAAAACCCTCAACTTCAAGCTGCCTTGCCTGGTTGGCTATGAATCGGTTTGCTTCAGGATCAACCACCGGTCCCAGCAGCGCGCCAAGCTTCATCATGATGCCCTATCATGACCAGTGCTGCGGTCAGTGCTTTGCCGGGCGCTTAGAACGAAGTCTTTTCCATTGCGGTGGCAGGCTGGAGTCAGCAAACTGCCCGGGATGCCAGCGCGTACGCCAGAAAACTGCCCTGACTGGCTTTGCTGCGCCAGCTTAATAACTTTTTTCCTGGCCGAGGACCTGCTCTGCAATAAATGACTTAACCAATTCCTGGCTCACTGGCGCTATAACCGGAATCATAATTTCCCGCAGGTACCGTTCGACATGATATTCCTTGGCGTAACCCATGCCGCCGTGGGTCAGCACCGCTCTTTGGCAGGCGGATAAAGCGGCTTGAGCAGCCAGATATTTTGCGGCGTTTGCCTCGGCGCCACAGGCCTCACCTCGATCATAAAGATCAGCTGCTTTAAACGCCATGAGCTGGGCGGCTTCCAGTTCCATCCAGTTCTCCGCCAAAGGATGCTGTATACCCTGGTTCTTACCGATACTCCTGTCGAAAACCACCCGATCTCTGGCGTATTGCGACGCCTTTGCAAGCGCAGCGTGGCCTAGGCCTACCGCCTCTGAAGCGATGAGTACCCGTTCGGGATTTAAGCCATGCAACAGGCACTTCCAGCCATCGCCCTCCTCGCCAATGCGGTCGGCCACCGGAACGATTAGATCATCAATAAACAGCGCATTGGAATCCACTGCTTTCCTGCCCATTTTATGAATTAATCGAACCTCGATACTGTCACGATTCAGGTCAGTATAAAAAAGCGTCAAACCCTCACTGGGCTTGGCACAATCAGCCAGCTCCTTTGTTCTTGCTATCAGCAGGATCTTATTCGCTGTTTGGGCGGTGGTAGTCCATAATTTACGACCGTTGATAACATAATGATCACCGTCGCGTACTGCCCGGGTGCTTAACCTGGTGGTATTTAAACCCGCGTCTGGCTCAGTCACGCCGAAACAGGCCCTGTGTTGTCCCTTGATCAATGGCGGCAGTAATCGCTGCTTCTGTTCTTCGCTACCAAAAACAACGATGGGATTTGGGCCAAACAAATTCAAATGCACGGACGAAGCACCGCTCATACCGGCACCTGAACGAGCGATAGTATGGGCCAAAATAGCAGTTTCAGTTATGCCAAGACCCGCCCCGCCATAGGCTTCGGGCATGGCTATGCCTAGCCATCCACCATCCGTTATGGCTTTTACAAAAGCTTCAGGAAATTCTCCATCCGTATCTCGATCCAGCCAATAAGCATCGCCAAATTCAGCACAAATTCGCTCAATTGCATCCCGAATTGATCTTTGTTGATCTGTAAACTCAAAATTCATTGGGCCATTCTGACCACGATTTCACCCATAACCCTATCCGAAAGAATCAAAAACTTCATTCTGCCTGAATGCTAATAAGAAGCCCAGCGCCCGAACCTTGCAGATTCCTCCACTTTGTATTCAGGGATCATTCAGAATAGGCGAGAAATAGAAATATACTTTAACAATGCTCTAATAATGGCGTCACGATGCTTTTCATCAAGCATATTTGCGGTTAGGGTATATTTCGTTGATGAATGCCGTGCTAGTTCCACCAGTAATAATCATTTCGGAATAATGGTGGAATAATCCTGAAATGACAGGGAAATGAAGGCGGAATCGCGGTGCAGAACCGTTGGCGCTCAGGTGCTGAAAGATACTTAAGCGAGATGTTTTAAAGAGATGTTCTAAAGAATAGTTTTAAAGAATAGTTTTAAAGAAAAGATTTAATGAAAAATTATAAAGATAATTTAAACAAAGAGTAAAATAGTTGGGATCGTTAAACCCAACTTGAAATATTAGAACGCGGTTAACAATCGTGACTGGATCAGACTTCTTTGATGTCAGGCTATTAGCTCTTCCTGTCGTTTACACCATATAGTCCCCGGCGACTGAATTGTAACATGCAAGATACACAGGCATTCCTTCGGTAAAAGAATGCAGGGCCTAGGGGCGGTAAATATAATATGAACGCATTGACTCAGCCAGTTAAACATATCCATATAACGACCAAACGAGGCAAAACCCGGAAAAAGTTAATAAATGCGGGTCGGGACCTGATATATAAAAAAGGCATAGAGAATATTTCTATTCAGGATATAACCGAAGCCGCGAGTCTGGCGACCGGTTCCTTCTATAACTATTTCGACAATAAAAACGCTATCGTACAGGCCATAATTGAAGACTTTCACGATCTTTTTTCGGAATGCCTGAGGGAGCACCGGGGAAAACTCAATGACCCTGCGATGCGCGTCTCGGTCACCTTAAAGTATTACTTCACCCAAGCGCAGGATAACGAAGCCTGGCGAAGTTTTATCATCAGCGCAGGTCTTTCTGATACACACATCCTGGCCCAAAACCCAAAGGAATGCCGAGACGATATCGGAGCCGGTAAAAAGGGCGGCAGGTTCAGGTCGGAAAATGTGTTCATCACCCAAAGCCTCATAACGGGCATGGCAACCTATATCACCCTCGAGATTCAAAGAGGTAACTTAGCCAGAAGCGCTATCAACGAAACCATTCGCCATGTTTTGAGAATGCTGGGTCTACCGGATATCGCCGCCAAAGCCTTTGCTGAAGCGCCATTACCTGATATTTGCGTACCCACAAGAGAAGACCAGCCTGCAGATGAGAATACCCGTTTCAGGATTACTGTAGACAGACGTAGTAAAAGTAGAGATGTCCAACTGGCTAGCATCTCCAACCAGGAGGGTTAAGTCCTCGGTAGAGCGCTACTCAGAACGAGAGCACCTCACACAGCTGAATATCCCCGTTTACTGCAAGGTATAACGAAGCATGGTTCTTGAACCATCGGCAATGCCATCACGAAAAGCAGCACGCCACAAAAGCCATTCCAGAGGATACTTGTCGCCAAACCGGTCCAGGAGTTTATCAAGCACTTCGCCGTCAGAGACAATTTCTGCCTTGGCATCAAAAGCAGGCAAGACTTTATAAGCCGCGTTCGATTGAAGCCATTCACCCACGTCACCCAACCATATCCTGGCCCGGTCAAGCCCCTGCGACAGTGCCCTGACCCGCCAGCTTTTGCTATCAGAACAAACATGGATATGGCCCTGATAACTGACATACCAGACTTCCGCCTGGCATCGACTTAATTGCTCATTGCGTTTAAATGGCGAGATATAGGCAAATGGCGAAGATTCAAGATCAACTGCCAGTGCCTTTGCTCCACCGGGCTGTAGCCAGCCCAGAATCGGTACTGAACCAAGCACAGCAAGAATACGCCGACGTGATAAAGCCATAACTAGAGTCCTAGCACCATTTTCGCCATGATATTGCGTTGAATCTCATTTGAACCCGCAAAAATGGAAACCTTGCGGGTATTGAAATAATCAGGTGCTGTTGCTGCAGCATATTCGGGTCCAATAGGCTCGACATTAAGGCCCCGGATGGGCGCTGGGTTATTAAATGGAATGCCATAGTTTCCAGTCACTTCCAGGGCGAGCTCGGTCAACGTCTGTTGTAATTCTGTCCCCCTGCACTTCAGAAGTGATGATTCAGGGCCGACGTTCTTTCCAGTTGACAGAGAACTCAGTATTCTAAGTTCAGTAAATTCCATAGCGGAGATTGCTATTTCTGTTTCAGCTAATTTCTGCTGGAAGTCCGGGTTACTGGCAAGCGCACGCGCACCATCTCGTTCTATGAGAGATATCTGCCTGACCCGTTGCAGTGCTGCCTTAAGGCCATGGGAATAGGCGTTACCGCGCTCAAATTCGAGCAGATACTTTGCGTAGGTCCAGCCCTTACCTTCCTCGCCAATTAAATTGTCTACAGGAACTTCAACATCGGTAAAATGAATCATATTAATTTCCTGATGCCCCTCAGGCGGACAATCAATGGTGACGATAGGCTGCACCTCGATGCCCGGTGTCCGCATATCAATAAGCAGGAATGAAATACCCATCTGCCTGATGGATTCATCGCTGGTTCTTACAAGGCAGAAAATCATATCGGCATGTTGGCCCAGGGTGTTCCACGTCTTGGAGCCATTAACGATGTAATGATCGCCTTCACGAACTGCTTTTGTCCGTAGCGAAGCCAGATCAGAGCCTGCTCCAGTCTCTGAATATCCCTGGCACCACCAGGTTCGACTGGCAAGAATATCGGGTAAATACTTCTTTTTCTGTTCATCTGAGCCATATTTCATGATCACAGGGGCGACCATGCCAAGTCCGAAGGGAATGATCAACGGCGTATTTGCCGTAGCCATCTCAAGATCAAACAGATAACGCTGGCTTGGCGTGAATCCAGGCCCACCATGCTCAACCGGCCAACCGGGTGCTGACCAGCCCCTGCTATGCAATGCCTGTTGCCAGGCTACATGGTCCTCCTTTGTCAGGGAGCCACCCGGACTGCGCAGTCTTCGCTGACGCATATCCTGCGGATAATTTTCTTCTATCCATGTCCTGACTTCTTGCTGAAAAGCGAAGTCCTCTGCTGTGAATGATAGATCCATAAATGCCGCCCTGACTAATTTAGTTAATTATAGTGTGCCTTAGCGAGCTTGCTCAACTAAGCGTCGTCCTACTACCTTTAAAGCGAGGGTTTCCTCAGTACCCTCAAAGATCGATAACACCCTGGCATCCAGCCAGTATCGACTAACCGCAACTTCCTCAGCATAACCCATCCCGCCGTGCAGTTGCATGGCTTGCCTAGTCACCCACTCAGCTGATTTGCAGGTCATTAATTTTACCAGGCTGGCTTGCATCTGGCCTTTTCCCTGATCCATCAGTCTGCCTACGGCATAAGTGAATTGTCGGCCCGCCGCGACCGCCATCGCCATTTTAACGAGCTTAATTTTAGACAGCGGAAAATCTGCAATCGGCATGGCAAAGACCTTCCTGTCACGGGCATAACGCAATGCCTGATCAAAAGCACCCTGCATGACACCACAGGCCCTGGCAGCGGTCTGTATCCGTCCACCCGTAAAACCTCGCATGGTAAAATAAAAGCCCTTCCCTAAACCCTGCCCTTCTCCAATGACATGGCTATGCGGAACCAGGTAATCCTTGAAAAACAACTGATAGCTGTGCATGCCGCGATAGCCGATTGTACTGATAGCCTTACCAGATAACTCGCCGCCTTGCGGCTGCACCACTTCAAATTCGCTGTCCCCGGTGGATGGTTTTTCCACCAGGAACAGACTGAGACCACGATGACCCAACGCCGTATCAGATTCTGTTCGGGCCAGTGTCAGCAGGACATGCGCCTTACCGGCGAAGGTACACCAGGTTTTCTCCCCATTTAGCAGCCAACCCGCCTCGGTCATAGTTGCTTTGAGCTTCACCGAAGCCACATCAGAACCAAAATCCGGCTCGGTGATGGCCACCGCACACAACGCATCTCCTGAAGCAATACGCGGTAACCAGTGCTGCTTCTGCTCTAGGGTGCCCCCTTCCAGCAATGCCCTGGATAAAATTTCTGGCCGGGTTATAAGTGACCCTGCCCCTCCAAGGGATACTCTGCTGAGTTCCTCGGTGACCACAATCATACCTAGCGAATCCTCTCTGTCATCGGGCAGGAGCCCGCCATACTGTTCCGGGACAGATAAGCCGAAACAGCCCAGCTCTCTTAAGCCATCGAGGATGGCATCAGGAATGATCAGGTCCTGTCGATGTATCTGTTCAGCCAGTGGGCCAACCACCTCCTCGGCAAACTGCCGAAAGGTATCCGCCATCAACTGTTTTTCTGGCTCCAGGCCCCGCTTGCCAAGGTCGCCCTGCCGCTGAATCAGCTGCTCACCCAATCCAGCCAGGTTGCCATGAGACAACAGCCTCGAGCAAAATAAACGAGTGCCTTCCGGCAATCGTATTGTTTCGTGAGCCAAGCCAAAATCGTCTGAACTGGCAAGGCGACTACTCACCTGTTGAATCATCTGGGCGGCGAAAGTGCTGGCCATACTCTCATCAAATGCTGTTCCAGATGCAGCATTGACCAGGAATGCCTTCGCGCACTCAATTTCTGCCTTGCTGACGGCTAGGTCATAAATTGCCTGCTGGTATTGATTTTCTGACTGGCCATCAATTTTGCTATCAACGGTTACCTGACCCTTGATAAAACTGAGGCCCAGATCCAGCTTTTCATTCATCCAATCCAGATGTTGTTGACCTTTGGCCATTATCTTGTTGCCTCCTTTTCCCGTCTGCAGCGTCCGTTATAAATATTCATTTATGGGCTTCATTGATCAACATTCTAAACTATGAGGCAGCTTCACTGTAGTCGGTGCAATAATTGACTAAATTCGGTATGGTTCACCCTCGTTAAAAAGAGTCTTCAAAAAATGGCCAGCCACCCGGATATCGAGCAGGTTACCGATTATTTTATAGCGTTGCAGACTCGCATCTGTGATGCCATGACCGAAGTCGACGGCCAGGCCAGTTTCAGCCTGGAGGATATTGAAACACCCGAAGGTGGCCATTCAAGACCCAGGGTACTGGATAATGGGCAGCACATAGAACGCGGGGCGGTCCAATACACACATAGTATCGGCCGTGCTCTGCCTCCGGCAGCCAGCGAACGCAATCCCCACCTGGCAGGCAAACCATTTCAAGCCGCTGCTATCTCCATGATCATGCACCCAGGTAACCCGTTTGCTCCCACATTCCATGCAAACCTTCGTTTCTTTTTAGTTGATCAGGCCAACTGGCATTTTGGGGGAGGCTTTGACCTGACGCCTTTTTACCCTTTTAAAGAAGATGTGATTCACTGGCATCAAACTGCGCTTGCTGCCTGCTCGCCTTTTGGAGAGGACATCTATCCTCGCATGAAAACCTGGTGCGATGACTATTTTTACCTTAGCCATCGCAAGGAAGCCCGTGGTGTGGGCGGGTTATTCTTTGACGACTGGACCGAGGGCGGGTTCGAGCAGAGCTTCAAGCTGGTGCAGAGTATTGGTGAGAGCATACTCCCTGCTTATCGACCCATTATCGAAAAAAGAAAAAATCTGCCCTACACCCAGCAGGAAAAGGAGTTTCAACTGTATCGACGCGGCCGCTATGCGGAGTTCAATCTGGCCATCGACAGAGGTACACGTTATGGCATCCAATCCGGACGACGTATAGAATCCGTATTGGCATCCATGCCGCCGCAGGCAATCTGGAAATACAACTGGCACCCCCTACCCGGATCACGTGAAGCTGAACTCTATGACCAATACTTACAACCCAGGGACTGGCTCAGGGATCAGTAGCAGCCACCAAGTCGGGGGAAACATGATCAACAGTAAACTACCGGGTATCGGCACTACCATCTTCACGATCATGTCAAAAATGGCAGTTGATAATAATGCGGTTAACCTTTCACAGGGGTATCCGGACTTTCAGCCACCTGCGCAACTACTGGAATTTTTCAGGGAAAGACTGCTCCTGGGTCACAATCAGTATCCTCCCATGCACGGCATAGCGCCGCTGCGGGAGCAGATAGCCCTCAAAGCCAAGCGGCACTATGCCGCTATTGTCGATGAGGAAACAGAAATTACGGTCACATCCGGTGCCACAGAGGCCATCTTTGTAGCAGTTCAGGCTGTGGTCCATGGCGGCGACGAAGTTATCATCTTCGACCCGGCGTTTGACTGTTACGCACCCGCCATTGCCTTAGCAGGCGGCCTAGTCCGGCATCTGCCTTTGGACTCACCTTCTTTCAAGATTGATTTTCAGCGGCTTGAGGATACCATCACCGACCGGACCCGGCTGATCATCGTCAACTCTCCGCATAATCCCTGTGGGGCTATACTCAGCCAGGAGGAGATTCATCAATTTGAACAATTAGTTGAAAAACATGATGTGCTATTACTTTCTGATGAAGTATATGAGCACATGGTATTTGACGGTCGTCAGCACCATAGCTTTTTATCCAGCGAGTTGCTCAGACAAAAAACTTTTGTGGTCTCATCTTTCGGTAAAACCTACCACGCCACGGGCTGGAAAGTGGCCTACTGCATTGCACCAGCAGACCTGACTGCAGAATTTCGTAAAGTCCATCAGTTCGTGACCTTCACGACCAATACACCCACACAATGGGCCATTAGTGATTACATGAGAGCCTGCCCGGAGCATGAAGTCAATCTGGCCAGCTTTTATGAGTCGAAACGAGACCGATTCCTTCAACTCATGCAGGGGCATGGTTTCGCAATGATACCCAGTGCCGGGAGTTACTTTCAGTTAGCGGATTATTCCGCCCTGTCTGATCTGGCAGATACTGAATTTGCTGAACATCTTACCGTGCAGCATGGTGTTGCCGTTATACCCATATCTGTATTCTATCGGCAGCCTGAACAGAATCAGCGCATCATTCGCTTTTGCTTTGCAAAAGAAGAGCCAACACTGCTGCTGGCTGCTGAACGCTTATCTCAGGTGAAAACTGATGACTGTCATTAATATAGCACTGGTGCAGACCGAACTGCACTGGGAACAAGCGGATTTAAATCGACAAATACTGGGAAAACAGATCCAGACTGCTCAACCAGGCGATATCGTTGTACTGCCTGAGATGTTTACCACGGGTTTTTCCATGCGTTCCGATGCCCTGGCAGAAACCATCCATGGCGACACGCTCAAGTGGATGGCACTGCAGGCGCGGTCATTGGACGCTGTAATCTGTGGCAGCCTCATTATTGTTGATCAGGGTAAATTCTATAATCGTTTCATCTGGATGCCAGCCGATGGGCAACACCAGTTTTATGACAAGCGTCACTTGTTTCGAATGTCAGGAGAAAACGATCACTACAGTGCCGGCACAGATCAACTGATCATCAACTATCGAGGCGCTCGCATCTGCCCGCTGGTCTGCTATGACCTCAGGTTTCCGGTTTTTTCCAGAAACAAGGATCTTTATGACCTGGCACTCTATGTAGCCAACTGGCCAGCAGCTCGCCGACAACACTGGCTGACTCTGCTCAAAGCAAGAGCCATCGAAAACCAGAGCTATATTGTGGGTGTCAACAGAATCGGCCGGGATGGTAACGACGTTGATTACTGTGGTGACTCGCTAGTCGTTGATTTTCAGGGAAACACACTGCTTGATATGGACAAGACTCCCGGGTTACAGCGAATATCTGTATCCCTTGAGAAACTAGCCGCCTACCGCACACATTTCCCAGCCTGGAAAGACAGTGACTCTTTCACGCTACTGTGAAAAAAGTGCAACAATCACAGGGTGTTTCCAGCAAGGGCTAGCCTGAATGGGTGCTTTCCAACCAGTTCTATCAAAAATCTGTTAAACCTCCGGATTAGCTTCATTATTTAGCCCTTTATAAAGCTTATAATGCAGGCTCATTTTACCCGGGGCCAAGTTAAGTGTTCTACTACCTCAGTCAGCTACTGGCCGAATATGCCGGCCCATTCAGACTATTTTCCAGTTACATATTTCTGTCAGGGGCGGGTACTGCTGTGGCAGCGCTATGGGTCTGGTGGCTACTACCAAGGTCCTGGCACCGTCTACCCAGAGACGGCGGTAGGCCATTTGCCGTAGATGCTGCCGTCAGTGTTGGTAAGCCAATGAGTGCTGGGGTCCTGTTTGTGCCTATTTTTATCGTCACAGTGCTCCTCTTTGTACCGTTTGATGCTCGCATCACCGGAATATTGGGCTGCGTATTAATAGCCACAATAATCGGATTTTTGGATGACGCATCTCCCAATGGCTGGAGCGAATATCGCCTTGGCGCCTGCGATCTGGTTGTGTCCATACTAGCCGCACTCATTATATGCGGATTAAAACCTTACACCCTGTGGCTACCGCTGTTGAAGGAAGCCATTGAAATACCAGCCTGGTTGTTTGTCTGTGGGGCTACGCCGCTGCTCTGGGTGTCTATCAATGCAACCAACTGTACCGATGGGGTTGATGGTCTGTCAGCAAGCCTTTCTGCAATGGCGATACTATTTCTGGGCATTATCCTGTACGGCATTGTCGGCCATGCAACCATTGCAGCCTATCTGCTGGTGCCACACTATCCGGACGGCGCCCAGTGGGCCATTGTTGCCTTTGTCATGGTGGGTGCCCTGACCGGTTACCTTTGGCACAATAGTTATCCCAGTGCGGTTTTAATGGGTGACTCGGGTTCGAGGCCGGTCGGATTACTGCTGGGTGTACTGGTGCTGGCCTGTGGGAATCCATTTCTTATTCTGGTGGTCGCCTTTGTGGTTCTGGTGAATGGTGCCACTGGCATGATAAAGGTCGCTCTGCTGCGTTTTCTTAGCATCCCGATCTTCAAAAACATTCGCTACCCGCTACATGATCATGTTCGCCACAATATGGGTTGGTCAAATACACAAGTGCTGGTTCGGTTCATTCTGTTACAGGCGGTGGGCACACCGATTTTACTGGTTCTACTACTGAAAATCCGCTAAATCCGAGCAAGACTTCGATTGCTGAAGCCAGTCAGTTTACGGCCCAGGCTCAAATGGATTAATCAAGGCGGTCAGGACATGATCCTGCCACCTGCCATCGATTCTGAGGTATTGTCTGGCCTGACCCTCGATTTCAAATCCCAGCCGCGATAACAGATCTGCACTGCGCTTATTACCGGGGATATAACTT